>NZ_CP103300.1:0-686250 GCF_025562755.1 Endozoicomonas euniceicola
CCAGTTGTAATCCATATGGTGATTGAGAGAAGTGAATACCATGGCCGGGTTGTCTCTGGCCAGTATGGCTATCCGTCTCTGTTTCGTTGACACAAACATCAGTTTCTGTGCACCTCATGTGTTTCCCACAGACGGGTCAATAACTACGGTGCCCCCTTTCCTCGTCCGGGTCCTCCTGAGCGGAGTTCCCCGTTGTCATCAGTACTATGGGACACTAAGACTTCCAGTACCTACTACCCGGTCACTTATGAATTCGCTTCCGGACTCCTGAGAGTTGCTTCATATTCGCTCCGCCGGGTCTGAAGCATAACCTGACGACCGGGTTCTTTTCAGCCATAGAACCAATGGCTGTCTTACTCAGGTCAATACTGGACCTCGCAGGTTCCTGAGAAATCCATCCTGTACCTATGCCCTAGCCTCGGATCCCGGTCGGGCTGGATTTGCCTCACCTTACCGGCAGTCCAGTGCTGACTCCATCTTCCAGAGAATGAAGCCCACCAACGATGCAATTATTTCGAGACTCAATCCCACGGCTTTAGTACCCGCTGTATACGCTTCACAGCCAGCGTTACCACTGACTATGCAATACTCGCTTCCGGCTGATGGTTAGTCTTTACCGGGCAGGAGTCGAACCTGCTGGATTTCAACGAATGATTTCAACTCATGGAGCCTCCCACATTCTCAGGCTTAGCCTGTCGCAACCAGAATAACTTCCGGATTTCCCCTGAGGCCATAGATTAGGGATAATAGCCTCAGCAGTAAGAAGTGTAGGAAGTTATCTTGAACCATTATTCTCCAGCCGTCGCCATCCAGATGATTCGTTTTTACAACACACTCGGTGAGCGTGATCGCAGGCGCTACGCTGCTGTTGAGGCTGTTAAGCTTGGACATGGTGGTACTGCATTCATATCAAAGTTATTGAACTGTGACCCGAAAACCATCAGCCGCGGCATTGCTGAGCTGGAATCAGAAGAGCAAATGAACTCTACCCGGCAGAGAAAAAAAGGGGTGGAAGAAAAGGCCTGATAGAGAAAACCCCAAAGGTTGTTGATAACTTTCGCTTGGTTTTGCACAACCACACTGCTGGAGACCCGATGCGACAAGGGGTGAAATGGACTAACCTTTCCCGTCGAACGATATCCAGAAAACTCACGGAGCTTGGCACGCCTGCCAGTAAAAACATCGTTTCCCGCCTGCTTCATGAGAGTGGCTACCGTCGTCGTAAACCACAGAAAAAACAAACCATGGGGCAAAATGCCGATCGCAATGCCCAATTTGAAAAAATTGCCCAGTTGCGAAAAGAGTATCTTGACGCAGGCAAGCCAGTGATCAGTATCGACACCAAAAAGAAAGAGTTGCTGGGTAATTTTTATCGTGAAGGCGTTGTTGATTCTGCAGAACCGGTTATCGTTAATGACCATGATTTCCCCAGTGCCAGCGATGGCAAGGTCATTCCTCATGGAATTTACGACCTGAGCAAAAACACCGCGACCCTGCATCTTAACGCCAGCCATGATACGACTGAATTTGCATGCGAAAGCATTGAACTCTGGTGGAATGAGCAGGGTCGGTGCGACTATCCAAATCATAACGAGTTGCTTATTTTATGTGATGGCGGAGGCAGCAACAGTGCGTTGACATATATTTTCAAGGAAGATTTGCAAGCACTGTCGAATCGTCTGGGTCTGAAAATCCGGATAGCGCACTATCCACCATACTGCTCCAAATATAACCCTATAGAGCATCGCTTATTTCCCCATGTAATACCAATTCCGTTTTTAAATTATGATAAAGTAGCCCAGCTTCTGGAACATAAACTTTTTAAACGGCCAACTTCAGAAGTAAGCTTTTTCCATCCATCGCAGAGTGCATCAACGATGGCATCATAATTTTTGAAAGACCTATTGGATAAATCATGTTCTCTCAACCACTCCCAAAGTTGTTCTGAACTATTCAGCTCTGGTGAATAAGGAGGTAATGGAATTAGCACCAGGTTGTCATATTCGGGAAGATCATTTGCGTGATGATATCCAGCATTATCTATCACCACTGCCGCATACTGTCCTTCAGGTGTTACTTTAGAAATCTCATTTAAAAGAAGAGCCATTGATTCTGTATTAGCCATCGGAAGTATTAAGGCAATAGCTTTATCTCGTTCTGGGCAGACGGCTCCAAACATATAAGCATATTTGAATTGGCGTTGCCGAATTAATCCTGGTCGACTTCCTTTAGGAGCCCAAATTCTGCTGATAGTGTTTTGTTGACCAAAGCGTCCTTCGTCTTGAAACCAAACATCAACATTTTTTAGATCTACACTTTCCGGTATCCTTTGCTGTACCTCATCTTTGAATTTTTTTTAAACGCTTCCTGTGCTTCTGGATCACTCTCAGGGTGACGTGTTCGACCGGAGAACCATGAAAGGCCAACTTTATGAAGTAATCTATAAACTGTTGAGTTGACACAGTCTATGCCAAATTCCTTGCTTAACATTTCTTTGATATCTCTTCCAACAACTCTTCCCCCTTCACGTTGTTCCTGAAGTTCAAGAACGGCACTTTTAAATCGCTGTTCTTGTTCATCAGTTAATATATTTTTTCTGCCACGACCGCCTCTATCCTTAAGAGACTCTGCTCCTCCTTCTTTATAACGGCATAACCATTTGTATACTGCTTGAGGGTGGACATCGAGTAAATCTGCAACTTCTGTTTCTGGTAGACCTTTTTGTAAGAGCCGCAAACCAAGCAGCCGAATACACTCCCTGTTATCTAAGGCATGTCGTGCTTGGTTTTGGAAATCTTCTTTAAAGAAGGCTTCGGATAAATTGGGAGAACAAGACATCTTAATACTCGATGCTGCAGTTTTTAAGTGATTCGAAGGGGAGTGTCACGGGGGAGGAAAAAAAGAAGTAGACTACCACTGCGGCTCCGAAATCAGGCCTTGCGAGATTCCGTCATAGCCACAGCAGCAGGCTGGAAGGTAAGATCGCACAGGAACTCAATTACCGTCAAGTGTCGTTTGTGCTAATTCGCCCATTACCTGCTGTCACCGCCTTTCTGGATGCTCTAAATAACTCACTCAAATCCATCAGTTCGTCTGCACAGCTGAGTAAAAGCCAGAAGGTGACACTGGGTGTTTTTATCATGGGCATTGTCGTAACCAAAGCCATTAACTGGGCCGCTTTTGAACGCAGAAGTTTGGGCAAGTTCAAAACAACCCGCCTGTGCTGGATGTTTTATAAGGCTGAGATAGCATGGCATAAACTGTTACAGGCCAGCGTCAGAAACATACTCTTAAGCTATGGGATAAAAAACGGAACCCTTGCAGCTGACGACACAGGGAAGAAGCGTACCAAGCGAACCTCCAAAATAGACGGTGCTCACAAGGTAAAAGATAAATCAACGGGCGGCTACTTTAACGGACAGGAGCTGGTCTTCATGGTGCTTGTCACTGAAATAGCCACCTTCCCGGTAGGGTTCCGTTTCTATGTACCCGACCCTGCATTGTCGGCGTGGAGGAAGAAAGACAAGTCGCTCAGGAAACAAGGTGTTCAGAACAAAGAGCGACCTGCGCGCCCCGAACCAGACCATGTTCGCTATCCCACCATGCAGTCGTTGACACTGGATATGCTGCAAGAATTTGTTGATGCGTTCCCGGAAATCGCAATCAGAGGTGTACTCGCTGACGCATTGTATGGCACAGGAGACTTCATGGATAAGGCAGCTGCGATAACCGGCGGAGCCCAGGTTATCAGCCAGTTACGCTCCAACCAGAAAGTGTCTAACAGAGGTCATTCAGAAGCTGCCCTGAAAACTTATTTTGCACGTCAAAAGGGAGTTCAGGCCCAACTTATGATCCGAGGTGGCAAAGAAGAGCAAGTCACCATTCAAGCAGCTCGATTGTATGTTAAGGCTCATGGGAAAAGGCGTTTTGTTATTGCCCTGAAGTATGAAGGTGAGGAAGATTATCGTTACCTGGTGGCTTCAGATATGTCATGGCGACATACCGATATAGTCAGGCTTTACACCTTGAGGTGGTTGGTCGAGGTTTTTATTCAGGACTGGAAAGCCCACTGCGGCTGGAACAGATTGAGCAAGCAGCAAGGTGCTGATGGATCGCAGCGTGGCGTGATTCTGAGTCTGCTGTGCGAACATATGCTATTGCTGCACCCTGAGCAATTCGTCCTGCTAAAAAACAAACAGCCCGGGATGCCCGTTGGTTGTCTGATCGAGCGCCTCAACGCGGAAGCATTGCTTAACACGGTAAAAGCGGTGGTGGAGTCGGATGATCCGGATAATGAGCTACAGGCTCTTACATTAGCGTTGGAAGACACTCTGCCTAAACGAGAGTCGAGTAGACATATGGCTGGTAGAGACCTGGGAAGACAGGAAGCAACGGACACATTGAAAGCTCATGCTCAGAAATTTGAATTGTTGGACGCAGCTTAGCATTGGGGCGCATGGAGCGTGTTGTTTAAGTAAAAACTGCAGCATCGAGTAATAGTAGATAGTAGGCAATAAAATTTATACTCAGTTTAGCTCATATTCTGAAAAAGGGATTGGTATAACGCGCGCCTGCAAGGGGGCACCACTGGAAAGCATCGAAACAGCAGCACACTACATGAGCAAAACAGAGACAACCACAGGTCTTGCAGTGACAGTCAGGATTATCGACAAAGTCTTCGAGACTGGCCGGAAGTATGCGGCTGATTTCAAGAAAAACATGACCATTCAGTTCGATAAGCTCTTACCAAAATGGAACTATAGAGCTATTCCTACCGCTGGATGAAATCTGGAAGTTATTTCGGGACTATTCCTAAGGAGGTAGCAGCGAAATTGTTAACGGGCTACCAAAGCTGGTGACAGTGGTGTTGCCCCGGGTGCTATTGTTGCGGTTATTGCCAATCTGGTACTACCGGAAAAAAAGGCTCTTAACGAAGCTCTGACCATTGCACCTAAGAATCATTAAGGAACACTTTTTGTTGGGGCACTCGACGTTACTTGTCGCCTGTCCCAACCTGCTGTTTAAAACTTGTCAGGGTTACCACTCATCATGATCACGTTTTGCACTCCGGGCTTGAGTTCAAGATCTAATGGCGATTCCTGCCGCTCATTTCTCCTGCCCAGGCATTGGGCAATTGCCGAAAATAAACGTCTCAGGTAACCCGCCTGCTCCTCAACTGGTCGCGCAACGGGTACTGACTCTGCAGAATACAGCGGGCATGCAACATCTGCTCCCCAGAGGTTATGGTGTTTGTCGTGCGTCAATTTAACGTGATTTATACGGTGAAAGCGAGCCTGTGAAGGCCCCAGTTTCTGGGTAAAATGGTAATAAACGGCAACGACGTCCTCCCTCGAAGTAATATGAGAAAGAATCACTCTGAAATTTGATGAAGCGTGCTCTTGCTTAATGCCTGCAGCAAAACTCTGAATACGTTCTATGAAGACATTGTCAGATGGTATCATCCTCGTACTGCCCTCATCATTGCCCCGGCGAAATAAGAAAACGAGACTTAAACGAAACTCACTCACGAACTTGTCGTCATCTACATCAGGCACATGGGATATTTCAGCAAGATTATTATTTCTTAACAGATTCTGAAGATAGGTATGGAGCTGCATGCCATTGCCTGCATCAGTCAATGTCTCCTCACTGGTATTCGCCAACGACTGTGACTCTGCCCTCCCCGAGTCATTTTCTTCTGCGATCGTTTCAATGGGTGTATAATCAGGGTCTTCGGCTGATTCAGTTTGTGTCTGCTGTTCCTGCCAATCACTGAGCATATCGTTCATACCATCACTATTACGGATCTCTTGCTCAATCATTTGATCCCAGTCATCGCTCAGGGTGACAGCAATAACTGCATCCTCTGCGCTGCCGGCTGCGTGCCTTACGTTGTCGGCTGTGCCCCTTACGCTGCCAGCATTGGTTGTAAAACCAATGCTTAAATAGATGCCTCTGTGCTCATCGCTTGAAACCCCCTGAAAAGACCAGCTTGTAATTCTTCCCTCAGCCATAAAGTATTCGATTTGGTTTCGAATAAGGGACAGTAATGAATCAATCCTCAGCCTGTTTATTTCTCTGGGTAACAGAAGAGTGATAATGGTTGGATTGTCCGATGTAAAATCTGTATTAAAGTGCTGCCGGTAAAGACTGCTTTGGTTCAGGCGGTTGATCGCTTCAATCTGGGAAAATAAAAACTCATGTTCTTCATCATCGGCTATTTGGGAGGGAGTATCGGGCCAGAATGACGTTTTATTCACACGAATACTATAAACAGGCCGGGAGGTTCTGGCAGCTTCATTCAGGGGAATTTCATTGATACTGAATATAGAGCTTGTCAACAGCTCTGCATTGACTCTTGCAAAAGAGTTCAGATGAAAAATAAATGATTCATTCGTTTCTATGTCCACCACTTTGTAAAAATGTTTCTTTTTGGGGGCTTTATTTTTTTCTGCGTAAACGCTCAACGAAAAAATACTCATGAGGAGTAGCCAGAATATTGCAAGACATGGAGATATGGAGTGTTTGTTTACTGCCATTACTGACTTCCTTATAGAACTGTTTCAAATTTGTCCAGATCGGTTTTGGAGTTAACTCCTCAGAAAAGGTAAGGTTAGTACTGATTTTTTAGTCTGCCCGATATATGGGTTTTCAGGCTGAGATTATGTTTTCAAATTGCATGGGAGCATGACTGGGCTGAATAGTTACAAACCGGAGAACACCCATGAACTCCCTTCCTCTCACTGACCTGCAAAACTTCACCATTAAACAACAGCACTGGATGTTGTCACTGGCGACACTGGTCATCCTTTCGTTGTTACCGTCCGAACTTCAGGCGGCTGATCCTGTGGTACCTACAGGCTCCACTGATTTCGCTGAAATCTATGCAAGACTGGTCGGGTGGATTAAAGGCGATCTAGGCAGAACCTTATCCATCGTTTTTGTATTGATCGGGCTGGCTTACGGCATGGCTCGTAACTCCCTGATTGGCTTTGCTACAGGAGTCGGGGCGGCGGTAGGCTTACAGGTCACACCTACCATTATTAACTCGATTTTCGGACTTTAGTCATGACCGCCTCACAGGCTTTATCCATTCTCAACCACTGGTTACATCCACGTCAGGATGACCCCAAACTTCCCGTCAGTGACGCACAAGAGCCAAGAGCCAGAGCAACTCATCCAAAGTCCATCAGGCTGTGCCGTAACCAGGTAGGCTCCGGAACCATTCTTCACCAACAGCAAAAACTGGCGGAGCAAGTGAATGAGCAGTTGAATCTGTCAGAAGAACTCCAGCCTTTGTTTGACCAGACACTGGATAAAACTATTGCACCGTCTCCGATATTACCAGTGCCTCTCTCCACCAGATGGATCAGAAAAAACATAGGAGACTACCTGGACAGGGCAATTGATGAACCCACCAAAGAGCATGTCAGCCAGTATCTTTATCTGGACAGACTCGTCAAAGAGAAAGCTGAACGATTCGCCCGTGTCGGCAAACAGGTGATTGAAAGCGATCCAATGCTGGATGAAAACTATCTAGATTAAGACAAACCTCACTGTAATAGTTAAAGGAAGGGAGCTCAGAGCCAGTCGCCCCGAGCTGGCAGCGTATGAAGTAGTGGGTACCTATCGACAAGGCGATTGGCTTCGAGCATGCCGCCAAACTCTTTCAGGGGTTGGTCAACCTGAGTTCAGGAAAAGATTAAAAAACGCGCCCTGATTCAACCCGGTCCTCTGTTTCCAGTGGCGGGAGCTGATCCCATCGGGACTGGACTTTCTCATGAAACACCTCGATACAACGAGGGCTTACAACCTTGATATAGTCTTCAGGAATATCACCATAAAGGTTGTAATCATTATTGATCATCAGCTTGATAAGGTGACCAGCCTTTTCTCCATCAGACCAGTCCAGAGCTTCAAACGCATCAAGGTATAACTGCCGAATCAGGTTGATAGATTCATGGCGGAAACCGCCGGAATCATCGACAGAGTCCTGAGTGTTCACAATGCGCTCAAGTGCGTATTCCAGTAACTCTATCTGGTCTGTCGGTAACAGATGGTCGATGGATTCAGCCAACAACTCAAGAGAATGTTCCACATCAGCAAAATAGGTACGGGCTTCGCTGTAGGAGTAACAAAACCGATTGCGGGGAATAGCGGCAGTTATCCGTTTACGAACCGTTTCCTTATCCATAATACCCAGTTCATTTTCGGCACGAATCAGCCATTCATGGCGTAACTGCCGGTTGCTATTGATCAAAGTCATGCAGGTGGCTACTCAGGATAATTCTCATGCCCATAGATATAGTCGAACCAGTATAGGTTTTCCTTATAAACCTGCTGTCAGCATAAGAATCACTGTAGCCTCTGTCACCTTGAATACTCAGCCTTGTGGTTATGCCGTGTCATTATCCGCCACAGAGATAAGGTCTGCACCGTCAAAGGTATCGCCCTCAATCACTGGAAACAGGTAACAGTAAGCCACACGCCAGCGTCCTGTTTCCGTCCTGATTGACACAGACTTCTGGTTAATGCGTTCAATAACACCGGATCGCTCCTGATTTTCCTTGTCATAAAAACCAATTTGCTGCCCGATGGAAAGGTCATTAGCGGTAATTGGCTTGTCGTTACCCGGCTGGCTCACGGATACATCAACCCCGCCAAGGTTGACCATATAATAAGGAATACGCCACCTACGACCATCGTCAATTCGCTCAACATGAAGAAGAGAGCGACCGAACTTAGTCACCCTGGCTTCACATTCTCGGTTTTCTGTACCATCGAAGTACCGAATTACCTGGCCCAGTCTGATCTGCCTTTGAACAGCCACAATATGCTCTGGTCGCTCCATCTCCCGGTCAATGGCACAGGACAGTCGATACAGGTCAAAGGCAGACGCATTACTTAATGTCTCAAGAATATCCCGATAGTTCATTATCACCCTCTAACAGCAGGCAAATGTCGTTTGATTATAAAAGGTTTGCTAGTATCCAGTTTTAGAAGCCCGATTACTATAGCAAACCTTTTTATGCAGCACTCTGAACCCTCAGCTATCCGACAACACCCTCAGACTGATCATCAGCCTATAGTGCATCTGCAGGGTTCTGTAGAACGAGTCACCTTCCATAGTGAAGCGTCCGGTTTTTTTGTTATTCGGGTAAAGTGCAAAGGTCAGAGAGAGCTGGTGACAATGACAGGCAATACGCCATCAGTTACCCCTGGCGAGTTTGTGGATACGTCCGGCGTCTGGTTTAACGACCACAAGCACGGCGTGCAGTTCAAGGTCAAACAGATTAAAACCGTCACGCCCAATACGCTGGAAGGGATAGAGAAGTACCTGGGCTCGGGCATGGTTAAGGGTATTGGCCCCCACTTTGCCAAACGGCTGGTGAAAGCCTTTGGCGAACAGGTGTTTGATATTATCGAGGAAAACCCTGAACGCCTGATGGAGTTGGAAGGCATTGGCAAAAAACGACGGGAGAAGATTACCTCCGCCTGGTCGGAACAAAAAGTGATTCGAGAAATCATGGTCTTTCTGCAATCACACGGCGTCGGAACTGCCAGAGCTGTTCGTATTTATAAAACATATGGCGACCAGTCCGTAGAGAAAGTGCGGGAAAACCCCTACCGGCTGGCACTGGATATACACGGCATTGGTTTTAAAACCGCTGACCAGCTGGCACAGCAGTTAGGTATTGCCAGAGACTCCCTGATCCGGGCGCAGGCTGGTGTACGGCATGTGTTGCAGGAACTCTCCGGCGATGGTCATTGCGCCTGGCCTTATCAGGCTCTGGTCAGTGATGCGATACAACTGCTGGACATTCCTGAGAATACGATCCGTGAAGCCATTCAGTGTGAAATAAACGAAGAGCGTTTAACCCCTGAAACCATCAACGAGCAGCCCTGCCTGTTCCTGGCACCACTGCACCGGGCAGAACAGGGCGTTGCCAACCACATCAATCGTTTGCTGGCCGGTCAATCGTTCTGGGCTGGCATTGACCTGGAAAAAGCCATTCCCTGGGTGGAAGCAAAAAACAACATTGGACTGTCCGGTTCACAAAAGACGGCTGTGGAACAGGCGGTTCGCAGCAAAGTCTGTATTATTACCGGTGGGCCGGGTGTTGGTAAAACGACGACTGTCAACAGTATCCTGAAAATCATTCAGGCAAAGCGCGCCCGCGTAACGCTGTGCGCCCCTACCGGAAGGGCAGCGAAACGTCTGTCAGAGTCTACCGGCCAGGAAGCCACCACCATTCATCGTCTTCTGGACTTTGACCCGTCTGCCTTTGATTTCAAGCGTAACGCCGATAACCCGCTGGAAACCGATCTGCTGATCGTCGACGAATGCTCCATGGTGGATGTGGTGCTGATGAACCAGCTGTTGCGTGCGGTGCCTGATAACAGTGCTGTCTTACTGGTGGGCGATGTCGATCAGCTGCCTTCTGTAGGTCCCGGCTCTGTACTGCGTGACCTGATTGAATCCGGCAAAGTGCCTGTGGCCAGACTGACTGAAATCTTCCGGCAGGCGGCAACGTCCAAAATCATTACGGGAGCCCATGCCATCAACAGAGGCCAGCCGCCAAAGCCTGCTAAAAAAAATGAAGACACTGACTTCTATTATCTGACCGGCAATGAACCCGAAGAACTGTTCCAGAAGCTTATGGCGGTGGTCACCCGTCGTCTGCCCCAGAAGTTCGGTTTTGATCCGGTCAATGATATTCAGGTATTAGCGCCAATGAACCGTGGCGGTCTGGGAGCCCGCAGCCTGAACATTGCCCTGCAGGAAGCCCTTAATCCCGATGCTCATCCGAAAGTCACCCGCTACGGCTGGACTTATGCCCCCGGCGACAAGGTGATTCAAACCGTAAATAACTACGATAAAGAGGTGTTTAACGGCGACATTGGTCGGGTAAGCAGCATCGACATAGAAGAAGGCGAGTTGATGATCAGCTTTGACGGGCGGGAAGTGCTGTACCAGGTCAATGAACTGGATGAAGTTTCCCTCGCCTACGCCACCACCATCCATAAAAGTCAGGGGTCGGAATACCCCTGTGTCGTGATTCCCATGGCGATGCAACATTACACGCTACTGGAAAGAAACCTGCTCTATACTGGCGTTACCCGTGGCAAGCAGCTTGTGGTGTTACTGGGGCAAGCCAAAGCAGTGGGCATGGCTGCCCGAACCGTAAAATCTACCCGTCGGGTGACCAACCTTCAGGCTCGCCTTCAAAGCTTATAATGTCACTTCCCATTGGAAACTGTTCAGGCATTTTGTATGAGTGAATACCAGTACTACGAATTTGTGACTGTCGACAGACAGCTCTCCCACGATGAAATGGATCAGCTCCGCAGCATTTCTACCCGTGCGGATATTTCATCCACCCGTTTCTGCAACACCTATAGCTACGGAGACCTGAAGGCAGAACCGGAACGGATGCTGCTGGATTATTTTGATGCCTTTGTTTACGTCTCCAACTTTGCCTTTCAGCGATTCATCATCAAACTGCCTAAAGAGTGTTTCAGTGCCGATTTTCTGAATCCTTACTTCCCCGGTGACGGCTACCAATGTGCTGTTAAATCTAAAAAGAATCACTGGCTGCTGGAGTTTACCTATTCCAACGAAAATGGTTATGACGATGATGGTTGGGTAGACGGTGAAGGCTGGATGGGCAGGTTGCTGTCCATTCGTAACGAGCTGATTAAAGGCGACTATCGCAGTTTATATCTGGCGTGGCTGGCAGAAGTCGAACATCTGGATCGTATTGATGCCCTGCCCGTAAATCTTCTTGAGCCTTCCGTCCCCGCCGGGCTTGGCCAACTGACATCCAGCCAGAGTGCTTTGTGTGAATTCCTGAAACTACCTGCACATATCGTTGAAGCGGCTGCCCGTGGCACCACTGATACGGATACACCAGAACTTGGAGAGCTGGTCAGTGAGTGGCTGGCTCACCAAACTGCTGAGCAGTGCCAAAATACCCTCAGAGAACTGTTGCTGGACGAAACCGGTGTCGTACGAACAAAACAAATTGCGACGATTGTACAAAGCCACAATGACTCTCTTGCTTCTGAACCGTCTCAACCCCGAACGGTTACCGACCTCAAACATGATGCCAAAGCCATCCGTCAGAAAATGGTTGAAGCCGAGCGTCTGAAAAAGCAAAAGGCACTTGAAAAACAGATCGAGGAAGTCGCCGCCAGAGAGCCTGCTTACTGGAACAGGCTCGAAGAACTGTTTGAGAAACGGGGCAGCTACTCGGTTTATGATGAAATCAGGGAAAAAGCCAGAAGCCTGAAACAGGTCGCCCAGTCAAAAAACCGTCTGGCTGATTTTGAGCATCGCATCTGCCTGATCAGAGAAACATTCAGCAAAAAGAAAAAGCATCTTCAGGCGTTGGAAAAAGTACTCTGATCAGTCAATGTCGTCTGAGTAAAATCAGAGGGCCATTGGCTGTAATTGTTTCAGCTTTTCAAGCCATTTTGCAAAATGCGGGCACCGGGCCTTCAGATGTTGTGACACCGCCACGCCCGGTTTTACTGGTTCGAAGTAAAATAGCTGTTGCATAGATACCTGACCGTTGAAGATGCTCCTGTAAGACTTCATTCACAAAAGCTTCTTCCGTCTGACCCTCTACAACGATGTTCAGACGAATCATTTTGACGGCCTCCCTCCCAGCAAATTCTTCTTCCAGACCTCCCCAAGAGGGTAATCTTCCAGCCAGCTTTTGAGCTTCTCCCCACTTGTCCGTTCAAAAACAGTTTCACCCTGGTGGCGATTAACAATCACCAGATCATCAGCCTCAAACTCGTTAACCAGTTCAACCGACTGCGTGGACACAATCACCTGGTGTTTTAGCGAGACCGCTTTCAGTTAAGCAGCCAAAAGGGCTATAGCATAAGGGTGTAATCCCAGTTCAGGTTCATCAATCAGCAATGTACTGGGCATAAACTTCTCAGGCTGATTTAACACCATCGCCAAACAAATAAAACGCAAAGTACCATCTGAAAGCGCATGGGCTTTAAGGGGCGCAGCATTCAATAACTTACCGGGCTTTTGGCTGTTGGCTGTTGGCTTTTGGCTATTAGCTGCTCATACAGCCAACCGCCAAAAGCCAACAGCGGTATATTATGTTCTGCTGCTTCCCCAAGTGGTACATCCATGCCTATCTCTGTCCACTCCAGCTCTATTTGATCAGCATCATGCGATGTTGGCCGAAGATGGAAGTCTCCAAAAAAAAGGGGCAACCAGCTGAATAGTCCGTACAATTTTTTTGTAGTGTGCCGGATGGTTCTGTTTTAGACGCAACAAATATTTACGCAAAGAAAACGCAAAACTTAAGGAAGAGCGAGCCATATTAAAAAAGGCGACCACCCTTGTGCCCTGTGGATATTCTTTGCCAAGGAGTGTCACTGAGATTCCAGTTTATCAGTGACTACAGGGAGCAGTTCAGTCTTTCTGCTATGTGTCGGGTGATGTCCGTATCCCGCAGTGGCTTTTATGAAAGGCTCTCCCGTCCTGAACCCAACCGCTCTCAGGAAGATCAGGCATTGAAGGCAGACAATTAGAGTCATTCATGAAAAAAGCCGCCAGCTGTACGGCGAGCGTCGTATTAAAGACGACTTTGCTGATATGGGTAAGACAGTAAGTCGCAAACGTATAGGTCGATTGATGAAGGGGGGTACATAGCGATCGAGGCAGTCAGTACGTTTCAGATCGATACCAGAAGCTACTGAATGATAATGATTTCACTTGTAGCATGAGCCGCAAAGGGAACTGCTGGAATAATGCAGTGGCTGAAAGCTTCTTCCACACCCTGAAAACAGAGCTGATTCATCATGAGGATTTTCAGCTCAGCAGGCAATTTTGAGTACATTGAAGTGTTTTACAACCGTCAGAGAAAGCATTCAACTAATGGCTACCTGGCACCGTTCAAGTATGAGCAAAACCTTGCCGAAGTAGCGTAAAAAAGTGTCCGGAAAACTCTTGCCATATCATTATCGGTGCTGATGCCCACGTAGGCTTTACGCAGGGCAACATCACCAATGGTACGGTCTATCCTTGAGATGTCCTGAAACAGGTTATTGATATTGCCGTCAATGACTTCTGTTCCGGTTGCCCGACCACCGCCGTCTTCCTCGTCGCTGAGACGCTGGCTTTCGAAGAGTTTTACATCGTCGTTGTTGATGGCCATCCGCTGGCTCCATATTTATTTGAATAAGAGGTTAGGTAAAATAATGGCCTGACATATGGGCAATAATTATTAGTATGAATATATGAACTTAAGTTTGGTGTCAGCTAGTTTCACCTCGCTTTTAGCTTTTGTTTTCATATCAAGCCGTTTGATTTTTCCATTTACATTCAAATATTTTGTTTGGCTGTCCTGAATAAAGTTACCTTTAAGATTTCCTTTCAACCTCTTGTCATAAAACTTTATATTGTCAAATGAGAGATTAAATTGAGTACCAGAGCAGACGTTAGATAAATCAAAACTGTTTCTGTAGGGAGTTATAATGTATAGCTCCTGCTTTCCTATAAACTCTGTATATTTAAACAATATGGTTAATAACCCTCCATTATTAACCTGAATATATAATTTGGCTTCATTGGTAAAAAAGTCACTGGTACTTAAGCTATTTATTAAATCAACTCTATAGGTTCCCGGAGGTATATTACATTGGGTTAATGGGTACATAGCTGTAGAAGGTTGTGGCATTGAGTCTACCACCGGATAAGGCAAATTATTTTGCACCGGATAAGGCGGGTTGTTCTGAGGTGGGTAAGGAAGGTCGTTATAACCAAACGCATAATTGCCTAAAAAAAGAACGACAACGCAAATATAATTTTTCATTTTATCTATTCAACAGTTAGTAAATTAAGTACTAGAAGAGTACTGCCAGTCTCCTCTAGGATAGGCAAAAGGTAGGATTTGACGAGCTTTTATTGGAGAGCCATTGCCCCCTGTGTCAGCATAGTTGTCGCCTCTTCTGATTTATCTTCTAAAGACAGTGGGTGGTCAGTGAGCATTCAATGGCTCGTTATTCAGAAGAGTTAAAGACAACCGTCGTGCAGAAAGTTGAGGCCTCCCAATAATGTACCTATTGCCCAGTTAGCCCGTGAGACTGGCATCACTGAGACCGCAAAGGCAAGGCTTTGGCTGAAACGGCTGCCTTGCTGGTACTAGCAAAAAAAGCCCGCGCGATCTGGGGGGGGGGGAACGCGAGGACGACTGATTAGCCATCCAGATCGCAGGGAAGCTGTAAAACTCATTGAGCAGGCCACAGCCGCAGGGGCAAGGCAGTCTGCAGCTTGCAAAATAGCTGGACTTTCTGAGCGCACTTACCAACGCTGGAAGCAGGAGAAGACCGTGAAGGTTGACCAGAGAAAAAATGCTGACAGACCCGCACCGGCTAACAAGCTGACTGAGGCTGAATGCCAGGCCATTCTGAAGGTCTGTAATGAGCCTCGCTTCCAGAGTCTGCCACCCAGCCAGATCGTGCCGGCATTACTGGGTGAGGGGCATTATATTGCCTCTGTATCCTCCTATTACCGTGTATTAAAGGCTGCGAACCAGCAGCATCGACGCGGCAGGGCAAGCGCTTCCGGAGGCCGTATACCATCGTCGTATGTGGCTACAAAGCCAAATCAGGTGTGGACTGGGACATAACTTATCTGCGCTCAAATATCAGAGGTGAATACTACTACCTGTACATGGTCGAAGATATTTTCAGTCGTATGATTGTGGCATGGGAGATTCATGAGGCTGAATCCGCCGACTACGCTGCCGGGATGATCAGCAAGGCCTGCCTCAGGCATGGCATTAGCCTGCAGGATCAACCCCTGGTTCTGCACTCAGACAATGGCAGTCCGATGAAAGGGGCTAACATGCTGTCTACACTGTAGCGATCTGGGGATCGTGCCCTCATTCAGCAGGCCAAGGGTTAGCAATGACAATCCGTTCTCAGAGTCAACGTTTAGAACGATGAAGTACCGCCCTGATTACCCGTCAAAGCCTTTTGCCAGCTTGGTCGAAGCAAGGAAGTGGCGTGAGGTGGAGGCGACATCTTTGTTGACAAACACCGTTTTATATTACTGCGCTAACTGTTCAACCTCCTGTTCAGACTGTTTGTACGCCTGCCCTGATGCCTGAACCGCCTTTTTCTGCTTTTGAAAAGACGACAAAAGCCCGTCTTGCTTTCCAAGGGTGCTAAGTTGCTTTTTCAACTCACGGGTTTTATTACTTAGCTTTTCCAGCGATTTAGCCGATTGCTGAACCGGTCGAGAGAGGGCGTCTCTCGCCTTAAGCACTAACCGTAAGGCGGGTTCTTTAACTGATCCCATAATGTGTCTTAAACTTTAGCCGTTGAGGTGTGGTAATGCTGACGCCAGAAAAAATAGATTACTTAATCGGATACCTGACAGCGCTTGGTGGAAGGAGCCAGCTATTGTTACAAACCTTATTGATTATGATTTATAACCGACATTCACCACCCAACATGACATTTTCCTAATACCTGCTATCTATCAGATAAGCAAATATCAAGAAGCCTTGTTATGCCTCCTATTCAATACCACTCTCAGGTCATGGATCATCTCGGTCTAGTGGCTGGAATGTGCAAAGAGCTGGGCATTGCCGACCATATCGACAGGCGCGCGCCCAAAGTATCTGACGAATGGAACATCTCCCACGGTGAGGCCGTTGTCGCGATGATTATCAATGGCCTCGGCTTTACGGGGCAGTCTCTCCACATGTTCCCTCAGTTCTTCTCCAATAAACCCCTCGATAAACTGATCAGAGAGGGGATTGAGCCCGAACACATAAACGACAAAGTTCTTGGAAGAACACTGGATGAACTGTTTGAACTGGGTGTCAGTAAAGTCTATTTTGAGCTGGCTATCAAGGTGGCTACGCATCTCAAATTGCCATGTGATGCACTCAACCTTGATGGCACAGGATTTCACGTCGATGGCCGTTATAACAGCGAGGAGGAAGTAAGTGACGAGGACCTCAATTGCATCAGGCTTTGCAAGGGCTACAGCCGAGATCATCGTCCTGACCTGAACCAGGCCATATTGCTCCTGCTGACCGAAAACCGGGCAGGCATTCCGATGTTTATGAAAGCAGCCAGCGGTAATGTGACGGACAAGACCAGTTTCAAACAAGTGGTTTCTGAGCATATAAAGAGCTTCAAGGCGGCACTGAATGCCCGTTACTTCATCGGTGATGCTGCATTGTATGTGGCTGAAACCGTTCAGGAACTGAGTCAGCAGGATCAGTTGTTTATCTCCAGAGTTCCTCTCAACATTGGTGCAGCCAAAGAACTGGTTCAAAGTGCGCCATTGCGCTCAATGGTTGAGGTTGAAGGGTTTGAGCATTACGAATCTGTAGAGACTCTGTCTGACTATGCAGGTGTCGTACAACGTTGGGTACTGTTTCGAAATAATCAAAGCCAGAAAACAGAACAGAAGACACTGACAAGGCGTATGCAGAAAAAGTCCCTGAAGGAGTTCAAGGAACTTGAGAAATTGGGCAAGAAGCCATTCTGTTGCGAATCGGATGCCATGGAAGCTTTCAAGCTATGGCAAAAACAGTCCGTATACTGCCAGGCTGAACCTGAGATCATCGAGAGTCCCTGCTATAAAACCAAAGGCCGTCCTGCTGATGGGACGGTTCCCGACCACTATGAATATTATGTGACAGGCTCCTGCACGGTTGCTGTACAGACTCGTCGTGATGCAGAAGCATCGTTGGGTTGTTTTGTTCTGGCAACCAACGATACAGATACAGTCCGGCTTGACGCTGGCGAACTACTGAGGACGTATAAATCCCAGCAGCAGGTTGAGAGAGGTTTTCGCTTCCTGAAGAGCCCTGATTTTCTGGTGTCTTCACTGTATCTCAAAAAACCTGAGCGTATTGAGGCCCTGTTAATGGTGATGACACTCTGTCTTATGGTCTATGCTGCAATTCAGCATCGAATCCGCTATGAACTGAAAAGGCAGAGCCGAACGTTCCCGGACATGAAGAAGAAACCAGCCCAGAACCCAACGGGCAGATGGGTTTTCCTGTGCTTTGATGGGATTCATGTGCTGTCGGTTAACGGGACGGAGAAACACATGGTTGGAATATCAGAGAGGCAATCGACGATCATTTTTATTTTGGGCTCAACGTACCAAGAAATTTATTCCTGAATAGGGTGGTGAATGACGGTTATAACGACTCTAACTTCGGTAACTGGCTTTACGACATCTATTCACATTGCGAGCTGGATCTTGCTACTGATCTTGTTGTATCTGCCATTGAAAGGTACTTACAAGAGCATGGTTTTTGCTGCTATCAGGAAATACTTACAGAACATGCTCTTCCCCTGAATCCCTGACTTACGTTGCCAGATCAATCTGCATAAACGAACTCAGCCCGTTCCGCTAATGCTCGGGGCTGCCAGCACATCTATCTGCAAACTCAAACTGTCAAAATCATCCGAGATAAAGCCAAGGTTCTGGGCTGGCGAGAACTTCACACGATGCACCCGGATATTAAAGGGCAAGCCTTCCTGGGCATCGTTCAGCCCTTCCATAAACAGCACAAATTCACGACCACTTTCCACTAATGCCTGCACCATATTAGAGGCAATGGGCGTGTAACTGACCTTTACCCTAAATTCAGGGGTTAACCGCTGAATTTAGGTTTACAGACATATCTGCAAACGAGAGCTGCCCGTTGTTGGGAGCGATATCGAACTGAGTCTCTGGGAAGGTGATTTTCCTGACACCTTCAAAGTTGGCGTTATTGAGTAGTGACCGGATCGTTCGGGCAATGGTCATCAGCTGGTAAGTGGTATCAGGCTGCGTCCGGTAAACGCCGCTGACCGTTAATTCCAGCCGGTACTTTGCCCGTTTACCCTGTCGTTCCTGTTCCCGGATACTGTCCAGCTGTACCAGAATGGCCGGGGGCTCAATATCCGGAAGGTCAGCGATGAAATAGCCAAGCAACACCGGAAAGCTACTCTCTTCCAGTTTAGCGATCAGGGCTTTGATGATCTGTTCATCGGGGTTCGATGTTGAAGGCATAGTGCAGCTCTTGTTTCAGCAATGTTGAAAACCGTTCAAGCAGTAATAGTTCCATGTTTGCCAGCGCCGTTTCTGCCTGTTGATAGATGGTTGTAAGCATCAATGTCAGTACAGCTGGTCAGCTGCGTAAGATAATGTCCAGAGCGGCCAGTTGTTTGATCGCTGCCGCCTTTTCGTCATTGGTGATGCCATCGCTGGCAGCGGGCTTAAGCCGGGTATAAACGTCAGAGGCATCCTTACCGAGTACTGTTCCGGCCAACAGCGAAACATTGGCAGCCAGAACGACCTGATCACGGCTGATACTGTTGTTGCCTTCGGATACCAGAAAATCCTCAACCGCGTTTTGCCAGCTGTACCAGCCGTTAGGGCTGGCTCCACTGTTAGTCCCCGTAAACATCAGCACCCCGCCAGGGAACTCTTTAGACAACAGAGTGTTGCCACTGTCCCGGCTGCGAGGGTCTTTTAACAGGTCTATCATCAGGTCAATTAAACGTACAGATAAGGAGTCATTTAATAGCATCAATACACCCCATCCTTGCCGATGTCAGCGCTGGTATTTCTGAGCTGAAAAAGAACCCCATGGGGGGTCATCAAAGAAGCCAATGGTGAAACTGTCGCCATCCTGAATCGTAATGAACCGGTGTTCTACGCCGTTCCCGCTAAAGTCTATGAAGCCATGATGGATGCTCTGGACGATCTGGAGCTGTTTGCCATCGTTGAAGAACGTAAAAATGACGAACGGGTTCGGGTGAATATTGATGAGCTATGAACTGGACTTTTCTAAACAGGCTTTAAAAGAATGGAAAAAATTAAGGCTCATTATGGGTTTCAGGCTTTTGCTCTTATTCAGTGACCTCTTCAGCCAGTTCTTCCGCTTCATTCTGTTGGAATTCTGATTGCTCAGAATCCGAAAAAACCGCTTGGTCTTCGCCCGCTTTTTGTTGATCGTAACCTGTTCCGTTGGGAAAGTGCCGCTCGACTTTTCTTTCTGGCCGTTTCACTGGGCCTGAAACCTTCACTTTCCAGTAGGGATATGATTTCTTTGTATCTCTCTTCAGATTGATGCTGGAGAGCGATGTCTAAAGGGGTTAATTGTTTCTCGTTGGCCCTTTTAAATTCAGGGATTTCATTGGCCGGGGCGCAGCACTCCAAGATAGTTCGAACGGTTTCAATATGGCCAGACTTAACCGCCCGGTGCAAAATGGAGTCCCCAAGATAATCATGCCAGTCAACCTTGAAGTCAGAGGCTAAAAAGAGTCTGACTATTTCCGAATACCCATAGTCGACCGCTAAGTTAAATGCCTTTCGTCCGTTTTCAGAATTAATCGGGTCGGAACCGACTTTATCGATCAGTTTTTTTAATATATCAATGCGCTGGTATCGAGCAGAATCCATTAATAGTTGAGATGAATCGAGCCGTTGGCTGTCCATTATATTTGAAAGGCTGTTAAACATTTCAATATCACCCACTGCTATCGCTGCCCGGATGTGCTTAATATCAGGCGAGGCACCTTTTTCGAGAAGCAACTTAACAATATGAGTTTGCCCTGTTTCTACGGCGGCGGTCAAAGGTGATTCTCCTTCCGGAGTGACGCTTGCTCCACGCTCAAACAGTTTTTCTATAGCGTTGAAATTATGAGCATTGATTGCCTCGTACAATGGGGATTTGCCCGAGCAATCCTTCGAGTTTAATGTTTCTTCAGGCACATGTTTAAGTAATACGGCGAGCATCTCGCCATGCAGATCACCATCCGGGTTAGTGATCGCCTCCTGCAAAAAACCAAATCTGGAATAAGGCCAGTCGTACTTTGAGAGCAGGGTATCGATAATGTCAGGAGCCCTTTTCAAGATGGCTGTATGTATTAGTTCATCAAGTGGGGGGCTTCCATGACGGGCAGGCAGGCCTGATTGAATTAACGTTCTGGCTGCCGCCATGCAATTACTGTCTAATGCTTGTTTCAGGAGACTGTTATCCTTTGGAATCCTAGTGGGCAAAAATTTAAATTTACCGGCACTGAGCCATCTAAGTGTTTCCGGGTTATTGCCTTTAATGGCTGCGGTAATTAGAATTTGATCACTGCGGAAACTGGTATCCAGAGTTGCACCGGCATCAAGCAGTGCCTTAATGACACCGACTCCCGCTCCGTTTTTCAGAGCGGTTATTAAAAGGGGCTGTTCTTGATCGCCTTGTTGTTGTGAAGGGTGTGAAGGCACCAAAGACCGAACACTGTCTGGATTATTCGCATACACCGCCAACTTAAGGGCCTGTCGTTCTTTATGACCGAAGGGTCTGGTGGTGATGTTTTCACCATTCCTGACCATAATCTCTTTCAGCGTCTCATTCGGTTCCTGAAGATCTACAGATTGCTTGTCAAACCGCTGTATGCCCAATGGCACGGGCACCGAATTATCTGTGTCGTAGATACTTACAGATAAAGAAATATGCAATTTTTTGGCAAGCAGAGTTAAAGAGGGCTGCTCACTCCGTTTTGCCTGAAGAAAATACAGCGGGATATTCTGATCAAAAACGGTAACGGTTTCATCTGCCACATCAATGGATAATGAATGCCCTTCTATGAAGAGCAAATAGGCACCTGAGGGTAAGGTGCTTAAAATATCTTCGAGGCCTTCAGGTGTCACCATCGCAATCCATCGCTGGGTTGCTCTAAAAGAAGGCTGCTCGGCAGGCGTATCTTTTAAAAACCACGGAGTGAGGATCGCTGAGGCTTTAATGCCATCCTGCTCAGTAATTGAGTGGCTCATGAATGTATTCTGAGGCACCTGATAGAGCTGCAGGCTGTCGAGCCTTGCCATGATTTGTATGTATTTAAAGGACTCAGGATGATCCTGTGCGAATAAATCAAAGAAAAGTGACTTTCCTTCAGGAACGGGCTGGGTCCCCTTCAGGGCTGAATAATTTTTATAATCTTTCAATGCGAGTTGAATCGGTTCCCATAAGCTGTCATAAAGGGTACCGTCATAAAGCCAGCCTTCTTGAGAGGATCGGCTTAATAATCTTAATGACTCTGCGAACTCGTTCTGGGTTCCGGTAATAATGGATTGAATATGGCTAAGGCCCAGCCCGTAACAAATACCATTTTTAGCATCAAGACTCTCCAGGGATTTGAAATCCTTATGGTTTGCCAGTACTGTCAAATTATTAGCAAGATTGTCAAATTTATCTTCATATTCAATATAATCGGATTTACGCAATTCAATTTCTGACAGGCAAGCACGCATTTCCCGGGTGCTTTGATGACCTTCTGAGCCCGCCTCTATACCGGTCAACTCAGCCTTTTTTTGATTTAAACGATTTACTACAGTACCGGCATCGTCAGGAATATCTGCCACAGAAACAGCCCTATCAAGGATGCTTTTGTCCGACAGACAGGCCGGTAACAAGTTCTCAGCTAAAGATGAAGGGGTGGCTGATGATGCCGCAGATGGTTGATGCTGGCTGGGCGGTTCAACATGCAAAAAATCAGGTATATAACAGTGGTAGCCTCTGCTGATGTAACCATCCATAAAAATCCTTTTTAAAAAATGTGAATCTATACAAATCAATTATAGGAAACGGCAGCAGGCCGGATTTTCTAATACAGGCATGCATGGGCAATATGAAAGGAGTGTTATTGAGTGGCTGTCTTTTTTTCTTAACAGGTTCTGCAACATAAACAGAAGATGCAATGACGCCCATCTCGTTTTCATTTAGTGACGGCTCAGATGGAGAGTGCCAGTTGACCAATAAACGAGGCGCGTGGACCGCTCAAGTGCCCAGTACTGTTTATGTCCGAAAATCGGACGATGCCCTGCAAGTCAGGTGCAGAACAGAAGGTGGCCGAGAAACGATCAATGCCATACCCAGCGAGATGGGAGGGAAAATAATAGCCAGTGCGGTATTCCTTGACTTTGGCATTGCAGACGCTATCACCGATAAGCACAGACAATACCCTAAAAAGCAGTCTCTGGTCTTCAAAACGCTCACTGGAGGAACCAAATTTTTTATGCTGATATAACCGGAACTGTTTTTCATACCACGCCAGTTTCGCCTTCAGCTGAACATGTTCGAGCTGAAGGGGTTCAAAGGTCGGGCTGTCTGGCGTAGTACCTTGTTCGGCTCAGTGAAGACGAACGCTTAAGTCCGGCAGGCTCCTAGTCATCCGATCCACCGCCAAAGCCTGTAGCTATGCCTGCGCCTATAGCATTGCCCAGGGATTCGAGTATAAATCCTCCCGAACCCCCTCCACTCGAGGTATTGGAATGCGCTTCCCTTGCCCGCTGCTCCTCAGCAAGGATGGAGCGAGCGGAAATAGAAGTAGCACCATGATCCTTAAGTATCCTCATGGTCACACGGCACCCATGGTAGTGGGCAGAGGTATAAGCAGTCCAGGCAAAGCGCTTTTTGGGGTTCTCTTTATTAATTTGCCCTTTGACCCTGCCATCTTTTAGCAAACACTTCACGTTATCCGTTTTACCTATCGAACTGGCCTTCATCAGAGCGGTAAAACCTCTGGCACATTCAGCATTCGGATCAACCAGGGTGGAGCCCGCACCGTTCTTAAGACTCAGAAGGTAAGTGATCACCCCTGATTTATCTGAATTAATGCCTGCCGTAATCCGAAGTAATTTCTCTGCAAAGAGCTTATCTCTTAACGGATGATGGAGATTGTCGGGAATGGCTTTCCGTGCCGCGTCCAAAAGGCCAGCGTCGCATCGTTCAGCGATTCGCTGAAAGGCATAGGCGGAGAAAGCTCCATCGTTATGGCCGTTTAACACTACTTTTGCCAATATTTTCCCGAAGTCCGCACCGAGGGCTTTATGGGCTGTGCCAGTGAGCAGTAGTTTCAGCAGATCCTCACCCTCATTGTTTACCGCCGTCACACTCCCGGAAGGCGCAGCATCCAGCAGTGTAGCTACCATTTCCCAGTGGTTATTTAATGCCGCACTGATCAGTGGTGTATTGCCACTTTTTTTTGTTTGAGGCATTAATATCAACGCCTCCAGTCCTCATAGTATTTTCGATGGATGTGAAGTTAGATGCCGCGGCTTTTCTGTGGAGTTTCTGACCGCTTCGAGAGTCCATAAAGTAAGGAAGAATGTCAGGAGCCGTTTTGTCAGGCACTTTGAACTGGCTAACGGATTGATCAATAAGTTTAATGGGTTTTGGAAGGCTGGGGAAACAGCCTGTGGGGTTGTTGTGCTCAGACAGATCGCTGGCACTGATGAGATACTCCCTCAGTTGTTTTTTGTTGGCAACAGGCCGCTCGGTGCCAAAGCGCCCTACAAAGGTAGCTGTCGTAACTGATTCAGCTTTTTGGTTTTCAGATAAAGAGCCTGATGGATAGTCAGCCACCTTCGAGGTTGTTGCTGTACAAGCCTGCACGTACTTTTCCTCTGTTTATCTATTCATCATCTGCCTTTGTGAATATTTTCTGGCAAGGCGAGATCTGGAACACCCTCAGGTGGTTTCACTACTTTAATAGGACAGAGATATAGAGAAATCGTTCATTCTGTTTTCTGATGGCTTCATTTTTCATTGCAGTGAAGACTGAGTTTAAAATAGAAGGAAAAAATAGAAAAAAATAGGACATCCATAATTTAAAGAGCTCAAAAGTACAAATAAACCTCTCTGTTTTACTTTCATCCAACGACAAATCATTCGATGAACTCATTGAATTTGGTGCAGTCACTGGGCCATTTAGGAATAAACATGCTGAAAAGCAGATTGAGATAACTGCTTAGCGCAAAAGGAATAGCTGTATCGGGATTTTGTCCTTGTGAACGAAAGGGCTTTAGTTTGTCCGGTTGTTTTTTGTCGGTATTACCACAGGCCTTTTCCGATCTTTTCTGAACAGAGGTGTAGTCGGAGTTTTCAGGGGTTGTCGCCAGTTTGGCTCGGACACGATTCAAATCAACATATGACATGCAGGTCAACAGTGCTCCTTCATCCAATAGAGCCTGACTTTTGTAACGACCTTCCCATATCACGGCCTTTGCAATCATCTTCTTTATTGGCTGCCCTTGCCAGGTATTCATTCAGGCAACGCATAAACCAGCTGATATCCAGTAGACGGTTGCGGTACTCTTCGGCGAAGGAGGTAATGGCAACATGATCTTGACTCATCACTGAAAAGGATAAGTCAAGATTAGGATTTGTGATAAAGAGATAGCTAAAAGTCAGGGGGCTTACGGCGAAAATGTTAAGCATCCAGGCATCTTCCGGTGAAAACAGGCGGGCAATGAGCTGCGCAACCGTTTCCTCGTCAAATACAACGTTCTTGAAAAATCGCTGGATTCGGCGATAACAGGAGGATGCCTGAGCCGTGCCTGGAAAGGTTGTTGCCAGCTGTGTCCAATTGACGGTGCGACGCTTGATGATTGCCACTATGAGAATAGAAAGTACATCAAGATGTGGCTTGTTCCAGTGGAGATAGAGCTTAAACTGTAGGGTGAGTGAGCTGATGGAATTCATAACTGCTTGAAGCGATGGTTTGCACTCCAAGCTTTGTAGCACAGATTTTTGTCAGCTCACTTTTTGTCGTGTACAGAGGTCATGTCGCCCTGTTCAACACTGGCAACAACCTTCAATTTAAAGCCTAAAGTAGAGCCTCGCCGTGTGCGTTTTCTGCGGGTATTCGGGAGGGTTCCCATAATAGGTCTCCAGATTGTCAACCTATTTCAGGACGGAACAGGCAAACGAAAAAAGCCCTGCTAATTCCTTAGCAGGGCTTTTTAATATGGCGCGCTCGGGAGGATTCGAACCTCCGACCGCCTGGTTCGTAGCCAGGTACTCTATCCAGCTGAGCTACGAGCGCGCAAAACTTTTCAGCAAACTTCGTTCATTAAGCTGTATGGCGGTGAGGGAGGGATTCGAACCCTCGATACGGCTACAAACCGTATACTCCCTTAGCAGGGGAGCGCCTTCAGCCTCTCGGCCACCTCACCGTCAAGACCGTTTCGGGTCTTATTATGGCGCGCTCGGGAGGATTCGAACCTCCGACCGCCTGGTTCGTAGCCAGGTACTCTATCCAGCTGAGCTACGAGCGCGCAAAACTTTTAGTACATTTCGTTCATTGGCGGTGAGGGAGGGATTCGAACCCTCGATACGCGTTAACGTATACACGCTTTCCAGGCGTGCTCCTTCAGCCACTCGGACACCTCACCGTTTTGCTGTTCGCCTCATCAGCGAACGAGCCGTAATTTATAGAAACGCCGATTAATTCGCAACCACAAATCGTTAGAATTCGGAAAATAACTAAGGAAAGTAGCAACACCGAATATCCAGCCGTCATCCCAGCGCAGGCGGGGATGACGGACACAAATCAGATCAACAGCCACACATCACTGCTACCTGGCTCATCCCCCTGCGTCCACCATTTGGCTCTGTAGGTATTCCCCTGCCAGGTCACTTCCTGACCACCGGTATAGGCTTTGTCCGAACTCCATTCCTTGAGGGTTCCGTCGTCCGCTTCTTCCCATACTGCGGACTTGCCTGGCTCATCACCCTGAGTCCACCATTTGGCGGTGTACTGAATGCCATTGTGAGTGACCTGGTCTCCGCCCACATAGGCCTTAGAGGCGTCCCAGGTGGACTTTCCACTACTTGCTGCCTTCACTGTAACGGTTACCGTGCCACTGTCACTGGCCTTGCCGTCGGTAACCGTTACCTGAATGACCACCTGTGTATCCACGTCGACATCGGGTGCCTGGTAGAGCAAGGTCGCCTGATTACCCGTCTGGGTCAGTGTTCCTTTGGTGGCGGTGAAGGTCAGGGCATCACCATCGGCATCCGTGGCAGATACAGGAATGGTGACCGACTGGCCGGACTTGACGCTGGCTGTGGCTGGCAGTGATAACATCGGTGGCGTGTTGTCTGCCTCACCGCTGCCTTTGACGTTAACCAGCACTGTCCTGGTCTGCCTGGCACGGCCATCCGATACGGTAACAGTAACGGTCTTCTGGGTATCGACCCTGGTTACTGGTGCCGTGAAACTAATTTGCGCCTTGCCTGGCTCAAGCTCGGTTACTGTTCCGCCTTCAGCGCTGAAACTGAGACTGTCGCCCTCTTTATCGGTGGCTGAAACATTAAAGGTGATGGTCTGTCCGGAATCGGCAGACTGAGGGCCGGGCACTGTGAGTTCCGGCGGAGTATTGGGTGTGACGTTCTGGTTGAACACTTCATGGATTTTTTCCGCCAGCGGAGAAGACAGCCTGGTGCACTGCTTCAGTTTTGGCCCAAAGCTCTTGAATTCCCCTTCACACTTGATATCCCCGGCAACCTGCCAGACGATGATGCCACCCAGATCGTGATCCATGACGTACTGCGCCTTTTTCTCAATGGATGCAGGGTCGTCGTAACTGAGGAAAAACTTGTCTTTTATGGCGTAGGGAACCTGGGCGTTATCATCCCACTGTTTCTGCCAGCCGGTCTGCTGGATGATGTAGTTGTAGCTTGGCTGCCCCTCGAACTTGCTCCAGTTATCCAGGTCCACCGCCGATTGGGTGGGGCCATCAACAGAGAAGTTAACCAGACGCTTGTCTGTTGGTACACCAAGGGATGCTGAGTTCTCAGCGGTTTGTACACCACGACCATAGAAGGCAGCACCAAAGTTGATTTTTTCTGAGGGGATGCCTTTGTCTGCCATCCATTGACGCAGTGTATCCAGATCAAGCCCTTTAAATTCTTCTTCAGGGTAAGGATAAAGCGGCGCATTATGTCCAGTGATGCCCGACCAGCCACCATTGAGGTCGTAGGTCATCATATTGAAGTAATCCATAGAGCGAGCCAGGCGCGCCCAGTCGTACCCTTTCAGTTTGGCGGTGGAGGCCGAGAAAGCAGCGGTCAGCAGCTTATCCTTACCAATACGGGCACGAATATCTTCCATCAACTGTTCAAAGTTGGCGTAGTCTTCGGGTGAGCCCTGAAAGTTCATGCCACCGGTGCCAGGGTATTCCCAGTCAATGTCGATACCATCAAAGCCCATGGCCATGAGACGGTCCACATCCTGCAGAAAGCGCTCCTTTTTCACAGGGTCAGCAGCCATTTCCGGGAAGTGTCTGGACATACTCCAACCGCCCAGCGACGCCATGACTTTTACGTCTTTCTGGTGAGCCAGATCGATCAGGCCGGGTGCGCCTCCCGTTTTCTTCAATGGTAGAGGGAAGCCTCCGGTAATCCCTGTTGGTTCATGTTTCCAACCATTTTGATAGGGAATGAAACCCTGTTCTACGACTTTTTTCCGTTGTTCTTTTTGCCAGTCCTCTTCGCCAGGGTATTCCCAGAGATACTCCATTTCACCCCAGAGAATATGCAGATCCCAACTGGAATAGACGTCGGTGTTCAACAAAGGCGAAGGCTCCTGAACGGCATCCTTCTGGTAGATTGACTTGTTTCTATAATCCCCGCTATGAAGCGAACCGTCTCTGGCTACACCGAAAAATGAAAAGTTCAGTATGGAATATATATCCATATTGACGTTTAAATGGGTGGCTTCGCCTTTTACAGTGAATCCGGCACTGGCATCTTTCCAGGCTTCCCACTGGGTAAGATAACCAATGACCGCTTTATCATGTGACGGTGCTGCGTGGGTAGCGGTTGCGGAGACTAGCAGAGAGGCAATCGCGCTTGCCAGCAAGGCTTTTCTCATCCCCTTCCTCATTCCTTTTTTCATAGAATTTCCATCGTTATTACTATTTTTCATCTGTACACCTGCATCACCTCAGATGTCTGGCAAATTATTCCATGTAACCGGTTACATTTCCAGCAACCTATGGAAAGCCCGTCTTGTGCAATGGCAATAACACTGATTTAATGGGATTTTTTTCGAAAGGTTTCTGCCTGCTGTTCAATGAATACCCTAGCCAGTATTCCCGCAATCCACTCCCACACGCTACACACGTTGCCGGAGTACACTCCCAGGGCTCTGGATCAATACAATCTTCAGGTCTGGCATAACCGGTATAACTGTTCCCTTCATACCTGGCTGTCACAGGCAAAAGTCAAAACAGGCAAAAGTACCATCTCTACCTGTTTCATTCTTTATATCGAATACAGAGACTACTGTCGCTGCAGCCGTTACACAGAGTTCAGTTTCAGTACCCTTCATGAAGCCCTGGAGTTTCGCACCCGTCAGGCAGGCATTGTTGAACTTCAGGGCATCAGCCCTCAAATGACCCAACGCTACCCTGTTAAAGCTGAACCTCAGAACGATGAACCGGGTTGCTGAAGAAAGGCCAACTCTTCTGCCGTACTCTCTCTGCCGAGAATGTCATTGCGATGGGGGTAGCGACCAAACTGTCGCACGATAGCCTGATGCTGTCTGGCAAAATCCAGTGAGCCGGACAGATACTCTTTCAGTGGCCCGTCTGCCTGTTCGGTCAGTCGGGCAAACTGTTTAACACAGTCATTCTGATCCGCCAGATTTTCGCTGTGCATCAGCGGCATAAAAAAGAAAGACTGCCAGAGTAACGGCAGTTCATGATAAGCACCTGTCTCAACACCTTGCTGACACAGTTCAAGCGCTTTCTGATCGTAGTGAAACGCTTCAGGCTGATCACGAAACATATTGCGGGGAAACTGATCAAGACAGATAATTGCCGCTAACCGGCCTTCAGCCCTTTGCGACCATTCATCACCAAGTCCCTGATGCACTTCTTTAACCAGATTCAGAAACCGGGATGTTATTTCTTCATCCATGTCACTGTCTTTCTGCCACCAGCGTTTTATCTGCGCCTTTCCCAGTGGCTCACCGCCAAACCAGAAATCCAGTACCTGCTGACTGTTCATTGTTTTGTCTCCTTTGAGCTCATTTCATATTGGAGAAATGTTATCGATGGCAAGCACGATTCAGTAAACCATACTTAAATTCAGTCTCTATTGAAAATATCCAGAATGACTCCAAATAGTCATTATCCGTTTCAACAAATCAAACCGGCTATCGAACATCATGACAGACCAGGAATCTATCGATCCAGAAGTTATTTCTGCTGACGAGCAGGATGAAGAAACAGGCACCACACTGGTACTTCCCGAACACGCTCTCCCCGACAAGCTTTATCTGATACCTGTATCCAACCGTCCCTTCTTTCCGGCACAGGTTCAGCCGCTGGTTTTCAGCAGCGAAGACTGGGAAGAAACTCTGCAACGGGTCAGCCAGAGCCCTCACAAAGTGGTTGGCCTGAGCTATGTTGCGGGTATGCCGGGTGACGGTACCAAGGTTGATCCGGAAGATTTTCCCGAGGTAGGTTGCACCGTCAAAATTCATAATGTGGTGGGTGAAGGTGAACAGATACAGTTTATCGCCCTGGGTATGCAGCGTTTCCGCATTAAACAATGGCTACGCAAACGTCCTCCCTACCTGGTTCAGGTGGAATACCCCGATAGTGTTCAGGACGACAGCGATGAAATCAAAGCCTATGCCCTGGCATTGATTCAGGCTATTAAAGAGTTGATTCCACTGAACCCACTCTATAGTGAAGAGTTGAAAAATTACCTGAACCGCTTCAGCCCAAAAGACCCTTCCCCACTGGCTGACTTCGCCGCAGCGATCACCACGGCTCCCGGGCAGGATCTTCAGGATGTGCTGGAAACCCTGAAGGTTCAACGGCGCATGGAAAAAGTGCTGGTTCTGATCCGCAAAGAGCAAGAGGTGGCACGACTGCAAGGTGAAATTAACGCTGAAGTCAATCGTAAGATCAGCAAACACCAGAGAGAGTTCTTCCTCCGTGAACAGCTCAAGGTGATTCAGAAAGAGCTGGGCATTTCCAAGGATGATCGTACCGCTGAGATCGAGGAGTTCGAGTCTCGTCTTGAAGCGCTGAAAGTCCCTGAAACGGCCCGTAAAAAAATCGACGACGAGCTGAAGAAACTCTCTATTCTGGAAGTCGGTTCACCGGAGTACGCCATCTGCCGTAACTACCTGGACTGGGCCACCTCGGTTCCCTGGGGACGCTTTTCCGAGGACAACCTGGACCTGGACTTTGCCCGCAAGGTACTCGACGAAGACCATGACGGACTGGAAGACGTCAAGGATCGGATTATTGAGTTTCTGGCCGTCGGCGCTTTCAAGAAAGAGATTTCCGGCTCTATCATGCTGCTGGTTGGCCCCCCCGGAGTGGGTAAGACATCCATTGGTCGCTCAGTGGCGAAATCCCTGGGCCGCAAGTTCTACCGTTTTAGCCTTGGGGGCATGCAGGACGAAGCGGAAATAAAAGGCCATCGTCGCACCTATGTGGGTGCCCTGCCGGGTAAGCTGGTTCAGGCACTCAAAGAAGTCGATGTCGCCAACCCTGTAATTATGCTGGATGAAATAGACAAAATCGGTGCTTCCTACCGGGGAGACCCGGCCTCTGCGCTGCTGGAAGTTCTGGACCCGGAGCAGAACAGTGAATTTCTGGACCATTACCTGGATATGCGCATTGATCTGTCCAAGGTGCTGTTTGTCAGTACTGCCAACCAGCTCGACACCATTCCCGGACCACTGCTCGACCGGATGGACACCATCAGGCTGTCCGGCTACATCACTGAAGAGAAGCTGGCGATTGCCAGAAACCACCTGTGGCCCAAACTGCTAAAGAACGCCGGACTGAAAAAGGCTCAACTGAAAATTTCTGACGCGACTCTAAAAGCACTCATAGAAGGTTATGCCCGTGAAGCGGGTGTGCGCCACCTGGAAAAGCTGTTGCAGAAGATCATTCGCAAAGCCGTGGTGGTTCTGCTGAAAGGCAAGCAGAAGAGTCTGAGCGTTACCATCAAAAGTCTTGAGGAATACCTGGGCGCACCCTACTTCCGTCAAGAGAAAGTCATTGATGGCGTCGGTGTTGTCACCGGACTGGCCTGGACCTCTATGGGCGGTGCCACACTCCCGGTAGAAGCCGGGCTGATTCATCGCCAACGAGCCGGTTTCAAACTGACGGGCAAACTGGGCGACGTGATGAAAGAGTCGGCTGAAATTGCCTACAGCTATGTTTCCAGTCAGACCGGCCAGTTCGGTGCTGACGAGAACTTTTTTGAAAAAGCCTTTATCCACCTGCATGTGCCAGAAGGTGCAACACCAAAAGACGGCCCCAGTGCAGGCGTGACGATGGCTACTGCCCTGATCTCACTGGCACGGGGGAAAAAGCCCAGGGCTGTCGCCATGACCGGAGAGCTGACCCTGACCGGTCGGGTACTGGCTGTCGGAGGTATTCGTGAGAAAGTGATTGCAGCCCGCAGACAAGGCATTTCAGAACTGGTTCTGCCAGAGGAAAACCGTCGCGATTACGACGAGTTGCCTGATTACATCCGGTCTGGAATGACTGTGCACTTCGCCAGCGTTTATAGCGATGCCTACCAGGTGATGTTTGGGAAAAAAACAGCCAGAAAAACGCCGAAAAAGAAAACCGGAAACTGAAACGTACTGTGCCGCCAGTATAAGGCGGCACAGATTTTTTCTTACGCTCTAATCAACGAGGGCAACCCCCGTTTGGACACATGAGTGAGCATTTATAGTTATAATGCCTGCGCACGCTTCTGTCCAAAAATCCCCGAGACCATTAACGCATATAAAACCAGCCTTTTATCTAAATGACTGGTCAGAAATCCGGCTGCTAGACTTTAAAAAGTGCTCATCACCACAGGACACGGCTGTTAAAGCCCGGCAAGCATGGAACCCAGCAGACCGCCATCATCCACAGATTCGTTGCAGTTTTATGATGCACTGGAAAACCTTCCTGATACTGATCCTGATACCTTCTCATCAGACCCATTGCATGGTCATCGAAAAGTAGACACAGTCGACCTTAACCAGGTATTCAGCCAAATCCCCAACCGGAAAGATGACGGAACCACTGGTGCCTTTAAACCAATACAAAAAATGCAGATCGATATCCAGAAACCACAGTCAGGCCTTTTGCAACGCACCTTTGGCTGGTTGTGGGGAAAACCTCCTGAACAGGCTGAAGAAACTTATAAAACAGCAACATCAGTCACCACAGAAACCATTAAGCCAAACAAGCCTGCCCGGTCCAACTGGGTCGTACAAAGGCTTAAGAGTTACATCATCAGCCCTGTCAGTGATTTTCTGGTCAAGCCACTGGCGGAACGCCTTGTTAAACCGGTGGCCAATCAGGTTCTCGTTAAGCCTTTCAAACATTTTATTGTGCCTCAGGCTCAGAAGCGGGTCGCCAATCTGGCCAGATACCAGCTGTTGGAAAAATGGGCCGGTGTGACTTTTGATATGGAGGATGAAACCTGGCAGCAACTATTTACCGATATCATTCTGACTGCATTTAAAGATCTTGATCCCCAAAAAACAGGTGTTTATCAAAACCTTAAAATCCCCAGGCTGACCATAGAGACCCGGAACGGGCCTCTTGTTATATCCAACCTGTCACTCTCAGCCTGTCTGAAGCCACCTGAGAGCGAAAGTACCGAAATACAGAACCAGCAGGGCCAGACAACCATCAGCATCCATCAGGTACGCTGTGATGTCGATATTCCTGTGGAATATCAGAAAGAACCCGTCAGTCTGCAATTCGCAACCAACCTGGGGGAGGTTCATCTGGGAACGGATATTGGTAAGTTCCTTAACTTTACGTCAGCCTACACCTGGTTGCGAGAAAGCAAGGACAGCCCAAACCTGCCCCGTGACCATACTGCGTTTCAGGTCTCGCTGGCAGAACTGGAAGTTAAATACAGCAATACCAATACGGCGTATGCCATTGACGGTGAATACGCGGACCCGGCCAGCAAAGAACCGGGACTGGCCGAGTTTAACAAGGGTACAGCGACCTTCAGGAATCTGAAGATGTCCAAAAAAATCAACCTTGTCCATCAGGAAGCCGACCAGTCAGCCGTCACCACCATGGACGGAATGGAAATCCATTTTGATACCGATGACAACAGACCTTCAGTGGTCGCACTGAACAAGATCGCTCTGTCCGATATAGACGATGATCATAACAGCTCACTGAGCTGTGAGCTGACACTCCAACCAAAGCACCTTGAAAAGTCTCCCTCCTTAATGTTGCGTCTGCTGGGTTTTTTGCTGGGCGGAAAGACAAAAATATCACTGCACGCCCCGGTTCGCAGAGGCGATATTGCCCTTAAAGACCTGAAATATTCCAAAAAGCAACTGGCAAAGCTATCCGACAGTGAACGACAGGGCAAAGGTTATATTGAGGTCGAAAGCAGCAATCCGCTGATTAAGCTGATACTTGGTCCGCTGCTTCGTTCCAGATTCACCCGGATTACCCAAACAGCAAACGGTTCAACGACAAAGCCCTCTATCCAGATAGGCGCACAATTTGAAGTTGAACTTCCCGGCCTGATACCCGGTAGTGGTCATGAAGACGATCATGGGACTATTGTCATGACCGAGCTGTTCGACCAGATTGGTGGCGATCTGCTCAACGGCTGGTCCTTGATTAATTCAAGGCTCCTGATTTGTCCGAAACGACTGGAAAACCAGTGTGTTCTTGCCAGTCGTGAAAAAGCAACAGGCTCCACCAGCCCGGAGCAGTCAAGACAACTGGTCATGATGTATAAGGAGCTAAAACAACGCCAGCACCACAGGGAAGCTCTGAGAGCCTGCCTGGCCATCACCACGCCCGTTTACAAAAAACTCATCCTCGAATGCGATGATCCAGATGAGCGGGCTGAATATTATAAAATTGCCCATGAGCTGACAGAAGTCGACCCTCCTAAATCCGTCGCCATTTTTGCCGCACTGTTACAAAGAAAACAGTATGCAGAAGAACCAAAAACCGCAGACCCGAACTGGCTGACACAAATGGCTTTGGATTTTGAGCGTGAAGAACCCGACAATATTGGGCTGGTGATTGATACGCTGTCATTTGCTTACAAGTCTGACCCATTCGCAGGTTCTGAGGCCATGCGTCAGTTACTGCGCCTGGTTAAAGAGGGGCGCTGCCCGGGAGAGGTGATCTCCCAGCTTGTCTGGGACCATGTTAAAAGCGGTCGCTTTGAAGGGTCTCCAAAAGCGCTGGCGCAAACGGTGGACGCCATCGAAAGTGTGGTTGGAGAGTCCGTAATTAACATCCTGCGGGAATATCCCACCCAACCACTGGCCGACCTGTCAGCCAGCGATTCTGAAGCCCCGGAACTTATCGACCGGATCAGCAACCTGATGCAGAAATATAAGTTGCCAGTGCCTGCGGCTGAATTGCACTTGCACATCGGGGAAAAATTTGCCGCCGAACGGGTGTTGGAAACCGCCATTCAAAACAACAACCCGGATGCTCTGAGGGCAAGGATTCGCTGGGAAATCAAAGATGGCAGTATCGGTTATCCACGCTATATCGACGCCGCCAAGGTACTCCTTGAAACACTTTCCAACCCGGCGTTACCTGCTGAAATGAAAGAAGCGGGCGAAGAAGCCTTCCACGAATTCTGGCAACAGACTCATGACAAACCGGAAATAGCAACAGCATTTTGTCATCCTTTTCACACTGGCAGCAAACACCCTTATAACCGTTTTGTCCGGCAACTATTTTCGATACCCCATGAGCTGACCCTTAACCCAGATAAATTTGTCACCAAAATACATGAAATGCGCCTGTTGCTATTGCAGGCAAAAGAAACTGCGGACATAGCACCCGCTCAGCTGGCGATGATCAACCATTTCGCGACCCTACTGAACAACCTTCAGGCTCTGAATGATCAGGCCCGACTATCAACGCTGTTGTTAAGGCAGCCGCAGGCCAGTCAGCCAGTGGTTCAGAGTCTGCTCCCGGCTGGCAGAACGCCAGTTCGGGTGAACCTGAATCGGAGCCCCGGAAGTAGCAGTGTGCCAGAGACCGCACCGGACTGGATGCAGGAAGCGACAGACCGGCGACAACTCAATTAACGCAACCGTCAAAAACAGGATGTTACATGAACAGGCTTGGACCAAAAAAGGGACATTCCGACGTTCTGCAAACCACTGCCAAAGCTGGGAGTAACAATCCGACGCCAGAAAAAGGTCGGCATAACGGGCAGGAGGTCACCTATACGGAAGCGCCACCTTCCCAATCAAAGGCAAGCGACAAAGCCCGGGCATTAAATCAAATGCCGGACCTTGAGCAGCGCCAGATTGACAAGCTCGAACAGGAAATGAATCTGCTCAGGATCGTGGTCGAAACCCCTGATACTAAGATTTCCTCTTCCAGAGAAAATTTGAGAACGCCTGATGCCAACACAAGTTTGCACGGACTGAAGCCAGACTCCGAAACAACAAAAAGCAGTCACGAATCCAGCACAGACAGTAAAAGCGACGTCACTGCCAGACATAGTGAACCGTCACACAAAACCGGTATTGAAGAATCACAACCGTTAACCTACCCATCAAAAAGCTCTGTATTTTCTTCGCTGATCTCAAAAATAGCCAAAAAAATCGTCGCATCCACCCGCTATCTGATGGATACAAAAGAGATTGAAGAGAGCAAAAAATTCAGGAAAGCCGCAAAAAAACAGTACGAAAAAGCCAGGACTCTCTGTGTAGACACTGAGAAAAAAATTAAGACGCTTGAAGATAAAATAAGAAAACTGGAAAACCAATCAGGTCAACTAAAGATCTTCAACGCATCCAGAGCCAAAGAGCTTCAGGAGAAAAAAGCAGAACTAGCAAAGCAGCAGCAGGCTCTCCCTCATCGGCACGAAGAGGCTGCCGTCCTCTGTCGTGAATTTGAGAAAGCCGTCCAATTCCACGAAAGCCTTACTGCCAACGGCAAAAAGGTAATTGAACCGCTATCAAAGTTCTTAGCCTCCGTCAGAGATTTTTACGCCGCCAGCCACCCCAAACAAGGGAAGCCTGGAAACGTGCGTATTGATATCCCTCTGGATCACCTGGTACTAAACACCCAGGAAGGAAAAATAGTACTCGATAACGTTAATGTCTGCATTGCAGGCATAGACTTTGTTAAAGGTCCGGGCGGCAAGATGTGTCCTGTTTTCAAAATTTCAGAACTGGAGGCAACCGCAGCCGTTGATATGCCTGATGGTCAGGTTGTGAAAGCCAGAGTCAGTGCCAGAGGAATAAAAGCAGGACTATCAGGCAGTGCCGGACAGATGTTGTTTAACTACACCACGGCTCCGAATGCCCTGTCTGCCGGTTATGGTCTGCTGAAAGAGATTGGTCAGATAACTCAGCCCCCCAATTTTGTTTCCCTCGGTGCTCAGGAGATTAATGTTGAACTCCCTGAATTTGCGCCTGCTGGCGCTGCCTCACTATTAAAGAGCGTGAAAGCTTCGCCAGAGCCACTGATTGACGCCCTGTTCAGAGTCCTGAGTTTCCGGCTGGCCGCGAAACTGGGGAAAGTTACGGTTGCCACCAAAGGTAAGTTGCAGGCTGATGGCGAGCTTTCAGACATTCATCTTGATTACCGTCCCGAAATCCCCGCTACTGAAACCGTTCCGGCGGCCAGAAAGGGTGAGACTCCAAGACGCCTGAACGTTCAGTGCGGTCGTGCCGAAGGGAGCATTAATAATGCGCTGGAAGTGGCCAGTGAGCTGAAAGAGGTTCTCACACCCTATAGCCCGTTTGCCCGGTGGCAAAATATAGCACTGCCTCTGAACCAGCCTCCCCCCTATTCCGATGAGCCGCCACCGCCTTATTCAGCACAGCCATCAGACAGCCCGCTGATGCCTGATACAGAAACGCAGCCTGATCCTCTAAAGAAGCCCCTCAAAGCCAGCGACCTGATGACACTGGCGGGCAAAACACAGTTGTCAGCCAGCAACATAAATATCGACCTGACTCGTCATGTTGAGGGCGCAGGCACCCTGGAAGCGCACCTCTCTGGCAATGAGCACATTGCTGCAAAAGTAGAAAAGCTGTCTATAAAAAATCAGGGCGATCTGGACGCCAGGATTACCGCTACCGGAATAAACAGCCATGTCACCCTGACGGATGGGAAACCGCTGTCATCGCCGCAGGGCGTAAACCTGCGGCCTGCCAAACTGGATGCAGAGGTTAATATTGGCAACGTAGAGGCCAATATTAACGCTCCCAAAGGCAAGGGAATTGAGAGGGCTCTGGGAAAGGACACTCTGATCAGAGGTGAGCTGAAACTGACAACGGCAAAGCCCGCCAGTATCCGCTGCATAAAGCTGGGTGACAACCTTACCGTCACAGGAGAGTTACCTGACCTTGATACGGATGTATCACAACCCTTCCAGCTTTCCCGCAATGGTAATGGCATTCATTTGCCCGAAGGCCATGTGAAATTGAAGGGTAAAATGGCAGTAACAACCAATAAGCACATCACCACGATTAAGCCCGATCTGGAGCTGAACAGCGACAACGTGTTAGAAGCAGTGATTGACGGTCAGCCTGTTCCACTTGACCTCAGCACCGCTGTCTCAATCGAAAGAACCTCTCCCAAACTCTTTGTTCGTGAAGACCCCGAAACCGGTGTTAAAACCATAACGCCCGTTATATCCAGAGGCGAGCTGAACTTTAACCGGTTAAAAGCCGGACCCGTCACCATGGGGCAGGTTAAAGTGGTTCTGGATGGCGAGAATTTCGGGGCGGTTCATATTACCGAAGCTGAAGTTAATCTCAGGGATGTTACAAAACTCCTTTACCCACCGTCTCACGGCAGTGATGCCAAAACAAAAAAGAATCCCATAATCAAATGGCTTATCAAACGAGCCACCCGACATCAACGCCTCATGTGTGATGCCCAGTTAAAAATTGTGGGTGGCGCGGTTGATTTGAAACAGCTCGACAAAGTGGATCTTAAAGTGGCTCCCACTTCCCGATCCCGTATTGACCGCTTTTTCAACTGGGTATTGAACAAAATGGTACAGCGTCACAAAAAACAACTGCTGCAGTTTTCTCTCGCCATTGAACACCATCCCATTGAAGCTAAAGACGACAGTTTTCAAGTCTTTAAAACGACAGAAGACGTCAGTGAGCCAGCCCCTAAAGCCGCTTATCCGGCACCGGAAGAATCAGAAAGTGACGCACTGGAGCCGCCTGAATTCATCGATAGGGAATCCGTACGGACAGCATTTAAACACACCCCTGTATTAAAGCTGCCCAGTCCCATTGGTATTGAAGTCCCCCTGCCGCTGCCCGCTGACTGCATCCAGCCCGATGCAAAAGCCCTTTCCCTATCCTCTCTGCTCAGACAAAACACCGGCGCCCTGGTGGTTTCTAAACGGGATGTGGAACAGCTGGAGAAAGCACTGCAACAGATTGACGCAGGCAACCCGGTTGCTATCAGCTACCTGGTGGGAATCATTGAACAACACCATGACAACGCATCCCTTCAGGGGTTAGTTCACCTTGTGGCAAAACAGCTTCCGATTAAAGCCATTGAGAAACTGTTTAACGAACGGCCCGAAATCAAAGAATCAATAGCACCAGAACTATTGATATGCGCTGACAAACTATTATCCCATCCAGAACTCTGCATCGAGGCAACCCAGCTCTGCCAGCTGGCAGGCCAGCCCTTCGACATTGACCGGATAGAACAGGTGATAGAACAGGCAGAAACTAACCCACAGATCAACCTGACAGGACTGGCACGGCTGCTGGAAATGAAGTTCAATAACCCCCTTCTGGCTAAATCCTGTTATGAAAAAGCCCTTGAACGAAACCCATCTGACCCACTGGCTAACCGCTGTCTTGGCAAACTGCTGCTCAGAGAACAAAGCAGGGCGTTCAGCTTCAATGATGTCCATGCTGCCTTTGAACACCTGATTACAGCCTGGCAGGCAGGAGACCGAACGATACGTCATGAGCTGGAACAGCTTGAAACCTTTTACAGTCAAGAGCTTGATGCCGCCCACAACGCAATTATAACCCGGGCCGCCAGGCTCAGGCTGGCTATGGTCTGTCTGGAAGAAGAAAAGGATCACCACGACTTTACCGAAGCAATGACCCGACTGTTAGAACTGGCGAATCAGCAGGCTGACCCACTGACACAACAACAGGCCATCAAGCTGATTGAGCACAGACGCTCAACCGGAGACCTCATATTCCATACCAGCGACCCTGACGTTTATCAGACCAGCCAGCAACAACTGGAAGCTGCCAGCCAATACCTCAGGAAACTGGATATCAAAGCCTTACAGCCTTTTGCCAGAGAGCTGGGTATAAAGTGTCTGTATGGCAGTCACGGCGTTGTTCAGAATCTCGATCTGGCTATGCAATTACTGATCATTGCGGACAGTCAGGAAGATCAACAGGCCAGGTTTCATCTCAGGCTGGCCGAGAGAGCCCTGAAGTCAAAACAACAGAAATCTTACGACAAACTGAGAGCAGCCGCCGCTGCGGCTGTCTGATGTTTAATTTAACGGTGACGGACGTTCAGTTAGCTTTCTTCAAATAGCTTTGGCCAAATAGCTTTTAACGGTATTAACGACAGCCTGCGTCTGACTGTCGATTTCAAGATTTACTCTGTCCCCTGGCTGACAGTTCGCAAATGTCGTGAGTTTCAGGGTTTCAGGAATCAGGTGAACACAGAAACGATTGTCTTTGACTTCCTCACCAACAGTGAGGCTGGCACCGTTGAGGGCAATATAGCCTTTGGGGAGAATATAATCGGACCAGCGGGCATCAAAGCGGAAAAACACCGTCGTGTTGTCCGGGGTGTTAATCACCTCGTCAATGACCACGGTATCGTGAATATGCCCTGATAACAGGTGGCCGCCGATTTCATCACCAAAACGGGCAGCCCTTTCCAGATTAACCAGCGTTCCCGGCTCAAGCTCTCCCAGGTTAGTGACTCGCAATGTCTCCTGCATGGCATCAAAGGTGACTTCGGATTCAGTGAACCCGGTTACGGTCAGGCAGGTGCCGTTAATTGCAATACTGGCCCCGGTTTCAACACCTTTCAGAAGCTCCTCCGGCAAAGCTACCGACAGCGTTGCAAACTGCTCTTTTCTCGCAATAGCACTGACTGGAAACACACCTTTGACGATACCGGTAAACATGTTGGTTTTCTCGTGACTGCCTGAAAAACAAGGATGTTATCTTAACATCAGCTTTCCAGTGACTGTAAGCGCATAAGCCGTTCCAGAGCCGTTAAACTGTCTGGCGTGTAGCTTCTGTGAAAGCGATTGGCCAGAATATGTTCCGGTTTTTCCCTGACCACCGCAGCCACCTCGTCTTTCTGCAAGGTCAGATCGCCATCGTACTGGCAACTGTAGACCTTTCCCCATACACGGCAGTCGTCGTTGTGAAAATAAAAATGACAGTGCGCGGTTAAAGGCACGCCCGATATCCCCAGTTCCTCTTCCAGCTCACGATAAGCAGCTTCGTCATACTCTTCCCCTTCAGCGACGACTCCGCCAGTGGCAGGATCAAAAAAACCGGGGTACAAATCTTTGTTCATCGTACGTTCCTGTACGTACACACGTCCTTCAGAATCAAACACAAACACATAAGTGGCCCGGTGGCACAGCTTTTCCCTGCGCATCTGCTGGCGGCTGACTGTGCCGGTAATATGGTTATGTTCATCAACCACAACCACCTTTTCCTGCACAGAAGACTGATCACTGGTTACCGCAGGCTGGGAAAAATTTGCATGGTTATCAGACATCGGCACTGCATCCTCTGGGAAACTGTTATTATTATGCGGGGTTCCACAGCCCACATAGTAGAGAGCAAAACACCATCAGGCAATACCATCAGGCAATGGCCGCCTTCTGCCGGTCTGTCAGTATCACCGGGTGCACCAGTTCGTCAAAGTCCTCCCAGTCAATCACCAGCAGCTCTGAAGCGTCACCGCTGTTAAAAGCCAGGGTTTTAGCGGACTTCAGGGTCTCCATGGCATAAACCGGCAAGCCATACAGGTTGCCAAAGGGTGGCATTGCCCCCGGTTCACAGGTTGGAAAATGACAGGCAAACTCTTCCTCGGTTGCCAGTTCAGCAGTATGACTGCCCGCTACATGGCGCAACATGCTGAAATTGACTCGTTCCGTGGCGGGTAAAACACAGAGCGCCATTTTGCCATCCAGTTTGACGACAACGGTTTTAGCCACCCTGTGACCACTGATATGAGCCTGCTCAGCAACTTCCTGAGCTGTAAAGGCGGGTGTATGCTGCTGAGTCCTGTAAGGAATATGATGAGCAGCTAAAAAATCAGCCACTTTCTGAACCGGCATGATAAGCACCTCATGAGCATTCCGGACATCAAATATAAAGGGGTTAAGACAAGAGCGAGACGAGCAATCAGGGTGTCCGGTCGTAAATAAAGTCGTGGAACAAGAATTGTGATGTAAGGTATGAATAATCGAACCAAACACTCTGAATTTGTCAGAGGAATCGCCATTCGTCAAGACTGATAAATTTCAAACAATGCTCATATAATGATCCTGTGTCGAAATTTTCAGGGAGTTCGAAAATGACAACAAACCACACCACAACTTACACTGTCACCACCACGGTTAACCCCGTGGGAACCATGCGCGTACTATCCAACCGGGAAGTAAAGAAGCTACAGGACACCAGCAAACGCGGCTTACACCGTTTGTTCCGGCAGTGCGCTCTGGCGGTATTGAATGGGGAACACGAAGGCGATAGCGCCGAAGAGCTAATGACTCTGTATCAGGATTTTGATATTCGCATTATCCAGGAGCAGCGCGGACTGAAGCTGAAGCTGTATAACGCCCCTGCGGATGCTTTTGTCGCAGGCAAACTGATCCGCGGGGTGCGGGAAAACCTCTTTTCTGTTCTGCGGGACATTCTTTATGTCTCGGCTCATATCACAGAAGATCCTCGCTTTGACCAGCACAGCAGCCAGGACACAACCCACATGGTGTTTGAAATCCTGCGTAATGCTGATGCTTTTATTACCAAACAGCTGCCTAATACCGTGGTCTGCTGGGGCGGTCACTCCATCAGTCGGGATGAGTACGAATATACGAAAATTGTCGGCTATCAACTGGGCCTGCGTTATATGAACATCTGCACAGGCTGTGGGCCTGGCGCTATGAAAGGCCCAATGAAAGGGGCTTATATTGGTCATGCCAAACAACGGCTCAACCGGGGGCGCTTTATTGGTTTAACCGAGCCGGGCATCATTGCCGCCGAGTCACCCAATCCGATTGTTAATGAGCTGATTATCCTGCCAGACATTGAAAAGCGTCTGGAAGCTTTCGTACGGCTGGGACACGGTATTATTGTGTTTCCCGGTGGCCCCGGCACCTGCGAAGAAATCCTCTACATCATTGGCATACTCCTTAACCCGGCTAACAGGGAGATACCCTTCCCCCTTGTATTTACCGGCCCGGCATCCGCCAAACCTTACTTTGAGCAGATCGACCGCTTTATTGGCAAAACTCTGGGGCCAGAAGCCCAGTCGCTTTACCAGATTATTATTGATGATCCGGTGGAAGTGTCCCGGACCCTGCGAGCCGGACTTGAGCAGGTCACCCGTTTTCGTCGTAAACAGGGCGATGCCTATTACTTTAACTGGCTACTGACCATTGACGAACCGTTCCAGAAAACCTTTGAGCCCAACCATGCCAACATGGCCGCTCTGGAGCTTAGCCTGTCCCTGCCTACCCACGAACTGGCCGCCAACCTGCGCAAGGCCATGTCCGGCGTGGTGGCAGGAAATATCAAGGAAGAAGGCGTAGCAGCGATACGTCAACACGGGCCGTTCCAACTCAGTGGCGACACAGAGCTGATGAAGGAAATGGACACCCTGCTTCAGTCATTTGTCGATCAGTATCGTATGAAGCTGCCCGGCAGTCATTATGAACCCTGCTACGAAATCGTTCAGTAACAGTCTGACATGATGGCTGTTGGCGGTTGGCTGTTGGCGGTTAGCTGTTGGCGGTTGGCTGTTGGCGGTTAGCTGTTGGCTGTATAAAAGCTAACAGCTAACAGCTAACAGCTAACAGCCAGAAGCTACAGCCCGACTCGGTTTCCACTTAACTTATACCGCACTATCCGATATACTGCCCGCGCTGCCGGTGCCTGTGTTCAGGCTCCTGATCCTATAACAAACAGTCAAAAATCAATCGACGACAACCACTAATAACAAGGACTACCGGCAAAGGGATGAAGCGCTCATCCCTGTTTTTTTTACAGCTGCACAAGGATCTGCAGTAACTGTGCAGAACATAATTTTCATCAGGAACATCTGCATCTGATCGCCCACCGTTTCATCACTGATGAAATCCTACGATCAGGCAGCACAGATGAGAGGGTATATACGTGCTAGAAGCCTACAGACAACACGTCGAAGAGCGTGCTGAAGAAGGTGTCCCACCAAAGCCGTTGAGTGCCGAACAAGTCACCGGCCTTATTGAGCTGCTGAAAAGCCCCCCCGCAGGTGAAGAAGACTTCCTGCTGGAACTGCTGGAAAACCGCATTCCTCCCGGTGTTGATGAAGCCGCTTATGTAAAAGCCGGGTTCCTGTCAGCCATAATCAGGGGGGAGACCGGATCGCCACTGATTGATAATCAGAAAGCAGTAAAGCTACTGGGTATGATGCTCGGCGGCTACAACATCGAGACACTGGTCAGCCTGCTCGACAGCACCGAACTGGGGGAACTGGCAGCAGAACAGTTGAAGAAAACCCTGCTGGTGTTCGACGCCTTCCACGACGTTGAAGAAAAAGCCAAAGAGGGCAACACCAATGCCGTAGAGGTGCTCAAATCCTGGGCTGACGCTGAATGGTTTACCCAACGTGAAGCTGTCCCTGACAGCATCAAAGTGACGGTCTTTAAAGTCTCCGGTGAAACCAATACCGACGACTTATCGCCCGCTCCGGATGCCTGGTCGCGCCCGGATATTCCGCTGCATGCTCTTGCCATGTATAAAATGACACGGGACGGGCTAAAACCGGAAGAACATGGCGTTACCGGGCCTCTGGCACAGGTCGACGAGATTAAGGCCAAAGGACTGCCCGTTGCCTTTGTTGGCGATGTGGTGGGTACAGGTTCTTCCCGTAAGTCAGCCACCAACTCTGTGCTGTGGTTCTTTGGTGATGATATTCCCGGCGTACCCAACAAACGGGCCGGCGGTATCTGTATCGGAGGAAAGGTAGCACCGATTTTCTTCAACACCATGGAAGACGCTGGGGCACTGGTTTTTGAAGCGCCTGTCGACAAACTCAACATGGGCGATGTTATTGAAATTCGTCCCTACGAGGGAAAAATTCTGTCCGAATCCGGAGAAGTGCTGTCTGAGTTTACCTTAAAGTCCGACGTTATCTTTGATGAGGTGCAGGCGGGTGGACGGATCAACCTGATCATCGGTCGCGGACTGACGGAAAAAGCCCGGGAAGCTCTCGACCTCGGACATTCTGAAGTGTTCCGTCGCCCTGCCACCCCGACAGACTCCGGCAAGGGCTTTACCCTCGCCCAGAAAATGGTCGGCAAAGCCTGTGGCGTGACAGGCATCCGCCCCGGCACTTACTGTGAACCGAAAATGACCACCGTGGGTTCTCAGGACACCACTGGTCCCATGACCCGTGATGAATTAAAAGACCTGGCTTGCCTGGGTTTCTCTTCCGACCTGGTCATGCAGTCCTTCTGCCACACGGCCGCTTACCCCAAGCCAGTTGACGTGGAAACCCACCATTCCCTACCCGATTTCATCATGAACCGTGGGGGTGTTTCACTGCGTCCCGGTGATGGCATCATACACAGTTGGCTGAACCGCATGTTGCTGCCCGACACCGTGGGTACTGGTGGTGATTCTCACACCCGTTTCCCACTGGGCATCTCCTTCCCGGCCGGCTCAGGTCTGGTGGCCTTTGCTGCTGCTACCGGTGTGATGCCGCTGGATATGCCGGAGTCCATACTGGTGCGCTTCAAGGGTGAAATGCAGCCCGGCATTACCCTGCGCGACCTGGTTCATGCCATTCCTCTGTATGGCATCAAACAGGGTCTGCTGACGGTTGAGAAGAAGGGCAAGAAGAATGCTTTCTCCGGTCGGATTCTGGAGATTGAAGGTCTGGAAGACCTGACCGTTGAACAGGCCTTTGAACTGTCCGACGCGTCTGCGGAACGTTCTGCCGCTGGTTGTACCATTACTCTGTCAGAAGCGTCTGTCACTGAATATCTGAAGTCTAATGTCACCATGCTGCGCTGGATGATCAGCGAAGGTTATGGTGATCCGCGTACTCTGGAGCGTCGCGCCCGGAAGATGGAAGAGTGGCTGGCTAACCCGGCCATGATGCGTGCCGACAAAGACGCCGAATACGCCGAAGTGATTGATATTGACCTGGCTGATATCAAAGAGCCTATCCTGTGCGCCCCCAATGATCCGGACGATGCCCGTACACTCTCGGATGTGGCTGGCGACAAGGTGGATGAAGTGTTCCTGGGTTCCTGTATGACCAATATCGGCCACTTCCGGGCTGCTGGCCGTCTGCTGGAACAGAACAGCGACCCCCTGCAAACCCGCTTCTGGATGTCCCCCCCCACCAAGATGGACAAGGCACAACTGGAGCAGGAAGGCTTTTACGACATCTACAAAACCAGCAAAGTTCGTACCGAAATCCCCGGCTGCTCTCTGTGTATGGGTAACCAGGCACGGGTAGAGCCCGGTGCTACGGTTCTGTCTACCTCAACCCGGAACTTCCCGAACCGTCTGGGTGATGGAGCCAATGTCTACCTTTGTTCGGCAGAACTGGCATCAGTGGGCGCTATTCTTGGCAAAATTCCAACCGCAAAAGAGTACATGGAATTTGCCAGAAACCTGGATTCCATGGCTGCTGAAGTCTATCGTTACCTGAACTTTGATCAGGTCGATTCATACCAGAAAGCGGCTGACGATATCATTGCCAGAGCACGCTGATTCAATATTTAAAACATTTCTAAACCCCTGCCCGTCAGGGGTTTTTCTTATCAGGTCAATGGATAGCCACTTTTTCCGGTCTTTATATCGCTCGCCCTGAACGGTGACGGTTATACAGCGGCTTATACTTTAGGTATCGCAATGACCTGACCATTACCTGAAAACACTATGAATCCCCTGTCTGATAGCAAAGCACGCCCGCGATTACAGGCTTTTAAAAAGTGGTTAAAGCGCTCGTTCAAGGGGTTATTCAAAGACAAGCCGGTTCGAATTCTCACCAGTCATGTTGGCCGCTCCCTCCAGGCTGCGCCTGACTGGAGTACACAGCCTGATATCAGAGACCGTGATATAAGCTGCCACGATCACCCCTCAACCACCTCTTTTCCTTCTCACGAAACAAAAGTGTCAGCAGCGGACACTGCATCAGAGCAACAGCTGGCGTCTGATCTTGCCAGCAGGGCTTTTAAATTAAAAATGGAGGGTTACAGAAACCGGAATATTCAATTGATGCAGAAGATGAGCCTGTTAAAAGCCTATGTGGACAGCAGAGACTGGTCGTTGGTTGACAGCTTTATAGAACAACATCTGGAGCGCCAGGGAGTTCATGATTTTTCTATCTACCGGCGACAATGCAAAGCTATCGCCAATGCAACGCCCCATAGGCCACACTCCACGTCCAGCTCCACCTCTCTACCCACGGACACAAAGCTGGAGCGACGCAAGACTTCTCCCATGCCGGTACGCTTATCGGTACTGAGCTTCAGAAATGGTCAGGTCAATCTGTTCAGTGGCGACATTACCCGAATAAACCATAAGGTCCACCCCGGCATTAACACCATTGTCTGTCCACATCGTTCTGAACAACGCCAAACCACACCGATTCTTGAAACACTGACCGGCAGGGAACCAGCCCTTAGCCACCGGGGGCTTCTTGATCAGCTACAGGCACTGGAGTCCGGTCAATCCATGGTAACTGCTGCCGGTAAAGTCTCTGAGCTGGGCTTTAAACAGATAGTACACACCATTCTCCCTGAACAATGGGACAGCCAGCCAACAGCCCGCCTGTTTAACGCTTATATCAGCGCCATCAGGGAGGCCCATCATCAGGACTCAGCGAGTATCGCCATACCAATACTCAGTCGTTACATGAACCTGTCGGTAAAAAACGAAGCTCAGATCGCGCATCGAGCCATTGAGTACTACCTGAATCACCCGGACACAAAACCTGCGCCTCCCAGGATATTTCTGGTATTTCCTGAAAACGCTATTGGTGAACAGCTTCGTAAAGCGCACTACCAGCTCAATATGGACTCAACGTCGAAAAATGCCCCTCCTGCCAACCATTCATCCCGTATTGACAAGCGACAGCTGGAGGAAGCTTTGGAAAGCATACTGCCCACCAAAGAGGGTATGCCGGTTGCTGCCCGGATGCAGTGGCTAACTGAAGAAACGGATCGCCTTATTGAATTGATCAGGGATGGGCAAGACCCGGGAGAGGCCAGTGACCAGCTTATCGATTATCTGGATACGGCTGAAGATAGCCTGGATGCGAACCGTCATCACTTAAGTACGAATGAGCAGATACTGGTGCGTAAATTTCTCAATGATCTGAACGACAGGCTTAGACCTTATTACCATCAGCCACCCGATGAGGCCTAACGGATCAAGTTCAGTCTGATTTTCAGACTTTTTATCTGCCCGACCTCAACCGTTTTATTATTGGCATACCGACATTCAACATACTCCCTGATAAATGCCCATACTGTGTCTGACAGTTCAGGATGTTCTGTTTCGATACGCTTCGCCAGACTCAACTCCCCTTCCCCATCCTGTAACTGAACCCCTAACCGCTGAAGCTTGCCAAGAAAACGCTTATATAAACGACTAAGTTCATCTTTCTTATCACGCCGGTCTAACAGTAGAAGACTCATTCCCCCTAATACCATGAATACAATCACAGCCAGTAAAGTGATCTGTCGCCATTGCAGCTGATCGGTGCCAAGCCATTGTTTCAGTAAAGCCTGCTGCTGCTCTCGTTGATAATCAATAACCGTCCGCTGCCAGCGATATTCAAGGTTTTCGTAAAATAGCCTGAAGTCGTTTAGCAGAGGCACCTGACGGTAGCGAAACAACGACAATGGTTTCTCATTAAGAAAGCCGCCATCGAGTCCCAGCGCCGTCTGCAAATCCACTAAAATACGTTCCGGTGCAACAGCCATGGTTGGATCATAACGCACCCAGCCTTTGCCATTGACCCATATTTCTACCCAGGCATGGGCATCGAACTGCCGAACCTGAATCATATTTTGTTCAGGTTTGAGCTCCCCGCCCTGATAACCGGAAACCACTCTGGCCGGAACCCCCGCCGACCGCATCATAAAGACAAATGCCCCCGCATAATGCGCACAAAACCCCTGCTTTTCAGAAAACAAAAAACGGTCAATGCTCTCTCCTGCCATTAAGGGCGGCGACAGTGTATAAGCAAAGCCCTGCTCCTGAAAATACCGCATAATGCGCATGGCCAGTTGTTGGGGCTGCCCTTTTTCCTCCAGCATCCATCGTCTGGCGGTTCGTCGTGCCCTGGGGTTGCCCCTGGGCAGTTGCACATTGAGTTTCCGCAACCAGCCAGGCAAAGCGTCTACAAAGACCGGAGTACTCCCGGAAACAGAATACACCTGACGTTCATACAGTGGACTTCCCGCTTCCAGCCGCATGGTTCGCAGCAACAGAAAATGCCCCTGACTCTCTGCTGCAGGCCCCAGAGTCACCAGCCAGGGCGAGCCGGTTGCTTCCAGAAGAACTTCATAACGGTAGCCGTTGGGCTGTTGTAACCACCAGTCAACAGGCTGACGTTGATCCTGTTGCCAGTCAGTGACTGCGATGCCCTTGCTGACCAGATCGGTGGTTGACGACTGATACCAGCTTTTTCCGTCAAACTGATCCATCACCACCATACGCCAGTAACGTTCACTGGCCGGGGGCAGGCTGTCTTCAAAAACAGCCCTGAAAGCCAGTTCATCTGACTGGCTCAGGCGCGCAATATCGCCCGGTGCCATACGATCAGTGACGCCTGTCGTTGCACTGTAATCAGGCTGGGGCACCGACCACAAAGGGTCCAGACGAGGCACAAGAACAAACAGAACGACGGTCAACGGCACCGCCTGCAACACCAGCATAAGGCCATAACGCAGGCTGCTGACCACTGGTAAAAAATCCGTTCGCCGGTAGAGCCCCTGCTGAGCTGCGATTAATACCACCAGACACAGAAGCAGCCAGGCAGCCTGCAACAAACTTTGAGAAAACAGGACACTGGTGGTGACCACAAAAAAACCAATATAGACGACAACCAGCGCATCGCGGCGATGGCGCATTTCCAGCAGCTTTAATGAATAAGCGACAGCCAGAACAGAGACCATGAACTCCAGTGTCCACAGTGGCTGAAAGCTGACAACAACCGTCCCCAGTGCCAGGGCAATCAGCGCAATTCGCAGCCAGAGTGGCGGCCAGAAAGAGCGTCCGTACCACAATGTCAAACGCCATATAACACTGAGCAAGGCAATAGCAAGCAGCGGTAAAGGCAGAACAGATCGTAAGGGCAGTAACACCATCAACTGAGCCACCAGCAACCAGATCACCGACGTACGGCTGATGCCTTCTTCCAGTGGATGAGTGTCAGCCATGTTAAGTACCCGTTTGAATCTGGAACAGCGCCAAAGACTGCAGGCACTCATTCAGGTGCCGCTGTCCCATACCGGGATGGATCATGACGCCCGGTAGCTTCAGGCCATAAGGCTGCTTCTGTCGTTCACAGCGCAGGCACCAGCCCGTAAGTACCGAGAGCTTATCTTCCAGTTCATAACCCGGCGTATCATTCAATGACAAGATGCAATCCAGCCCTACTGGCTGATGGAAAATTTTCGTGTTTAATTCGTGTCGGCGGGCAAAGCCTTTCCAGTCAACATGCCCACTGGAATCACCGGCCTGATAACGACGAACACCGGCAAATTCTTCCTGCCCTAGCCTGGTGGCACCCGCTTGTGTACCATTGGCGTTCTGGCTTAATGGCAGAGGCTGACGATCATCAATAGCCGGATAAACCAGAACCCCGGCCTCCAGAGACAGCCAGCTCCAGGTTTTGCACAAGCCGAGAGGGTAAAGGCTTTCAATGCGTAACAGACCCGGGGATAACCATCCGCGCCGCTGCCCGGTTATGCGTAAGTCAATCTGTGTTGAGTTCAGAATATCGACATTCAGGTTTTCATGATCCGGCCAACCCACTTTGATGGCAATACGCTCACGATTATGGCCGTCTATCTCAAGCTTCACCCGCACCGGCTGTCCGACGTGGGCAGGCTCACCACCCAGACTGCGGACAGTCAGACCGGCCAGATTTCTCCAGGTATGTAATATGGCCAACATGAAGAGGCTGACCATAAAGAACGACATGGCAAAGGCAAGGCTGTTGGCATAATTCACCGCCATCAGAAATAACAGAAAAGCCACCAGCAACCAGACCATTCCGGCAATGCCTGGCAAGATGTAAATACGTCGCTGGTTTAACGTTACCTGCCGGGCCGGAGCCCTGTTACCGAGAATCAGCTGTCGTGCTTTCTGTCTCAACGATTGAAAGCCTGCCATGTTCGGGCACCTCAAGCCGTGACATCAACAGTGGCTAACAGCTCTGTTGCTGACAGGCCAGTACCACGGCTAATCAGCCGATGCTCAGCCACGGCGGTGAAAACCGCTTGCAGGTCCTCGGGGATAACATAATCCCTGTCGTGCAGTAGTGCCCAGGCTTTGCTGGCCTGCAACAATGACAGGCTGGCGCGGGGGGATAAACCGGTGACAAAATCACTGGCAAGGCGGGTAGCAGTGACCACTCTGAGCAGGTACTTCAGAAAATGGTCACTGGCATGAACGGTTTCAACCTGAAGCTGCCAACTTTTCAGACTGTCTGGAGAGAGTACCTGTTGGCAGTCATGCAGGCGGCTGCGGCCCGCTTCACCTTTCAGCAGTGACAGCTCTGATTCCTGGTCTGGATAGCCCAGTTGAATGCGCATTAAAAAACGATCCAGTTGTGATTCTGGCAGCGCAAAAGTGCCTTCCTGGGCGGCTGGGTTCTGAGTCGCTATAACAAAAAAAGGCGATGGCAGTGTCAGGGTTTGTCCTTCAACCGTCACCTGTTGCTCTTCCATGGCTTCCAGCAAGGCACTCTGGGTTCGGGGAGACGCGCGGTTGATCTCGTCAGCAAGAATCAGCTGGGAAAACACCGGCCCTTTATGGAAACGAAAGGAGCCGGTCTGTTTTTCATAGACGGATACACCAATGATATCCGCTGGCAGCAGGTCACTGGTAAACTGGATGCGTTGGTAATTCAGTCCCATTACCATGGCCAGCCCATGAGCCAGGGTAGTTTTGCCCATGCCAGGCAAGTCTTCCACCAGCAGGTGCCCTCCGGACAGAAGACAACAGACTGCCAGTCGCACCTCATGCTCCTTACCCTTAATCAGATTATTAAGACTATGAACGCACTGGTGCAACTCTTTCATTGCAGTGAACCTGTTATGTTATCGGGGTTAAGGGGCAGACCTGTCTGTTTATATCGGCAGGTCTTGCCAGATGTTCGCAAATACCCTGACAACCTGTTTCCCTGCATCATGGACATTCAGAATAAGAGTCCGGCAGGCCAGTAAAATGATGTCTAGAATAGGTCGGGTTGTTTTTCTGGATCACAGAATAATCTCCGGAGCCGTTTGGGAATGAATTACTTTCGGGTTGGTTGGATCTTTGTTTATTACATACTGTCTTTTTTTTGTCTGACACAATCCTACGGCTCAGGTTTACACGATTCAGTGAATTTTCCCGTCTTTGGGGAGCTTCCGGTACTCCGGGAAAATAAGATCAAAAACGTTTACCAACTGAGTAGCTTCTTTATTGAGGCGCAGGATGCAAAAGAGTTTGACCAGGTAAAAATAACGCGATTCAGCAATGATGATTATTCAGCGACTTACCGGTTCAGGAACAACGTTCGCTATCGCATTCATTATCAGCCTATGCATCAAAAAGTCATTTTGATTAACCACAACTCTGCTCATGACTTTCACAACACTCTTGATAACACTCTTGATAACACTCTTGATAACACTTTTGATAACACGCTCGATGAAATTATTCAGGACAAAAGAAACATCGAAATTCAGTTGGATTATACCCACTACGATCCCCTGAACGTTCATTTCAACGTCGCAAGAATGGTCAGTTCCGGGTTTGTCCAACATTTAGAGCAGGCTATTAACTGTACTGGGCAATCCGCAGGAACATGCAGCACCGGCTACACCTCCAAAACCGAAACACACAACCACTATCAGCCATACACCCTGAACTCTGTCTCCCGGATAGATATGGCAGAAGAACCTGAAAAATCCACCCGGATAACCATGGACGGAGAGGAGGTCTTCATTTCATACAATGGAAGCGGAACTTATCGCCGAACCCGCGCTACGGGCAGACAATACGGAAATAATAAACAAACACAGCCCAAACAAACGGACCCACAACCTTCAACCTCAACCAGTACAGCAGGTGCAGACAGAACACTTTCAGGAAGCGCCGCAGGTAGTGCATCATCGTCTGGTGATGAAAACGGCGATGATGATCCTGATAAAAGAAAGCAACATGATAAAAAAGAGCCTGACGATTATCAGGAGACGCCTTCAGACAAACCCGTACTGACTCAGACACAAGTGATGCAGTACTTAAGGTTCATTAATGAGGGGCTTCATTACCAGATCGACAAGGAAGTAACCGTCGATCCAATAATTGTTGACCTGTTGCGGCTATGGGCTGACCAGCCCGGAGAACTGGCTCTGGCGCTGAGGAACTACCTGAGGGAATGGTTCGGAGTCAGTCCGGCTGAACTGGCTGTACTTGAAAACGCAATGAACAGTGTTATTGAGAATTCATTCTCGACATTAGCCTATAGATACAGGAATTGCGAGGAAAGCTATTACTGCAATGCGCTGTTAAATGCCTACCTTGCAGAATTGAAACGGTATCATCCGGGTCTGTCTGAACCACAGCTGATCACCTTGTCCGATCTGTTGACACAAACGTTTGGTCAAATTATTGCCTTTAACCGCATCAACGAACTTCTGCCACTGATAAACCAACACGGACTTTGTCTGCCCCACAGGCTCAAAGAGACAAAAAGCTCTGCAGGGTGCCAGGGAGCATCCTGCGGCATGGTCAGCTATTGCTCGGGAGAGCGTATCGCAAATGGCATCAGGACGGTATTTGGTACTCACTCTGCCACCATGGCATTCTCATTTCTCATTCTCGCATACCTTTATTCCAATCAACTCGAACTGTTTGGTCCAGACGTGGAAGTCGATGAGCTGCTGGTATTCCTGATGTCAAGCTTCAGTACCGGTGCCAGTATTGTGGCATCGGTGCTTAATACCGTCTCCCTGTGCACGCTGTTAAAGATGGCACCCTGTTTTTCCAATCGGAACATAATGATTCTGGGAGGACTGAATACCCTGAAAGACCTGTTTACCATCACCGGATTAATCTTTGGCATGATGCTTCCTGACCAACCAGAGAACCTCCGGCTCTGCCAGGTATTAAACGGCATCTTTGGTGCGGCTTTTCCCGTCTATTTACTGCACAACATAAGGAAGCTGTACAGCTCACAGAGTGGCGACGGACAAACCGGCCGGCAGGAAAACTATGCATCCCTACAACTAAAACAAGTAAGCTGCCCGGTGTTTTTTACTACAGTTGCCTATTGCGCTTCCTTACTGTTGAGCGCTCATTTTACGTGCCAGACGGACGAAAGTAGCTTTTTTACTACAGGTATTACCTCCGCATGGTGCAATCTCGCCCTCGCCTTTCAGGAAAACACAACATATGCTGAGATAGTTCGACTTGGCAGCTATATTGCCACGGCGTTTGTGTTCTTTTCCCTCTGGAAACAGCATAAAATCATTCGTGAAATCTCATCACAAACCGATCCGGCCATATCAGATCAACTTCAGCACGTCACCGCAATGAGACGGCCTCTTAACATAAGAGCCGTAATCTCTGTCTTAACTTTGCTTGGGTCATTTTTCGACCGGTTTGGTATTAACCCATTAAGTTTCTGGTGGATTCCCCTTCTGGATACTGCCAAGTCGATCTATTTCGAAGGCGCTGTCCAGACGCTTCGGGAGCGAGTCATTGCCGTGAATATTCACGGCCTTAAAACGGATGAACTGAAACAGTCTTTTAATGAGGCGGTAAGGGCGGTTGAAATCCATCCAGATATGACAATGGGCGAATACATAGAAAGAATTTATGACCAGTTCGATAAAGCCTGCATAAGAACCAAGAGAAGCAGCTCTAACTGGGTTCGCAACTATGCGACGCATGATCAATTTGAAGCTCTGCTTAACCTGAACAGCCTCAACGACGATGGCAATGAGAAGACGCACGTGATAAGGCCAGCAGGTCAACAGGGGACTTATGTTCAGATTCACCCGGATATATTTACGCCTCCTGCCATTCCTGACACAGGCGAAACCGCTAATACCTGCGATTGCAATGGAGCCTGTAAGTGCGCTACTTACCAGCAGAGTGAATCAGGGGGCAGGGGTGGAATGCGGGAGTCTACGGAAAACATTCCACTCCCGGTCTCTCGTTTTACCATTGAGCCTGTTGCCATTGACTCAGCCACCAAGGCGAATACAGAAAACAGTGAAGACGACCCTTTGCTTCCTCCGGGGCAAACAGGCCCGGAGCAAACAAACAAAGAGGACTGACAGCTTAACGGCTCCTTAAAAGCTGACCCAGCCCCCTTTCAAGGTCACGTTTGAGGTCATCAATATTCTCCAGGCCCACGGCAATACGTACCAGGTTTTCTGTAATACCGGAACGCGCCTTGTCCTCATCAGACAGACGACAGTGAGTGGTAGTGGCCGGGTGGGTAATGGTGGTTCGGGTGTCCCCCAGGTTGGCAGTGCGGGACATGATCTGAAGGCGATCAATAACGGTCCAGGCTTCTTTGCGCCCGCCCCTGACCTCAAAAGCCAATACGCCACCAAAACCTTTCTGCTGTCGTTTAGCCAGCTCATATCCGGGGTGAGATGGCAAACCAGAGTAATGAACGGCTTCCACCGCAGGGTGCTTATCAAGCCACTCTGCCAGTGCCATGGTGTTACGGCAGTGCGCCTCCATACGCAAGCTGAGGGTTTCCAGCCCCTTGTAAAAGTTCCAGGCATTAAACGGACTGAGACAGGCACCCGCCGCCCGTTGCCACAGGTGCATTTCCTTAATCAGTTCAGCCTTACCCACAGCAACGCCACCCATGCAGCGTCCCTGCCCGTCAATGTATTTGGTGGCGGAATGCACAACGATATCGGCTCCCAGTTTTAATGGCTGTTGCAGTGCCGGGGTGCAGAAACAGTTGTCGACCATCAGCCAGGCCTTGCTGTTATGAGGATTGTTGCCATGGGCAATACCTGCCATGACTTCCAGATCCACCACGTCGCCACGAGGATTGGAGGGCGTTTCCAGAAACAGCAACCTGGTTTCAGGTCGCACAGCCTCTCGCCACTGGTTATAGTCAGTGAAATCAACAAAGGTAGTTTTGACACCGAACTTGTGGAGGTATTTCGCAAAAATCGTAAAGGTGGTTCCGAATACACTGCAAGAACAGATGACATGATCACCCGCTTGCAATAACCCCATGCACATACCCAGTATCGCGGCCATACCAGAAGAAGACGCACAGGCCATCTCCCCCCCTTCAAGGGCAGCCATACGGTCTTCAAACATTTTGACGGACGGATTGGTATAGCGGGAATAAACATTCCCTTCCTGGTCTCCGGCAAAAACGGCCTGCGCCTGCGCAGCGCTTTCATAGGCAAAACTGGAGGTCAGATAAATTGCCTCACTGTGTTCCCCTTCCCCACTGCGAATAGACCCTGTGCGAATGGCCTGAGTTTCAAAGGCCCAATCCGATGTCATATTGTCGTTATCTTTCATGGAATTTCCTGACGTCAGAGCTGACAGCCCGTGCTGTGAGGTACTTGAGAAAAGACCCGTCGCACCAGCCTCCGTTCGCAAAAGCGAAGGATGGTTAACATAACCAAATTACTGCGACATTAACAGCTCGAATTACGTAGATTCCGACAAACAGCCAACCCGTTCGCTATATCCTGACTATAAAAGCCAGCGCAAGCCCATAGCTGATAGCCTGAATAATCGTCCGGGGCTGGATTCAAGCAACAAACCACACGACCAGCCGCACTGGAACTTGTCGGTGAGTTTTGAGTCCTATCTAACTAAGGAACTTAATAGGTGGGTTGGATGATGGGAATTATAGAGAGTGTTGCGATAAGGTTGGGTTATCAACATCAGCAGGACTGTAAAGTTTGCTATGAGAATTTTGACAGTCATGAACATGAAAAGATTACTTTGCCTTGTCAGGGGAAGCATGTCTTTTGCAGAAGGTGCGTTAGTACAATTCTGGTAGGTGAGATGCCTAAATGCCCCTATTGCCGCGCGGATATATCATCATTTAAGCCCCCCCGGCCATTGCGTGAACGAATGGTTACATTACTATCCGATGTTGTTTTTGGTGCTTGTTTTGGGGCTATTCCTGGTGCCATTGCTGCTGGTGGCATTTGTTTTGGAAGTGCTGCTTACGCTGTTGGTAGTGCTTTTGGCTATAAGGTTAGTGCTATTGATAATGGAGCCATAAAAAGTGCTGTTTTTCTGGCTGGTTTCGGTGGCATATTTTATGGTGCTGCTACTATGGGGGCTTCTGCCGATAACGATGCAGCTCTTATTGATAAGAGACTTGCAGTCACTTTTGTTTCTCTGGGTGTCGTTTCAATTATCACTCTTTCCGCCTTTTTTAACGTGCGTAAATTGCAACACGACCTGACTACCTATCTACTGAACAAAATCGCTGGAGCCGAGGCTGAAATACATATTGTGTAAACGCTTGTCGGTGACATACTCCCTCCACTAAATCGGCAAGCCCATTATGCAGGATTTCGCAGTGCACTGAAGTTAGTACATGGGCTTGCTCTACGCAAGCCTCGCTATCCATCTCCATCCAAACCTTCAAAGGTCGCGCCGCTCCCAATGAGAGGCTATGGATGGAGAATTTCGCAAGGTTTGTTAAACTTTTCTGATTTCTGAACACTGACTGAACAAATAGTTTGGAACCAGAGCCATGCGCCCTCACCTGTTACTAATTGATGCACTGAACCTGATTCGCCGGATACATGCGGCGGTGAGAGCGCCCGATGAGAACCGTCAGGTAGACGGTGCCATTTCCTCAACCATTTCTTCACTGTCAAGAGCGCTGCACGACAGCCAGCCAACCCATGCACTGGTCGTATTTGATGGCAATCCGCCCACCTGGCGACATGAGCTGTATCCAGATTATAAAAGCCAGCGTAAGCCCATGCCTGACATCCTGAATAACCGCCTGGGTGATTTTAATAACGCTTTTTTACAGCTGGGCGTGAAGACCTTTCGCCGTTCAGGTCTGGAAGCTGATGATGTGATTGCCTCGATAGCCAGCAAGGCGATGGGAGCAGGTGTTGCTGTGACGATTCTCTCTACTGACCGCAGCTTTCAGCAGTTGCTCACCCAGCCATCCATACGACTGAGGGACCATTTTCAGAAACAGGATCATGATGCTGAAACGGTTTTCCAGCAGCTGGGCTTCAGGCCGGAGCAACTGGTTGATTACTGGGCAATGGCAGGCAATGGCGATATTCCCGGCGTCAGTGGTGTTGGCAAACAGGGGGCAACAAAGCTCATGCTGGAGCTTGGCGGGCTGGAGCAGGTGTTTCAGCAAGGTGAGTCAAAAGGGGCTGCGGGAAAAGTCTGCGCGCAAAAAGAGCAGGCGTTGCTGTCACAACGCCTTGCCACTCTGGCTACTGAGCTGGAGCTGGGCGTACGTTTAAAAGACCTGCGCTTCAGTCGCCCTTAGCCGGCAAGTCCTTGCGCCACCAGGTACTGAAAGGTGTTGTGTAAATCGGTGCCTTTTCTGGCCAGGCAAACACATCCCGGTAGGCCACTCGCATAGAGTCAGAATACCACTTTGGGATACCGTAATGCTGCCAGAGCAGGATGCGATCAAGACTTCTGGTCAGCGATTTTAATTCGGCAGTGCTTCTGGCTTCGGGTATTTTTTCCAGCAGCGCATCAATAGCCGGATGTTTGATGCCTGCTAAATTGAGGCTCCCTTCTGCATCCGCCCGTTCTGAATGGAAATAATCAAACAGCTCGGCGTCCGGAGCCAGTGACTGCGGCAGTACACGCAGCACCATGTCATAATCATGCGCCCGAACCTGACGGATATACTGTGCAGCGTCCGCACGAATCAGGTTCATTTCGATGCCAATGGTTTCCAGATTTTTTTTCAGGGGTATCAGATAGCCCTCTGAGGCAGCGCCCTGCTCCAGAAAGGAGAAGCGCATGGGCTTGCCGGTTTCCCGGTTTCTGAGGGTATTATCCCGGAGTTCCCAGCCTGCCTCTTTCAACAAGGCTAATGCCTGTTTCTGCTGAGCCCGGATGGAACCGTCTCCTGACGTGGGGGCAGGCTTGAAGGGTTGGTTCAATAGTTCAGGCGGTAGCTTACCCTTCCAGGGCTCAAGCCAGTGTTTTTCTGCCTGATCCGGTAAACCTTTTGCCGACATGGGAGAATTGGGGAAATAGCTGTGCGAGCGCTTATAAGCACTGTAGAAAATAGATCGGTTGACCCATTCAAAATCAAACACCAGGCTGATGGCCTGCCGCACCCGCCGGTCGTTGAATGGCTTGCGGCGAGTATTGAAAAACATAAACGAACTGCCATAAGCCATCTGGTGAGGAATCACCCGTTTCCTGACCTTGCCTTCCCGAATCGCGGGAAAGTTGTAACCCGTATGCCAGTGTTTGGCAATCACTTCAAGGTGCAGGTCGTGTCCGCCAGCCTTGAACGATTCAAACGCTATATGGTAATCACGATGAAACCAGAGGGTAATTTTATCGAAATTGTAACGCCCTTTATTAACGGGTAAATCCTTGCCCCAGTAATCCTTAACCCGGCTGAAAGTCACTGATACGCCCGGCTTTACCGCCGTAATTTTATAAGGCCCACTGTTTAGTACTGGCTCCAGTGCGGACTTACTGATGTCATGCTTAGTCCAATAGTGACGGGGCAGTACCGGAAGCTCTGCGACTCTGAGCAGCTGTGATCGTGTCCCGGCCTGTTTAAAAGTGAAGCGAACTTTGTGATCATCGAGTTTTTCTACCGTTTTAACAGATTCTAATTGCAGTCTGTACCGGGGATGCCCCTTCTCTTTCAGCTCATGGTAAGAAAACACCACGTCGTCTGCGGTGACCGGTATGCCATCATGAAAACGGGCTTCAGGACGCAGGTGAAAGGTGATCCAGCGATTATCGTCAGCGTATTCAACGGAACGGGCAATTAAACCATAAGCCGACTGAATCTCATCCCCTGACGGGCTGTACTGCCCGGTTCCTACCATTAGGGGTTCATTCAACTCGGAAAAACCATAGCGCATGTAGTTGTAGGATGGTGCAAGAGCGGGAGTCATCCCTTTGGCAGAATATGGATTCAGGGAATCAAAGGTTCCATGGACAAACAGGCTGATCTCGCCGCCCTTCGGGGCATTGGGATTAACGTAATCGAAATGTTTGAAGTCAGATGGGTACTTCAGCTCATCAAACCGGGATAACCCATGGGAAGAATGACTCATGGGAGGTAAGGACTTCGCTACTGTTGCTGCTGGTAACATGCCGAGTATCGTAGAGAAAAGAAGGCTCAGCACCAGCCTCTGGGTTACAGGTAACTGCATTTGTTCATTTTATTTTTTTTAAGAAGCATCACTATAGCAGCTTCAGGGCGCATCGTGCCGAACAGACCCATAACAGTGAACAGATAAAAACTCAGGCTCGTGTGTTGGTAGCCATATAGTTTACCATCTGCTGCTGATCTTACATGGTTGTATGCATAAAGAAGTTGACTCAAGAGGATGTTTTGATGGTTAAGGCCGTTTCCATTTTATGTGTTGCCGGTTTTCTTCTTACCGGGTGTTGCACAAATCAGCCCGCCAAACCGACTCCAAAAGGTATGCCAGGGTCCGATAGAGACGCACATGGATGTATTGGTTCGGCAGGCTATTCCTGGTGTGAACGGGCCAAAAAGTGTGTACGCCCCTGGGAGCTTGCTAAGGAAGCCGGGTTTGAGAATACCGAGGAAGCATTTTTGGATTATTGTCGGTAGGTGTTGAGTTAGGGGAATATCAGAACTGCTCCAGCGGATAGTCTTGCGAACTGTTGGCTGGGGCTGTTACAAGAGTTTTTAGCCGCCCTACACGGCTAGAAACTGTTGTACCGTTGTTATTTTTATGACATAAACGACAATGGACACCAAATTACCAAAAAGTGCTTATTATCTGCTCAAAATAAAAACTTTAGATGGAAAGTTAGTATGCATCAGGATCAAGAGTTTTACCCCAGAGATGATGAAATAGACTTATTTCAACTCTTTGAGAATTTGTTTCAGGAAAAGTTACTGATTGTAGGAGTGACAATCCTGGCAGGGCTTATTGCAGTCGTAGCCTCTTTTATACTTCCCAAAACTTTCAGTGCTGAGGCCATCATAAACCAGGCTCCAATGCCACAGTTTGCAGGCATGAACAGCGTTATCTCACTGACTGCCGCACCAACCGGTATCCAAAAAACAATTACCAGTGACCGTATTTACGAAGACTTCCGCTTACAACTGACAAACTACAACACTTATCGGTACGCTTTTGATCACTCCCTGCTGGCAAAAAATGCTATAGAAAAAACTAATAACAATCCTGAGGCAGCCTTAGCCAGAGCCTATAAACAGTTCCATAAAAAACTGAAAATTAGTTTTGATAAGAGCAGAGAAAATACAACCAAACGAATAACCATCCGCTATGAGTCTGAACATCCTGAAGAAACAGCCCGTATCATCAACGATTTTATCCTTCCTTACACTGGACAGCAGGTGATTGCAGGAATTACAACAGACAGAAAAACACTGATTGAACAGGAGCAGAAGCACCTGGAAGAGGCAATCCGTAATCTGGAGTCCAGCTTTCTGGCTAACAACCAAATACAAAAACTAGGGCTGGAAGAGGCCATCACTCAAGCCAGAGCAGCCAATATAGAAGATCTGATGATATCAGAAAGTTACCCGATCGTTGGCGAAAGCTCTCAATTTTTGTACGGAACCAGACTTCTAGAAGCGAGAAAAGCTGTGATTAATAACCGGCTGAGGCACTATCGATATTACAGCCAGCCAACGCCGGGAGATTCTGAGAAACCTTATCTAAGCGCCGTACAAGATAAAGTTTTCCTGCTAAATCAATTAGCCAAAATTGACACAAACTTTTCTGGAATTCAGCCCGTCATAATTGAAAAAAAAGCAGAGGTTCCGGTATTGCCAGACAAGCCGAAAAAATCACTGATTGTCGCACTGGGGCTGATAGGAGGGTTTATGCTGGGACTATTCATTGCCCTGATTCGTATTGCTATTCGCTCAAGGCAAGAAAGAAAAACAGAGTTTTACAGATTAGCCAAAAAAGCCTGATCGCTTTTAAAACTAAAAAACCTGCGCACTGGCAGGTTTTTTGGTTTATAAGTACATCAGGTTAATTACGCCACTTCTTCCTCATTATGAATATCCATAATAGAGTCACTTTGCTCAGAACTACGGGTCTTCTCGTTTCGACTGGCGGCAAGGCGATTAAGATAGTCTTTATTGATACCACCCGCCACATACTTGCCATCAAAAACAGAACAGTCAAAATCATCAATCTGGGGGCAAAGAGAAGAGACTGTTTTCTTCAGATCCCCCAGTTCCTGATAAACCAACCGATCAGCCCCGATGGCCTGCTCCACTTCCTTCTCGGTACGGCCATGAGCAATCAGCTCTTCGGACGTTGGCATATCGATACCGTATACATTAGGGAAGCGGATGGCGGGTGCTGCTGAACAGAAATAGACTTTGCGGGCGCCACTCTCACGAGCCATTTCAATAATCTGCTGACAGGTCGTGCCCCGGACAATGGAGTCATCAACCAGCAGAACATTCTTACCCGCAAATTCCTGACCGATGGCATTGAGCTTCTGCCGAACGCTTTTCTTGCGTACTTCCTGCCCCGGCATAATAAAGGTACGGCCAATGTAGCGGTTCTTCACAAAACCTTCACGGTATGGGAGACCCAGACAGGTAGCAATTTCCAGGGCAGAATTACGGCTGGTGTCCGGAATAGGCATCACAACATCAATATCGTGGTCAGGCCATTCCCGCAGAATTTTGTTGGCCAGCGTCTGCCCCATGCGAAGATGTGCCTGATAAACAGAAATGCCATCAATAATTGAATCCGGGCGCGCCAGATAGACGTATTCGAACATGCAGGGCCGGTTGACCCCTTCTACGCACTGAAAGCTGTGCAGTTCGTTCTTTTCATCCACATAAATACATTCGCCCGGCGCTACGTCCCGAACCAGTTCAAAGCCCGAAGCAGTGATGGCTACTGATTCAGACGCAAACATGTACTCAACGCCTTTCTCTGTCTCTCGCTTACCGTAAATCAACGGTCGAATGCCATAAGGATCACGAAAGGCGAGTACTCCATGACCGTTAATCATGCTGATAACAGCATAACCACCCTCACAGCGCTGATAAACCTGTCTGACTGCCGTAAAGATATCGTCTGGCCTTAATTCCAGTTTGGCGACTTTGGACAGCTCGTGAGCCAGAACATTCAGAAGCACTTCGGAGTCAGAGCGGGTGTTGATATGACGAAGGTCGGTCTTGAACAGATCTTCCTTGATAGCCTCCGCATTGGTCAGGTTACCATTGTGCGCCAGGGCAATACCATAAGGCGAGTTCACGTAAAAAGGCTGAGCTTCAGCAGAGCTGGAAGTGCCCGCAGTGGGGTAACGAACATGGGCTATACCCACATTGCCACTTAACTTTTTCATATGTCGGGTGCGAAATACATCTCGTACCAGACCATTATCTTTTCTCAGGAAGAAGTGACCGTCGCCCAGAGTCACCATTCCCGCTGCATCCTGTCCCCTGTGCTGAAGCACGGTCAGTGCGTCGAACAACAGCTGGTTAACATTCACCGTTGCCGAAATACCGACTATTCCACACATTTAAAACATCCTCAGGCTTGATCAGTTATTCTTAGCCACATCCGGGTTAATTCTCCATAGGGCTTAGAACATTCATAGTCTCATTAGTTCCGGACAGCCCGGAATGAATTTGCCTGTTCTCCGGGGCTGTTGTGTTATCTCTTAAGACAGCGGGTAAAATATCATGACTGAAGGGATTAAGACAGCTGCGAGGGGAAGCAATGGGCGAAGATTGCACATCTACACCCTTTTGCCAGGTGTTGCCAGAAAAAGAAAAGATATCAGATAGGATTTGAAGGTACGGCCTGTAGAACAGGGTCTGCAATCTGCATCACGGTCTGTTTTGACCAGTCTGCCAGCATAATAAAGTGGGGCAGAAGTACTGAGTTTTTCCATGCAAGGTCATTTTCCAGTGGTGCAAAGCTCATCAAACCAACCAGAAGAATAACCAGCAAACAGCCTCTCAACGCACCAAAGACCATACCCAGAAAACGGTCGGTTCCCGTTAACCCTGTCGCCTGAACCAGAGTGGCAAAGATCTTATTCACCAGACCACCCACCAGTAAGGTAGCCATAAACAGTAAAACGCTACCAGCGATTAAGCGCAGCGACGGTGTTTCTATAAAGTCATTGAGATACAGTGACAGACTTCCGCCAAATGACCAGGCGATAAACAGAGCGGCAATCCATGTTACTAAAGACAGAACCTCTTTAAAAAAACCTCGTTTCAGGCTGATCAGGGCTGAGACGATGATAATGGCAGTGATGATCCAGTCGATCCAGGTGAAGGTCAAGAGTCGGGCTCCCTTACAGGCTAGTTTTCAGAAGCCTCTTACCGTTGCATCAGGTTTTGTCAGTAAAAAGCTCAATCCATTGAATGAGTCTTGTTCAGTGAACTCATTGGGCGGGTATTTTATACGACTTTGTATGGTTGTCACCAGCGCGTTTTTTTGCTTGCAATTTGGGGCGTGGTTTATTTTGACCGGAACATGCTCTATTGACCTACTATCTATTGAGTCATTACAGAGGGCTTTGGTTATGGGTGGGAATTACCTCAAAAGGGGAAGACGTAATCCGTAAGGTGACTGATCATGGCAAAATCGTTTGACACTCTGAGAAATGGAATGACACCAAAAGCAAGGGATGCCGCTGAAGCAGAAGCAGAATCAATGATCAAGCAGGCCGATGTTTCCAAAATGGAGCACAGGACAGATGCCCATGATCCAGTGGAAGAAGCTTCCAGCCAGTTCAGGCTCAGCATGAGTGCCGATGAGCTAATGAAGCTGTTGAGGGGTAATGATTTTCGCCGCAGAGGGAACGGGGCAATAAAAGGTAAGATTGAGATGGCAGAGGATTTCGATCAAACCTCGGAAGAGGTCATCGAAAGTTTCTACGGCACTGATCCTAACGACCTAACGAAAAAGGGCAAGCAATAAAATATCTTCTGACTAAGGGGAACAGTAATCAACTAAATACCCTATATTCCGTTCATCCAGAGCCTGTCGAATGATGTTGGCTGCACACTTCAACAAACTCAGTGCGAACGGTCGTATATTCTTCAATACTCCCCTCCCCTTACCCGGGTTTTATTGTGGAGCTTTCATTTTTATTGAGGGAGTTGGTGTCAACTGAGAGGGCTGGGCTAGCGCTCATCTAATGAATATAGGTTTAGTTTACCTTTTCATTCATTTTGTCATTTCTGGCTTCGTCCATTTTATCAAACACCAGTAAATTGACTTTTTTCTTTATAGCAGAGTCATTAAGCAAGTCCACCAGATCAGAATTCGGTTTAAAACCGGATACAAATTGTGCTAGCAGTGTGCGGGTTAAATCGTAATTATGACTTTTAACGGATTGAAGAATGTTTTCAAGCCCTGCGAGCAATGTCTTCCATGGAACTTTTTCTTCAGTAGCCCTGAATATTCGAAGGTGCTGCGTCCCGCCAACACAGTCTCCAATTAACAGCTCTTCATACAGTTTTTCACCAGGCCGGAGACCTGTGTATTGAATTTCAATATCGCCTTGCGGTGTCTTTTTATTTTTAACAGAGTAACCAGACAGTTTGATCATTCGTTTTGCCAGGTTCAGTATCTTAACAGGATCACCCATGTCCAACACAAATACATCACCACCACGTCCCATTGAGCCAGCCTGAATGACCAGCTGAGAGGCTTCAGGAATCGTCATGAAGTAACGGGTAATTTCAGGGTGAGTCACAGTAACCGGGCCACCTGAAGCTATCTGCTCTCTAAATAGTGGAATAACGGAACCACTTGAACCAAGTACATTGCCAAAACGTACCATTGTAAAGTGGGTAGTATTTTTTGCTGTTTTGACTCCATCAAATAAATGAGAGTGCAGCAGGTTAACCTTCTCCTCAGCACTGAATGCCTGCAGGATAAGTTCAGCCATCCTCTTTGTAGCGCCCATAACATTCGTTGGGCGAACGGCTTTATCTGTGGAGACCAGAACAAAGTTTTTAACATTGCTTATTATTGATGCCTGAGCAGTATAAAGTGTCCCGAATATATTGTTTCGAACGCCTTGGGCGATATTATGCTCAACAATGGGGACATGCTTATAAGCCGCTGCGTGATAAACAGTTTCCACCCCATAGGTTTTCATAATATCAAGCAGGTGGCCTGGATCATTTACAGAGCCGAGTACTGGAACCAATTCTACGTTCAACCCTAAATGATTGACTGTACGACTCATCTCTTGCTCAATTCGATAGAGATTAAACTCTGAATGTTCGAATAGTATGAGACGACAGCAGTCAAGCTTGATGATTTGACGACATAGTTCTGAGCCAATGGATCCCCCAGCACCCGTTATCATAACACTCTGATTGCGAACGCATTGAAACAGTAGTTTCTCATCAGCCGCTATGGGCTCCCTTCCCAGAAGGTCTTCTATTTGCACTTCCTGAATATCATTGATTCTTAATTTCCCACTGGCAAGATCAGCGAAAGCAGGCATTGTTAAAACCGGTACGGGGAACTCTTCCAGACTATGAATGATTTCTTTTCTTCGTTTTTCCGTAGCCGACGGAATAGCCAGAAGGATTTGTTCAAAGGTACTGTCTTCTAATAATTCAGAAATAGCCTGAGGGGTAAATACATATCGCCCTAATACCGTTCTTCCTTCCAGGCAAGGGTCGTCATCAATAAATGCAACAGGTTTATATTCCCTACCACGATCCAGAGCTGCTACCAACTGACAACCGGCTCCTCCTGCACCATAGATGGCCACAGGAACCCCCTGCTGCCTTTGAACCTTATGCTCGGGTACATTGAACGTGTAAAGCAGCATGTCCTTGAAACGGTAGCCAACCAACCAGTAGCGAGCTAAATATCGAGATAACCCAACCAGCAGTGCAAGAATACCTCCAAAAAGAAATGGAATACTGCGCGGCATCTGAAAACCTAAAAGGAAAGATGCCATAACAACACCCAGAACAGCCAGAAACGTCGCCCTCAGAATAGTTAGAGGTACATCAAGCCCCATATAACGAAGTACTGCACGATAGAGTCCCTGTTGAATGTAAACTGGAAGGATAATGAAAGGCGCTAAAATACACAGATTGTAAAACAGTTCGATGTTAATTCGAGTTTCTGCAAAGCCATATCGAGTAGCAAAAGCTAAGTAAAGTGAAATCCAGATGAAGCACAAATCCAGAGACAGAGCAAGAATGCGTTTCTGGGTTTTAGGTAACTGAACTAATGTATCCCTCACATGTTTTCCCTTTTATTTTTTGGATGTGGTGAGTCTTACTGAAGGAGATAACGCTTACACTCAGAGAATTTCAGGTTATCTGGAAACCCGTAACATAACAGCTTGAAGGGTATCGCATGTTTTTTCGATTTCGTGCTGTAGCAAAGTAGGATGGACTAAAAACATAAGACTGGTTTCTCCCAACTCTTTTGCCACAGGCAAGCGTTTTTCAGGTCGAAATCCGGTATTTTCAAAGGCCTTTTCAAGGTAAACCTCAGAACACGAACCCTGGAAGCAGGGAACCCCTTCTTTAACCATTTCGTCAAGTATTCTGTTCCTACTCCAACCTTCCTTTAACTGCTCAGGCCTGACAAAAACATAGTGCTTATAATGAGCGTGCTTTATATGGCCAGGAACCTTCGGTACTCGCAAGGCTGGGATTGACTGACAGGCTTCACTGATAGTCATCGCATTGACCTGGCGCTGTTTAGTCCACCCTGGCATTCTCTTCAACTGTATGCGCCCTATGGAAGACTGCATTTCAGTTAAACGCCAGTTTGTACCAAAAGATTCATGCAGCCAACGAAAACCCGGAGGGTGTTGCTGGTTATACACTGCATCCCAGGACTTACCGTGATCTTTATAAGCCCACATTTTTTTCCAAAGGGATTCATCATTTGTGGTAACCATGCCTCCTTCCCCTCCGGTGGTCATGATTTTATCCTGACAAAAAGACCAGCTTCCAATATGCCCGATAGAGCCAACACTTCTTCCTTTGTAATGGGCACCATGCGCCTGCGCACAATCTTCAATCACAAACAGATTATGTTCCGCTGCCAGAGCCATAATATCATCCATCTCACAAGGCCATCCGGCAAGGTGGACACATATAATGGCTTTAGTTTTTACCGTTAGTACCTTACGAATAGTTTCAGCAGTAACATTTTGGGAATCTCTGTCTACATCTGCAAATATCGGCGTTGCACCGGCAGTCATAATGCTGCTGGCTGAGGCTATAAAAGTACGTGAGGTGACAATGACTTCATCACCCACGTTAATATCCAGAGCTTTCAGGGCAAGTTCCAAAGCTACGGAGCCATTGGCAAGAGCTATAGAGTAGTTAGAGCCAGTAAACAGGGAAAATTCTCTTTCAAATTCACGACATACCATACCGGTCCAGTAGTTAACCTTGTTGGATAATAGTGTTTTCGAAACAGCGTCAGCTTCTTCTTCTGTGAAAGAAGGCCAGGGAGAGAATGGTGTATTAAGCATTTAAGGTTTTCACTGCAGATTGTAAAGTGAATACAAAGCAAATATAACAGAGCTGATCTGTCTGTTCTGTTTAAAACGTAAGGCAATTAAAATGTTATTAGTCTTGACTTGAATACGCATCTACCAGCCAGCGTTATATTTCTAAAACTTGCCTTAGCTCAGGAAGTGAATTTATTTTATGCTCTGCCTCAAACTCAGGGGTTACGTCTGTAAAACAATATTCCCCTGTCTCTGAAATTAGCTGAACTGTTAACCATCCCATTTTTTTTGGGGTAACGAAATCCTTGTTCGGATTATCAGCGACATAAACACACTGCTCAGGCTCAACTTCCAGAGTCTTCTGCATCAGTTGATAAGACTTTTCATGAGGCTTCCAATAGTCTCTACCGAGCTCATCAGTTACACATATTTCATGAAAATAGTCAGAAACACCCAATGCATTGATTTTATTACGCTGAACCTGACGGTATCCATCAGTAATCAGACCCATTTTACACCGGCCTGAAAGACGGTCAAGAATATCTTTAGCTTCAGAGCTTAATGCAATAGTCGGTAAATGAGAGCGATACACGTTAACCAGTTCTTCAATTAGTGCCAGCTGGTACTCTACCCCGAGGGCATCAAGAGTATCATTAAAAACTCTACCCCTGTGTCCTGAATGAAAAAGTTCTCTAGCCGTATTAAAAAAACCTGTTATTTCATGCTGTTCTAAAAGATAGCTATCAACAGCCTTAAACCCACTTTCGACATAGCTTGATTCTGGATAAAGCGTATCATCAAGGTCAAAAACAACAGCTTTTATCACTGAATATTAACTCCCTCTGTGATAATTTCATCATCATATCGAAGCATTGCCAAATCATGTTTCCAGCTGTTCTGGCTTGCCTCACACTTAAGTCCGCAAAACTCCTGAATAATCCACCTGGGAAAATCCGCACCAGCATGCAATGAAAGAGGATGACCACCACCAAAACGAGGGTTAATCTCAATAAAACTGATTCTACCACTTTCTTGCTTAAAGCACTGAACGGTAATACAACCCACTGCATTAGGCAGTTTGCTGACAACATCCGTCACAGCAGTGATTATCTCTGGGTCATTGACAGTCAGTCCTTTGCTGACTTCACCCCCTCGGGTTTCAAGCCTTTTTCTCGGAACGACACAGCGGACTTTCCCTTCAAAATCGACATAAGCATCACAAGTATATTCATCACCTTCAAGATACTCCTGTACGATCGCATTTTTTACATACTGGCTAAAAAATTCTAATTCTTTGTGGTTATGTACAATATGAACACCAAGACTGCAACTTCCATCCCAAGGCTTTACCAGTAACGGAAACTCTTTTTCACCAAGCTGATTAATTTCATCCTTCGAATAAAGATGGGGAGTGTCAATCTTATTATTAACAAAAAACTCCCATGTTTTTTGTTTGTTAAAACAAATTTCATTAGTTTCGGTATTACAGACTAAAACTTTGGTACCAATGATTTCAAAATCTTCTTTATGCTTTGATAGCAACTCCAGGTCAGTATCAATCAAAGAGAACAGCAGTTTTATTTCATATTTCTTACATATTGACAAAAGTTCAGGTATATAGTCTGGTGAAGAAGCCCTTGGAACATTCAAGTACTGATCAGCAATAAAGCCTGCCGGGGCACTTTTTCCAGAGTCAGCAGCGTAAATATTGCCCCGGATACCCATCGCTGAGGTTGTTTTTTTAAAATGTCTTAACAATGAAACTCTGCGTCCAGCCGCAGAAAATAAAATATTCAGGTCAAACATAATTATTCAGGTTTTGATATTGGAAATATTCATTTAATGATATCAATTATTCTATCAACTAGAACAATCATGATTATTACTATAATCATCATTCTTTGCTGGTTGGTAACGCCCTTCAAAAAAAGGCATAGTGGCGTGATTATCAGCACTGATGTCTTCTTTAAAAAGTACCTTCTTCACAGTAAGAAACAGGATTTTGATATCAAGCCAGAGAGATTGGTTATCAACATACCACACATCCAACTTAAATTTATCACCCCAGCTAATCGCATTGCGACCATTAACCTGAGCCCAGCCAGTAATGCCAGGGCGTACTTCGTGACGACGAGCTTGTTCGGGTGTATAGAGCGGCAGGTATTCCATCAGCAGAGGGCGCGACCCCACAAGACTCATGTCGCCTTTTAACACATTCCAGAACTCTGGCAATTCATCCAAGCTGGTTCGACGCATAAAGTTGCCGAAAGGAGTAATGCGCTCGCCGTCGGGAAGTGGATTATCATTAGCATCCTTGGCGTCTCGCATAGTGCGAAACTTAACCATGGTAAAAGGCTTACCATTCAAGCCCGGACGCACCTGACGAAAGAAAACTGGCTTGCCCATTGTTCTGGCTACCTTCCAGGCAATAAAAGCCATTATCGGACTAAAAACAATCAGAGCAATGGAAGCTCCTGAAATATCAATCAAACGTTTCAACATAAACAATTACTAGTGTCTAAACTTTTCCAGAAAACAGCCACCAAATATAGGCGATAGCAGACTCAAATTTTTTTCTTCTGAATTGTGTGATTTTTTTAACCATACAGAGCTTACTAAAAAAGTTAACATTCAAATTAATTCGTACTTCTTCTTTAGGCAAAGAATTTAAAAACGTTATATTTTGATAGTACCAACTACCAAAAACCATAGTGATTTTTTTAATGAGTGAACGGTTTGCCCCATAAACATTATTATCATGCTGCCTGTATAATATCCCTGAGTACTGATCAAATACCCATTTGCATTTATTTACTCTCAGTATGAAATAAATACTCCAATCATGAGAAACAGCGTTACTTAAATTCAAGAGATCAACATTCTGAATTGTTTCTTTAACAACCGTGAAGCCATGATTGGTAAGCACATAAGTACAGCCTGCACTAGCACCTTGAAAGTAGTGATCAAACTCTTTCTGTGACTGATCTTTTTTTAATTCTCCCATAGTTGACCTACCATCCCAGACAATGAGATTACTGGAATAACCATCTGCCCTATTGCCCTCCAGCACATTAACCGCTCTTTCAATTTTACCGGGGAGCCACAGGTCATCCTGATCAGAGAATGCTACATATTGATAGTCTGAGCTGTCAAAACCTTGAACTGCACGTAGAAAATTTTTACCTGCACTTCCACTAGCCTGACAGTCAATTAAAAAAATATTCTTACTATCACAGAGAATCTCATTAACTAGTTCAAGACCTGACGAACTTTGATCATTAAAGATAAACACATCAATACTAACATTTCTTTGAGATAAAATTGAGTTTATTTGCTCTTTAAAAAATTCATCTGGATTATATAACGCTAATATTACTGCTACTCTTTTCAAATTAAAAGACCTCTAAAGTTATATACATATACAAAAAAAAGGACCGGTATTAACACTACAGAAAATTCTGGCTTAAGCTCGATTTTATGAAGAAAACAATCCTTTATTGAAAGTAAAAAACCTATATAGAAGATTGATAATCTTATTGCTACGACATTGGAAAGGATAAAAGTGCAGGAATATAACGAAAGTAAAAAAAACAGAAATAGCTTGTTTCTCATACTCACGCCAGAGTCATTTAAAAAAAAACACCCTAACAAAATCAACACAAAAGAATATAAATACTTAATAAGAGATACATTACTGGGTAAGAGATAAATGTCTCGATGACCAAGCCATTGTGGATCAACAAAATTCATCGCAAGCAACTTAATCTCATTATTAAACAAAATCATGAAAAAAAGAAATGGTAAACTATATAATAATGATTTCCCACTGAACATATCAATTTTGCAAATGAATAAAGCTAAAAACAAAGTCACACTAATAAGCAAAACACTGTCATGAAAAAAAACACCAAACAATGTAACCACCAAAATCTCTTTAATGCCTAGCTCTTTCCTGAATGATAAGGAAGTTACAAAAAAAGTAAATATATATAATGGCCCAGCCCTTAATACAGTGGTCATCAGCAAGGGCAAATAGATAGAACAGAAAATCGCCAAAGCGTAAGAACTCTTTCTCATCAGCAAAAGCAATAATATTAAGAATACATTAATACTCTGTACTACAAACGCTAAAACATCTAACCTTTGCTCAGGAGTAGAGCCAAATAAATCAAGCGTTAGAATAGCTCTTGCTAAATATTCGAAGAAATAACCAGAATAATTTGGATCCGCATTCAATAAATACCCTTGATAATCTGGAAAAGCTTTAGCACCATAATGGTAATATATATATATCGTTATCATTATTAACATAACGATATATACTTTATACACCTGATCTCTTAAAGAAAAATTCAAGTTAAACACTTAGAAACATTCTCACAAAATAATCAAAGATTATTAGAAATAGAATAAATTACTTTTTCTAGACCAACTCTCCAATCTTTTTGTTCTACTCCAAACACTCTACAAAACTTCATTGAATTTAGCTGAGAGTTTTTAGGCCTTTTTGCACGGAGTATGTAATTTTCAGACAATATAGAATTCATACGTACGTCAGGCTCAACTATGCCTGATAGCTGAGAGTATTGAGCGATAACACAAGCAAACTCATACCAACTAACATAGGGAAAGCCAGAATAATGGTATAATCCCCAAATCCCATCTACATCATTTATTTTTATTCTGTTTACAATTTTATCTATAGAGTCAACTAAATCCCCTAAAAAAGTAGGCCCACCCAATTGATCATTTACAACAGTCAGCTCTTTTTTATTTCTTAGGGAATTTATAATGCTTGTCACAAAATTATTGTTCTGAGCATTAAACAACCACGACGTTCTGATAATAATATACTTACTACATAATTCTTTTACAATCTGTTCTCCAGCCAATTTACTTTTTCCATAAATATTTACTGGCTCAGCGATATCACTCTCTATGTAACAGCCATTTTTCTTGTCACCTTTAAAAACATAGTCAGTAGAAATATGAATAAGACATGAATTTACAGACTCAGCTGCTGCAGCCAAATATTTCACACCATAACAGTTCACAGCATAAGCTTCTTCTATGTTGTCTTCCGCTTTCTCAGCTGAAGTATATGCGGCTCCATTAATAATAATATCAGGATTAAATTTTAATACGATCTCGAAGACCTGACTTTCATTCGTAATATCTAGCTCTGCTCTTGTGCAGCAGTAACAATCACCATCTCTAAAATTTTCAGACAGCGAGTACCCTAGCATCCCTGCTGACCCGGTTATCAATATACGCATATTGCCTCACACGCCTAAATATATAAGTACACCCATAACTGCTACCATACTGAAGAGCGAGCATATTTTTGCATTTATAATTAAAACTGCTGTTTCTGACATCCCATTAAATTCTTTTTTTTGACTATCAAGCTCATTAAATAAAACAGGCTCTATTACCGCAAGAACTATTGCAGTAGCGGCAAAATTCATAGCTTGTCCAGAATAAGTAGCTAACATTCTGTATTCTGGATATATTTGTGCAGCTATAAATGGAGCAACAAAGGCTAGTGTTATACAAAATGAACTAAAATATGAAAATATAAAAACCCTGTTACAAGTTATTGAAAATTCAACTTTATGGAATTTTGGTTCTTTAATGTTTCTATAAGAAAAAAATGATAATAACCTTACAAACCTTTGAAAGAAATAATAAATATCATTATTGTTTAAAACACAAAAAACAAAAGCCAAGGATGTAAGAAATGAAAATAAAAATATATAATTCATATCACTTCTAACATTTTCAACTTCAAATAGATATGACAAAATCATTAACACTACAACATATATTATGCGTCCAAAGTAGTGTATAAATCCAGCATAGCCAATTAACTGCCGACTATAGCCATCTATCTTAATGCCCTTCAATATATATGAATAGATTTCTAACAATTGAGAGGCTATAACTAAGATAGATACAAAAACAAAATAAGCTACAACCATCAAATCAACGAACCCCGAGAAAACAAAAAAAACACTTAGCGTCCACCATTTAAGGATTAGTCTTAATCAATTTTTTTCATAAAAGTTATACTCTTTTATAATCCGCCGGTACCAATAAATTTTCCGAGGTTTATTTCAACACAGACCTTAAATACTCTTTAAATGTTATGGCATTCATATCTTTTTCTGATACCACTGGATTGCTTATCAACCAGTTGATATCAAGATCAAGATCATCCCACCTAATAGCTATTTCATCAGATGGATTATAATAGTCAGTACACTTATACTCAAAACCAGCTGACTCAGACAATACAACAAAACCATGAGCAAAACCTGGCGGAATCCAAAACTGTTTTTTATTCATCTCAGACAATTCAGCAGAAACCCATTGACCAAACCAATTAGAGTCTGGTCTCAAGTCAACTGCTACATCTAATATACTTCCAGCAACCACCCTTACCAACTTTCCCTGGGGATTTTTTTCTTGCATGTGAAGTCCCCTAAGCACACCTTTTATAGAAAACGAGTGATTGTCCTGTACAAAATAAACATCTTCTCCTAATACATTTTTATAGCGTTCAGCTTGAAACGTCTCTAGAAAAAAACCACGCTCATCACTAAAGACTTTGGGTTCAATTAATTTAACATCTGGTATTTTAGTATTAGTAACTTTCATACAGCTTTACTTGATTAACCTCAACAAATACTGCCCATAGCTTGTTTTACTTAGCATTTCACCTTTTAACTTTAGTGTTTCGATATCTAACCATGTATTATGAAAAGCGATTTCTTCCAAACAAGCCACTTTAAGCCCTTGCCTGTTCTCAATGGTCTGAACAAACTGCCCTGCTTCCAACAGTGCGTCATGAGTGCCTGAATCGAGCCAGGCAAAACCTCGCCCAAGAATCTCTACATATAGTTGATTATGCTCCAGATAAAGTAGATTTAAATCAGTAATTTCCAGTTCTCTTCTTTCAGATGGTTTAATTTCTTTAGCAAAATCAACGACATTATTATCGTAGAAATACAAGCCAGTGACCGCATAGTTTGATTTTGGCTTTTGGGGTTTTTCTTCTATAGATATCACTTTTCCATTTTCATCAAAAGCAACAATACCAAAACGTTCAGGATCGGCGACTGGATAGCTAAACACTGTTGCGCCTGATTCCCTAGCGTTCGCTTCCTTCAATTTTCCTGAAAAGCCCTGACCATAGAAAATATTATCACCCAAAACCATCGCCACCTGATCATTACCAATAAAACTTTTGCCAATCGTAAAAGCTTGTGCAATCCCTTTCGGTTCTGGCTGTATTGCATAACTCAGGCTTATTCCAAACTGACTACCATCACCTAATACATTAAAGAAATGAATTTGATCTTCCGGTGTAGTGATGATCAGAATATCCTGAATGCCCGCTAGCATTAATACTGACAGTGGGTAATAAATCATTGGTTTATCGTATACCGGAAGAAGCTGCTTAGATACTCCCAAAGTAATCGGGTGAAGTCGTGTACCGCTACCACCCGCAAGAATAATTCCTTTTCTCATAAAAGCTATCTCAATAACAGTGTCAGAACATGATCAAGTCCCTGTTGCCAGGGCGGTAAGTTTACATTGAAGGTTGTTTTAAGTTTGCTGCAATCCAGCTGTGAGTTTTTTGGCCTGAAAGCCGGAGTCGGATACTCATCACTAGAAATCGCATCAACACTCTTTAAACCGAGCTTTATTGGCAACCCAGCATTAATGCCTTTTTGAATTACATACTGTGCATACTCATGCCAGTTAGTTAAACCGTTAGCAGTGATATGATATAAACCATATTTAAAAGGTATGGCGCTTCTAGTGTATTGCGCCAATATTTGTGCTGTAATATCAGCAATTAACGCAGCAGACGTGGGTGCACCAAATTGATCAGCTACGATATTAAGCTGCTCTTTTTCGGCTGCAAGCCTTAACATAGTTTTTGCAAAGTTATTGCCATAGGCACCAAATACCCAGCTAGTTCGAAGTATCAATGATTTTGATGAAGCTTCAAAAACCGCCTGCTCACCCTGCCATTTCGATAGGCCATAAATACTTCTTGGGTCTGGCTGGTCGAGTTCAGTGTAGCCTCCTTGCTTCTGACCATTAAAAACATAATCCGTGGAATAATGAACCAGTAAGGCTCCTGCCTTTTCCGCTTCTTGAGCAATAACCCCCGGCGCAGTGGCATTAATAGCAAACGCTTTATCCTGCTCACTTTCTGCTTTATCGACCATGGTATAGGCAGCAGGGTTTACAATAATGTCCGCATTTACGGATTGAACGCAACGACGAATATCATCCTGGTTGAGAAAGTTACACTCTTCTTTACCGATAGCAACCACCTCACCAAAGGGAGCCAGAGCCCTTTTTAATTCAAAGCCTATCTGGCCATTTTTACCGGTAATAAGAATTTTCATATTGTTTATCATATTGTGTGGAAACCCAGTCACGGTAATTCCCGCTGATGACCGCTTCAACCCATGGTTGGTTTTCCAGATACCAAAGTACAGTTTTTCTTATTCCACTCTCAAAGCTTTCTATGGGCTGCCATCCCAACTGCTTAGCAATCTTTCCGGCATCTATGGCATAACGATGGTCATGCCCTGGTCGATCTCTCACAAATGTGATTTGCTGACTATAAGATTCACCATCCTCTCTGGGACTAACTCCATCCAAAACCTTACACAGTGTTTTTACAACATCTAGATTTGTTTTCTCGCTCGAACCACCTACATTGTAGGTTTCTCCTGGCTTACCTTTTGACAGGACTAACCGAATTGCATTGCAGTGATCCTTAACATAAAGCCAGTCACGAATCTGCTGACCGTTGCCATATATTGGCAGTGCTTTTTTATTCAGAGCATTATAAATAACAAGCGGAATTAGCTTTTCAGGAAAGTGGAACGGTCCATAATTATTTGAGCAATTTGTTGTTAGTACCGGTAAACCGTACGTGTGGTGATAAGCTCTCACCAAGTGATCACTAGCAGCCTTACTAGCTGAATAAGGACTATTAGGTTTATATCTATGGTGTTCTGTAAACCCAGGATCAGATGTTTCAAGAGAGCCATAAACTTCATCAGTCGAGACATGCAGGAAACGAAATTCTGACTTTTCTAACTCACTGAGCTGTTCCCAATAAGTCTTTACTGTTTCCAATAAAAGAAATGTTCCCAATACATTAGTTTGAATAAACTGTTCTGGCCCAATAATGCTACGATCGACATGTGACTCTGCAGCAAAATTTATAACCGCTCGTGGTTTATATTTTGCTAATATCGTCGCTACTTTATCAGAATCACCAATATCACCTTGCACAAAAATATGTCTTTTATCATTTTTCAACTCATTAAGACTCATCAAATTGCCAGCATAAGTTAAAGCATCAATATTAATAACACGTTCTTCATTTTTCTTCAGCCAGTCCAGAACAAAATTACAACCAATAAATCCGGCTCCGCCGGTTATTAAAATCGACATATTAAATTAAACTCGCTTAGACCCTGAAATGAATAGCTTGTATTTTTGTTATTTATCGAAAAATTTCTACTGACTGCCCATTACTTCTTGACGCACTTGCTCTATCGCCTGGCTCAAACCAGGCAAATCGTTACAAACCGTTTGCCAGACAATCGCAAGATCGACTTTAAACCTAAATTCAGCGGTTAACCCCTGAGCTAAACTCTAACCCTCAACAATATTGAGGGCTCGAAGATGGTTCGACCACCAAAACCCACTCCCCCAAAGGGTGAGTTGTCTGAAATGAAAAAAGATCCCTTATCCGTCAAACTCGAAGTCGATTCTTTCGACGGTAAAATTCATGTCGAGTGGGAGCCTGAAGCATCGGTCACCCCAATGGGACAGCTTCCTTTTTTTATACAGTTTTTAAAAACAGGTCACCGATTTGAACCCTGGATTAACGATTGCCCACTAACTTATAAAAGCCCAAACGCCCCTCAAAAAGTGGATGTGATTGGCTCATTAATGCTTTCCATTCTTTCAGGACATAAACGCTATGCGCATATCGGAACAATTATTGGTGATAAAGTAAACGCTCAGTTGCTCGGGATGAAAAAAATTGTCAGCGATGATTCTGCCAGGCGTGGTTTAAAGAAGATTGACGAAGATGAAGGCGTTGAATGGATGCAAAAACACCTCCATCTCTGTTTTGATCCGTTATTAACCATTCCATGGATTATGGATGTTGATGTTACCGTGAAAACCATTTATGGGCATCAGGAAGGAGCGGTTAATGGCTATAACCCACATAAGAAAGGGAGACCCTCTCATACTTACCACTCATATATGATGGCTAATCTTAAATTAATACTGGAGGTTGAAGTCAGACCCGGAAATCAAAGTCAAAGTAAATACTCTTTACCCGGTTTAATGGAGCTATTAAATCGACTTCCAAAACGCTGCTGGCCTGAATTTGTTCGTGGTGATTGTGATTGGGGAAGTGACCGGGTAATGAGCGAATTGGAAGATGCTGGTTGTCATTATCTTTTTAAAATGAAGAAGCACGACAACGTTAAGAAAGCCATAGGGAATGCACACTGTAGCGGAGGATGGGTAAAATACGACAACCATTGGGAGGGAAAAGAATCCGTAATTAAACTGTCAGGTTGGAAAAAAGAAAGACGCATAATTATTGTTCGAAGACGGCGTCCTGAAAATGAAATACCGATGTTGGAAAAAGGAATAAAAGAACGTCAACAAACGTTAGCATTAATAGAAGAGCCAGAAAATATAAAAGCTTACGAGTATTCGGTTCTGGTCACATCTCTTGATAATGATATAGTCTCGATCATTAATCATTATCGCAATAGGGCTGACTGTGAAAATAACTTTGATGAAATCAAAAACCAATGGGGCTGGGGCGGTTATGTAACAAAAGATATGGCAAGATGTCGAATGCTGGCCCGAATGGTTGCCTTGGTTTACAACTGGTGGACGCTATACGTTCGATTGAGTAATCCGGACTCCCATAAAGAATCAATTACCAGCCGTCCCTTATTAATGAGTTCAATTGGCAAGCTGACCCACTCTGGCAACCAAAAGAAAATAAAGCTGACAAGCCAGCATCGATGGATGTATAAAATTGCGAAATTACAAAGTGAACTGTGTGATTTTTTTGATTCAATCAAAAGTATCGCACCGCAGTTGAATCCAATTAACGCATGGTGTCGTATTTTAACGAAAGCGGTCTCAAAATTTTTGAAAAAAGGGCAGGTTATTACGATGCAACCATTAATTCGATCGGGCTAATGACTTAAAAAAACGCTGCTCAGAACCGTGAGAAGCTATTCCTAATGGCATGGCTCAGTGGCGTTCAACTGCTGAATTTAGGTTAAAATAACCATGCGATATGGCATTCCGCATTTCATAGGCATAGAGGAAAGGAATGTCGTTATGTTTTTCAACAAACTCAGGAAAGTGCTTGTCAATATTGTGACTGGCTTCGCCAATAATTTCGAGGTTTCTCAGTACAGCATCCTGAACCATTGTATTGCTTATGAACTCCTGCTCGTTCAGGCTTTCTACGTAGCTTTGAATCCTTATTATTGCTTAAAGAATATGCCCAAGATATTCGGCCAGACGCAAAGCTTTATTGCTCATAGGGGCTCCGCTTTCGCTAACACTTCTGAGCGAACCGTTTCTGTCAGACTCAAGGGGGTTAAAACATCCACTTTGACACCGAGCAATTTCCGAAGCTTGTGACGAATGGCACCTATATCGAGCAATGTCATTCCGGCTTGAGGATCCACAATCAAGTCAAGATCACTTTCTTCAGTGTTACAGCCTGTCAGCACCGAACCAAACACTCGTGCATTTGCAGCCCGGTGTTCAGCTACTACCTTTTTTATAGATTCACGGTGTTCATTTAAAGCTTCTGAGGGTTTCATATTTTACCCTTATCTGTTTAATCCGCTAAAGGTTGGCTTTGAACATTATCGGGCTGATTATGGATCATGAAGAAGTTCAAGCATTGACGTGTCTATGTTGACTTGCGTAAGGGTTTTGGGCACTTACCTATTGATTATATTGTTTGCAATACCTACGGATATTACCTGCTATTTGTAGCAGTACCGGGGTATAGCCAACCACTTGTGGAAAGATAGTATTTAACGCCTCTGGCTGGTATTCATTAGCAATGCTGTTGCGCAATTCACGAATTTCCATAAACTCTCTGGCGTCATCAATAAGGCCTTTTTTCTCAGCCCGGTTTATGCGATCCCGCACCGTACCGCTATGATCAAAATCAATCTCATCAATTAACCTGAAAACTTTCTGTAGCAGCACATCATTGAACCTGACAAAACGGGCAGTTAATGCTTCGAACTTATCCAGTGTTTCCAGGCTTTCCATCGCAATATCAGTCAGTTTTATGAGCTGACATTGAGCCAGCGACCTTGAAGGCAGGGCTTCCATTTTTTCCATATTTTGCAGCTGCTGTTGCAGTAACAGAAACTTATCTTTCATTTTGTCAGCTCTAACCTTGCTCAAAGAGGTATTCCTCCTGCCAGGGCAATACGAGTAAAAGGGTCCGTATCGTCAGCAGCAATGACCAGATCAATTTTTTGCTCCCCAATTTTCTCGTAAAGTGCCAGACGGATTTTTGGCTTATCGGCCAGCGTTAATTTTTCTGACAAAATCAGCAGATCAATATCGCCACCTTTTGCCTTGTCATCGGCTCTTGAGCCGAACAACCAGATTTTGGCATGGGGGTCAGCGTTTTGAATTACCTGCCGTATAGCACTCTGTTCTGTATCAGTTAACCGCATTATCTTGTCAGATCCGAAATTTGGTTGCGATATAGTAGCAACCAAATTTCATGAACTGAAGCATATCAGTCGATCCAGAAGTAACAGGGCATGAGTTTAGCTGCTGCCAATGGTAGAGAGCCAGAACAAGCTGACAGGTGCCGTGTTAGCGGGAAAGCAGAGTTTTAAGCATTTCTTTTATTTCAGCAATCTCTTTGTCTTGTTTGTCAAAGCGCTTGTCATGACTATCTAATCGCACATCGATGTTATCAAAGCGTTTGTCATGACCATCTAATCGCTTGTCGATGTCATCAAAGCGTTTGTCATGACCATCTAATCGCTTGTCGATGTCATCAAAGCGTTTATCATGACCATCTAATTGCTTGTCGATGCCATCAAGTCGATTGTCAATCTCATCAAAGCGTCTGTCATGCTCTGACTGGTGCGCTTTCATTTGCTTAATATCTTTCCGGCTTTCGCCAACGACACCAAGCACACCGGTTAGTGTCTCGCGGATATGATCAAGTTCTGTCAGCTGTGTTTTGGGATTCAGTGCCATGCATTACTTCTCCGATGAAACCGTTGAGGGAGACAGCATAGCAGAGAATTTATTATCCAACTGATATCGGGCTACGGTCATAAATGAACCGACCACCAATAAGCGATCATCCGAAGAGGCTGAATCGATGATGTCATCTATCTGGCTGAACGCCCCCACGCTACCGCCACAGTCCTCAACAACATCCTTCAAATCAGACGCAGCCAAAGCCCGTGGCGAGTCGAACTCGCTGACATACCATTCATCGATTACAGGCGCCAATACATCAACCACAGACTTATAATCTTTGTCTCTGTACATCGCGATCAGCGCACGGGTTTTGCCAGGCACGGGGTCTTGTTCTAGTCGTTCTCTCAGTTTGCGGGCAGCTTGCGGGTTGTGAGCCACATCAAAGACTACCTCTACGGGGTCGCTGTTTTTATTTTCGACGACAACCTTCGTGTACCTTCCTGAGAGACGCGCTCTGGCTATCCCGGTAACTAGTTGATCATACGACACTGGATAAGGCAAGAGTTTGACCGCCTGGACAACGGTTGCTGCATTATCTATAACCAACTGAGGAATAGGTAATTTTTGGACATTTTTCTCCAGCCCTTGGCAGTTCTTGCCTTGCCAGTTCCAGTTCGTTTTTTCGACAGTAATATTAAATTCAACGCCACGTCGATAAAGAGGCGCTTCAACAGCAACAGCCTGCTCAATAATGGTCTCAGGAATAAATGAGTCGCCATAAATAGCAGGTACGCCTGGTCGCATAATGCCTGCTTTTTCTCTGGCTATTTCCTCAATGGTCTCACCCAGCCAGTCCTGGTGATCCAGATCAACGGTGGTGATAATGGACAGGTCAGGTTCAATGGCGTTGGTGGCATCCAGCCGCCCTCCCAGACCCACTTCCATGATGGCGATCTCGACATTGGCTTTCTGAAAACAATGAGCCGCTACTGCAACGGCAAATTCAAAATAGCTGAGCCAGTTATCTTCCCGGTGGCGGTCAATTTCACAAAACGCCCCACAAAGGCTTTGATCGGACACTTCCACACCGTTGATTCTTATTCGTTCGTTGAATCGATGGATATGGGGCGAAGTATAAGCCCCCACAGTATAACCAGCGCCCGTGAGAATGGATTCCAGCAATGCAACCGTAGAGCCTTTCCCGTTAGTGCCAGCGACAGTAATTACAAAGGGGGCTGGCTTTAAAAGTCTGGCGTTGTCCAGCACCTTATGGATTCTGGTTAACCCCAGCTCAATGTTGGTTTCTGGTCGTGTTGTTTCAAGCCAGTGCAGCCAGTCGTTGAGTTGTTTAAATGTTATAGGTGACATGATTAAGTTTCAGATGGTGTGTTCAGGCTGTTTCAGTGCCTGAATGATAAAGGAATAACCAACCCGCTCCTGCTCCAGACGCAGGTTATCGGCCTGCTCATTGTTTTTCAGGGCTGTAAACAGTGCAGATTCCGGCACAGTAAGATTATTCAGCTGGCCTGTAAATCGTTTGCTCTCGCTCTCCTGAACGCACAGGTGCTTATGCTGATCCAGCGTCGCCTGATCCATTAGTAAGGATTCAGTCTGAGGGAAAGAGTGACGAACAGCCGAGAGAATTGAAAACCCGTGGGTGTCGATATCACCCCAGTAGATAATTTTTTTCCCCTGCAACCACTCCACACTCTTCAATGACCGGACACCATAACCCAGACCGAAAATGACCATGGCATCCTTCACATTGGGAAAGGTCAGGCCATTAATTTTATTTTCGGTGATATAAACGGTGGAAATATTCTGTTCGGTGGGCTCGACAAACTGCGATAACGGCACGCTCATATCCGTTACTGGCCCCTGGCTGTCAAGCAGCCTGAACCGTATCAGCGGTTCATCAAAGCGCAGCCCGAAACGACGCTCGAAACCGTTCTCCGCCAGACCGGTGACAGAATCATCAAAGTCATCATCTTCTAGTGCCAGGGTCAGCAGTTCGCTCAAAATACTTTTATAACTTTCGATAAACTTGGTATCGACACCCTGTATATCCAGTTGTCGTATATAGCGGTCTGGGTGTGGACGAATCTGGAAATACCGACAGACCCTGATGAGGTTAGGCCAGTTGTCTGCATGCTCAATGACCTTCAGAGGCTTGTCAGATAAAAATGGCATAACATCAGGTAGCTGACGTTTAGTCAGACCCGTTATTTCGTCAAACTGTCTGAACGCGTCTTTGCAGCCAATGAATCCTAACCAGTCATCACGACTTTCAAACACGATCCGGTCAGGCAGTCGTTGCTGACCCAGTTGCTTATGGTTAACGGTTTTGTATTCCAGCCGGTAGCCCGACCCTTTGACTGAGCTTGAATGACGCTGAAGCATGGCAATCCAGTCACGTACCTTACCAAAGTCGCTGGTGAGGATTCGGCCTGAGGGTTTGCTAAACGGTATTTCCAGGGGAAATACCGTTTCACCCGCCAGCCACTGTCTTAAAAAGCCACCGGTCGACCAGGGTCGTGTGGCTTTTTTTTTGAGTTCCTTTTGAGTGATCATCTTAATTCAGTGTTACAGCCTCTGAGCTGCGTTGCTGTTCGGCCACCTGCTCTTTTTCCTTATGATATTGCTCGATAGACAGATTTCTTAATACCGAGTTGCAACCGCCCTCGTTATGAACAAAATGCACCGAGCTGACATAGTCTTCTATCACATGAATTTTTTGCAGAGGTGTTACAATCAGCAGTTGCAGATTCAGCTTGCGGAACAGCTCCAGCCCATAGCGAGCCGATTCATCAGAACCCCGGCCAAAGGCTTCATCAATCATTACAAACCGGAACGACCGGGATCGGGTTTCTCCCCACTCCAGCCCGAACTGATAAGCCAGTGCGGCAGCAAGAATGGTGTAAGCCAGCTTCTCTTTCTGACCACCGGATTTTCCCGCCGAGTCGGAATAAAACTCTTTCTCAGAGTCGTCTTCACGGTAACGCTCAGAAGCATTGAACAAAAACCAGTTACGGACATCGGTGACTTTTTTAGTCCAGCGTTTATCCAGCTCGGTCTGCCCTTCCCTGCCATTGAAACGCTCGATAATAGTCTTTACCTGAACAAACTTGTTTTCTGCATAGGTTTCCGTGTTATCGGTGGTTAAGGTGCTATCGAGACAGTTCCGCATGTCTATTTTGAACTGGTTGATCTCAGCGTCCCGGTGATTATCCGCCACCAGCCGGATATAGGTTCCTTCACTGTAATCAATGGTGGACAGCGAACGGTTAATGGTCTCAATCTTGTCCTTAATGGTTTGCTGCTGCTGATCGAGCCAGTTCTGGAACATTGCCATGTTATTAATGGTGCCTTCATTCAGCATCTGCTTGAAGCGTTCTTCATGGCGTGGCAAATCCTCACCCGTCAACGTTCTCAGCATCTCACCGAACTCACCGGCTGACGCCATGGAAGCGTCTACTTCCCTGGTTTCATTGGGGTAGGCGTTTTTATAGTCAGCCATCTGCCCAGTGATATTCGACGACAGGTTTCTTGCACTGCGTTCCTTGCTGTCCAGACGATCCTGCAACCATTTCCGCACAGCGACCTGACTGCTGTCACAATTCTCTATGGTGATTTTCTTGCCTTCCAGGGCCTCTTCTTCAAGCTCAACAAGGGTTTCAAAGCTGCTGGCTTTTAGTTCATCGGACACATCATTCAGTTGCTGTTCTGCCTGTTTCCTGAGGGAATGGTCCTGCTTCAGTTTTTCAACAGCAGCACCCGACTCCCTGATAAGCTTTCTTTCCAGGTCTTCCCTTTCCTGAATCTGCACTTCAGTACTCACCAGCCGTTCCCGCAGGGTCTTGAGAATATCCGAACCGGCTTCCAGTTCTTTCTTCTCCGCTTCCAGGGATTGAATGCTCAGAGCCAGCGGCTGCCAGTTAATATCGCCAAAGGACTGAAAATTTAATAACAGTTTCAGCTTGACCTGACTGTCGGCGAGCTTTTTAAGCTTTCTGGTAAATTCAGTCTGCACGCCAGCAGCAGCCTGAATGTCTTTTTCCAGCAGGTTCCGGCGGGTTTCCAGCGCCAGTATCTTTTCCCGGTTACTCCAGCCCAGCACAAACCGTGACCGGTCATCAATACGATAACGGTCATCTTTCTCGTGACGGCTGCCACTGCTTTTTATCTGCCCGGTGGCGGTTATGCAGCGTGATTCCTTGCGGAATTCGTCCAGACTGTTACAGCAAATGTAGTCAAACCGTTGCAGCAGCTCATGTTCCAGCCAGCTGTAAAAACCACTGTCGGTTTTTATAGACAGTTTCCGGCAGAGAGAGCGTTTATCAACTGAATTATGGGGGTGCTTTGCTGGTGTACGGACACGGTAGTATACCAGCCGTCCTTTCAGGTGAGTCTGGTTCACATAGCGAGCCACAGTGTCATAATGTTCCTCAGGCACCAGCAGACTCAGGGCAAAGTTGTGCAGTAGCCGTTCTACCGCACCCTCCCACTGTTTTTCCTCCTCACGCACCTGAAGCAGCTCACCAGCGAAAGGCAGTGTGTCTTCCGATAAATTGAGACTGCTGCACAGGGCTTCCCGAATAGACAGATTCCGGCTGGGGATATTGGATTTACGACCTTTCAGCGAGTCGATTTCACTACTTAAGGTCTTATGCTCATCCCGCAACTGTTTTAAACTGACCGCCTGCTCAACCTGCTCGTTTTGTAATTCAGCCTGCTGCTTTTCCAGACGATCCTGACTTTCTGCCGCTTCTTCACGATTCGCAAAAAACACATTGTCGTCTGTAGGTTCCGGCATATCCAGATGACGGCACAAGGCCAGATAGTCATCGCTGCTTTTGACCAGACGATCTTTTTCCCGGCTTAGTCGCTCTATTTCGGTTTTCAACTCAGACAGTCGCTGACCGCCATTCTGCTCGATGGAACGCTCCGTTTCCCGCAGGCTGGCCCGAAGGTCTTCCAGAGAAAGCAGCACTTCATTCAGACGGCTCTCCAGCTTTTTCTGATCCTGCTCCCGACGCTGGATGCGCTGGTCAAGCAGCGTTATTTTTTTATCGGCAAAATAACCGTAAAGCGCGTCCCGGCACTGTTTGAAGGACTGTATCGCAGCTTCCAGTTCTTCATACCGCTGGCAGTCGTCTACCATTGGCTGTAGCAGCTCAATCTGCTGCCGGGCTTTTAACACCGCCTCGTGGGCGCGGTTCAGGTTATCAAACTGACGACTGAGTTCTTCTACCTTGTCACCGACATCGGTGCTTTCCAGCATATGACTGCGGACAAAGTCGGTCAGATTACCCACCGACTTCATTGACACGGTCTGATAGAGCAAATCCATGGCCTGATCGTTCTCGATACCCATCTGGCGACGGAACTCGGCCTGGTACTGGGAAAAACTGTCAAAGACTTTTAAATGCTCAACCCGCTTCAGTTTTTTCTTCAGGTCAGCGATATCACTGCCAAAGTTACTGAAGTGTTTATTAATGGACAGTGGCTTGCGCGCCACAATAAAAAAGCGTTCCGGAGAATTGTTATTGTCCCGGCTCCAGAACACCTGGGCCAGGGTTATGGTCTGGTCAAAGCCTTCATTAACAAACCGTGCCAGCAGTACGCTGTAACTGTTGTGGTCACGCAGGGCCACCGCTTTGGCAGACAACGTATCGTCGTCTTTCGCGCTTTTAAAATAACCTCTCACATAAGAGGTCATGTTCCGCTCGCGGGTCTCCGCACCCGCTGCCTTGTTGTAGGTGATTTTCTGACTGGGTACTAACAAGGTGGTCATGGCGTCCACCAGCGTCGACTTGCCAGAGCCAATATCACCGGTTAACAGGCTGTTATTGCCATCGGGTTTTGCCGTCCATATTTTTTTATGGAAGGTTCCCCAGTTCAGAACTTCCAGCCCTTGCAGACGAAACCCCGCCCGGGACTGGTCTGATGAAAAATCAAACGCTTGATTCTGCATGATCCCGATATACCTTTAACTTTTCATTGAAATCAGCCAGCCAGTCTGCGTCAACCAGCGCTTTAATGATGCGACGCACTTCCCAGGCCGGAGGGTTGGTGTTGAGCTTTTTCAGAAAACCGAATTCCGCCACTTTATTGATATAAGTATCAATCTGGTCAAAGAGCCGTGCCTCATTAGCCCGGTCTGGCAGAAACACCCGCATCATTTCCACAATCTGCTCACGGGTTAAAATCAGTCGTGCCTCGCCACCCCCCGCGTCCTGCTCCACCATTTTCTTGCGCAGCAGCACACACAGCAGGCTGATCGGGAAACTCAACGGTCGGCGTGCGATCAGTTTAGGGACAGAGCGCTCTTCATCACTGACCTGTTTTAAATAAGCATACCCTTCCGCTTCATCAACGATCAGGTTCAGCCCCATTACCGCCACATAATCAATCACCCTGGCATGAAGTTCTTCAAGCTGCTGCCAGACATCAGGATTAAGATCCCGATAAACGACACCTTTCATCAGGTTAACCACCACCGTACCCAGTGCCGGGTCATCCGATGTTGAATGCTCGCTTTGCGTGTTCGTATTCACTTTTAATTCAGCCTTTAACCTTTAACCTTTTAACCTTCAACGTGTAAATATAACAACAGGCATGACGGCTTCTTTTTGACGCCCCTGTGCATCATGCCAGATGATCTCTTCACTACTGTCAGAATCCACTAACGCATGGTCAGACTCTGAGGCGATGTGCAGATAGGCGACGACTTCACTCAATCCTTTCTCCACGGGATGCAGTTTTACCAGCTCTGCAAGGCTGATCTGCGGTCGGGACTGCAAGGCAAAACGGATACGGGCCAGTAACGCTCTTTCATCCACATAGTGCTGGGTGTATAAAGCCGTGGTATCAAAATCAGCTTCACCCTCTTCCGGCGTCTCACTGATTACCGGGCGGGACGCAGGCCGGAACAACCCTCGTGACATGGGCATTTCCAGTGCAGGCTTATTGAGTGACAATGTTGTAAACAGTTTATCCGCTGGCGGGCTTTGCCGCACGGCAATGGCACTTTGCTCAATCTCCCTGACAATCTCCATGATACGACGGTTTTCCAGCCATGCCTGATCATCAAGATAGCGTCGCAACTGCTCAACCAGCTGGGCGCAGGTGCTGTTCACTTTCTCTCCGGCTTCCAGCAACCGAAAACGGATTCTGGACAGCAGTTCATCGTGTTGCAGGCTCTGAACTTCCGGCAATGCCAAAACCTTTTCCAGTGTCGCCTGTAATTCATCCTGACTGGCGCGGGACATCAGCCAGGACCAGAATGCCTTAAAACTTCGCCCCTGATCTGATTCAGTAATGGCATCCTGTTCCGAGAAAATATCGTCCAGCATTTTTCCTTTACCGCTGCTGGCGGTGGTAATACGTTCCCTTACATCACGATCCAGGTGCCTGAAATTTTCCTCTACCTGTCGGAAATCAGACAACAACTGTCTTGCAGTGTCCTCGGCCTGCAAGAACTTTTCTTTCACCCGGGTCGGGTCATGGGGCATTATGTGACCACTTTTCAGGCTGGCAATTTCCTGCTCCAGTTTGGCTTTTTCCTGTTCCAGCCGGTCAATGCGCTGTTGTGGGTCTGTCTCCGTATCACTGGCGATCTCACTTAATAAGCGGAACACCGTTAACAACCGGGACTCAGTACCCACAAACTGCTTCTGTTCAAACCCGCTGATCCACTCTATGACTTTCTCTGTGGAGGGCGTCAAATCAAACAGCGGCTCATCTCCCACACTGGCGGCGGGATAGTATTTTCGCAAGTAGCCCTGCTCCCCGGATGCCCAGTCGTTCAGGTAGTCACGCCCTTTTCTGGGAAAGCGTTTCTCCCCGGTGGTCTCACGCAAATGATGCAGGTAATCGTCCAGCTGAGTCGCCAGGGTTTCTGCGGCAATGGATCGTTTGTTGGTGAGAATAAAGGATTTGTATAAGAAACTTATGATCAGTGGTGCGCTGTCTGCCTGCAACAGACGCCATGAAGGATGTGTTCGCAAACCAACGAGACGGTTAAAGTCCATACTGTTATATCAATTTGAGGGAGAAGTTTTAGATAGTTACCGTGTTGGGAGTTACCCTAAAGGGCACAAGCGCTATGCTCTTCCCAACCTGCGTAACGGATCAATTCACTGTGTCTTGTTTACTCCAGGGCATCAATATCGCCCGGGGCTTCTTCATCAAAGGCACTGTCAGCCTCTGGTACAAATGTAATGCCACTCATCTTCCGATAGATCCGGGCAATGGTTGCACGCATTTCAGAACGATCAACAATCATATCAATCGCGCCATGTTCCAGCAGGAACTCACTGCGCTGGAAACCTTCTGGCAATTTTTCACGAACGGTCTGTTCGATAACACGGGGGCCGGCAAAGCCAATCAGTGCCGCCGGTTCAGCAATATTCAGATCGCCCAGCATGGCCAGTGAAGCCGACACGCCACCATACACCGGGTCCGTCATTACCGAAAAGTAAGGAACCCCTTTCTGCCGCATACGTTCAAGCGCGGCGCTGGTTTTTGCCATCTGCATCAGGGAGAACAGCGCCTCCTGCATACGTGCCCCACCGCTGGCAGAAAAGCACACCAGGGGAATACGTAATTCCAGCGCAAGCTCAGCAGCCCTGGCAAACTTTTCACCCACCACAGACCCCATGGAACCGCCCATAAAAGCGAATTCGAAAGCACAGGCCACAACCGGCAAGCTCTCCAGTTCACCCTTAAAAACAACCAGCGCGTCTTTCTCTCCGGTGGCCTTCTGTGCAGAATGCAAACGGTCTTTGTATTTTTTCGAGTCGCGGAACCTCAGCTTGTCGACCGGTTCAATATCTGCAAACAGCTCTTCACGGTTTTCCTTATCCAGAAAATAATCCAGACGTTTGCGGGCAGATATACGCATATGGTGCGAACACTTGGGGCAAACATCCAGGTTACGCTCCAGCTCCGGGCGATACAGTACGGAGTCACACTTTACGCATTTTCGCCACAATCCTTCAGGCACAGTACTGCTGCGCTTCTCACTGGAAGAGCGCGACAGTGAAGGAATCAGCTTGTCGACCAACCAATTACTCATTAATGCTTCCTGTCTGTTTTTCAGAAAGGATGGCTGCAACGCCTGGCAGCCACTCTCCCAACAGCAGGGAACACCTGCTGTTTGTTATTCACTCTGTTGTCAGCGGTTATCCATGGCCCTGCGCATCTCAGACACCTGAGTGCCCGCACGCTGCAAACAGGCTTCACCGTTCTGGTCAAACTTCGCCAGTTCCGAAACCAGTACAGACCCGACCACAACAGCGTCTGCCGTCTGACTGATCGCAGCAGCCGACTCGCCATCCCGGATACCAAAGCCAACACCCACCGGCATATCGGTAAACTGTTTAATGTGCGTCACACGCTGTTGCACGCTGGCGACATCCAGCCTGGCAGAACCCGTTACACCTTTCAGTGATACGTAATAGATAAAGCCTGAAGCCACTGAACAGATTTTCTTGATTCGTTCATCCGACGTGGTGGGTGTAATCAGGTTGATCATATCAATGCCTTTCGGTTTAATCTGCGTCAGCAGGCCGTCAGCAAATTCTGGCGGCAGATCAACGACCAGTACACCATCCACACCGGCTTCCGATGCTTTCTCAGCAAATACCTCGTACCCCATTATTTCAATGGGGTTAAGGTAGCCCATCAGCACCACCGGAGTGTCATTATCGGTCTCCCGGAAGTGACTTACCATTGAAAAAACGTCATTCAATGTAACACCGTGTGATAAAGCTCGCTGGTGAGCTTTCGCAATAACCGGCCCGTCGGCCACGGGATCAGAGAACGGAAAGCCCAGTTCAATCACATCGGCACCGCTTTTCACCAGCTCGTGCATCATCTCAACAGTTTTACCGGCCGGATCACCCGCCGTGATATAAGGCACCAGGGCTTTACGATTTTCCGTTTGCAGTCTGGCAAAACGCTGTTTAATTCTCATGGTTACCGCTCCTTATCCCTGCAAATCGCTCTTGTTATTAAGAGCCAGTCCATCAATAGCTGCGACCGTATGAATGTCTTTATCACCACGACCGGACAGGTTAACGATAATCACCTGATCTTTATTCATGGTGGGTGCCAGCTTCTCAACATAAGCCAGGGCGTGGGAGCTTTCCAGTGCAGGCATAATGCCTTCCATTCGGGTCAGGCCCCGGAAAGCAGCCAGCGCTTCATCATCGGTGGCATAAACATACTCAGCACGTCCAATCTCACGAAGATAGCTGTGTTCAGGACCAACCCCCGGATAGTCCAGACCGGCTGAGACAGAATAGCTTTCGGTAATCTGCCCGTCATCATCGCACATCAGGAAACTGCGCTGCCCCTGGAATACACCCTTACGGTCACCAGCCATACGGGCAGCATGTTCGCCGGACTCAACGCCAAGACCACCGGCTTCAACACCAAAAATCTTCACATCCTGATCGTCGATAAACTCATAGAACAGTCCCATGGCATTAGAACCACCGCCCACACACGCCACCAGGGCGTCAGGCAGTTTGCCTGTCATTGCCAGACACTGCTGCCTGGCTTCCCGACCAATAATACTCTGAAAATCACGCACCATTTCCGGATAAGGGTGAGGTCCGCAAACCGTTCCAAGAATATAGAAAGTTTCTTCAGGACGGGCGACCCAGTCCCTGAGCGCTTCATTAATGGCATCTTTCAAAGTCTGGGAACCGCTGGTTACCGGCACCACCGTTGCGCCCAGCAGTTTCATGCGATACACGTTCAGAGCCTGACGCTCAACATCCTTCGCGCCCATATAAACAACGCATTCCAGCCCCAGTCGGGCAGCCACCGTGGCGGTCGCCACCCCGTGCTGACCAGCACCGGTTTCAGCGATGATACGGGTTTTACCCATATGCTTCGCCAGAAGCGCCTGACCCACAGCGTGGTTTATCTTATGGGCACCGGTATGGTTCAGGTCTTCACGCTTCAGATAAATCTGTGCGCCACCCAGTTTCTCTGACCAGCGCTCAGCATGATACAAAGGCGACGGGCGACCAACAAAGTGAGCCAGATCGTGGTCAAAATCTGCCTGAAATTGTGGATCGCGCCAAAGCTCCCGATACGTTGCTTCCAGTTCCTGCAAAGCATTGGTCAGGGTTTCTGCAACATAGCGACCACCGAACTGACCGAAATGACCACTGTTATCCGGCTGCTGGTACGCTTCATTATCAAGAGTCTTTTGAGACTTGCGCTTATCCGACATTTTCTACCTGCTACTATTAGCTGCTCTCATTCACGACCGCCCTGACAAAGGCTCTGATAGCGTCGTGATTTTTCACTCCGGGTTCCAGTTCAACACCACTGCTGACATCAACCGCGAACGGCGAAACCCTTTTAATGGCTTCGGCAACATTGGTTGCGTCCAGCCCACCAGCCAGAATGACTGGTTTTTCCAGAGAATCGGGGATTAAACGCCAGTCAAACGACTCCCCGGTTCCTCCCGGAACACCTTTACGATAAGCATCCAGCAATACCCCACTGGCACCGGGGTATTGCGCGACAGCCTGTTTGACAGACATTTCCGGACGCACCCGCAAAGCCTTAATATACTGCCGGTTCCAACGTTGGCACCAGCGGTCTGACTCATTGCCATGAAACTGCAGCAAGGTCAGAGGCACTTGCTCCAGTGCGGCCTGCATAAATTCATCATCCGCATCAACAAACAGCCCCACCACCGATACAAACGGTGGCACACAGGCCGCAATATCACGAGCCTGACCGATGCTGACACATCTGGGGCTTTTATCGTAAAACACCAGACCAATGGCATCCGCACCTGCATCAACAGCGGCTAATGCATCCTCAACCGAGGTAATGCCACACACCTTTATTCGGGTTTTATGAATCTTGTTAGCCAGAGAGGTCTGTTTGGTTAATGCGCTAGAATCCAAAGACATTGCCTTACTGCAGATGCGTAAAGAAAATCGATAGTAGCAGAAACCAAACTTCTTTGTCTGCAATGAAGATCCAACCAGCAGCTAACAGCCAGTTCCCGTCCAAAAACCAAACGAACCTGCAGGCCAGAGAATTCAGGGGGCTAAAGTCGGAGCCCAATGACCTGAGTTCAGGACTTCCAGTGGACGCTTGCAATAACACGACGATCAGTCGCTGCCGCGATGTGTGAAGCAGCACAGAAAGCACTATAATTCACTGCGTATTTCCCTATATTAATGAATTCCAGAAACAGACTTATGATTTGAACCCGGAACATTAATGGCAGCAAAAGAGGTTCTGGCATGCCAAGTGTAAAATGTACAACATGTGGCAAGGAGTGTCGGAGCCGCACGATACTCATCAACCACTTGCGAACCCATACAGGCGAAAAGCCATTTAGATGTAAAGTCTGTGAAAAAGGTTTTGCCGAGCAGTCTAGTTTAACCAAACACATGCGAACCCATACAGGCGTAAAGCCATTTAGATGTGATGTCTGTGGAAAAGATTGTTCCCAGTCGTCTAATTTAGCCCAGCACATGAAAACCCATACAGATTTAAAGCCATATAGCTGTAATGTCTGTGAAAAAGCATTTAATCGGAAGGACAATTTAAGTAGACACACGCAAACCCATACAGGACAAAAGTTTCGTTGCCCAACCTGTGGAGCTGGTTATGTAGGACAACATGGACTCAAGAAACACATAACACGGCATCACTCAGCCCCGAATACGCCTGATATAACCGTATCCACTCACGCGTCCGCCGGAGTAGTCACAACAACACACTCTTTTAACTCTGGCCCGGGCTCCTCCGCAACAACCAGCGTAAGCTATATCGGGTCACCTGATAAAGAAAGGCCACCGGTTCAAGTGGTTACTAATTTAACTAAGTCAACAGAGACAATCATGGTCAAACAATTGGATGGAAAATTTATTGCAACTACTCAGCCCCGGGCAGAGACTGATCCCCGTAATTCTTCATCGCAATAAAGGAAGTGGCACAGAAAAACACCCCATCGTCACCCCCGCGAGGGAGGGGACTCACTATTCGTGGTAGATTACCGCTTTCGCCGGGAATGACGGAGCACTGGTATATTCTACAGTGCTACTTCCTTAAGAGCAGTATGCTCCCTAAGGGAAGCAGCAGAACATAATATACCGCTGTTGGCTTTTGGCGGTTGGCTGTATGAGCAGCTAATAGCCAAAAGCCAACAGCCAAAAGCCCGGTAAGTTATTGAATGCTGCGCCCCTAAGGCCAGGGCAACAGAGGCGCAACAAAGTGCGGATTAGGCTCACTGGCTGGCAACCCGAATGTTTCCGGATACCCCACATCCACAAAGTACAAACCAAAGGGTGGCGCAGTGACACCGCCTTCAGTTCTGTCTCTGGCCTCCAGTACGGTCTTAGCCCAGTCAGGTTCATGCTTACCGGAACCAATGGTCATCAGTACGCCAGCAAGATTCCGCACCATATGGTGTAGAAAGGCATTGGCCTGAATATCCAGCACAATCAAGTGACCATGCCGTGTCACATTCAACCGCGTAATGGTACGAACCGGATTCTTTGCCTGGCACTGAACCGCACGATAAGAGGTAAAATCATGCTCTCCAACCAGATGTTGGGCGGCAGCCTGCATACGCTTTACGTCCAGTGGGCGATAATTCCAGGTGACACCTTTAGGCAGGTGGGCAGGACGAATCGGATAGTTGTAAATCACGTAACGATAGCGACGCCATTGTGCTGAAAAACGCGCATGAAACTCATCACAGACGGGCATCACCCAGTTAATGGCCACATCATCCGGAAGGTGGGTATTTGAGCCATAAGCCCAACCCCGTTCGCTGCGAACAGAATCAGACTCAAAATGAATAATCTGATTGGAGCCGTGAACACCGGCATCGGTACGACCAGCACACACCACCGAAACAGGGTGGTTAGCGACTTTGGAGAGTGCGGCTTCAACTGCCGCCTGAACAGTTGGCAAACCGCTTTTCAGGCTTTGCCAGCCATGATAATGGGAACCGTCGTATTGAACACTGGCTGCGAAACGAGGCATGAACACTCTACTTAAATACAAAAACAGCGAATGTAATAACAGTCGCTGCAATTTGCAAACCGGATTTACCGACACCAACATTCGCAGGAGTCATCCATGCGTAAGCCCCGCCATTGATGATCATTCCCGGGATTCAGTTTTTTCGTCTGATCCAGTAATCACATTGATAGTGGCCCCGGGGAGTAGCCCTGGCAGCTGTACGTTAACCACGTTGTCACAGGATTCACACAGCTCCTTCATGGACCAGAGGTTAATCGTTCCTGTGTAACCAGCCTTGTTTTCAATGGTGGAAGCAAGGCAATTCGCCAGTTTGAACTCTGCGTCAAACCTGCGGTTAAAACTAGTGCCGCCATTCTTTCGACACTCTATAGCCTGGAGGACTGAGTCTTCCCGCACCTTAACACCCACGGTATTTTCTCCACTGACGGCAAAGTTTAGAAATAAGGGGGACGAGTCTGTATCACTTTTTGTAGCTTCCAAAATGGCAATGTTTTTACGATCGAATTTTCTAAAACACTGTGCTTTAGTAGTTTCCCGCGTATCAAACGGGTGCTCAGAAGAATTTGTGAAACGGTAGAAATCATAGATTCTCTTACAACCTTCAGCGGTGGCGGTCAGCCCTTCCGGTAACTCAGCTGCCGGAGAGGGGCGAACGTGAACCCATTCCGAGAAATCGTTTATTCTACGTTTAAATAAATCGAATTGCGTTCGACTTAATCGGGGCTCATCAATGTTTTTTGCTCTGTATTTGAGTGACGATAGCTCTCCTATTTCCTTTGATAGCATTGATTTTGTTTCACTGGTTTCGGAAGCGCTGCTTGCGTTGAAAGTGGCAATGTCATTTTTTTTTCACTTTTCGGGGTGGCATTTCAGTATCTGAACTATCAATAAGTGGCCTTTTTTGAGCGTTGACCGTCTTTTCACTATCCGTTGAAGCAACACCTGTTTCGGATTTTTTCGTTTTCAGTAATTCATGCACAGCCAATTTACGAGAAGCCAGTGTTTTGAAAAAGCTGTTAATATCCCTCGACAACATGTTTATTTGTTGACTTGTTTTCAGGAAATCTTTCATCAGGCTGATACTCGGAGGGTCTGGATAAAAAAGGTGCGCCTGACTGCCATAAAGACGTTCTGCTTCAGGCCTGATTTCAGCGAACAGGGAATCGTTGTCTTTATCCAGGTTTATTCTGACTCTGGCTATTTGTCGTTTTTCTGAATAATAATCTGCCCGTTGCTGGAGTTCAGATAACGTTGCTTCAAACTCACCAATATGATTGATCTTGCGACTTAAAACAGGAGTGTCAACAAACAACCGGGGGGTATCGTGGGCATTGCCCTGTTCACACTTATCAGACACAAAGCCAGAACCGGTGTCATCACTGTTGACAGGGTTCTGGCCTGCTATTGCTCCTGTATTTCCGATGTTTACTACGGGGTTCATACAAACTATCCATGTTTCGTTACCTGCTTTATTGGAGTAATTGGCAGGAACAGCTTTTTCTCATAGGCATTAGATTGTAAACATTGGAAATAGTTCTATTCTTTATTAATTTCTAATCACCCAGTCCCTGAATCAGATCCTGAGCTTCCTCTTTCTGCTCATCGTTACCACTGTCCACTACTTCCTGCAGAATCTCACGGGCACCTTCCTTGTCCCCCATATCCATATAAGCCCTGGCCAGATCAAGCTTGGTGGAGACTTCATCTTCATCGGAAAGGAAGTCCAGATCGTCGCCTTCACCCAGCGCGGCCTCGAAATCAGCCATACTGTCCGAAATCGCACTGTCGCCAGCACTCTCTTTTTCAAAGTCAGGGTCAGGGGCAAAGCCAAGATCAAGGTCATCTACGGCTTCATCATCCTGACCACCGGCACCTTCAACATCAGGTTCATCAACCAGATCCAAATCTTCAAGATCAAGGTCGGGAAGCTCTTCATCTTCTTCACTAAAGTCGAATTCCAGGTCATCACCCGGCCCTTCACTATCCAGCTCGTCAGGATCAAACTCCAGCTCACTATCGACCTCCTGACCCAGGTCAGGCACTTCGTCACTCAGGTCAACATCACCCAGATCATTAACAACCGTATCGTCCCCTTCCTGCATAAAGGCATCGCTGGAGAACCGGGCCTTAAAGACATCAGCCTGCCGGTTGGCGTCTTCATTACCAAGCGCTTCCAGCTCAATTAACGCAGTTTTAAAACTATCCAGATCATTAGCTTCGGCATGAACTTCTAACAGTTTCAAACGTAAATCCGTACGCTCTGGCTCGGCCACAATCGATTTACTCAACAGCTCTGCCGCCTGAGGGAAACGACCATAAGCAATATAAATATCTGCTTCACTGAGCGCATCCTGGGTCTGCTGAACCGTCTCCTCTGGCTCTTCTTCAGGTTCTCCTTCAAGCTCTTGTTCAGCCAAAGCTTCTTCGTCGATCTCCAGAGTCTCATCCAGTTGCAACTCCTGATCATCGACTAAAAGGTCATCGCCCATAACCGGCAATGCTTCCGAATCGTCACCAGCCATATCAAAATCGTCTTCATCCTGAGACTTCTTACGACGACGATACGCCAGGAAGGCACCGGCCAGACTAACGGGTATCAAGGCTCCCAGAATCCAGAACAATGGAATACCCATCAGGAAGTCCTCTTCCTTCGAGGGAGCCATCGGCTTCGGTTCAGGTGCAGGCTCAGGCCTGGCTTGAGATTCTTTATCTGAAGGCTCTTTACTTAAAGACTCATTACCTGAAGGCTCTTTACCTGAAGACTGCAAGGCCGCCATCTGGTCGTCTTTCAGAGTAATCAGCCGTTTCAGGGTAGCAATTTGTTCATCCAGGTCTTTCAGGCGACTTCTCAGTTCATCGTTTTCACGACTCAGTTCATCCACTTTTTCCAGGGTTCTACTGAGATCGTTCTGTATCGCACCAGAGTCAGCGCTACCACTGCCCCCGCCCATATCCTGACCCGATCCGGCCGCATTATCCGAACCCACAATGGTTAAACGACCATCTGCTACTGTGCCAGTACCCGACAAATCAGCCTTTGAACGACGACTGGCATCCAGTTGCTCCAGGCGTGCCTGCCACTCACGATTCTGCTTTGCCACTTCAGCGACGGAGTCCTGGTAACTCATGGACAAAATATCGTCCTGAGTCGGGATACGCAGCACCTGTCCTTTCTTCAGTTCATTAATATTTTTCCGCATAAAAGCATTGGGATTATTGCGCTGAATAGCGATCATGGTCTGCTGAACCGACAACTCTCCCGATGGCCTGACAGCACGGGCAATACTCCACAGATTGTCGTTTGGCTGAACCTTATAGCTTCTTACGGTTGAACCGGTGGTCGTATCATCCTGTGTCGTCTGTCGAGCGCTGCCAGACGACCGGTCAGTGATGGGGCGAATTTCTGGCTGTAAAGCCCGTTCCGGCGCAGGCAGGTATTCATCGGTACGCCTGTTGTGGGGCTCAACATAAGGGTTTGGCTGCTGGATTTGTGGTCGCGCCCCGTAAGGCCAGGTCGTCGGTGGACGGACAGGCTGTGCCGGTTGCTCACTGAATGAGGGCGGGTCGAGCAACAGGGTATACTCCCTGAGCAGCCTGCCGCTGGGCCAGTGAACTTCCATCAAAAAATTAAGAAAGGGTTCACGAACGGCATCGGCACTGGTCACATGAATGTACCCGGTACCGTCTTTACGCATCATGGTTTTAAAATTGAGGCTGGACAGAGAGAAAGGCCGGTCGATACCAGCCCTTTGAAAATCAGTGCGGCTGGCAAGGTTTGGCAGAATTTCGTTGCGGGTGAGATCCCTGAGTTGCAGTAGCTCTATTTCAGCGTCCAGAGGCTGGTTCAGTGACGAATTCATGGTCACTTCTCCTAAACCCAGTGCATTAGCCAAACCCGGGCTCAAAGCCCCTGTTATAGCTATAGCTACTGCAAGCTTCTGTAGTCTCATCATAAATCCTTGTTGTTTTTTGCCGGGAAAGCCAGCAGATAACACTCAATCTCTTTCCCGGAACGCCACCAGCCCCTTTGACCATGCAGATGCCATTTTCATACTCATGGCGGTTTACAACAGATGTAGTTTTCGTCGGCAAACAGAACGAAAACCACAGCCTGACTTTATTGTACCCCTTTCAAGCCAGCACAATAAGGCAAACCAGCACAATAAGGGAGCTTGACTGATTAAAGCTAAGTTATCATTTTAAAAAGTCTTTTAGCAATATTTCGGCCATGTCAATGGCGTTTATCGCTGCACGTCTTATCGGGTCGGCTACCAGCCACAATGCCAGTTGCCCGGCAAATGCCGTCTGTTGGCGAATTCTTCCCACCACAATGCTGTCGTTTCCGGCAACGGTTTCAACGGTTGGATGGTCATCCTCTGTCGTTAACTCTACCCCCTGAAGACCCGTAAGCAACTCTCTGACGGTGGCGGCATCGAACGGCCTGTCCAGTTCCAGCTGAATCGACAGACTATCTCCAAAAAACACCGGAACCCGGACGCAGGTTGGATTAATCCGCACGTCTTCACTGCCGAGCCCCTCTAACAGTTCATTAATAAGACCCTGTTCCTGGGAAGATATACCCTGGCTGTTCAGATCTCCTACCTGCGGCAACAGGTTAAACGCCATGCGACCACCGGAAACCGGCTTACCGTTTAACAGTTCAATGGTCTGTTTGCGCAGTTCATTAATGCCGTCATTACCCAGGTTCGATACCGACTGGCACACCGTGACACTGACCGAGTCAATGCCCAGCGCTTCTTCCAGAGGCTTAAGAACCGGCAGCATCAGCGCTGCCGGGCTGGATGGCACAACCACCACCTTATTGTCTCTGGCACTGTCCAGCTGGTCTTCATTGATCCCCGGCATCATCAGCGGCCCGGCCTGGCTGCCCAAACGCCCATCAATAACCAGGCACCCGGACTCTGTTGCCCTGCTGATCAGTTCATCAGAAGCTTTACAACCCGCGGGCAGAATCAGCAGGTCGGCATCGACAAATTCAAAACCTTCTGCTTTGAGCACATCGACATCCTGATCCTGAAAGCTCACGACCGCATCAGGCTCCGGACTTTCGGCAATGGCATACAGGTTCCCTACCGGAAACACACGTTCATTCAGCAGGGTCAGCAGGGCTTCACCATTCAGGCTACCCGCATCATACACCACTACATCGAACAGTTTGTTCATGCTTTCTCTCTATTACGTGCTAATCGTTCAGTGCCGCGCAATGTATCAGAAGCCATCCGAAAAGTCGTGCCACCGGTTGTGCCTGGCACAACATCAGCAAGGCTGAATGCAAAAATGTCAGTATGAAAATATTTCTGAATTACAGATACTCCACGCCTCGTTATTTCCGAATATCATTGGGAAAAAAATTCATAACGTCTAGTCTTTCGGGCGGCTTCTGCCTGAAGGTTCGGACAAAATGCTCGCAGCAAAAAAACTCAAACACTGTACAATGAGATTCGCAGTCTCTTTCAGTTTGATATATGCGAGCACAATTAGCCTGCACTTACAGGCAGAAAAAAGCATTCCTTTGAATCACAACAATTTCATCCAATACATCAATGCTGACCACCCGGTTCCCGGCTCCTACTACCTGACAGAATCCATCGACCTGAGCGAATTCGACCAGTGGAAACCCGTAGGAAATGAGTCCGCTCCATTTTCAGTTAAATTAAAAGGCAATTACAAAATAATCAGCGGCCTGAAAATAACCGGCAAACTGAATAACGCTTTTTCAGGGCTGTTTGGTTATCTCGTTAATAGCCAGGTCGAACGGTTGATTATTGACAGGCCTGTCATTGAGGAGACCGGCCGGTCAGCTGCAGTGGGAGCCGTTGCGGGCATGGTAAAAAACACGACCGTCAAAGAGGTGATTAACCATTCAGGAAAAACAGGCACTACTGGTAATAGCGCCCATGCCGCTGGCATTGTGGGAATAGCCAGTCATTATTCCACGATAACGGACAACCTGGCGACCGGAGCAGTCTATACAAAGGGGCGCGATAGTTTCAGCGGTGGAATAGCGGCTTCTGTTCTGGCACATTCAAGTGTCCTGGGCAACTTGTATACAGGAAAAGTCACAGGCGCGGTTTATTCATCCAGCTCAGGCGGCATTGCAGGGAAGCTGTCCGGACACTCTTCAGCGAAGAACAACCTTCATACCGGGGCAATCACATCAATGTCTCCAGTCAGTTCATCGGATTATGGCGGAATAGTAGGATGTGCAAAGGGTGCGTCAACCATAACCAGCAATCTCAATAGCGGTTCATTACAGCTCTCAGAGGTCTGGCTGAGCACTTTAGGTGGTATAGCCGGACTGGTTGAAAACAGCTGTTCCGTTGACAGAAATGTTAACGCGGGCGTGTTACATATTGGCGAAGGGGGCGCCTTTACCGGAGGCATCGTTGGTCAGGCGTCAAACAACCCCGTCAGGCAAAACATGAACAATGGGAAAATTACCTATAACCTTTATTCAAAAAAGCCTGTCGGCGTAGGGGGCGTGGGTGGCATAGTCTCCTATGGGTCAAACCTTACCGCAGAGAATAATCTGAACACGGCAGATATCATTGCAGGCCATCTTGTTTATTTCTACCACGGCACAGTAGGAGGTAATGAAATCCGACAGCGTAACAATTTGCAAACAGGTCGGATTATAATCAATGAAAATTCCAACCACACGACTCCGCCCAAACTGAAGGAAGTGCCACAGAACAAAACACAGCCCAACCCCCAGGGACTCGACAAAAATCTCTGGAGCAGTGATCCGGAGAAACCATTTCCAATGCTCAGAAGCATTAATGCCAATTATCAGGATCTCTTGCGCATAAGTAATGCTCAAAATAGCGACTTTACTTTTCCCGTCGCCCTGAAACAGTTTGCAATCCCTGGCGGAGTAGCCAATGCCTCTCTGCTGAATTTAGTCGTATGGAATGTTCTTAACGGATCACGGCCATTTTTAAGCGGCGTTCCCAGACAACAGGCTATTCAAATCGGGATCCATTGTGGACAGGGTGGTTTTGCCTGCTCAGCGGAAAACTTACTAACATCATCAACCACTGCACCCTCTACCGCCAGTCCATCCTCCGGCACTCAACCCTTTACGGAAGGCTGTCCCGCACCGGAAGGAATACCATTAGCTCAGGCCTATGACTTTACAAACCATCAGCTGTATGTGGTTATCCGCCCATCTTCAGATTCCAGCACCCTGACAGTGGCACGATACAGAAGTACTGTGCTTGATAAGGGATTCGGAAACTGCGGTAAAATAACTTATCCACTGCCCGACATAGCTGGCTGGCACTTTATCGGCGACAGCTTACTTATGGGTAACAGCACTAATCGCCATATACACTTAGTCGCAAATAAACCGGGTCAAAAGCCACTGTTACTTAGCCTGTCCCTGCCTGAAAACAGAGCGTCTGAAAAAGAGGCACCCGGGAATAGTAATGAAAAACCAGATTATATAATGGACTATCTGCAGGACAGTCGTTCTGAGATAAACCGAATGACTGGCAATAATGGGATGCTGTTCTTTTCCGGCCACTCTGCTTCGAACTTTTTTATCGGCCGCTTTTCTGAAAAGAAGAAAAAGTACCACTCACTGGCTGACCTCTTAAGCGATAAGGACTCTGCCAGGAGCTTGTCTGTATCACCAGACAACCAGCTGCTTTACATCGCCGGTATTGAAAAAACGACAGGAGCAGCATTTTTACGGCAGTACAGTAGTTCAACGCTGTCACGTCACTATCCTTTTGGTATTAATGGTGAGGTTAACGCAATCACTCCTGACAACTTCCACAGCCACGAGGCTGCTACAGCGGTTCACAGAGGCTGGGTCTATATGGCTACCATTACCCGCCACGGAGACCAGTTGTCTGTCCGCAGGTTTGATCCCTCCAACGGACAAACAGACGGTTCATTCGTTATTGATGAAGCCCTGCATAATTATTCAGGTGACTTCGATACCCCGGATACCCCGGCGGAGATAAAACTTTATCCCGACGGACAACACCTTCACGTCGTAAAATACGGTCAAAAAGGCGATATTTTTACCACCACCTATGACGATACCAAGGAAGTTTATCGCATGAACAAAAACCTGGAGCTTTCAAATATACTTTTCAGTGGGATGATAATAGCGGATCGTAAAATGTACCTGTCCTATCAGTCAGGTGAGTCTGGATCACTTCAGACTGTCAACATAATGGAAATAAATCTTAACAATCAGGAAGTACCCCCTGGCAATAGCTCAGACGGATTTCCAGCCTGGGGCTACGGAGTTGCTATTGCCTTTCCCATTATTGCTATCAGCGCTCTTGCTATCTATATCAAGTTCCAAAATAGAGAAGCAAACAACGCTGTTGGATTTATGGAAAAAATGATGGGAACGTCAAAGGGGGTTTCCTTACCCCTTAACCCCTGACTCTTTTTATCAGGAACATTCCATTGTCATCTCCGCACAGGCAGGGGCACACAGTTTATAAAAAGGCTCAACATGGAAATATGCTAAAACGACAAATAATTAGCACCGTGTTATTTCCGAAAATCATTGGCAAAAAAATTCATTGCCCTTAACCTTTCAGATACCCTTTCCAAGGTAGCGTTTATCATGAAGTACAAACCAGAATTTCGTTTCATTTCTCTGAATGCATTATCCTTCTGCGCCGGATTATCCCTGTCCTCAGCCCTGTTTGCAGGGGTAACACCCCGTACTGTTGACCCTCTCACCACAACAGCGCAACCCTCAACGGAAAACCCTTTAAACAAAGATTTGTGCAGCCCTGAAGTAAACTTGATTTGCGGAGAACAATATGTAAATAAACAAATTTCGGATAACTGCCAGACAAAAGAAACCTTTGAGAGTCGTGTATCAAGCTCAGATACTTCTGAACACGAAGGATATAATCTCTCCACCTTCATGAACAACCAGGGTAAAGATTATCGTAACTTCTGTGTTAATAAAGCAATTTTGGATAACCCAGCCGCAGGCTATTCGATGGATCAGTTAGATGGGCTCCAGTTGGCTGGGGCTATTAAAGTAAAGTTGATGAGTACCGGTGAAATTTTATACGTACCCTTTCGCTCCAGCGAATTAAAAAAGAGAAAAGATAAAAGCAATTCAAAAGAGACAGTCTATAGATTCAGCATATTTGAAAGCGACAACCCGCTTGAGCTGTTCACAGACACAAAATTAGGTTACGCTGCTGCCCGCCACCTCGCTAAAAAAAAATCTGTAGAAAACACCCTGATCCCCCTTCGCATGCAAGTCAATCGGCTAGCACAAAACACAGACAACAAAATGAAAAAGGAAGGGAAAGACATGGGGTTACCTGAACCGCACATAATGGATCCATATTTTCCCAGAATCAATAGCGATCTGTCCCTTGTCTCAGTCCCCGAAACTAAAGTGACGATGACTTTAACCCGTTCAGAATGGTTTGCCGGTAAAACTTACGATATTAACATAACTTCCTGGATACCATTTCCGGCAGAAGCAATTAAGGTCAGGTTTACTTCCGGAGGAACCGCACGTTTTGCAAAACCCCATTATAAGAACTTCAGGAGAGACAGCAATTATTATTCCAGAGGAATCAGTTTGACCCCTAACCCGAATTCCATAGAACAAGGCCACCATATCGGTCAGCACTACAAGCTGATTGAAATAATCCTGATGCCGCCCATGCCCGAACTTTCTAAATTTGCCACTCAAGAGGCAAAATCAGGCAACTAACGCAAAGTGCGTTCTGTTCAAAATGCTCTCTGCCAGAGACTACCGGTGCTGATAGATCTCACCCCGCTCCTTGTTTCTTATGAATTTTAATGCTGACCCGTACTAAAAAAAGAAGGCTGCCGTTTACACCGGCAGCCATTGGTATAAGTACAACATCGTCAGGTAAGAATATTCAACATCCGCCGTAGAGGCTCAGCAGCCCCCCACAACAGTTGGTCACCCACGGTAAAGGCTGACAGATACTGATTGCCCATATTCAGCTTGCGCAAACGGCCTACCGGAATATCCAGCTTGCCCGTCACCGATGCAGGCGTCAGCTGTTGCATGGTCGCTTCACGGTCATTGGGCACAACCGATACCCAGTCGTTTGATTCAGCAATAATGCTTTCAATATCAGCGATCGGGATATCCCGGTTCAGTTTCAGGGTCAGTGCCTGACTGTGGCAGCGCATGGCTCCAATGCGAACACACACGCCATCAATGGGAATAATGCCACCGTTGTATAAACCCAGAATTTTGTTGGTTTCCGACTGCGCCTTCCACTCTTCCCGGCTCTGGCCATTCTCCAGCTGTTTATCAATATAAGGGATCAGACTTCCTGCCAGTGGCACACCAAATTCACTCTGAGGCAGATCACTACTGCGCAGCAGGTCCGAGGTTTTGCGGTCGATATCGAGAATAGCGCTGGCAGGGTCTGCCAGTTCACTGGCAACATTGTCACGAATGCAGCCCATCTGGTTGATCAGCTCACGCATATTGCGCGCACCGGCTCCACTGGCTGCCTGGTACGTCATGGCACTGATCCAGCGTACCAGCCCTTCACGGAACAGCCCGCCTACAGCCATTAACATCAGGCTGACGGTGCAGTTACCACCAATATAGTTTTTCACACCCGATTCCAGAGCCTGATCCACCACATGGCGGTTAACCGGGTCCAGAACGATAACACTGTCGTCATTCATTCGCAGTGAAGACGCGGCATCAACCCAGTAGCCGTCCCAGCCACTGTTACGCAAAGGCTGAAACACTTTGCTGGTATAGTCGCCCCCCTGACAGGAAATAATAATGTCCATCTCCCGTAATGCGTCGATGGAGAAGGCATCCTGCAACGGCTGCACCGGTTTACCGACATCCGGGCCCGGCTGTCCATGTTGTGAGGTGGTGAAAAACACCGGATCAATACTGGCAAAATCATTCTCTTCGAGCATGCGCTCCATCAACACAGAGCCAACCATGCCCCGCCAGCCGACAAGTCCTACCTTTTTCATACTACTCTCCTTGAATCACTACCATGAATCATTACTATGATTCACTAATAGTCAGTCTCGCTGCAGGTAATTAACCACTGCATCACCCATTTGCGCCGTACTGACCAGACGACAGCCTTCCGATGCTATATCCCCTGTCCGCAATCCCTGATCCAGCACATCGCCTACAGCCTGCTCAATGGCATCCGCAGCCGCAGTTTCGCCCAGAGAATAACGCAGCAGCATCGCCAGCGACAGTATCTGCGCCAGAGGATTCGCCTTACCCTGTCCGGCAATATCAGGGGCAGAACCGTGTACGGGTTCATACATGCCTTGATTTTTTTCATTCAGCGAGGCAGACGGCAGCATACCGATAGAACCCGTTAACATGGCGGCGCAGTCGCTGAGGATATCGCCAAACATATTGCCCGTTACAATCACGTCAAACTGCTTTGGCTGGCGCACCAGCTGCATGGTGGCGTTATCCACATACATATGGCTCAGCTCAACATCCCTGTAATCATCGGCCATGCCGGACACCAGCTCACGCCAGAGCGCCGTTACTTCCAGAACATTGGACTTATCAACCGAACAGAGTCGTCCATTGCGCTTCTGCGCCGCTTCAAACGCTACTTTAGCAATACGCTTGATCTCGGACTCACGATAAACGTAGGTGTTATACCCTTCCCGCTCACCATTATCCAGAGTCCGGACACCACGGGGCTCACCAAAATAAATACCGCCGGTCAGCTCCCGGACAATCAAAATATCCAGCCCCGCCACCAGCTCCGCTTTCAGGCTCGAAGCCTCTGCCAGTTGCGGAAACAGAATAGCTGGCCGCAGGTTGGCGAACAGGTCCAGCTCTGAACGCAACCCCAGCAAACCTTTCTCCGGGCGGTTGGTCATAGGCAGATCATCCCATTTCGGACCACCTACGGCACCAAACAGAATGGCATCGGACTGCTTTGCCTGCTTCAGAGTTTCAGCGGGCAGAGGCGTACCTTCTGCATCAATAGCAGCACCGCCCACCAGACCGTGGCTGACTTCAATATCCAAATTGAAACGTTGTTTGACAGCCTCCAGCACTTTCAGTGCTTCTGTCACAATTTCAGGGCCAATACCATCACCGGGCAGACATAAAATCTGACGACTCATTATTCTTCTCTCCCAACAACCAATAACCAATAACCAACAGCCAACAGCCAACAGCTAACAGCTAACAGCCAAACATCCTAAGCAAACAGCCACGGCTGCGATTCATTATGTTTTTGCTCAAACGCCTTAATGGCATCACTTTCCTGCAACGTTAAACCAATGTCGTCCAATCCACGCAGCAGACAGTCACGGCGAAATTCATCCACTGTAAACGACATTTCCTGACCATCTTCCAGCACCACAACCTGTCGTTTCAGATCAATGGTTAACTGATAGCCTTCATTGTTTGCCACCAGAGTGAACAGTTGATCAACCTGCTGTTCAGACAGGACAACAGGCAGCAGGCCATTTTTGAAACAGTTATTATAAAAAATCTCGGCAAAGCTGGGGGCAATGACGCAGCGAATACCGAAGTCATCCAGCGCCCAGGGCGCATGTTCACGACTGGAGCCACAGCCAAAGTTCTGGCGAGCCAGCAACACCGAGGTTTCGTGATAACGGGGTTGATTCAGTACAAAGGCTTCATTTAAAGGGCGCTGACTGCAATCCTGACCGGGTTGACCTTCATCCAGATAACGCAACTCATCAAACAGATTGGGGCCAAAGCCGGTGCGCTTGATAGACTTGAGAAACTGTTTGGGAATAATCATATCGGTATCGACATTGACACGATCCAGCGGTGCCACAATACCCTGATGAACAGTAAATGCTTTCATCGCTTAAACCTCCTGCTCTATCAATTCACGAACATCAGTGAAATGCCCTGTCACCGCAGCGGCCGCCGCCATCGCCGGACTGACCAGGTGCGTTCTGCCACCAAAGCCCTGTCGACCTTCAAAGTTACGGTTTGATGTGGAGGCACAGTGTTCACCAGCGCCCAGCTTGTCAGCATTCATGGCCAGACACATGGAGCAGCCCGGTTCACGCCACTGAAGCCCGGCTTCCGTAAAGATGGTGTGCAAACCTTCCTGTTCAGCCTGTTCCTTGATCAGTCCTGAGCCTGGCACCACCAGCGCTTCTTTCACCGTGTCGGCCACTTTACGCCCTTTAACGACAGCTGCCGCCTCTCGCAGGTCTTCAATCCGGGAGTTAGTGCAGGAACCGATAAATACACGATCAACCGGAATATCGCTGATTTTCATACCACCGGTCAGCCCCATGTATTCCAGCGCACGGGCATAACCTTCTGCCTCATCCGCTTCCGGTACACGGGCATCAACCGGCAGAACCATTTCCGGAGAGGTTCCCCAGGTGACCTGAGGTTTAATATCTTCACCGTTCAGAATCACGATCTGGTCAAACACCGCATCGCCATCAGAGTGCAGATCAGACCATACGGATACCGCCCGCTCCCACTGCTCACCCGCCGGAGCAAACGGACGACCTTTGACGTATTCCAGAGTGGTATCATCCACCGCCACCATACCGGCCCGGGCACCCGCTTCAATCGCCATATTGCAGACGGTCATACGGCCTTCCATACTCATAGTGCGAATCACTGCACCGTCAAATTCAATGGCGTAACCCGTACCACCCGCTGTACCTATTTTACCGATGATAGCCAGCACCACATCTTTAGCGGTGACACCAACACCCAGTTCACCATCAACCCGTACCAGCATATTTTTCATTTTTTTGGTTACCAGGCACTGGGTTGCCAGTACATGCTCAACTTCAGATGTGCCAATGCCGTGAGCCAAGGCACCAAAAGCGCCATGGGTTGAGGTATGAGAATCTCCACAGACAACGGTCATGCCCGGCAGGGTCGCCCCCTGTTCAGGACCAATGACATGGACAATACCCTGACGGCGATCCTGCATATCAAACTGAGTAATACCGAAGTCAATACAGTTCTCATCGAGTGTTTGTACCTGAATTCTGGAAATCGGGTCAGCAATGCCATCAATACCACTTTTACGTTCCACTTTTGTGGTGGGGACATTGTGGTCTGGTGTCGCCAGGTTGGCACCGGTTCGCCAGGGCTGACGCCCTGCCAGGCGCAGTCCTTCAAAGGCCTGTGGCGAAGTGACCTCATGGAGCAGATGACGGTCGATGTAAATCAGGGCGGAACCGTCTTCCCGCTGTTTAACGAGATGACTGTCCCACAGTTTGTCGTACAGGGTTTTGCCTGACATTGTTATTCCCCTCGTAAATACGGCTTATCGTTCTATGGGCTCATCGTAGAGCGAAGTTATGGATTACTCCAATTCATCTTTTTTATGCTATTAATAACAATCAGGAATACTTAAACCTCAGAGAGACACCACAACCTTTATGGATATCCCCAGCCTTACTGCTTTTCTAACGGTCGCAGAATGCGGATCATTTTCACTGGCTGCCAAACAGTTGCATCTGACCCAGCCAGCAGTCAGTAAACGTATTGCCAGTCTTGAGCAGCAGTTGGGTACGTCCCTGTTTGACCGGAAGAACACCACTGGCAGCCGTCGCACTCACCTGAATGAAGCTGGTCGAACGTTATTGCCTAAAGCCAGTCAGATGCTTGAGTTAATGAAGGATACACGACAACAGATAAATAACCTGAAGACCCAGATCAAAGGACCATTAAGTTTAGCCACCAGTCATCATATCGGCTTACGGCGACTACCGAATATATTGAAGCACTTTGCCAGCACCTATCCGGACGTAACACTGGATATTAAATTTGTCGACTCTGAAGCCGCCTATGAACTGTTGCACAGGGGGGAAGTTGAACTGGGTCTTATTACTCTTGCACCCGTTAATCCGGATAACATTCTTTCCCGCAAACTCTGGAATGACCCACTGGTGTTTATGGCCAGCCGGGAGCACCCGCTGGCGCAGATCAAAGAAACGGTTTCCCCCAAAGCACTCAGTCAGCATCAGGCCGTATTGCCAGGTGTCAGGACCTTTACCTACCGACTGGTACAAAACCTGTTCGATCAACAGGGCCTTACCCTGCAAACCGCCATGTCATCGAATTACCTGGAAACCATTCGCATGCTGACGGCCATTGGCATCGCCTGGAGTATATTGCCAAAATCTATGCTGGAAGATGATCTGACAGAACTGAAAACCGGCTTTCAACCGCCGGTCAGGGAGTTAGGCTACATCCGACACGAGTACAGAACCCTGTCGAATGCAGCCAGAGCCTTTCTTGAACTGCTGGACAACACTCAGAGCGAAGTGACGATCACCGAAACATTATCCTGAGAGTCTGACTTATAAGCCAGTTCCGCGAGCTGGCCCGCTATTGCGGCATTACTGGCTTGCCGGGCAGCAGACTGATGCACAAACCCACCCACTACATCACTGTTGGCGACATCAAAAAGCCCGTCACAGCCCTGCACCAGTTTATAACCTTCCCATCCCTCAGGTGGCACTCTGTGCTTGACTACCTTAGGCCTTGCGCTCATGGCGCCGTAGGCAAAATGCCCACCCAGGTCACCGGCAACACGAGCACTGCCATTTAACCTCCCCCTGCCATCAACATATCCACCGCGCTTCTCTATGGCTTTTTTATAGCGGTCATCTGTTGGTTTGGCGTCTTCGCTTAACTGCATCACCCTGCCCTCGGGATCAAGTAGCACAGCTCTGGAATCCCCTACATTAGCAGTCCAGAGATTGTCATCTATCTGCAAAACGACATTGGCAGTCGTGCCACACTCTGCCTTACCTTCGGGAGGAATAAAACTATTGCCTGTATCCACAAAGGCCAGTTTCAGCGTATTCATTATCCGCAAATCATCCAGGGATTCCGGATTATCGGCCTCAAGTCGTTTTTTCAAGTGGTGTACGATATTATCCTTGGCAAACCCGGAAGCAACATCCCCTCCGTCACCGTGACCATCAAACACGCCGGTCAGCTTTATTTCCACTTCACCCGCTTGTGTCTGAACCTTAAAACGAGTACAGAGAACAGCATCATCCATGCTTTTCCGGCGCCCGGTACAATGGGCAACCCCCGAATCCGTTTCGGTTTCGGTATAAAAATCGGAAGAACGATCAAACACTTTTACGGCTTTGTCCGGATCTTCCTCGTTAATGTCAGAATATCGATAGGAGTCCAGGGGAATGCTACCTTTTGTATCCTGAGCATTCAGGTCACCGACAGTTTCTCCTTTTATACGACTGTCTGACTTTTCTTTAAAATCCAGCAATCGACTGTCCTCAAATTCGGTTATTTTTCCACCTGAGGCCGCTGTTGCCTGAAGCTTTTCAAAGTGCTGCGCCATCTCTCCCTGCTGCTGCACAGCAGCCGTCTGTTCAGTTTCCAGCTTTGTCTGCACTTCATCACTACTGGTATAAACCCGGTACTCAAGCTTCATATTAACCTGAAGCTGTTCCATATCCGGGGTATCTTTAGAGCTTACACGCCAGCCACTCGACAGTGTTGGGGGGAGTACCCAACTATCTTCGGGAGCTGTCGAGCGACTTGCCGGGCTTTGAATAAACTGCATGGCTTTTTCGACAGAGATTACTTTACGTTCTGAAAGAGAAGTTGTCTTTTTATTGGAATTCACCAATATTTTCTTCAGATGCTTAACCGCTGCCTCTTGCTGAGCTATTGTCTCAAGGCTATAGCTGGTCAGTGTTTTATCCACATAGTTTCTTAAAAACGGCATAAAAAACGCTGCCACGCTGAGGGCACGCCCCCGCCATTTACCCACGTCACCTGTCTTGAAATGACCATCCTCAAGTCTGAGACTGGCTTCCGGACTGTCTGAAACCCACTTCGACAGTTTTTGCAGCTCTTTAACATTCTCTGCAAACGCCTGCCGAGCCGAAGGAAAACCGTTACCGGGTTGTATCATCATTATCTCCTTTTAAATCAAATACTGTTTTATTGAGTCCAGAAGCCTCTCGGAGTCAGAGGCTGCTAAAGCAATCCCTGTTATTATCCGTACATTCCACATCCTTCTTTAAATTTTAACGGACTCCACTACCATTTACCCATTGTTCAGCTTATAGTCTCTGCGCAATTTATACACATGGAGTCTGTCGCATGTTCAAAGCCCTCGTTCTTGAACAACAGGACAAGCAAACCCTGTCTTCCATCCAGCAACTGGATGAATCAGCCTTGCCAGAAGGTGATGTTCTGGTTGCGGTCGATTACTCATCCCTGAACTACAAAGATGGACTCGCCATTACCGGCAAAGGCAAAATTATTCGTGACTTCCCCATGGTTCCGGGCATTGACTTTGCCGGTACGGTTATTGAATCGTCCAGCAGCGACTTCAGCGCAGGTGACAACGTTGTTCTGACCGGCTGGGGCGTTGGTGAGAATCACTGGGGCGGTATGGCAGAAAAGGCCCGTGTTAAGGCCAGCCAGCTGGTTAAACTGCCTGCAGGTCTGGATGAGCGCAAAGCCATGATGATTGGTACAGCAGGTTTAACCGCCATGCTGTGTGTGATGGATCTCGAAGCGGCAGGCATTACTCCGGAAAAAGGTGAAATTCTGGTAACGGGCGCCAGTGGTGGCGTAGGCAGTGTTGCCGTAAACCTGTTGGCAGAACTGGGTTATGACGTGGCGGCCGTTTCCGGTCGTCCGGAAAACACGCCCATGCTGGAAGCACTGGGAGCCAAACGGGTAATAGCCCGATCCGAATTCACCGACAAACTCCGCCCCCTGGATCGCCAGTACTGGGCAGGTGCCGTTGATACCGTCGGCAGCTCGGTGCTGGCCAAGGTACTGTCTCAGGTAAACTACGAGGGTGCGGTGGCAGCCTGCGGCCTGGCTGGCGGTTTTGACCTGCCAACCACGGTTATGCCTTTTATTCTGCGTGGTGTAAAACTGCTGGGCGTTGACTCGGTCATGTGTCCTCTGGCTAAACGCAACGAAGCCTGGAAGCGTCTGGCTGAACTGTTGCCAGAATCCTACTACGAAGCCGCCTGCTCTGAAGTCACCCTGGAAGAGGTGGCGGAAAAGGCTGAGGCCATTACTCGTGGACAGGTGACTGGCCGCACCCTGATTCGTCTGAAGTAAGCTATTTTCCGACATGGATTGAGTGCATTGCCAGATGTATTCAATCCATAATTACTCTCTAAAATTTATGCATCAGAGTCTGCGCGTTATTTTTGTGTGCAGACTTCCCGTACCTGATCCAAATAATGAACATTCGCCCTGTCCTTTACGTTATCGGCCTCTTTCTGACTGTACAGTCGCTGCTTATGCTGGTGCCGGCGCTGTACGACTTACTCATTCATGACCCCGGCAAGTATGCCTTTCTCTGGTCCGCAGCCATTAATCTGCTGACCGGATTGATTCTATGCGTCTGCTGTCGTACAAAAGAGTTCAGCCTCAAGGCACGCCAAATTTTTCTGCTGACCAATTTAACCTGGGTAACGCTCAGTGGCTTTGCAGCCCTGCCATTCTGGATACAACTGGATATCAGTTACACCGATGCCTACTTCGAAACCATGTCAGCCATTACCACAACCGGTTCCACAGTCCTGTCAGGGCTAGACACCATGAACAAAGGCATACTGCTGTGGCGCTCACTGCTGCAATGGCTGGGCGGGATAGGCTTTATCGTACTCGCTGTTGCAGTACTGCCCTTTCTGAAAGTCGGGGGGATGCGCCTGTTCCAGAGCGAATCGTCTGACTGGTCAGAAAAAGTGATGCCCCGCTCCGGCAGTATTGCCAAACGGATTGTGTGCATCTACCTGGGGTTAACAGTCTGCTGTGCCTACCTGTTTTTTCTGGGTGGCATGAACGGTTTTGAAGCCATCAACCATGCCATGACCGCCCTGTCCACCGGAGGCTTTTCAACCTCGGACAACTCCATGGGGCAGTTTTCCAACCCCTTTATTCACTGGACAGCCACCATTTTTATGTTACTGGGTGGACTGCCCTTTGTACTGTTTGTGAAGTTTTTAAAAGGTGATCACAAAGCCCTTACAAAGAACACCCAGGTCGTCACCTTTGTCCAGTTTCTGCTGTTGACCTGGGCCGGTCTCAGTATCTGGCTATTTATGTATTCCAGCTACAGTTTCTGGGAGTCCCTGACACTGGTTGCCTTTAACACCACATCCGTGGTTACCACGACCGGCTATGCGCTCACGGATTACACCCTCTGGGGCGGCTTTGCTGCAACCGCCTTCTTTTTCCTTACCTTTGTTGGTGGCTGCTCAGGCTCTACGGCCGGTGGCGTGAAGATTTTCCGTTTTGAAATTGGCGCAAAACTGTTAATGATCCAGCTGAAGCAACTGGCACACCCCAGAGCCTGCTTTGTGCAAAGCTACAACGGTCAGCAAATCAGCAGTGATATTTTACGCTCCCTGATCGCCTTCAGTTTTTTCTTTGGCCTGCTGGTGAGCCTGCTGACCCTGCTGTTAAGCCTGCTGGGGCTGGACCTGACCACCAGTATCAGCGGTGCCGCCACGGCCGTTGCCAATGTCGGGCCGGGACTTGGAGACATCATTGGGCCAGCGGGAAATTTCGCCTCTCTTCCTGACTCAGCCAAGTGGTTACTCAGCCTTGGTATGCTAATGGGCAGGCTGGAAGTTATAACGGTACTGGTATTGTTTACACCCCAGTTCTGGAAAGGGTAAGTGTTTCCGGCATAAAGAACGACGGGTGCCCGTTAAGTGGCACCTGCCCGGATCAAGTCCATGCAGTGAGAAAGTCGTTACAATCATCGGTGGTCATTCCATCTCTGTCCGTCATTATCAGGAACGTCATTTCGCCTTCAAACAGTCTCAGGCACCACAGGTTTGCAGGCTCCTGTGAACAACCTGTGCGTATTTCCTTACCGGCAATCGACCAGCGACTTGACTGCAAGCTGGCCATTGACCCGTACATGGCCAGCTTGCAATGTATATTAAACCATGGGTCGCACACCCAGAAATCATTATTCTCGTACTGATCAAACGCTCTCAGGGACGACTTATGATAATGCATGGATTCATCTGCCAGCACCAGAAACATATGAAATTCATGATCTACCAACCATATATATGGAATCTCCATAGCGATGCCCAACTGGAGGGCGACGACGATGTACTCATTACTGTTACCCGCCCTCTCCTCCTGAGGGGTGACGCGTAAAAGCAAATATTCATCAGTATTATTACTCTCCCTTAACCTGGCTATTACCCCGTTGGCTTTTCCAACGTCATCCAGTCGTTTTTGCTTTCTCTGTGGAGAGGCCAGCCCATAACTCATAGAGAAGACTTTATTATCGGTTTTTAATGACCCTTTAAAAAATTGTCGAGCATGAGTCAGCAAAAGTTGTGAATTTGTCATCTCATTCATAATACACCGTCCTTTCTATGATATTGAGCATTATAACCCCTGCCTGAAAAAAGCAGGGGCTTACGGTGAAAACGCTACAACCTCAGAAAAAGCGAATAGCCATAAGTGAAAACATCCTGTTACAAATATTACAGAGCCTTACTGCAAAAAATGACCCAAATCATGCGGGATTCTGATGCCATCCTGTAGTATCCTTGGTCAATTCTTAATTTTGATAATGTATTTTCATTCCTTTTGATCCGTCGTGAAAATACCCCGCACACTGAGTCCTTCAAGGGAACCGATGAATAGTATTCACCCTACCCACCTGGTCAGCCAGTTTCGTCAACGCGCGGAGCAACACCCTGAAAACACGGCCCTGCGTTATGCCCATGGTGATCGCTGGCATGAAGTCCAGTGGCGTCAGTTCCTTGAAGCCGTTGACCAGACCAGCCTGGCACTACTGAGCGCAGGACTGCCAGTACAGGGCAATATCGGTCTGTGGTCGCGTAATATGCCGGAATGGTCCATGACTGACTTCGCCTGTATGCAGGCACGTGGCGTCAGCGTACCACTGTACCCCACCAGCACCCCTGACCAGGTATGCTACATCATTGATGAAGCTGAAGTAGAAATCCTGTTCGTCGGCGAACAGCCTCAGTTCGACGACGCTCTGGAACTGCTGGGCAAAGCCTCCCACCTGAAGACCATCATTGTTTTTGATGAAGACGTCGACCTGAAAGGCTGTGAAAACGCGCAATACTTCAAGGATTTCCTGGCCTCTGCCGACACAGAGCGCACCGAACTGGAAGCCCGCCTCGCCAGTCGCTCCATGGACGACCTGTTTACCCTGATTTACACCTCAGGCACTACCGGCAAACCCAAGGGTGTGATGCTGGACTATGCCAATATGGCAGCGTCTTTCGATGCCCATGACAAGCTGATCCACGTTGACCACACCGACTCATCGCTGGCCTTCCTGCCCCTGAGCCATATCTTTGAGCGTGGCTGGTCCAACTATGCCCTGTGTCGTGGCGTTGTAAATAACTACATGCGTAGCCAGGCAGACATCGCCAACATGTTGCAGGCGGTAAAACCCACCATCATGTGCTCCGTCCCACGTCTGTTCGAAAAAATCTATACCGGTGTTCATACGAAAATCGGCAAGGGTTCAGCGGCTAAGAAACTGATCTTCAAACTGGCTGGCAGCATCGGTTATAAGGCGATGGAATACCACCGTCAGGGCAAACCCGTTCCGGGTTATCTGAAAAGCCTGAACAAGCTGGCAGACAAACTGGTATTTAGCAAGATCAAAGAGGGTCTTGGCGGTCGTATCCGCTTTATACCCTGCGGCGGCGCACGACTGGACGACAGTATCTGCAAGTTCTTTCATGCCATGGGTATCAACGTCAAAATCGGCTACGGCATGACCGAAACCGTAGCCACTATCACCTGTTACCGCGACACAGGCTTCCAGTTTGGTAGCTGTGGCAACCCACTGCCAGGCGTACAGGTAAAAATTGGTGATGGTGGTGAAATTCTGGTGAAAGGTGGCACCGTTATGCGCGGTTACTACAAGAAACCGGAAGAAACCGCGAAAACCTTCGACGCCGATGGCTGGCTGAAAACCGGCGACGCTGGCCTGATTGATGAACAGGGGCAACTGCGAATCACCGACCGCATCAAGGAACTGATGAAAACCTCCAACGGCAAGTACATTGCGCCTCAGCATATTGAAGGTACTTTGGGCAAGGATCGCTTCATTGAACAGATTGCGATTATTGCTGACGCTAAAAACTATGTCTCTGCCCTCATTGTTCCAGCCTTTGAAGCTTTGGAAGAGTACGCCAGGGAGATGAATCTGAAATACGAAAGCAAGATGGATCTGATTCGCAACACCGATATCGAAAAACTGTTTCAGGAGCGTCTCGACAGTATCCAGGATGAACTGGCTCGTTTCGAACAGGTCAAGAAGTTTACCCTGCTGCCTCGTGAATTCTCCATTGAACTGGGTGAGATTACCCCCACCCTGAAGCTGCGCAGAAAGATCATTATGGAACGTTTCCAGAAGGAAATTGACTCCATGTATGGCAAGCCAGCCATCAGCCACTGATTGCTGCTGGCTGTTGGCTGTTTGCGTTATATTCCAAACTGCAGCCTCCTCAGGGTAAGCCGCTTCGCGGTGACTTTTTGCCCAGCGCAACCCTCCAACACCTGAGAAATATCTCACATTTACGCAAAGGCCGACTTTTTCTGTAAATACCAAAAGTCGGCCTTTGCGTACATTTTCTTTTGTCTATCCTTTCCTGACTCTAATCTCAAAAACAGCAAAGGGTAGAGCTATTAAAAGTTTAATTTTTCACGTTTTGCTCTTCGTGTCTTTCGCCTGTCTGGCCAAGCCACAACCCCACAGCTTTATTGTTGATTTTGAACAAAATGAGAGCACACCACACCATAACTTTTCTATAAAGCCAGACCCGGATACATTCTTTGCAACACTGGCAATTAACACAGAGTCCCCGCATGGCGAAGCGACAGAAACTATCAACACATACAGCTATTCAGGATCAGACTCACCACCTGATGACAAACCCTGCAAGCCAAAGGGCCTCTGGAAGAGCCTGACGACCGTGGTCGAGTCAGTTTCGTGGCAGCTGCTGTACGCTACCGGTGAAGTCGTCGGCTATAAGCTGCTTCTGTCACTTCAGGAAGACTCGCTAACACCGCAGTCTTTTTCATGGATGCCAGTGGTGGCAACTGTCGTTGTGGGTTTGCTGACCAGAAACCATTGGAACCCGGGATCAGCATTATTTAATCAACTGGACGAGCAGGAATCCAGCCAGCAGCACGAACTTCAGATTATCACTTTGATGTATAAACCTGACGGTGGCAATTCCTACGCAACAGGGGCATGGGGTCAGGGGCACTCATTCAACATGCACTCAAGCCTCACAGGCCACTCGCATTATTCACTCCTTAGCCACCAGGGCGAGTATTACGATGACGATCCAGGCCACCCCACTCCCGTCAGGCACAGCTATGACGAAACTTGCCTCTTAGAGCCATGTCGGGCACAAGGACGCTGCATCTATGCCCCCGGTGATACAAACCAACATAAGCTTTTTTGCAGGTGTCGGGATTGTATGGCTGAGTTAGACAGATACATTGCCCCCCAACCCCTTATAAGTACCCAGTGCGAATCAACCTCAGATAGCGATGTCACTTGCAGCTTAAATTATTATCCGCAAACGGATGGTCAGGAATCTGCCCCTTATTCAGGAAGCATGGGTTCAGTCAAACCTAAAAGAGTTATCCGGCAAAAAATTGTTTCAAAGGTAATCGTAACAGCAGAACCAGACAGTACTTCTGACCAGCCAGCCGCTATCAAGAAAAGGCGCGCCCACGGCAGGGTGAAGCGCCACTTATGCGACCACCCGGGCTGCAACTACTCAACCATTTATAACGGTCATCTGAAAGTACACCAACTCACCCACAGCGGGGAGAGGCCCTTCCCGTGCGGCCACCCGGGCTGCAACTACTCAGCCACTCAGCCCGTTAATCTAAAAACACACCAACTCATCCACAGCGGGAAGAAGCCCTTCCAGTGCGACCACCGGGGCTGCCGCTACTCAGCCAGCCAGAAGGTGCATCTGAAAACACACCAACTCTCCCACAGAAGGAAGAAGCCAAAATCAAAACGACAAAGGCCTGAAAAGCAAGGTAACGATGGAGACCAACCGAGTTCACTCTGAGGGACAAGCCGGTAGAACATGATTCGACTTCCCTCACGCCTCAAAGAACTGTTGCGCAAGGATGGCGCATGGTGTGGAGTGTGCATGTACACCTGCCTGTCACCGTTGTGGCGCTATGAGGCCATTAATTTATTCAGGAAAGCGTACAACCGGGGTGAACTGAAACTACCGAAAGATCTGCGAGCCACCTGTCCCAACAAAACCGCATTCAATCGCTGGCTCAATATCCACTACCAGAAGTCATGGATCAGCCAGAAAGATAGGCTATTCCTATCCGGTTTCCGGCCCTGATGAAAAACAGCTTCGGGATTGACCCGCTGGAATGCATCCTGCGCAAGTCCAGGATGGTTCTGACCGTAGAGTCTTTTTTGTATTTCTCCCTCTGTCGTCCATGACATAGCGGTAATCGCTACTTGATCAAAAATTCATCATCCCCTACTCTCCGCGCCTTTATATTTTTATTACGCAGCAGGCAAACCATATGACGACTGTGAAGAAGTACAACTTCACTTACGAAGATATCCACAGCACCATCAGGGACGCATCCCTTGCCATCAAAGAAGCGGATTACCAGCCAGACTACCTGCTGGCCATTGGCGGTGGCGGCCTCATTCCTGCGCGCATCATGCGTACCTTTATCACTCGCCCAATCCTGACCGTCGCCCTGTCCCGTTACAGTGACGAAATTGGCACCGCCCCGGCGGATACACCGATCAAGCTGCAATGGCTGGAAGGTAAGGTGAACCTGAATGGCAAAAAAGTACTGGTGATTGACGAAGTCGACGATCAGCGTACTACGCTGGACTTCACCCTGAACGAACTGATTGAGCACTACCCGGATACCGAGTTCTCTGCTTTCGTCGTTCACAACAAGCTGAAAGAAAAGAAGGGTCAACTGCCGGAAAAACTGAATCACTTTTTTATTGGCAGGGATATTAACGATTACTGGATCAACTACGCCTGGGATGCTGAAGACATCGCTACGTTTGGTCAGTGATTTTAGACAAAGCCCGCGCCATGCGGGCTTTATTTTGCAAAGCTGTCAACCGCTGACAGAAGGCGCAATCAACGGCGCGTCACTGACGACATCGGCATTCTGTGCCCGGTGTCGCATAAAGTGATCCATGACCGTAATCGCCATCATCGCCTCGGCAATGGGCACGGCCCTGATTCCCACACACGGGTCATGCCGTCCTTTGGTGACAATGTCCACCGGTTCACCCTCAAGGTTTACGGAACGTCCCGGCGTGGTCATGCTGGAAGTGGGTTTTAAAGCAATATGCGCAATCAGGTCCTGACCGGAACTGATTCCCCCCAGCACGCCACCGCCATGGTTGGACAGAAAACCTTCAGGCGTTATTTCATCCCGATGCTCTGTTCCTTTCTGCTCAACGCAGGCAAAGCCATCACCAATTTCAACCCCTTTCACGGCGTTAATACTCAGCAGCGAATGCGCTAGATCGGCATCCAGACGATCAAACACCGGCTCACCCAGACCAGGCTGAACTCCACTGGCTCTCACAGAAATACGCGCGCCAATGGAGTTCCCTTCACGACGAAGGTCGTCGATCAGCTGCTCCATCTCTGCCACCTTGTCAGCGTCCGGACAGAAAAATGGATTCTGACGTACCTGCTCCCAGTCGAACTGTTCGATTTTGATCGGTCCCAGTTGCGACAGATAACCTTTAATCGCTATACCCTGTGTTGCCAGAAACTTACGGGCTATCGCCCCGGCCGCCACACGCATAGCGGTTTCACGAGCCGATGAACGACCACCACCACGGTAGTCACGGAAACCGTATTTGTGGGCATAGGTGTAGTCGGCGTGACCAGGACGGAAGCGATCCATAATGTTGGAATAATCTTTGGAGCGCTGATCAACGTTCTCAATCAGCAAACCAATGGGTGTTCCTGTGGTTTTGCCTTCAAAAACACCGGAAAGAATTTTCACCTGATCCGGTTCACGACGTTGCGTCGTATATTTAGACGTGCCGGGTTTACGAAGATCCAGATCTTTCTGAATATCTTCTTCCGTTAATGGCAGTCCGGGAGGACAACCATCGACAATACACCCCAGCGCAATACCATGAGACTCGCCAAACGTGGTCACCTTGAACAATTGACCTATGCTATTCCCCGCCATCGTAACTCCCATCAGGCTGCCACCGAACAGGCAGCCCTTATCTTGTTTTTAATAGACCTATTTTTAATAAAAGCGCCCAGGAGCCTGCCGGCTCACCCCGTCATGCGACTTTTAAAAATACCCTGATATTCACGACACTGCTCCGCCGTCAGCACCAGCACGCCATGACCACCTTCGGCAAATTCCGGCCATACAAACGGCACCTCAGGATAAACGTCCTGCAACGCCCACTGGCTGTTGCCTACTTCCAGCACCAGTAAACCTTCCCCGGCCAGAAAGTCTGCTGCCCGGGCCAGAATAATACGAGCCATATCCAGACCGTCATTACCGGCTGCCAGTCCCAGCTCTGGCTCGTGACCAAACTCCTCAGGAAAGTCTGCCATATCTTCCGCATCCACATAGGGTGGATTGCTGACGATCAGCTCGTAACGCGGGCGTTCAGGGCTGTCGTCTATTGTCTTAAACAGATCCGACTTGACGGCTTGCACCCGTCCCCACAGCTCATGCTGGTCAATATTGATATGCGCGACATCCAGGGCATCATCGGAAATATCCAGCAAATCCACCGACGCTTCCGGCCACTGGTGCGCCATGGCAATGCCTATACAGCCAGAGCCAGAACACAGATCAAGGGCACGAGTCACCGTCGCATCACCCAGCCAGGGCTGAAAATTCTGGTTAATTAGTTCTGCGATAGGAGAGCGGGGAACCAGCACCCGTTCGTCCACATAATAAGGCTGGCCACAGAACCATGCCCGATTCAACAGATACGCCAGCGGCTTGCGTTCCTGAATACGACGTTTAACCAGCTCTGCCACAGACTGCTGTTCTTCTGAAGTCAAACGACAATCCATATAAGGTTCAGGCAGGTCCCAGGGTAGCTGCAATACCTGCATCACCAGATGCATGGCTTCATCCAGGGCATTATCGCTGCCATGCCCGAAAAACAGTTCGGCTTCATTAAAACGGCTGGCCGCCCAGCGAATAAAATCCCGGATACTGGCAAGGCCATCGTAAGACAGGTTATCGACCTGCCCGCTGTTTTTTTCGCCAGTGCGTCCACCAGGGTGTACTAAGGATTGAGTCACAAAGTCTCCTACGGGAGGTAAAACACCGGGGCCTGCATAGCATTGCAAAGCCAAACCTCCCATCTCAAGGCAAGATGCGCCAAGATAGCATAAAGCAGCATTTGGCAGTACCGCTTCTTTTCGCTGTTGGCTGTTAGCTGTTAGCTGTTGGCTGTTGGCTGTTGGCTGTTGGCTGTTGGCTGTTGGCTGTTGGCTGTTGGCTGTTGGCTGTTGGCTGTTGGCTGTTGGCTGTTGGCTGTTGGCTGTTGGCTGCTCAACCAATAACAAACTGCGGACAGCCAAAAGCGAATAAAAACATTCAAATCTATAAAAACCGACATAGAACAAGGTACAATCCACGATTCCAGACCAAGCCGCTAATAACCAATTTGTTCCCATGTCTGATCACGACAACGAAGAAGACCCAAGGCGCCTGTTCGAACAGGCGATGCAGGGCGTGCAGCCCATTAAGAGCAAAAAACGCCACGACCAGCAGCGCAAACCTTCTGCTGACATTCCTGAAAGCACGATGCATACCCGCCGCAGCGCCGCTCAGCGAACCGAGAGCGGAGGTGGCGCAGCCCTGTCAGAAGCCTGGGTAGAGCCGGTTGATCCGGAGCAGCGCATCGACTTTTCCCGCCCCGGACTACAGCAGACACGCCTGCGTCAGTTACGGCAGGGAATGATTCCGGTTCGTTATCAGCTGGATCTTCATGGCTATAAAATTGAAGAAGCCAGGGAGCTGATCTCCGAGTTCCTGTATTTCTGTAAAACCCAGAGTTTCGCCTGCGTCCGCATCATTCACGGAAAGTCGCACCGCAGAACGGATCGGCAAAATACGCTGAAAAGCCATGTTAACCACTGGCTGAGGCAGATTCCCGATGTGCTGGCATTCTGTTCAGCCCCACCCTCGGAAGGCGGGACAGGCTCTGTTCTGGTGCTGATCAGAAAAAAATAGTCATACAAAATAACCACATATCAACATTCAGCTTCTGCTTCAAGCAGATGCTGAATACCCTCGTTCGCCTCCCACTCATCCAGGGCTTGAACAGCCCTCTCTCGCCCCGCATCAGCGACTTCGGTAAAACGATGGAATTCATAGAACTGACAGATATTTTTAGGTACGGTCACCAGAATATCCGGCACATAACCGGCCATTTTATAACGGGTCAATGCCTGCTGCATAAGCTCCATGGACTGGTTACTGACATCCAGCAATCCCATGGATTTTTCCAGTTGTTTCTTCTCGCTTTTCTGTTTGGGAATCCAGCGGTTCAGTAAACCGGTAAACAGAGAGTCTTCCTCTTCAGGGCTTTCCTGCTGGTCAAAATCAGGTTCAGGTTCACCCAGAACATTCACCGCAACCACCAGATCTGCCTGGGCTGCCGCACCCGCGGGTGCCAGAGGCAGAGGGTTTAACACCGCACCATCTACCAGCAGCTGACCATGCATTTTTACCGGTTTAAACAGTGAGGGAATGGCGCAGGAAGCGCGGATCGCCGTAATCAGGTCGCCACGCTGAAACCAGACCTCCCTGCGTGCCGTCAGGCTGGCGGCTACTGCCGTATAAGGCACCGGCAGCTGTTCTATACGACAATCACCAACAATTTGTCGGATACGTTCAAACAGCTTGTCTCCTTTTATAACCCCCGGATCAAGCAGGGAAACATCCAGCAAGCGAAGCATCTCGAGATAATCCAGCTGCTCAGCCCATTCACAGTATTCGTCCAGCTTACCTGCTGCCCAGACACCGCCAATCAGCGCCCCCATTGAAGCGCCGGAAACCGCCGTGATCTCATAACCCCGACTGAGCAACTCACGAATAACGCCGACGTGGGCAATACCCCTGGCACCACCACTACCCAGAACCAGGGCAACTCGCTTGGTCATAACATCCTCAATATCGTTTGATTAAATTTATACGGCAGTCATCATATATCATCCAACAACGGAACATCACTGGCCCGGGCAGCCCGATATCGAAAAATAGCCGTTAATATCCTGATTGATATCCGGAGTCAAAATGCAACAACTCATGTCTTTGGGGCAACCGGGGATTGTCAGGCACTGGCTCATCTCCCGCTGGCAATGGTCTTTGAGCGCCTGTCACCAGGGTTATCAAATCTTCCCGTAAATAATTGGGACGCGCATTGACAGAAACCCAGCGACCAACATAAGTGTCTTGTCCATCTTCGGTTCTCAAAAAGGTATTCGATAAGCCTCCATCAGAATTAAGATCGAAACTGAACCAACCTGTCGAACCGGTTTCCATTGTCACACTTCGAAATAGCAGGAGTCCGGCTCTAAAAGATAAAGTTTGTGGAGTATCCCTCTGAATCTCACTCAGACGCACCAAAGGGAAAAACTGATTAAATGCCATAGCCTCAGGAAGGAAACAGTTAGTTCTGACAGAACTGACGGCATTGACTAATTGAGTAAACTTTTCAGCAGATAAGCCAGAAAGCCGTTTAATGATTAACAAAAGCTGAACCAGTTCTTCAAAAAACGAGACCCCCTCGACACTGGTTACCTCTACGTTTCCAAATCCGGCTATATTAGCCACGTAGCGCCCTGCGACAACAGACAAAAATTCTGTCCGCACATCAGCCGTTATGGAAGGGGAGTTAAGAGCGTCTAATATAACAGCAACCGGATCACTCTGAGTCTCATTCGCTCCGGCTCTTTCCCGAATTTGCTGAATCAAATGCTCATCATTAGACGAAGGTCTTGGTATTAACTCAACAGAAAGCCGGGTGTTAATATAATGACGAGCATCGTGACTACTGTCCGTATTTTCGCCCGCCCGAGGACTCAAACGAAACTGTAGCCTTCTTTCATCACTATCCCCTGTCTCCTCTACAATATTTCCGTATACTCCTGCTCTTTCAGCCTGTACATGTTCTCGGCCATTTTGATCATAATAGCTGCCTGTCTTTTTAAACCAGGTTCTGTTAAAACAATGTTCCACTGCCTTCAAGTCATTTGATAATAAAATTCCAAACAGTGGCAGGAAAAAGATAAAGCAATACCTCAGACATTTACTTATAGTCATAACTGAAAATCATTAGCTCATTTATAATACCAACGATACTAGCCCAAATAGTAGAATTGACAGCCTTTAAAACAGAGGGCTTACAACAGAAATGCAAACATTCCACGTAGTCAGTTAGGGAGATGCCCTTAAATCCATCAAAACACAATGATTTTGAACCTTCATTCTGACACAATGCACATCCGGCACAATTGTTCAATATTTCAGCTGCTTATCAGCGTGAACGGAGTTTAAATGTCGGAAGTTGCTCAGGACTTTGCACACTCAACCGTCCCGGAGTCGTCTCGCAAAGGATTTTTTCCCATTCTTGTGGTTATGGTTGGCTTAACGTTCTTCTCTGCCAGTATGTGGGCAGGTGGAACCCTTGGTCAGGGCCTGACATTCAGCGAGTTTCTGCTAACGGTTATGGCAGGTAACCTGCTGCTGGGCATTTACACATCAGCTCTCGCCTATATAGGCAGTAAAACCGGTCTTTCTACCCATCTTCTGACCCAGTACGTCTTTGGCCGTCAAGGTACGAAATTTACTTCCCTGTTACTGTCATTGACTCAGATAGGCTGGTTTGGCGTAGGCGTTGCCATGTTTGCCCTGCCGGTGAACAGGGCGACCGGCATTGATGTCAGCACACTGGTTATGGTGTCCGGTTTATTAATGACGGCAACCGCCTTCTTTGGTTTCAAGGCGTTAACCATTCTCAGCTTTGTGGCAGTACCTGCCATCATTGTGCTGGGTGGCTTTTCCGTCAGCCAGGCCATGGCAGACGCAGGCGGCCTGCAAGGACTGTTCGCGATTACACCAGAGCATGGCATTGGCTATGCTGCCGCCATCAGTATCTGTATAGGATCGTTTATCAGTGCGGGCACACTTACCGCCGACTTCACCCGTTTTGCCCGCACCCCGAAAATTGCCGTATCTGCGACACTGCTCGCCTTCTTTCTGGGAAACACCCTGATGTTCAGCTTCGGCGCCATTGGCTCTATGGTGGTCGGACAGGCTGATATTGCCGAAGTGATGTTTATCCAGGGGCTTATTCTACCCGCGGTAATTACCCTGGGTCTGAATATCTGGACCACAAACGACAATGCACTTTACGTATCCGGCCTTGGTCTGGCATCGATTACCGGTCAAAACAAAAACCTGATTGTCGTTATCAACGGTATCCTGGGTAGTGCGTTCGCCATCTGGCTGAACAACAACTTCGTTGGCTGGCTGAGCCTGCTGAACCTGACCCTGCCACCTATTGGTGCCATTCTGCTGGCTGATTACCTGTTCATCCGTAAAGGTCACTACCCTGCTTTTGAAAGTAACCGCTTTGACAGCCTGAATCTGAGTGCGCTTCTGGCCTGGGCTGCCGGAGTGCTGGCTGCTGGTTATATCCCGGGCATCGCGCCAATTAACGGTGTACTTGCAGCGGCTGCCTGTCATATTCTGTTGCATAAGCTACCCCTGACCCGCGACTGGACACTTTCGAACCCGAACACTTTCTAAACTGGACATTTCTGATGCGCCTTGAAAACGTTCGCCTGCACCAGCAGGCAGACTTATGCGACATTGTCATGGAGAATGGACTTATTCAGTCTATTACTCCGGCAGGCTCTGACCGTACTGCGCCTATGGATTCCATAGACGCCAATGGTCGTCTGGCTCTACCGCCGTTCGTTGACCCTCATGTTCACCTGGATACCTGCCTGACAGCCGGAGAGCCGGTATGGAATCGTTCGGGTACTTTGTTTGAAGGTATTCAGAACTGGTCAGAACGCAAGAAAACCCTGACCCACGACGATGTTAAATCCCGGGCCAGCCGGGCTCTGCAATGGTACATCGGACAGGGCGTTCAGCACGTGCGCAGTCATGTGGACACCACCGACCCAGGCCTGACAGCCCTGCATGCACTGCTGGAACTGCGGGAAGACATGCGCGATCTGATCGACATTCAGCTGGTTGCTTTCCCACAGGAAGGCATTCCCTCGTTCCCAAATGGTAAACAGCTGCTGGAGCAGGCGATGCAGCTGGGTTGCGATGCGGTGGGCGGTATTCCTCATTTTGAATACACCAGAGAATACGGTATTGAGTCCCTGCATACGGTATTTGAACTGGCGGAAAAATACGACGCACTGATTGATATTCACTGTGATGAAATCGACGACGAGCAATCCCGCTTTGTGGAAACCGTTGCCTGCCTGGCACTGGAAAGAAACATGGGTCAGAGAGTCAGCGCCAGTCATACGACGGCAATGCACTCCTACAACAATGCCTACGTGGTCAAGTTGATGCGCCTGCTGCAAAAATCGGGCATTCACTTTATCGCCAACCCGGTGACCAACCTGAACCTTCAGGGTCGTATGGACACTTACCCCAAACGCCGGGGTATTACCCGTATTGAAGAACTGCAGGGCGCAGGCATCAATGCCTGCTTCGGCCAGGACGATATCGTTGATCAGTGGTTCCCGATGCAGGGCGGCAATATGCTACAGGTGTTGTTCACAGGACTGGTTGGCTGTCAGATGACCGGGCTTGACCAGATCAACCAGGGTATTGAACTGATTACCAGCAACAGTGCCAGAGCCCTGAACATTCAGAACCGCTACGGTATAGAAACCGGCAAACCGGCCAATCTGATTCTGCTGGATGCTGAATCGGTTTTTGATGCGGTACGTCGTCAGGCCGTTGTCACTCACTCCTTCCGTAATGGCAAACTGATCGCTTCAACCCGACCAGCCGCCACCATTATTCATCATAATGGCCAGCAGCCGGTTGACTTTTATTACAACCAGATCTGATGTAACAGGCTGACCCGTGGTTATTACTGGTCAGCCCTCTTTCTACACAAACAAACTGCTGGATAAGGGGGGTGGCAAAAGCGGCCGGACTGCTCAACTGCCTTTCGCCCCCAGGCTGTGCAACATGCCCGGCACACGGTGAAGTCTGGCGCATAGCCCGCCAGCTCAGAGGCGTAAAAGTGAGATAAAGAGATGGCTTATCAGGTAAAAGGAACTTAGCGCATTACTTACTGTCTGTTTTTACAATACTGTGGACACTTTGTAGTGGTTAAATGATCCCTTAAAAATCGATTACTCAGGAGCAAGCCCCCAGAATTTCTTGCCTTTAAAATTTCAGGAGGATAAGTAATGCTAACAATCCCGTGTATTATTAACTCTATACCACCTCTCATTCAGCAGGGGTATGGTTGGCTTACTTCAGCTCCACGCCTCCCTGAAACTGAACGTTATTTAACATCAGGCGATGTACACGATGATTCAGGTTCTGCAAGTACTCCTATTCTTGAACGCACGGTGACTGAAGCAACTCCAGAACCGAGCAAAGAGACAGACCCACTTACAAAAAAACAGTTAGCTGAAATCTCCTCTGCATTTGCGTCAGGTGATGAAATCAGGTGCCAGCAGTTAATAGACAGACATTCCGCTAAAAAAATTGCTATGCAGAAAGTTGAGTTTGCCGACTACTCTGCTGATGGAGTAAAGGCGAAAGAGATTACACCGTTTTATCTTGCCTGTAGGTCCGGCTGTATCAACATGGTGAAAGCACTCCACCAAACCGGACAGGTTGACCTGGAAGAAACCCCTGAATTAGATGAAGCAAATAAAAGCGCAAATGGGAGAACACCGCTATTAGCCGCTATAACGCATCAAGGTAAGGGAACCTTATCTCAACGATTAGCCGTCATTCGATATCTTCTTGAGGCAGGATCAGACTCTCAGGCGAAGGATGTCAGAGGCATTGGAGCAGATATTCTGAACCTCGCCTTCAACAAAGGCAATGCTCAAAAAATACAGCGCATCCTGAGCGAACACAGGATGGAAAAGAACCTTCCCCATTTTGAATACAGCGACATAAAAACAAGCTATGCCGGAGCTGGGAACCCGCTAAAGTCGCATATTCACGCCAGCCAGGACGGTAGTTTTTGCATGTTAGCCGAAGATGAAAAGAACATCAGACTGTCGGGCTATGGCCTTAGTGAGGAAGAAGCCAGGCTTGTATCCGATCTTGGCCGTGTATTGTCGGCTTTATGCCTTGAAGAAAATGAAGCGAAGAAAATGCAACAGGACATTGGTATCGTCTGCAATAGCCGAACCGATAAAGAGGGTGAGACTTATCCGCTGGAACTCGCCAGAACATTTAATCATGACGGCAAGATTGATTCTGCAACGATTTTTAAAAAGCTGGAAGATTATATTTCTACTGATCTGGAAGATAATGGACACAAGCCCGAAGCCTCAACACTCAAATTACTTATGGCAGTAGGGTGTGCTGGTCTTTTTTATAGTGATCCGGGCTATTTTAATAACGAAACCTCATTGTCAAGCGCTCTGCGCTGGACTTTATCTGCCAGTCTTTATGGCTTGGGTGTTGAGGCCACCAAACGTTTGGACACTGAAAACGTATTTCAGAAAATAATGGCAGGTGCAGGAACGGGAATTTTTACACGTGCCGCTGCTTCACACATTTTAGTGACAGTTTTACAGGCTCTTCGTGATAATGACATAGACAAGCATGGCACTGGTGGTTTATCTGGCTCGCCTGTCTCTGGTGTTAAAGCTGCAGTCATAGAAGAGATCATCTATCGGTTTGGACTTCAAAATATCCTTGATGGCATCCTTCACCTCTTTTGGGGTGAGAAAGATGACCAATGGAAGGCAGAAAAAGTAAGCACCCTGATTTCTGCCAGCGCGTTCGGATTGGCACATTTAGGTAACCCTGATCCTTCTCCCGTCCATGTTGGGTCCGCTTTTTGTTTTGGGATTATTCTTGGAGAGATTTATCGAAAGCATGGCCTGTCAGCAGCTATAACTGCTCATGCCGTTGTGAACCTTATGAACTACACACCGGATGAGATCCTGAAAGCTGCTCACGATGCGCTTTAAAGACAGCCGGGAAAGTTTATCTGAAGCGAACGTTGGTCAGCTGTTTAATTGCCGCTAAAATGACTGTTCTATAAATACGATGACCAACCACAACAACCGTTTACTCATGCGACAAAACAGCTGGCAATCCCGCTTCTATACCATACGCTCCAACAAGATGTTTGAGCTGCTGGTCATTTCCATCATCATCTTTTCCGCCCTGGTGATTGGTGCCAAAACCTATGAAATTCCGGAGGAAGTTTCACACCTTATTACTGTGCTGGACTGGGGCATTACCCTGTTCTTTCTGACAGAGATCACCATCCGCTTTCTGGCAGAGGAGAACAAAAAGAATTTCTTTAAATCCGGGTGGAATATTTTCGATACATTGATTGTTGTTGTCAGTGTCATCCCCATCGATAACACTGATATGGCACTGATCGGAAGGCTGATCCGAATCTTCCGCGTGCTGAGAATGGTGTCCATTATCCCTGAGCTCCGGTTACTGCTGAACTCACTGCTCAAAGCCCTGCCCCAGCTGGGTTATGTACTGCTGCTGATGTTTATCATCTTTTATATTTATGCCGCCATCGGCAGCACTTTCTTCCATGACATCAACAAAGAACTGTGGCGAGATATTGCCGTCAGCATGCTGACCCTGTTCCGGGTGATGACGTTTGAAGACTGGACCGATGTGATGTACGAAACCATGGAAGTCTATCCCCTCAGCTGGGCCTACTTTCTGAGCTTTATCTTTTTTACCGCCTTTGCCTTCCTGAATATGATCATCGGCATAGTGGTTAATGTGCTGGAAGATGAGCGCCAGAAAGATCGCAAAAAAGCCAGAGAAGAAAAGGGGGAACCAACATTAATGGCGTTACAGCAACAACTGGACGATATTAAACAGCTGTTGCTCAAACAGGAGAAATGACGGTTTCCTTAAGAAGTACCCTCATGGTTGACCTCGCTGAACACCTCCACCAGGGATTCGCGGCTTAGTTGTCCCTGAAGGTCTCCATGCTCATCAACAACCGGCAGGTGGTGGTCTGCTTCCAGCGTGTCGGGCAATGCTTCTTCAATCAGCATGTCGGGAGCGATGACTGGCCAGTCCTCAAAAAGGTCAGGCACCAGCTTTCCTTCCGAATTTTTTCTGGCAGCCTGTTCCAGGGTTTCCTGCAACAGCCCCCCCTGATAGCCGTCTTCCGTTACATAGTAACCGTAATCCTCGGGCAGTTTTTTCATCTGCTCAAGTGCTTCACCAATGGTTCTGGCGGTAATACGGGCAATGGGCGGATTCATCACAGTCTCAACCGTCAGGGCTCGCGCCCGGTTCACATCCCTGACAAAGGCTTCCACGTATTCCGTGGCAGGCTCCAGCAATATGGTTTCCGGCTTGCCCACCTGCTGGATGGCTCCATCCTTAAGAATGGCAATACGGTCACCAAGTCTTAAGGCTTCGTCCAGATCGTGGGTGATAAAGACAATGGTTTTATGCAGCCGGTCCTGAAGCTCAATCAGCAGATCCTGCATTTCACTGCGAATTAAAGGGTCGAGGGCCGAAAAGGCTTCATCCATCAACAGAATATCGGCATCGGTACAAAGCGCTCTTGCCAGCCCAACCCGTTGTTGCTGTCCACCCGACAGTTGTGATGGATAGTGCCGTTCATAGCCTGCCAGGCCCACAGTTTCCAGCCATTGCTGCGCCTGTTGCTGTCGCTGCGCCTTGCTGACACCCTGAACTTTCAGGCCGTAGGCAACATTTTCCAGCGTTGTAAGATGCGGCATCAGGCCAAAACGCTGAAACACCATCGATAAACGATGGCGACGAAACTGAACCAGTTCTTTACCAGACAACTGAAGTATATCTTTATCCTCTATATACAGCTGACCACTGGTTGGCTCGATCAAGCGGTTGAAATGCCGGATCAATGTCGACTTGCCGGAACCGGACAGCCCCATAATAACAAACACTTCACCGGCAAAAATTTCCAGATTAATGGCCTGCAGTGCCAGAGTGTGCCCGGAACTCTGTAACAACTGGTCTTTATCAGTCCCCGACTGTACCTGTTGTAGCACCTGCTCCGGGTCTCTGCCAAACACCTTATATAAATCCTTGATTCGGATCAGTGGCTCACCCTTATTGGTCAAGTTGCTGTCCTCCGTACTGCTGTGACCGCTTAGCCCAGGACTGGGAAACCCGGTCAAAAATAATGGCCAGGGCGACAATCGCCAGTCCATTCAATAAGCCAAGAGTAAAGTACTGGTTAGTAATCGCTTTCAGCACTGGCTGCCCCAGCCCTTTGACTCCGATCATGGAAGCAATGACCACCATAGCCAGGGCCATCATAATGGTCTGGTTTATACCCGCCATAATGGTTGGCATAGACAGGGGTAACTGCACGCCCACCAGGCGCTGCCACGCTGTTGCGCCAAACGACCGGGACGCTTCCAGCACCTCCCGGTCGACCAGGCGAATACCAAGGTTTGTCAGACGAATCACAGGAGGGATAGCATAAATAATGACGGCGATGAGTCCGGGAATCTTGCCGATGCCCAGTAACATTACCACGGGAATCAGGTAAACAAAGGCAGGCATGGTCTGCATAACATCCAGCAGCGGCGTTACGATTTTCTGCATTCTGTCTGACAACGCCATGGCAATACCCACCGGTATTCCCAACATAATCGCCAGCAGGGTACAGACCGTTATCATGCTCAGTGTGCGCATGGTGTCCTGCCACATACCAAAATAGCCAATCAGTAACAGAACAAGGGTTACAGCGGTCGTAAGTTTGACTGACCGGCTGGCAAGATAAACAATTCCGACAATGACTCCCAGTACCAGCCACCAGGGGGACCCGGTCAGTAACTGCTCAAACCAGACCAGGAAATCCAGTAACGGGTCAAACAGGGCTTCAATGGTGTCTCCGTACTCTCTGGAAAAATCCCGGTACAACCCATCCAGTGCCTTACGAATAGACAACAACTGTTCACGATCCATCTGCGGGAAGCGACTCCAGAAAGAATGCTCAGCCATGGTCAGCTTCTCCCTGCTTATAAACGTTTGAGAGCTTGAACCACCTGCTCAACCTGAGCATCCGTCAGCCAGGCCTGCCACACGTCCTGATGCTCCCTGAGAAAGTACTCCATTGCCATTTCACCGTCAGCCTGACTGTCTTCCATCCAGGCCAGCAACTGGTTCATCTGCTGATTGGTAAAGGAGCGCCTGCCGAGGTAGCCCATAGCCTCGGGGGACTGCTGTGCAAAGGAGGCAGTGACCAGCGTATTGACCGGTGAGGGTGGGTACATAGTGACTTGAGGACTCAGGCAGTCTGCCTGTGTTGTACAGCTCAGGAATTCTTTAATATCAGGCTTTACACCAAAGTCCACTTTTACCATCCGGTATTTACCCAGCACGGCGGTCGGGGCCCAGTAGTAACCAAACCAGGGCTCCTGTCGTTCATAGGCACGGGCAATAGAACCGGACAGTGCAGCGCCCGAGCCGGGGTCAACCAGGTCAAAACCCACCTGTCCCAGTTTCAGGGCTTTAAACAGGTTGCCCGCGGAAATCTGGCAGTTCCAGCCCGCCGGGCAACCATAAAAAGCAGACTTGTCAGAGTATTCAGGATGCTCGAATAATTTTGTGTGTTTCAGGACTCCCTCAATACTCTTCAGCTCCGGGTATTGCCTGACCAGATATTCAGGTACCCAGAAGCCTTCCTCTCCACCTTCTGACAAAGCCTTTCCCGCCACCAGCAGACGCCGCTCACTAATGCCTTTATCAATCGCCTCTTTCATAGAGTTACTCCAGAATTCAGGCGCAATATCCGGTTCACCTTTTTCAATCATGGACGCCCCGGTGGGCATGGTATCACCGGGAACCAGTTCCGCTTTGCAGTGAAAAGCATGGGTCAGCACAAACTGATCGATATGGGCGATCAACGTGGCAGAGTTCCAGTTCATATCCGCCAGTGTCACTTTGCCGCACTGGTCTTTATCAGCGGCGACTGAGGGGTAGGCAATTACGAACAGGGAAAGGGACAGGGAAAGGCTGGCAAGAGAGGCAAATTTCATAATAAAACCAGATACTCTTTGTTATTTTTATAGATAATATCACTACCAATCTACCTACCAAATAGATTTAATTCAAACTATCGCTATTTCCACAGTAAAAACAACGGATATTTTCTGTATAAGAAAAGATCAAAAGGTAAATATAATTTGATCTCCCACAATTTGATCTATACTATTTCGCTTCTCCATAATGGACTGACAAGAACATTTACTACCCTGTCCGCTGGTCATCCCATCCCCCTTCATCAGGCACATCCTGAATTATGCAAAACACCTCATCGTCAAACCCCATACCACACACTTTAAATCCGCCCGTATTTTTTGGCTCAGCGGTACTGATACTCGCCCTGGTTGCCTACGCCGTTACCTTTCCTGCCCATGCCGGTGAGCTGTTTTCCCGGATGCAGACCAGTATCAACAACAACATCAGCTGGTTCTATGTTCTGGTCGTCGCCCTGATCCTGCTCTGCGTCACCTTCCTCGGCATTTCCCGTTATGGCGAAATCAAGCTGGGACCAGACCACGCGGAACCCGATTTCAGCTTCGGTTCCTGGTTTGCCATGCTGTTTTCTGCCGGTATGGGCATTGGCCTGATGTTCTTCGGGGTATCCGAACCCGTTATACATTTCATCAGCCCTCCGGTGGGCGAAGCGGGTACGCTGGACGCTGCCAGAGAAGCTATGACGCTGACATTCTTCCACTGGGGCCTGCATGCCTGGGCCATTTACGCCATTGTTGCCCTGATACTGGCATTTTTCGGCTATCGCCATGAACTGCCCCTGACCATGCGCTCCGCACTTTATCCGGTTATTGGCGACAAAATTTATGGCCCCATCGGTAACGCCGTCGATATTTTTGCCATTCTGGGTACGGTATTCGGCGTTGCCACCTCGCTGGGTCTGGGTGTGATGCAGGTCAACTCAGGTCTTAATTATCTGTTTGGCCTGCCCGTCACACCGATGGTACAGGTCGTACTGGTTATTGCCATTACCGCACTGGCGACTCTCTCCGTTGCCACCGGTCTTGATAAAGGTATTCGCCTTCTTTCTGAAGCCAACCTGCTGCTGGCGATGACCCTGGTTCTGCTGATCATCCTTCTGGGGCCTACGGTACTGCTATTGCAAATGTTTGTGCAGAATACCGGTAGCTACCTGTCCGGTATCGTCGATAAAACCTTTAACCTCTACGCCTATGAAGGCACTGACTGGATTGGCGGCTGGACCCTTTTCTACTGGGCGTTCTGGCTGTCCTGGTCTCCCTTTGTCGGTATGTTCATTGCCCGTATTTCCAAAGGCCGGACCATTCGTGAATTTGTTACCGGTGTCCTGTTTGTACCAACTGGCCTGACCTTTTTGTGGATGACGGTGTTCGGTAATACCGCTATCTACGCCATTCTGCACGACACTGCCGGACAACTGCCCACCGTCGTTCAACAGGATGCCTCTCTGGCACTGTTTAAGTTTCTGGAGATGTTCCCATTCTCTGAAGTGCTCTCGTTTATCGCCATTCTGATGGTGGTCATTTTTTTCGTCACTTCGTCCGACTCCAGTGCCATGGTGATAGATATCCTGGCTTCTGACGGTGACGACCATCCACCCATGTGGCAAAGGGTTTTCTGGTCCATCCTGATCGGTGCGGTAGCAATGGCGCTGATGCTGGCCGGCGGACTGAAGGCACTGCAGGCAGCCACTATTGCCAGTGCCCTGCCGTTCTCCATTATTCTTATGATGTCAACCTACGGACTGCTCAGGGCTCTGGCTATTGACGCCGCCAAAAAAGAGAGCCTGACCCAGACTAACCTGGCTCCCGTTATGTCGCAGAAATCCGTATCCTGGCAAACCCGCATTAACAACCTGGTTCATTTCCCGCGCCGGGCTCATGTCAAGCGCTTCAGTGAAGATGTCGTTATCCCTGCTATGGAAGCCGTTGCTGGCGAGTTGATCAGCCAGGGGATCAATACATCGGTTGAGCTGGATCAGGAAGCCAGCGCACCGACCCTGAATATCCTGCATGGTGAGGAAACCGACTTCAGCTACCAGGTATTTCCAAGAGCCTACCTGCAACCAAGCTTTGTTCTGGATGAAGAAGACGAGGAAGAACGTAAATACTTCCGTGCAGAAGTGTTCCTCAGGGAAGGTGGGCAGGATTACGATATTATGGGCTGGAGTAAAGAACAGGTCATTGCTGATATTGTCAGCCAGTATGAAAAGCACCTGCACTTTCTGCACATGGTGCGGTAAAGCCACTTTCGGGTTGGTCTTGCCCATTTCGTCTATGTGGCCAACGATAGTTGGCCACTACAGGTTTCAATGATGTACTAGTAGTTTGAAATGCGAACTTCTTTGTGGTCATCATCAGTACGCATATACAGATCAACTTTTTTACCATTCACACGGAAGTGAGTTGTCGTTACTGTACCCATCATGTCACCGCGACCTTTCCATACTGGTTCAGTCTTAGCAAAGGCAAAAGCTTCTTCTTTGGTAGTATTGATCGAAGCTTTTTTCATGAACTCATCAGCAGCTTTTTGACGAACCAGAGATTTTGAACCGAACGCCTTATCAACAAATTTGTGGTGCTTGGTCGTGCTGTGATTAGCGTGGGTTAGTGCTTTACCACCAGTGATATGTAGACCATCAGCATAAGTGTTCTCAACGCTAACAAGCTCAGAATTTGCACCAATGGCAGTGTAAGAGTAATACGCGGTGTACTTGTCGTACATCGCATAAATTTTGGCAAGGTCTTGAGGTTTCTGACCCTCATAAATTTCCCAGGCCAGGTGGAATGATGGAGTTGAGTCTTTCTCAATGATCTCACCACCATCCAGCTGACGCGCAGTACCTTCATCAGCAAGCGTGTTGCCAACGATCGCCTGACCACCTTTAGTCACACCACCATAAGGCAGCAAGCCAGCCCAGGTCTGAACAACCTTAGTCTTGCCATCAACGTCAGTATGATTCATTACGAGTAGCTGCTCGTAATTGATCGCCATATAATCGTAGTTGTAGTGACCCCAGGCAGTGCCGCTGCCATCAGCATACGCAAAGATCGTACATTTAGACGGAGCACTTGGATCATGGGGCGCTTCAGACTCAAGGAAACCCATGCCGCCATTGCGCTGTGACTCCAAAACCGCTTCATCAGCCATACCTACCGCGAGCAGGCGGTTTGGAGAGACATTCAGGCTTTCCGCCAGACCTTTAATGTACTGACCAGCATGAGGGGATGTTTCCATCAGCTTTGCGTGCACATCATTCTCTTCAAATGTTTTAGTAATTTTGTCCAGGCTAAGGCCTTCAAGCATGATACCCATTACCTTATCAAAACGGCCCATTGCCGTAAGAACCTGATCTCCTGCGACTTCTCCAACGTGTTTACCTAATTCGTAGTTTGAACCAGTAAACTTAATTTCTGCGATTTGATCAGTGTGCTGAATGAGTTCGGCTTGCGCGCCGAAAGCGGATACAGCCAGAGCCAAAGCGATGAGTGTCTTTTGCACGTTGTTTTCCTTGTAACTATTGAACTGAAACCCAGGTTCAGATTCCTTAGTAATGAGAATAATAAGACTTAGCTTTAATTAGAATTAGGTGGCATTAAAATACATCATACCTTTAGTGTGACAAACTCGGCTGCCGTGCATAAAATGCACGACAAAAATTCAGTTTGGAGAAGTAGAATGTTTAATGCTCTTGAAGAGTTGAAGTTAATCGAGTTAAAGGCATTCGTTACAACTTACGAGTCAGGCAGTTTTGCTATGGTTGCACAGCAATATGGCAAACATGCTACGACTTACAGCCGTCGCGTTGGTAACTTAGAGATCGACCTCGGAGTGACGCTATTTGAACGTAATGGCGGCCACCTTGTTCCGACAGAAGACGCGACAAGCCTATATCATCCCGCTAAGTCTGTCCTTAATGAGGTTGAGCATTTCAGGCGACGGGTTCAGCTCTGTTTTGAGGAAAATGAATCGTATTTAAAAGTAGCGGTTGATAGTTCTTTAAGTGCTTTTGCACCGGAGTTTACGATTGCTGAAATTTCGAAAGAATTCCCAGCGACTGAAATAGAAGTGCTTACGGGCAATACAGAGCAGGTCATTGAAATGGTGCTGAGTAAGCAAGCTGATATGGGACTGGCCTTATCCAATTTCTATTGTCACCCTGAAATAACCACAAGGAAACTATTTGATTTTCGATTTATCCGTGTGATGTCACCTGACTACGCTAAAAGCTTTGGGTTGAACCTGACTCACCCACTCGAACCCAGCTTGATTCGAACTATGAAGCAAATAGTACTTGCTCCTATTAACAGACTTGGGGTGGAAGCTCAAAACTATGGCAACCACTTACTCCACGTTGATAGCTTTCAAATGGCAAAATCCCTTGCCGTTAATAGTGCTGGATGGACTAACTTACCGCTAGTGGATTGCCAGGATGCATTAGACAGTGGTGATTTGGTTCAATTTGAGGGTGATTATGATTATGAGTTGGAATGGTCAGTTAATGAGACCTGGCTGGTAGAAACAAACCGAGGCCCTGTAGCAAGACGGTTGGTGCAACTATTTAGAGGGTACGCTGCCAGGAGCCTGACCGAGAATAGACTGCCCTACTGCGGCGGCAGTAAATTGGTCTGAAAATTCGATTTTCTGCCGTCCTCGCTACGGGCGCTATTCTCGGTCAGGCTCCACTGGTGAGGACTGTTTTCGGTCATGGCATCCTGGAACTGCCCGAAGGCAGGCAGTAGCAGCAAAAATACTTCAGCAACTCGGTTGATAAACTGTGACAAATTCCTGAAGCCTGCGGTTTCATCGAGTGTAAAGTGTATAACCTGATGCCCTGCCTCCCGTAGTGGCCGGGCAAAGTTATCCATCGCCAGAAAAAAACCACACAACTTCTGGACATGATGCTTCACATAACGGGCTTCCTGCTCAAGCTCGGCAATAAAGTACAGACAATCCGGATCAATTCGGGTATACCAGCCGTGAGCTATGTTCAGCTGATCACCCAGAATCAGGCGCAATCGGGTGTATTTACTTTTCACTGACATTCCGGTAGAAACCCCACTATCAGAACAGTCGCTTAATACCATCCAGCGGATGTTCCTCAGGGAAGACGGACAGGATTACGACATTATGGGCTGGAGTAAAGAGCAGGTCATTGCTGATATTGTCAGCCAGTATGAAAAACATCGCGACCAAGACCCTGACAGATAAATAATCACCTGTCTGCCAGGGCGAATGACTGAAGGTAAGCTATTTGCTGCCCTCTTATCAGTCAAAATATAACTTTATTGCTAGCTGAATACCTTTCCGACAATGGGGGCAGCAGTTGTTGTCACTTTTCTGGATCTTTTCTATACACTTTGAACACATGCACACATGCCCACATGGCACTAAAGCTTGAAGATTCCCAGTTTCCATGCAAACGGTACAAATACCAGCGCATCGATCAGATTCTCTGTTGACCTCTTCATTCACTCTGAACGACCCACCACTGAAGCTATTAACGCTGGGCAGAGCAGTAGCCCGATCTGCACCCGCTTCATCCGCTGGCCAGCGTGCACCATCGCTGGCGGCGTTGTTTGTTAACTGAACGTGCCGTCTAAATAATAAATCAGTCACCCAGCCTGAACTCATAGTACCTAATAAGGTTTCAGTTAACGCCAGATTTGCAGTAAAGCCTAATGCTAACTGCCACGATACGGTTATACGCTCGCTCTCTTCCGGAGTAAAAGGCCTGAAAAATGGGATTTGGGCTCCATGTCGAGACCTGAGGTAAGCATTTGCATAACCTCTGAAAAAGTTTTGTATTGAGCCAGCACCTAAAAAATCACTAAACACATTTTCAGGTGAACTGATTCGATTTATCGATACAGTACTTCGATCAACTAAATGATGGAAAAGACCAACAGACAATGAGTAAAGGAGAGTTGCAAATATAAAATTCCTTTCCCTTCTTACCGAATACAGAAAATGTGTGAGACGTTCTCCCGACATAAATGTGAATGAGTTATGTTGATATTCTTCTGAACGACCATCGCGACTTTGCAGGAAATAATGAAACACTCTAAAGAAATAAAGAAATTGAAATTTATTAACTTCTTCCATGAAGTCAGCACTTATCATAACTACATTGCTATCGCTATCCGGAAAAATATAAAACCATGGCCTTAAAAAAGAAGCCACCAATAACAACAATTCGATATTAACCTTTGGAAGATAATACTCCGTATTCGAATAAAATTGGCTGTAGCCTATAAAACTGGAAGTTTGCCTTCTGGATCGCTGCAAGTCTATTTCATTGTAAAAATCCCTATTCCGTTCCTGTACTATAGAAAAACTCCTATCGTCAAGATTGCTTGCATTCAAATAAAAAATCCGTGTCACGAAACCCGTCATTTGCTCTACAAGTTCATCATTGCTAATGGCTGCATTATTACCATTTCTCCAGTCAGAGGTGAAGTTAAAGAAAAAATCAACAAGTTCTATAAAATCTTCTCGACTTAAAACATAGTCATCAGGATTATGATCAGGGCTTAAGGTTATTCTCTGGTCGTTTGTCAAGACTGGATTATCAGTACTCAAATCTATTGTAACCCAGCCTATTCTGATATTTTTAAGGAAATTATTATGGAGAATGTATTCACTAATGGAATGCTCATTAGCATAAGATGTTCGACTGACTGTCAGCAGTAAGAAAACAAATAACAAAAAAAAATTTAAAGTACAACAACACCTGTCTTTAAATTCAATTTTCATATCATTGTTCATATTCTGGAAAGCTATTTTTGCTAAATAGAAAGCAAACTCTACCAATAGTCATTAATGATAACTATTCAGTTTGCCCCCCTCTTTGCCGTTTGCTCGAACAAAGAATTTTAACGATGAGCCTGAATTCAGCCGCAACTTGACTCATGATAAAAGGTTTTTGAAGAAGCCTGATTTAAAATGGCACAGGATCACGAAAATGCAAGTCTGTTTTGAGAGGGCTAAACAACTTCCATGAAGTTTATCCAACAGCAGGCTCCGCTGCCCCCCCCCCCGGGAATCAGGCGAAGTCTGTTGTATTTATGGATCATTGGCACTCTTTTTTTGAGCTCTCATGGCTGGCAATACGGAAACCCCACCATCAAAACAGCCGGTTAATACCATCCAGAGCAGCGACCCGGTAAGCTTCCGCCATGGTCGGATAGTTAAAGGTCGTATTCAAAAAGTAACGAATAGAATTAGCTTCACCTGTCTGCGCCATCACGGCCTGACCGATATGGACGATCTCTGACGCCTGGTCACCAAAACAGTGGATACCTAACACCTCTTCCGTGTCCCGATGAAAAAGTATTTTCAGCATACCCACTTTTTCTCCGGTAATCTGTGCCCGGGCAAGACGGGAGAACAGCGCTTTACCCACTTCATAGGGGATAGCGGCAGCGGTCAGTTCTTCCTCCGTTGCTCCCAGCGAACTGATTTCGGGAATCGTATAAATACCAGTGGGGACTTCATTCACATAACGCCATTTTTGCAAACTGCCAACGTTACCGGCGGCAGAACGCCCCTGATCATAAGCGGCACTGGCCAGACTGGGCCAGCCAATCACGTCACCAGCAGCAGAGATATGGGAAATGTCAGTCTGGTAGTGCTGGTCAACCTCCAGCTGCCCCCGGCTATCTGACTTCAGGCCTATCAGTTCCAGCCCCATATTCTGAGTATTGCCGGCCCTGCCATTGGCCCAGAGCAGCAGGTCAGCCTTTAGCTTTTTACCACTCTTCAGATGCATCACCACGCCATCGTCAAGGGGTTCAACCTTCAGGTATTCCTCATTGTGGCGAATAATTACGTTCATCTTGCGCAGCTGATAACCCAGGGCATCGGAGATTTCCGTATCGAGGAAAGATAAGAGCCGGTCACGGGTATCCACCAGGTCAACCAGTACCCCAAGCCCTGAAAAAATAGACGCGTATTCAGAACCAATCACTCCGGCACCGTAAATAATCATACGACGCGGTGTGTTTGTCAGCTCCAGAATCGTGTCACTGTCAAAGACTCGTGAATGGCTGAAGTCGACATCGGCAGGGCGATAAGGGCGGGAACCGGTGGCAATAATGATATTGGTCGCATGGAGCCTTTCGATATTGCCACCCTTTTCAATCACTTCAATGGTGTGCTCATCGACAAAAGTCCCCCGGCCAAAATACAGATCAATGCGGTTGCGGGAATAGTACATGGTGCGTGACTGCACTTGCTTCTGTATGACCTTTTCAGCACTTTTCAGCACCTTGGGAAAACTGAACCAGCGAGGGTCGCCAATCTCACGAAACAGGGGATTGGTGTTAAAGTCCATAATCTGCTTAACTGCGTGACGCAAAGCCTTGGACGGAATAGTCCCAAGATGGGTACAACTGCCACCAACAAACGGGTTCTGCTCAACAACTGCAACCTTCTTTCCCAACTTCACCGCATTCATAGCGGCTCCCTCTCCGGCGGGACCCGATCCCAGGATCACCAGATCGTAGTTGCTCACTCCCATCCTTTATACCCCTTGAGATTGCGGTTTTATCGTTGTTTTTAATTTTTGTATTCAAACTCCGCCGTTTCCAGGGCAGTGAATACGCTACCCACCAGGAGCCTGACCGAGAAGCTACAGGCGCTATTTCGGTCAGCCTCCCAGGCGTCAGGCTTTTTTATGTGCTGTAGCGTCGTAGAACATACCATCCCTGTCCGCCTCATCAAAGGCATCCCGGAACGCTTTCTCCTGCTTATCGCCACCACCACAGATGACACACCCATCTTTCAGTCCCAGTGTACTGAGCCCCCCACAGGAGCCCTTGATGGGTTTGTTGGAAAAAATAACACCGACAGCCATCATGGCTATCAGCGCCAGAAAAACACAGAATGTGACCAGCATTGTAGTCATAGCCAGTACCTCCTAACATGAAACAGAAAACAGCTGCCTGCCTTCATCATAATTTATGTTTTACGTCAGTGATGCTGATAAGGTTTAAACGCCTCACTGCTCACTGATTCAAACCCGCCATCCTTTGAATGATAGGTAAAGTAAGCGGCAATCCCTTCCCGGTTGGCAAGCTCCAGACCTTTCTTGTCCCCCAGCACCATAAACATGGTAGCCAGCGCGTCGCCCGTTGCCGCACTATCGGCAATCACCGCTACCTCGGCCAGGCGACTGACCTCCGGGCGACCGGTACGAGGATTAATCATGTGAGAGAACTTCTGACCATTAATCTCAAAATAATTCAGGTAGTCACCAGAGGTCGCCAGAGCCCGGTTACCAATCGTTACCACGAGCCTCGGCATGCCGCCCGCTGTCATCGCCGGGCCCCGAATACCCAGACGCCAGGCATCACCGTCAGGCTTACTACCATGGACCAGCACCTCGCCACCGATTTCAACCATGTAGTTATTGATACCACGACGCTTCAGGGTCTGACCCACTACATCGACCCCGTAACCTTTAGCAATGGAACTGAGATCAACAAACAGGTCTTTGTGGCGTGTCATGGTGTCATGATCGGTATCGACCGTCAGAAACTTATAGCCTACACGATCCAGCGCCGCAGAAATGGACTCATCACTGGGGACTTCTGTCGGGTAGTTTGCCAGCATCCAGAGTACCGGATCAACAGTACCATCCCGGGCAGCGCCATCCTGACCAGCAGGCATTGCTTTCTCAGGCTGTTGGCTGTCTTTTTCAGAAGGACCAAACCCCCAGAGATTAACCAGTGGCCCCACTGTCACATCATAAGCACCGTCGGAAATTCTGGAGAAATACAAACTTCGATGAACCAGATTTACCAGTTCATCAGATGCCTTGAAAGGTTTGCCAACCGGTGCATGATTGAACTGCATCAGCTCAGAATCAGGCCGATAGGTCGACATCTTGTCGTTAATAGCCTCCAGCGCCCGTTCAACATCAGCCTGAACGGCTTTCACCGGATCAGAGAACAGTGTCGCAGCATAGGAAATACTGTAAGTGGTTCCCATGGTATATCCCTGAAAGTGCTTAAGCCCTGGCCGGGTACCCATGACATAGAGCGCTGCTATCAGCAGGACGATACCCAGTAGCAGCGATCGTTTATAAGATCGGGTTAACAACATCTTACCTCTGCGTTTAAATCCCACTTTGTCCGGGCTGCGCAGTGTAACATCGAGATGCAACAGGCGTATACCGGGCTTTTCCGATCACAAGGCCAGTTCTTCCCGCAACTCATCCAACACCTGTCCGGCTTCATCAAAATCATAATTTTCAACCCGACGGCACAACTCATCCAGCTGTTTCTGCGTCACCACGCCTGACAGCCCGTGCACCAGCTCGGGCAGAGAATCCGCGGCATCGGCGTCACCTTCCTGCAACAGCGTTTGCATGTTGCTTAACAGGAACGACAATCGCTCGGTTTCCACCCTGCCTTCACCGTAGCTGTACGGCGTTGGTTCTGCCTCGGCTTTGAAAATTTCCAGTCCGTCCATCACTTCGGTGAACCGAACACGCAAGGTTTCCAGCAGAGTCTGAGAAGGTCGCTGCTCAGAACTACGTAGCTCCGCCTCAACAGCACCTGCTGCTTTATGCAGGGCTTTAGCCCCAAGGCTTCCCGCAACGCCTTTCAGTCCGTGGGTCAGGAAACGAGCCCCTTTCCAGTCCTGCTGTTCCAGGCAGCCCTCCAGCTCCTGCCAGTCGGTATGCTGATTCTGATAAAAATTCCGCAGCAGGCGGTCATACAGTTTGCGGTTGCCCATTACCCGGGTAAGTCCCTCTTCTCTATCAATACCCGGCAGTTCTGCTTTTGTGCCTTCTGGAACAGGCTCAGCAGCTTTTGATTCAACCGCTTTTTGTTCAGGCCACTCTGCTTCCGCATCGATGATCACGGCTTCTACTGCGCCCGCAGGCTGTAACCACATTTCCAGCATATTACCCAGCCCTTTAGGGTCAAGCGGCTTGGCAATATGGTCATTCATACCCACCTGCAAACAACGCTCCCGGTCCCCGGTCATGGCGTGAGCCGTCATGGCAACAATAGGCAGCTCACTCTTACCAGGCAGTCGACGTATGATCCGCGTCGCTTGATAACCATCCATTTCTGGCATCTGTATGTCCATAAACACCAGGTCATAATGATGCTGTTCAACAGCATCGACTGCTCTCTTCCCGTTATCAGCCAGAGACACCCGCAGCCCGAAACCTTCCAGCAGCTCCCTGGCCACCTGCTGATTAATCTCGTTGTCTTCCACCAGCAGGACATGACCTTTGAATGTCCTTTCAGTGGTTTCATCCTGAGCCAAATCCCTGCGGGACTGCAACTGTTGACGATCCAGTGTTCGCAACATGGTCTCCATCAACACTGAACCGCTCACCGGTTTGATCAGGAAGGCATCCACCCGTCCGGTTGCCCTGGCCATCACTTCTTCACGTCCGTAAGCTGACACCATGATCAGTGCAGGACACTCCGGCAGGTTCATATTGCGTATATGCTCGGCCAGCTCCAGACCATCCATATCAGGCATCCGCCAGTCCAGCAGCGCCAGAGTGATCGGTCTGTCACCCTTCAGGTTATGCTCTTGCAGCAATTCCTGGGCCTGCTGGCCGTTTTCAGCCACCAGCACTTGACAGCCAAACACTTCCAGATGGCTGGTCAACAGCGCACGGGCATCGTCTTTATCATCAACAACCAGTACTTTGGCACCCACCAGGGCAGAAGCGGACGATTTGAGTAAGACGCCACGACCCATATCAATGGAGAACCTGAATGTGCTGCCAATATCCAGTTCAGAAGTCACCGAGATTTTGCCATTCATCATTTCCACCAGACTGCTACAGATGGCCAGTCCCAGCCCTGTACCGCCAAATTTGCGGGTCGTCGAACCATCAACCTGAGAGAATGATTCAAACAGTCTGGACTGATGCTCCGGGCTGATACCAATACCCGAGTCTTCTATCTCAAAGCCAAGCCTGACGCTCTCGTCATCTCCGGATTCCAGCTTAACCCGTACCTGGACACTCCCTTCCTGAGTAAACTTCACGGCATTATGGGTCAGGTTCAACAGAATCTGTCCAAGGCGCAGTGGATCGCCCTTCAGCAGCCTTGGCACATCGGGTGCTATGTCGTAGCTCAGGTCGATACCTTTCTCATCTGCCTTGACGATGGCGACATTGTAGAGATCCTCAAAAACATCCCCGAGATCAAAGTCAATACACTCCATATTCAGTTTGCCCGCTTCAATGCGGGAAAAATCGAGAATATCGTTAATGATGCCCAGCAGGGCATGGGCAGACGATTGTATTTTGTTGATGTAATCGTTCTGCCTGTTGCTCATTTCAGTTTTCAGAACCAGGTGGCTGAGACCGATGATGGCGTTCATTGGCGTCCGGATCTCATGGCTCATATTCGCCAGGAAATTACTCTTGGCCTGATTGGCCTGATCAGCGGCTTCCTTGGCTTTGTGCAGAGCCTCTTCTGACTGTTTGCGGTCAGTAATATCTCTGCCGGTGGCAAACAGGAAGCCTTCCCCTTCATACTCCATATAGTTAGCTGTTACTTCCACCGGAAACACACGACCATCGCGGGTCTTGCGCAATGTCTCATAGGTCAGCGCCTTGCGCAGGGTCAGCTGATCCCACAACCGGGTCCATGAACTGGCCGTCAACGCCGGATTGATATCCATAATGGTCATGTCCATCATTTCATCATGGCTGTAGCCCAGGTTCTTGCATGCCGCTTCATTGACATACTTATGAGAACCATCATGACGGAACCAGTGAATATGATCACCGGCATTATCCAGCGAGAAGCGCGCCATGGACAACTCCCGCTCACGAATCCGCTGTTCGGTTATATCAATCAGTGTTCCCACCGCCCGCAGGGGCATGCCACGGCTGTCACGGAACACTACTTTACCTTTACTGCGCACCGTGGCGTAACTACCATCCTTGCGTCGTATACGGTATTCACACTGAAAGCTTTCATCGGAATGGGTGAACTGGCTGTTAAAAAAGTCTTCTGTCGCCTGTTTATCATCCAAATGAATCTGACGCCGCCAGGCTGCTGGCGTATCACCCAGCTCATCGGGCTGATAACCGAGCATGGTCTGGTATCTCGGGCTCAGGTAAATACGCTCATGGGCAATATCCCAGTCCCAGAGACCATCAGAAGCGGCATCCATTGCCAGTTCATAGCGCTCTTCACTCTGTCTCAGCGCATCATCGGCCTGCTGCCGGGCCTGTGCCACAGCAATCAGCTCACCTCCACGGCGCAGCAACTCAATTTCATCAGCCTGTGGCAAAGCACTGGTGAAACGATTTAACAGACATATCCCCCCAACCTCATTGCCAAACAGCACCATGGGAACATAGACAACATTCTTTACCTTCTCAGCTTCCCAGATTGCCTTACATTCATCCGGCATTCCGGAGTTATCGGTTTTATCGCTGGCATACAGAATGCCATCATCCAGAAGATGCAGATAGTCCTTTACCCGGTAGCGACTGGTGCCGACGAAAGCATCGGGATCAAACGACGCCAGTCGGGACCAGAAATACTCAATACTGGCGGTTGGATGCCCCCCCACAACCAGAACGCAACTCTCAAACCCAAGGCTTTCACCGATGTTTTTCAGGAAAAAGTCGATAGAGTCATCCACCGAATTCTTCATAAACTGTCGTGAGATATTACTGAACAGCCGGTCAAGGTCGGCACGGACTTTTAACTCTTTTTCTGCCCGCTCTCGTTCAGCAATTTCCAGAGTCAGGCGACGGTTCCAGTAAATAATCAGTATCAGGGTCACCACGACCAGTAACAGCCCGATAAACAACTCCTTGTCCGGCACCCAGCTGATGGTGCTGACACTGACCCATCGGGATTGCAGGGCAGCCCGTTCCTCACTGGTGAAAGAGTTGATGGTTTTATCAAGAATACTGCCCAGCACTGGCCAGTCATTACGACTGCCAACCGCATATTCAAAGTTGAACCCCGCCTCACCAACGATGTGAATATTGGTCAGTTTAAGCCTTTCCATCTGATAACTGGCTGAGGCAAGGTTGAGAATGATAGCGTCGAGAGCGCCGGTAGAAATGCGGTTCAAACCACTGGCTCCCGTGGGTACCGGCTGGAAGTCACTATCCGGCATACGCTCCCGGAAATAATCGTAGGATGCGTGGCCAGGAATATAACCGACGCTTTTTCCTTTCAGGTCAGAGACTGACCGAATCGATGTGTCAGAGCTACGGGCCAGAACAACGGTCGGTACGGTAAAGATCGGTGGCGTCAGGTCCAGATAACGTGCCCGCTCATCTGTACGCTGCATCATTGGCACCAGATCCAGTTCCCGACGATAAGCCTCACCCAGAATCTCACTGAAGTCACTACTCTCCTCAACCTGGATAGTAATGCCCAGCCGCTCCTCAATCAGGCGTATAAAATCAATCGCAAGGCCCCGGAAATCCCCTTTGTCATCTTTAAATGAGAACGGCGGGTTATTGGTATTCAGCACCGTTCGCAATACATGATGCTGGGCCAGCCAGCGCCGTTCCTCTTCCGTCAGGTTGACAGCAGCTCTTGGCCGGTTGAAATATCGATTATCACTATTGGGAATCCAGCTCTCTTCAATAGAACGAAATTCATCGGCAGTGATATTGTTTAAACCTCTATTAATCAGAGCCAGCAGCTCATCACCCCGCTCCGCCAGCACCGCAGCGGCGACTGCCTCGTTCATATTAATGTATTTGCTGGAAGAGACTTCCCCCACAAGTCCCATGGCACTCAGGGCTGACTCTACGACTTCAGGCTCAGCCAGAAAGACATCAATCTCGCCTTGAAACAGCAGGTCAATCAATTGGAACACATTGTCTGCCGAAACCGTAGTAGCGTCCGCAAACCAGACATTCAGGAACTCTTCATTACTGGATTGGCTGACCACCCCGATTTTTCGATTTTCCAGGTCTGCTCCGGGGTCCCTCTGACCAGGCTTATTGCGGAAGTAAAGCCGTGAAACCAGACCGTAATAAGGCGTTGACATACGCAGCCATTCACTGCGAGCACGGGATGGCGACAAACTGCCATGGAAATCAGCTCTGCCTGTACGCAAGTCGTCGATACTCTCATCCCGCTCTGCCATTCGAAAGCGTACCGGTACTCCGGTTTTCCGGGACCACAGCCGCCAGATATCGACAAACATCCCCGCAGGACGGCCCAGCGCGTTAATAAAAGACAACGGCGCTGTATTACTGGCAAGGGCAATCACCAGGCTCTCTTCCCGGGCAGAGACGCCAAACCATTTCTGCGACAGAGCTTCCCTGCTTTCCTGACTGATTTCGTCCTGTCCTCGCTGAATCAGGGAACGTAATGCCAGACGATTCGGGTCGATGGCAGCCACCAGCCCCTGTGCCGGATATTGGGCTTCAGTGTTTATGGTAAAGTCAACACTGATTCCTCTGGCACTCAGGTAATACCTCAGAACATCACTGTTACCAAAAAAGACCACCAGCTCACGGTTGGAGATGCTTTTAATCATCTTCTCCAGCGATGGATATAATCTGATACTGGCTTTCGGATACTGGGATCTGACCAGATGTTCGCTCTTGCCATCATCCACCACACCCACTTCATAAGCTTGTAACGCCTCTGTCAGGGCTTGCTGTTCCAAGTCATTCCGGACAAAAAAAACGGGGCGGGTTGTCAGCATTTCCTGCAATTCCAACTGCCTGTCCCGCACCCTGTTCTCAGGTCCCAGGCTGGCAATGATATCGACATCACTGTCCTTTAAACTACGTATTGCCTGCTCCCGGCTCATAGGATGAAAACGCAGCTGAATACCCGCAGCCACTGACCAGGTGCGCCAGACATCCAGCATAATGCCATCCGGCTCACCGGCATCGTTGGTAAAACTCCAGGGAATATCATCAATCAGGTAAGCGACTTTTAGCGGTGAGAAGTAAGGAGCATCTTCACGGGATTGAGCGGATTGCCAGGGCAGCACTGAAAGTGCCAGCGTCATTATTATTGACCAGGCCACCCCTTTTGACGGTTGCAACTTTTTACTGGTAACAGACAGTCGTCGCATCAGAAGCAGAGGAATAAAAGACAACAGCAGAAAGAGTTTTATGTGTGGAGCGTGAGACATAACCGTCCAGAATGACCTTGCAGGAAAGCCGCCCCATTGTACTGTTTTTTTCTGGCATAACCACTGCGTAATAAGCGAAGTCCGCTACCGACCACCGTACAAAGTGACTGCTCCCCACCCTATCGGGTGAGGCTTCTAATTTCTTAGGCAGCAACCGACAGTCTGCCGGATTTACGCAAGCCTCCATCAGCAGAAACGGACAGTCCTTCCGCCTTTAATTTCAATATGCCTTGCTTCTTGATATTGCGAGCTGCATTAATATCCCGGTCATGGATAGCACCACAGCTACACTCCCATGATCGGATTCTCAATGGCATTTTTTCCTGTTTCAAATCGCAGACTGAGCAAGTTTTAGAGGATGCAAACCACTGGTCTATCTTCACCAGATGTTTACCTTCCTGCTTTGCCTTGTATTCGAGTTTGGTTATCAGTGAATGCCAGCCAGCATCAGCAATAGAACGAGCAAGACGCTTGTTCTTGAGCATGTTTTTAACTTTCAGTGTCTCCACAATCACCGCTTGGTTTTCGTCGATGAGTTGTTTTGATAGCTTATGCTGAAAATCATTACGGGCAAAGGCTACACGCTCATGCGCCTTTGCCACCAATAAACGGGCTTTGTGCCTACCTTTTGAGCCTTTCTTGCAGCGAGATAGAGCCTGTTGTTTTCTTTTCAGGTTACGTTGTGCTTTTTTCAGAAAGCGAGGATTGCCAGTCTTATGGCCGGTACTGGTGATAGCCAGATCAGCAATCCCCATATCAACACCGACAACCTGATTAGCTTCGAGATTATCAATCTGTTTTGGTTGTTCCTGGGTATCATCAGCCAATATGGAGGCAAAATACTTGCCGGTTAGCGTTCTGCTCAGGGTGATAGACTTCACCTTACCCACTATTTCACGATGCACTTTAGCCCTTATGGGCTTGCACTTGGGGATTTTTATCCAGTTATCGCCCACAGAGACAGACGTACAATGGTAGCTACTTTGCTTGCCATGCTTTTTCTTGAAGCGAGGAAATCTTGCCTGCAATTTGGGATTGAAAAAGTTTTGAAAGGCCGTATCCAGATTGATAGTGGCCTGTTGCAGTGCAATAGAGTCAGCGTTTTTCAGCCATGAGTACTTTCGGCTTTTCTTGGCTTTTGCCAGCAAGGGCTTCAGGTGTTTTTTGGGAGAAAGGCTCTGCCCACGAACCTTGTAATAATGAACCTTAATAGCCAGGGCCTTGTTCCATACGAACCGCACAGCATCAAACTGACGGTCGAGAAATTCCGCCTGCTCCGATGTTGGATAGATTCGTACTTTGGTGGCTCTCAGCATGGAACGTTATTTCAGTGCTCATTAATATAAAGTTTATATTACAGGTATTTGAAAGAGGTTTTCAAGTGAGCGCACACAATAAAGATTTGCTTAAAGGGTATCTTCGCAAACGACATAGCGTTACCAAGCTGGTTGTTCATTTGGTGTTCACGACAAAGTACAGACGAAAGCTTTTTGATGGCTATATGATCAAGCAGTTACGGGAGTCGTTCGAGAGTGCATGTGAAAAACTGGAATGCCAGTTACTTGAAATGGATGGCGAAAAAGATCACGCACACCTGTTGGTGGCCTACCCACCAAAACTGGCTATCAGTGTCATGGTAAATAATCTCAAATCAACATCATCAAGACGGTTGCGAATGCTGAATACCCACCTTACTGCTCAGAGCAAAGCAGGCTTAATGTGGTCAAGGTCTTACTTTGCTTGCAGTGCTGGCGGTGCAACTATCGAGACTCTGAAGGACTACGTTAATAGCCAGAGTACACCAGATTGATGGCGGAAGGCTCTGCGCCTTCCCGTCTTATATCCCCGCCCGCATTGGGCGAGGGTTTACGACGATTTTGCTAAGCCGGTTGCGTTGCTTGCACCTTGACACTCCAAACCAAAAGGTTAGGCCAGACAAATGACGGGGTATTCTATGCTGCTACACCCCTGAGACGAAAGCCGCTTCCGGCAGGACTGCTAAAATTAGCTATGAACCGCAGGGACAGGCACTATGGACAACGAAACTGAAGACAACGCCCGCAAAACCCTTGATGAAGGCAAAGCTGCCATTAAAGAGGCCATCAACCTGATGGAGCAAATGTCCAGCATGCGTGGCAAGCTAAACATCAAGAACGGTGCAGGGCAGCGTTACCTGGAAAAAATAAAACCCAATATGGCACAACTGCAGGAGGCAGAAAGCGAAATCCTGACCAACTACACCGGCAAACCTGCCGCCAACAAGAAAAAGCAGAAGCGTAACATGATGAGCGCCCTGCACCGCCATGGCCGGGCCTGACAGCCCTGCCGCGCATCTCTTCTTCTGATAAAACCACGCTCTTGCCGTAACTCTATTGACAGTCCATGCTGTTGAGTGATCCTATTTCCGGCAATTCAACAGAAAACAGTCATAAACAAAGTGTTCACCATCTACCACTCCAATCAGCTTGATGTGCTGAAAGACCTGCTGGTCGAGCTAATCCGGCGAGACCCTCTGTCCAACCCCCTGGAAGATGAGCAGATACTGGTGCAAAGCCCCGGTATGGCCCAATGGTTACGACTGGCGCTGGCTGACGGGTTTGGTATTGCGGCAGCCACCGCTTTCCCCCTGCCCGCCAGCTTTCTCTGGGATATGTTTGTCAGGATTTTGCCTGATGTCCCCAGACGCTCGGCCTTTAACAAAGAAGCCATGACCTGGAAGATCATGACGCTACTGCCAGAAATGGTCCACCGGGACAGTTTTGCCGATCTCAGGCAATACCTGAGCGACGACCACGACGGCGTACGCCTCTTTCAGCTATCCGAAAAAGTCGCTGACACTTTTGACCAGTACCTTGTATATCGCCCCGACTGGATTGCCTTCTGGACACAGGGAGGAAGTGACCCGGACAACGTCGCCGCTGCACAACCCTGGCAGCCGGAGCTGTGGCGAGAACTGGTGAACAAAACCGAAAGTCTGGGGCAAAACCACTGGCACCGCGCCAATATGCACCACCGGTTTCTGGAAGAACTGTATAACGGCCATCATCAGCACAAACTGCCCAGGCGGTTGTTTGTCTTTGGCATCTCTGCCCTGCCCCCGCATTTCGTTGACACATTAAAAGCCCTGGGCGAACAGACCGATGTCCACATGCTGGTATGTAACCCCTGCCGTTACTACTGGGGCGATGAGAAAGACCCCAAATACCTGCTGCGTATGACCGCTAAAAAATTCGCGTCTAACCAGTTGGTGCAATCCCTGCCTGCCGTCAGCACCAGCAAACAGAATGATTTCACCCGCGAGGGGTTATCGCTGGACAATCCGAATGCTTCCGGCAACCCTCTGCTGGGTTCTATGGGCAAATTAGGGCGAGATTACCTGCATCAGCTCCATGACCTGGACGCTCCTGAAATCAGTGCCTTTGTTGATGGAGATAACGATGGAGATAGCAACGGCAAGCACAACGGCCTGCTGCACAGCCTGCAAAACGATATTCTGGAATTAACAGAACCTTCCGGCAAACTGTCAATCAACCCTGAAGACCAGTCCCTGCGCCTGCACAGTTGCCACAGCCCCCTCAGGGAGGTGGAAGTGTTACACGACCAGTTACTGGCACTGTTCGAACAAAACCCGGAACTGACACCCAGGGACGTGGTGGTTATGCTGCCCGATGTCGATCAATACAGCCCCTGGATACAGGCCGTGTTTGGTGGTGTAGGCAGTCAGGACCAGGACGATCCACGTCGTATACCCTTCTCTATTTCGGATCGCAGCGCCCGCAATGAGCACCCGATACTCTCCGGACTGTTACATCTGCTGGATCTGGATAACAGTCGCTGCACTGCGCCCGAACTGCTGGAGTTGCTGGAAATCCCCGCTATGCAGCGACGGTTTGAACTCTCAGCCGACGATCTGGACACCCTGCGTCGCTGGGTCGATGAAACCGGTATTCGCTGGGGACTTAACCCTGACCATCAGGCGCACTTCGACCTGCCACCCAGAGACAGCAACTCCTGGCTGTTTGGCCTGCGTCGTCTGTTACTGGGCTACGCCATGCCCGAAGCCTGTGGACTGTACGACAATATTTTGCCCTTTGATGCCGTACAGGGCATGAGCGCCCGCCTCGCCGGACAACTGGCAGAATTTATTGACCACGCCGACCATCTGGCGCAAACACTGCAACAGGAACGTTCCATTGAAGAGTGGACCGCTTATATTCATGACATCAACGAACGTTTCTTTCTGGCAGACGAAAACGACGAATACGCATTAAAACTGGTGCATGAAGCCCTTGAGAACCTGCATCAGCAATTAGACGACGCTGGCTATAACGAAGCACTGACACGCCCGGTATTGCTGAGCTATCTGTCCGAACGTCTATCCAGCCAGCGCAGTAGCCAGCGTTTTCTTGCCGGACAGGTGAACTTCTGCACCCTGATGCCCATGCGCTCCATTCCATTCAAAGTAGTCTGTCTGCTGGGACTGAACGACGGCGCTTACCCCCGAAGCATTGCCCCTACCGGTTTTGATCTGATTGCGAGACACCCCCGCCGTGGCGACCGTTCACGGCGGGAAGATGACCGCTACCTGTTTTTAGAAGCGCTGCTGTCCGCCAGGGAAAAACTCTATATCAGTTACGTTGGGCGCAGCGTGAAAGACAACACTGAACGTGTACCTTCAGTACTGGTGACGGAGCTATTAGATTATATTGACCAGAACTACACTATTGATGAGCACTCCATCAAACACCACCTGTTAACTGAACACACCCTGCAACCGTTCAGCCCCGGTAACTTCCTGCCCGACAGACCTAACCCTCCGTTCAACTCTCTATTTAACTCTCTATTTAGCTATGCCAGAGAATGGCTGCCTGTTGCCAGACGGGATGAGATAGACGCTGCGGCCTTTATAGACACGGCTCTGCCCGAAGAAAAGGATAAACAGGATGTACTGGAGCTCAGCGAGCTGCTGCGTTTTTACAGAAACCCCTGCAAGAGTTTCTGCAACCGTCGCCTGAAGGTGTATTTTGAGGACAGTGACGAAGTACTGGAAGAAACAGAACCCTTTATCATTGGTGGACTGGATGCTTACCAGTTGAAACAACAGGTTCTGAATGACCTGCTCGAAAAAGGTCATACCGATGACGTGTACCGAATTCTGAAAGCCGTTGGACAGCTTCCCCACGGTGCCTTTGGTGACCTGTTGCTGGAAGAACAGGAAACCGGTCTGACGGAGTTGTCGGAGCAAGTTAAAGCCCGTACCCGCACGCCAGAGGATGACAAAGAGGAAAGCATCGAGGTCAACCTGAAATTGGGAGAACTGCAACTGACAGGCTGGCTGAAAAATATCTACGACAACAGTCTGGTTCGCTATCGCCCGGCAAAAGTCAAAGGCAAAGACCTGATGCTAACCTGGATAGAACATTTGTGCCTGTGCGTCTGTTCCGATCAGCCAGCCATCACTCACCTGTTAAGCCTTAATGCGCCGATGACCTACCAGGTCGTCGAAAAAGAAGAAGCCCTGGAACAGCTACAAGAACTGGTCAGATACTATCAGCAGGGTCAGAAAGAGCCTTTGCCATTTTTCCCGGAAACCGCCTGGAGCTGGCTAACCGCAGACGAAGACAAAGCGGAAAGTGCGGCCAGGAAAGCCTACGAAGGCGGCTATAACCATGAGGGTGAACGACGGGATGCCTATATGAGCCGTTGCTACCCGACACTTGAACCCACTTATAACGCCATGACTGAGCTGGCTCAAACCTTTATGCAGCCCATGCAGCCTTATCTGGAGGAAGTAAAATGACGGAACAGCCCCGGATAGCAGACAATAAACCCGTAGACCTTAATGCGTTTCACTTTCCGCTGCATGGCAACCGCCTGATCGAGGCCAGTGCCGGAACCGGAAAAACCTATACCATTGCCAATCTCTATTTAAGGCTGGTTCTGGGACACGGTGACGGCCATTCCGCACATCCGGAACCACTAAGCGCTGACCGGATTCTGGTGGTTACCTTTACCGACGCAGCCACGGCGGAACTGCGTGACCGTATTCGGGCAAGATTGCACGACGCCCGCATGGATTTTATTGCCGGGCAATCCGGTGATAAATTCATTCAGGATTTGATTAACGACCTTGACCGCCGGGAAGAACGGATTGCCCTGTTACTCGCTGCCGAACGGCAGATGGACGAAGCAGCCGTGTTTACCATTCACGGTTTTTGCCAGCGAATGCTTAAACAGCACGCGTTTGAAAGCGGTACGCTGTTTACCAGCGAACTGATTACCGATGAAACCAGCCTGCTGCAACAGACGGCTGCTGACTTCTGGCGGCGTCATTTCTACCCAGTGGACAAGCCCCTTGCCAGCCTGACCCGTGATCTCTGGAAAACTCCAGCCGACCTTCTGAACAGTATTCGCAGCTGGCTCGGTAAAAGTAACCTGGAAGTGATTCGGGGCGAATTACCAGACTCTGTTGAGTCCTTTAAACAGACCTATATGGATTCTGTCATAGCCGTTAAAACGCTGTGGCAACAGGAACGGCAAACCATTGAAGACCGACTGCGCAGTGCCGGACTAAAAAAGCGGAGCAAGGCATTATCCCGCCTTGATGAGATGAGCCGCTTTATAAACGGTAGTGGCTTACAGCCTTCACTGGGAAGTTCTAAAGACGGCTGGGAAATTTACAGTTCGGAAGCTCTGAAAAAAGACACCACCAAGGCCGGCACACCACCTGAACATAAAGTCTTTGAATTAATTGACCAGCTGGTTGCACGACCACTCTCGATCAAAGACGCCTGGAGTGGCATGATCCGGGATCAGGCGCTGGCAGAGATTCGCACAAAAGTGAGTGAGCTAAAACTCCGGAAACACCAGATGGCCTTTGACGATCTGTTGATCAACCTGGGCAGGGCGCTGGATAAGGATGTCAACGGTACACTGGCTAATGCTATTCGTGAGCAGTTTCCGGTGGCCATGATCGATGAGTTCCAGGATACCGACCCCCTGCAATACCGGATTTTCAGCCAGATATACGGCGATGGTAATGCAAAAGAAGCCGGGTTGTTTATGATCGGCGACCCGAAACAGGCAATTTATGCCTTCCGTGGTGCCGATATTTTCACCTATATGCAGGCTCGCCAGCAAGTATCCGCTCACTACACGCTGGGCATGAACTGGCGCTCCACCAGCAATATGGTGAGTGCGGTCAATACACTGTTCAAGATTGATAATCCGTTCCTGTTCAACGATATACCCTTTTTGCCAGTAGCCCCTTCTCCTAAAGCAGACAACAGTCGCCTTTTGCTGGAAGGCAAACCCGTTAACGCCTTACAAATCTGGCTGCAACAGGGGGATGAAAAGCCAGTTGTAAGCAACGAGAACTATGAAGCCGCTATGGCTCAGGCAACGGCAAACCAGATCAACCGCCTGCTGACGGATGCCAATATAAACGAATGCGTCATTGAAAAGGACGGTGAGCAAACACCCTTGCAGGCAGGCGATATTGCCGTTCTGGTTCGAACCGGACGACAGGGGCTTAAAATCCGTGACGCCCTGAATGAGCAGAATATTGCCTGCGTCTACCTCAGTAACAAAGAGTCTGTTTTCGACTGTCAGGAAGCTGTTGACCTGCAACGCCTGCTGGCAGCCTGCCTGAGCCCCACCGATGAACGCACACTGCGTTCAGCGCTGGCAACACCACTGCTGGCCCTGTCAGCATCGGCGCTTGACCAGCTGAACCAGAATGAAGAACTCTGGGAACAACGGGTTGAGGAGTTCTCCCGTTATAAAGAGTTATGGGACCGCTACGGCGTCCTGCCCATGCTGCGCCAACTGATTCACCAGAACCGTATCGCTGAACGCCTTCTGGGTAGCAGCACCGGTGGTGAGCGACAACTGACTGATTTATTACACCTTGGGGAACTGCTGGCGAGCGCCAGTCAGGAACAGGAAACGCCCCACGCACTGCTGCGCTGGTTGACGGAACATAACCAGAGCCCGGACAACAATGCCGATGAACAACAGCTGCACCTGGAAAGTGAGCGTAACCTGGTAAAAATTGTCACCATCCATAAATCCAAAGGACTGGAATACAATGTCTGCTTCCTGCCCTTTGCCTGCTCATACAGAGAGACCAAAGAACCGGTTTTTCACGATCTGAAGAAGGGCAGAACCCAACTGGACCTGTCCGGTGATCCGGATGCCGCGGACAAAGCCGACCATGAACGGCTGGCAGAAGACCTGCGCCTGATGTACGTCGCCATGACCCGGTCGGTGCATTGCTGCTATGTGGGTGTAGCGCCTCTGAAAAAAGGTAATTCAGGCAAGGACCCCGTGACCGACCTGCACAAAAGTGCTTTTGGCAAGCTGTTGGATAAAGACACCCTCAAGCCATCGGACTTAACCGCCCGGCTTCAGGCACTGGACGAAGAACATGCGTTTATTGAACTGTCTGAGCCACCGCTGGAGCCACTGCCTGCTTTTCAGCCAGTAGACGACAATACTGAAACACTGGCAGCAAGAAGTTTTAGTGGTAGCATCGAGAAAGACTGGTGGATGACCAGCTATTCCGCCCTGTCAAAAACAGCGCACTCCAGCTCCGCACAGATCCATACCAGCGCCAGTGATGAACAGCCGGGGATTGATATGGAAGTACAGGAAGAGTCTGCCGCAAAGCCGGAATCTCCAACCGTTGAGCACTCTATTTTTACTTTTCCAAAAGGCGCACGACCAGGAACGTTTATGCACACCCTGTTTGAACGACTGACGCCAGTTAATTCAACGCCAGAACAGATGCCGCAGTTTGTCAATGAACAGTTGCAGCTGGAAGGGTTAGGAGAAGAGTGGTGCGATACGCTGGTCACCATGCTCACCCACTGTCTGGACGCGCCTCTGGACGGTGAGCATATGACTTTACGCAGCCTGCCAGAGCGGGCGCGCAAGGTTGAAATGGAATTTTATCTGCCACTGTCTGAACTTAAAGCTCACAAACTGAACATACTATTGCAACGGCACGACCCACTGTCAGCCAAAGCTGCGCCCCTCGCTTTCAGCACTCTAAAGGGCATGCTAAAAGGCTTCATCGATCTGGTGTTTGAATATCAGGGACGCTGGTACGTTCTTGATTACAAATCAAACTGGCTGGGGGAACAGTACAGTGATTACAGTCGCGCCCGTATGGAACAGATGATGATTGAGCATCGCTACGACCTTCAATACCAGCTCTACAGTCTGGCGCTGCATCGTCTGCTGAAAACCCGATTGCCCGACTACAGCTTTGAACAGCATTTTGGCGGCGTCGTCTACCTCTTTCTCAGAGGTGTGCAGAGTAATGACAGTGACCGTCACGGAATTTACGACACCCGCCCGAAACAGGCACTGATTGAAGCCATGGACAACTTATTTGCTGGCGACTTGTTTGCTGGTGAGTTGTCTACTGGAGAGGACGAATAATGACAAACCATCAATCTCCGGTACTGCAAACCCTGGGGCAGTTGAAAACTGCTGGTTCCATCCGTGCGCTGGATTACCAGTTTGCCCGTTTTTTACAGGAAATAGGGGGTGAACCTTTAACGGTTCTGGCAGGCGCACTGGTCAGCCACGAACTGGCCAGCGGTAATGTCTGCCTGTCGCTGGAAGACATTGAACAGCAAACACAAACACTGTTCGGCGTTGATCCGGATGCGTTACAGCCTCTTAAGGCACTGATAGCATCCGGCAACTGGCAGGAGCAGTTATCAGGCTCCCGTCTGGTTTCCGATGGTTCTGAGGGTAGTGTACCAACCCCACTGGTATTGAACCGTAATCGTCTGTATCTCTATCGCTACTGGCACTTTGAGCATCAGGTAGCGGAGATTCTGAGAAACAAAACGGCCAGGCTCGTTGAATCTAACACGATCCAGGCTATTCTCGACCGGCTGTTTCAGAGAGATTACACCCTGCTATTCAACGGACTTCAGACCGAAACCGATCAACGGGCTGCCATCATTAAATGGCTCGATGTCGTAAAACCGGATGAACTGGACTGGCACGCTATCGGGCAGACCCTGCAACAGGCCACGTCAGGAAATGACCTGGCCCATCTCGACCAGCTGATTCCCGAACACGCCTGCCTGAACTGGCAAAAAGTGGCAGCCGCTCTGGCTGCCACCCAGTCCTTCAGTGTTATCAGCGGCGGGCCGGGAACGGGTAAAACGACCACGGTCACCCGGTTGCTGGCCTTGCTGGTTGAGCTGGAACAGCAAACTAAAGGCAGAGCACCGGTTATACGACTGGTGGCACCGACCGGCAAAGCCGCTGCGCGCCTGACCGAATCCATTGGTGGTGCGCTGGAAAAACTGCATTGCTGCGAAACCGTTCGCAACAATATCCCCAGTGAAGCAGGCACTATTCATCGCCTGCTGGGCGTTATCCCCAACAGCACAGAGTTTCGCCACCACCGGGATAACCCTTTACATCTGGATATTCTGGTGGTCGATGAAGCTTCCATGGTGGACCTGCCCATGATGAATCGTCTTCTGGACGCTTTACCCGGAGATGCCCGGATTATTTTACTGGGAGATCGTGACCAGCTTGCTTCAGTGGATGCGGGCAGTGTGCTGGGGGATATCTGTGCGGCGGCAGGCAACACTTATACCGAAAGGCAGCAAAAGCGATTACAGCAGTTAACCGGTTATGACCTCAGAACAGAGCTACCGGAAAGTAATGCCAATATTCACGACTGCTTCTGTCTGTTGCAAAAAAGTTACCGGTTCGATGCCTCTTCCGGAATTGGTCAACTGGCAGCGGCAGTGAACGGTGGGAAAGTCAAAAATACCAAAGCCGTATGGGAATCCGGCTTTCAGGATATCCGGCGTCACCTGTTGAACGACAGTGGTTATCAAACCATGTTGCAACTCTGTGTTGATCAATACCGCCCTTATCTTCAGGCAATAAAAGAAGGCCAGCCAGCCCGGAAAGTACTGGCCGCTTTTAACCGGTTCCGTCTGCTGTGCGCCCTGCGGGAAGGAGCCTGTGGTGTTGAAGGCTTAAACCTTGAAATTCGCAGCGCCCTCGCCCGGCATCGCCTGATTGAACGGGAAACCCTGTGGTATCCGGGCCGACCGGTTCTGATCACCCAAAATGATCATGGACTCGGACTGTATAATGGCGATATTGGCATCACGCTGGCGGGTACAGATGATCGTCTTCGAGTTGTTTTCCAGTTGCCTGATGGCTCTCTGAAAGAGCTGCTGCCCAGCCGCTTACCGGCTCATGAAACCGTCTACGCCATGACCATTCATAAAAGTCAGGGTTCCGAATTTGCCCACACGGCCATGATTCTGCCCGATAAAATCAATCCGGTACTGACCCGGGAGCTCGTGTACACAGGCATTACCCGTGCCAAGAGAATGCTGGAACTGTTTACGACAGATGCAGTCTTTAACCAGTCTGTTGCACGACAGACACACCGATCTTCAGGCTTGAAGGAGCGCTTGCTCGCTTGAGATGAAGCGTGCACATCTCGCCCGTGGACAACAGATAGTGCTCACGGGCTAATGTACGAATATCGTCGTCTTCTAATACAATGCGAATGGCAAACCTGCAACATTTTATCGCATAAATGCCTGCGTTATTTGGCAGAATCGGTTGTATCGTCTATGCTCCTTAAATTTGAGAGGAGCAACAAAGCCTGATACTGACGGAAAGGATCAGATCACCCCTTTTGCGTTAGGGTTTACCATGTATTTTTTAATGCCTCATACTAATTTAGGTTTTCACAACCTTGCCTGTGGCAAAGATGAAACTCGCATCTTTGTACTGATAACAATACCAGACCTGTCTTCAGAACCTGCTTTTTCAAGAGTAAAGCAATACTACATTAAACAACTTATGTCGTATTGCAAAAATTTCAATAAGAAATATGCCAGACTACGGATCCAAAAATATAACCCGCTAAAAAGTAATATTTCAGTTATCAAATCTGGAGTTAGTAATGCCTGATATCATGACTAAAAAAGCCCATTTTTTCACTATCAACCCACTATCGGCAGAGCAGGTTGACTACATAAAATTATGGGCAAAAACGAATCCTGATTACGAGATAATAGTATCAGGCGACATAAAACTATCCCTTAAAAAAAGTATTTACAAACACTTTTTTGATAAAAGCAGACGTGAAGCCATATTATCCGAAGATTTTCTTAAATCGATCAGAATCCGAAATGAAATATCGGATAAAATAGATGGCATAATAAAGAAAGTATCAGTAAAAAACTACAGAACAGTCATTCAATCCAAGATTAAGCAGCCAGAACTTGGAAAAATAACCAAAGACTTTGACGCAATAGATCAGTCATTTGAAAAACTTAAAAAAATAGCAAATATAAAGATAAATTATATTGATTTTAATTTAGATAAATACGAAATAGAAATGTTAACGCAGAGTGCATTTTTGAGCGACTCACAATTGGCTGAAACCTATCTCAGCCTGAAAAACATGGATATGAATGGGGGAATATTACTTGACAAAAACAGTCTGCCTAAATTAAACGAAAGTATATTTCAGGGACTAAGTGACGAAAATTTAGATAAATCAATTCTGGAACGAGCAAAGATAGATCTTATTTTAAGAAAACTCTACAGCGGTGGAAGCATTGAATCCGTTCAGAAACAGATTAGTTACAGAGATTACCCAGCGATTCCAAGAACTACTTTTGACAAAATAAAAGATATCATAGAGAACACAAATTCTGATAATTTATTATTGCCTTTAGGTGAAATAACGCTTAATCAAAATCAGATTCTGCTAGGCAACAATCCGGGAACAGCAAGCCACAAACCCATCATATTTGCAGCACATCCCAAGTCAGCTTTCTCCATAGAAGCCCGGTCGGAAATTATCACTCTTTATAAGATAATTCACTCCACTGATAAAAGTTCCCTAACCTATCGAAAAACGTTTTATATTCTACAAAAACATTTCACAGATAAAGGCATCGCCTTATCCGAAAAAAAAATAAAAGCCATTACCAGCGCCTTATTCAGCCTTAATTATGCAAATAGCAATGACTACTTTTTTGACTCTGAGTTTTATGGAGCAGAAGCTCTTAAACGTACTGCTAAATATCTAACGGATAAACAAACAATCAAATCTATTGACTTTGATGCTTACTCATCAAATACTCCGGAACAAAGTAAAGGGATAAAAGCCTACGACTTTAATAAGTATGAGTTATTTGGTCGAGCCAGCTACGACAGCCTGATTTACCTTAAAATCGGTTCAGAAGAATTTAGAATCACCGACCGGGATTATTATGAAAACAAATCCATACCCGGCCGCAGTGTAATGTATTTCTTAAATCCAGAGGAGAAAGCACTGAATTTGCAGGTATTACAGGGGAAACCTCTCACCAGCATCAATAGAAAAACACGTATCATTATAACAGGACACAATACCCTGCTAGTTGACTCTGATAGTCAAATAGGTAATGGGGCAACTTCTTTTGAGGGCGAAGTTACAATTGCTGGCGCTTCACCAGAAATCATTGTAACAGCCTTAAAAAAAATCGCCCCGGAAGGCATGAATGTCAAAGAAATAAACTTCCTGTCCTGCGATCTTGTAAAAGAATTTTCTAATAACGGAGGTGTCATCCGTGAGGATAGTGACCATTTCATACCACAATTTTTAATGGCCATGAAAAACAATAAAATCAATGCTATAGAAGTTACAGCATCCAGCACGGAGGTTACAGCCAGTGCTATAGGAAAAAAAATATTCACTTATACCATGGAAGGTTCAAATAAACGCAAGATGGTCGCCACCCCCTACTCAGGACGATATACATTCAGACACGATATAGAAAAAGAAAGAATATACTACTACGCAAAACCCGGATTATCTTCTTATGATCCCGACATCAGTGTAATTGATCCTAAACTTCCCAACAGCAATCTAAGCCCCGGCGTATTCCTGAACAAGAAAATGACACCACCGGGTGAGGAAAAGAACATATTAATCACTAAGCCGGAAAAAGCCATTTTGGAATTAATGTTGAAAAAGGCTACTTCTGACCGGGTAATCGTCACCAACAAAAACATATATGCTCTTTTACACTTAATAAAACAGCTTAAGCTTGCTTTCAATTATGCGTCCTATAAAGGCTGGATTGAAGGAATTAAAATATTCCGGCCTTCCCAGCTAACCACAATTACTGCAATCGAACAGGTATACACTTCAGATTCAGACAGGGAAGCCGCTTTCCAGCGCATGAAGTCCAGGGTTCAAAACGGTAATTTATTAGAATTTTACCATCTGGATATTCATACATCAGAAGGCGCCAAGGCACTGAATTACCTTTACCCGGGAGAGTTCGCCCGTATTTCAACATCCTTTGTATCTGGATGTCGAATCAGCCGTTCACCTACTGGTGGTGATAATTGCAGCAGCAAAACAGAAGAGGCAGTATCAAACCTTAATCTGTTATCAGGCCCCGACACTGAGCTCAGGATAAACAGCGCAAATACTGATATCGCCCTGGTCGACACCTCACAGGATGAACAGCTGGCTGAATTCCAGCAGCAATACGTCAAAGCCCGTCGGGAAGAAGCCCGGATCGAACTAAAAACACACAGAGGTTACCATGGTCTGATTGCTCTGGACGAAGCCTCGTTCACTCTGGCAAAAAACAGGGCAATGGCAGCAGGGGATGAGAAAACCAGTGCTTTTCTACTGAAAGCCACTGCCTCTTGCGGTTTGGTACTACTTACTCCTGAGACTCAGGTTAAACCTGCCATAGAGGCTGGCCCTGACAACCCGATCACCCTGTTTGGACGGGGTGAAAGCCTGAATGCCAAACTCATTGTTGACCTGATCAATGAACTCACACCAGAGGGTAAAATTACTCAGCTGACGTTAACCGGAATGACGGTTGACAGCTTGCAAGAGGGCAGCAAAAGCCTCGATGAAATAATGCGCTTTATTGCCAACATCCCTGATGGAGCCCAGGTCGATACACTGGTAATTCAGCCATTGACCACTGAAGCAGAACCCATTAAACAACTGGCACAACGTATTAAAAGTCTTCTGTCCGATATTACTCCTTCCATCAAAAATCTCACTGTACGCCCTGATAATAATGAGAGCCCCGGCCACCCTGTTTTGTTGAATGCCGCACTACTACATCCAATCCCAAAAATAATCCATTTCAGCATTATTAACCCGAATAATCACAAGCACCTCCTTGATCACCTGAAGATATGGTCCGATATAAACCCAACTCATACGTTAAGGTTATGGTATAGCGATGAATTTTTACTACGAAAGGCTCTTTATAAAGCCCTATTTACTAGTTTAAAGGAAGAGATACCTGACAGTGGTTATCCTAATTCATACAGTTCTTTTAAAGAAGGTATATGGGAACTAATCAATACATTTGAAAAATATAATACAGACCAGCCACTTGAAGAAAGACTGGAGTCTTCGTTTTCACCAGAGATCAAAGAAAATGTTATATCTGAAATAAACGAAGGTAGTGAATTCATAAGAAAGGCTAGCTTAATAAAAAATGTAAAACCTGTTGAATTCTCTAGCACTGAAGTCTGGAGAAATAATTTTTCTGATATAATACAGACAAGTCTATCCCTGTCTGACTCTTGGTTAGCAGAAAGGATTATAGGCCTTAATGCAATTTCCATAGAAGGGGGGCGTTATTTTGACACCGATTTGCTCCCGAAAATTAACCGAAGGATATTCTTAAAACGGAGAATACCTGACAATCCAGCTTCAGAATCAGAATCAGAATCAGATTCAGAGCAAGATCCAGATTCAGATTCAGATTTAGAAGAACAGAGGAATAGAAGCTCATTAGAAGCAGTCATAATACTTGAAATACTTAAAAAACTTCACAGAGAAAACATAATATCAAATCCACAGAACTACTTAGACCAGAAAACAGAAACATCCGTTTCACAAAATGAACTATCTAATATAAAAAGCGCTGTAAACACTAACAACTATAAAAGCTTTTTTCTGAAAATTAGTGAGGCAAAAATTTCAAACAATATGTTGAATATTGGAGACAAAGGTAGAGAAAGACTTCGGCAACCTTTAGTGTTGGAGGCATTACCAAATTCTCCAATAATCAGCGCTATTATCAGAGAAACCCTTTCAATCTACGGAATTGCATCAAAATATAGCAACGCAGCCATGACTGCAGAAGATATTCATTTACATATAAAAGAAGAGCTTCTAAGTTATTACAAATTCAACAGGAACATTTCATTAAACGACACCAGCCTCAACAAAATAACACTGGCAGCGTTCAACCTGGTCATGGGTTCTATGGCTGAATACAGCACCAGCAATGAACTCATGAGCAGAAAAGCTTTTGAGCGTGCCGCAAGAAGTGGCGTATTCAATGTTGGTTTCATCGAATTCTACAGTTCTGATAGTCCATCATCCAACACAGAAATAAAACCTTACAGCTTTAACAAATTAGAAATTTTTGGAAGTATTTCATACGACAGTCTTATATTTATTGACCTGAATGTAGAAGGAGATTTAAGACAAGCCGGTTTCGAAGCTTATATCAATTCCTCCCTGCCTGAAGATAGTGTTCTTTATCGCTGGGATTCGAAGAGATTACGGATTATAAGAGGGAATAAATTTACAAACATTGGCAAAAAGACAAAAGTAATTATTTTAGGACATGGTCAGCCTGCAGAAACAGATAGCGACTCAGAAGAAACAAGCAAGTTTAGAGTTGAGAATTTTTCTTCGGAAGAGTTAGCTGATCTTTTGGCAGAGATAATACCTGAAAAAACCACATTAAAAAACATATCTTTTTTGGTTTGTGACAGTGCTGAGTCAGTTAGTGACTTTAATGGTGTTTTTGGTCAGAACCAGACTGCGTATCTGCCTGATTTTTTAAGACGCCTGGCTGAAAAAGGAATTTATACTGTCACAGCAACCGCAACAAACCGTACTGTATCAGCCGGCAATTTTTATAAACATAGATATGCTTTAGCAAGAAAATATAAAAACCAAGACACAGGTGAGCTATCAGAACAAAATTCTTATGTGCCACTACCGGAATTAACACGTTATGTTTTTACTCTGGATCCTGACAGCAAGAGGGTTAACTACCGGTCAAAAATTGGTTTAGCCTCTTACAAACCAGACATTTCACTCATTGATGAAACATTACCTGATAGCAATCTTTATCCAGGTGTATTTCTGACTAAGTGGCATCCATCAAAAACTGAAGACAGGAGCTACCTGTATGTATCGATCAAAGATTTTGTTAAACACGCGTTAGATAGTACTACAAAGGTCAAGTACATTGTTTACGCAAACGATAACATCGACATTATCGAAAGGTTGCTTAAAGCACTCAAATTCACTGAAAATGCTTCAACCTATAAAAACTGGCTTAATTTATATAAAAACCGCTACCCTACTCAGATAGAGGAGTTAAAAACAGCCATTGAGGAGTATCACACCGAATCTGAAAAAGAGGCTGCCTTTTTAATACTCAGGAAAAGAGTATATGAAGGGCAGTTTTTTCATATTTACCATCTTGACCCTACCACAAATACCGGTGCCTCAATCCTGAACTATCGATACCGGAAACCATTTTATAATATCCTCCTGAATGATGATAAGCTTTCCTGCCACGACAGACGCTCCAGACGCTCCCCAACCAGTAGCAGCTGTAATAGCCGAACCCGTGAGATCGCCTATGCCCTGGGATTACTCTCCGGTCCGGACACCCAGCTGCACGCGAGCGCGGATATCGACATTGCATTGATGGACACCTCAGACAATCCCCGGCAGGCTTTATTACAGCAGGAGTATAATGACATCCGTCGGCAGGAGGGCAGAGCCGAAGCTGATAAACGACGAGGAAGACATAACTTCATCGGTGCCGATGAAGATTCATTTACCAGGGCAAAAGCCCTGGCAAATGAGGTCGGCGATTATGCAAGGGCCTTTCTGCTTAAGCAAACGCCATCTTCCGGCTTCGTCTTGCTGTCTGCAGATGGCAAGGTTAGCTTTGCCCTTGAGGCTGGGGACTTTAATGGACTAACGATTGTCTGCAATGCATCAACTCTTACGACTGAAAACCTGACCGCAATCACATCAACCCTGGCTAAAGGTGGAAAAATAAAGCGACTCACTTTAGCTGGTATGGACATCAATGTGCTGCAGCACGGCAGTGATGCCCTGGAAGCCATAAAATCCTTTATTACCACCAGCAGCCCCTTTCAGGTTGGTATGCTGATCGTACAACCTGATAACAGTGAACCAGAATCAATTAAGCAGTTGGCCAGGGACATAGAAATTCCAAAAAAAGAGCGCAGATTAGCCATTAACATTGCGGTACGGTCTACAAATGATCAGGAGTCAGAGTATCGTACTCATCTAGATAGATCAAAACTGAAAGTGCATGCCAGAGAAATTTTTTCATATCAATCATTTTCAAATGAAGCTCTCATACCCAGAAACATCAATATTGTCAAACTGGGTCCTTTGAATGTTGTCGACTTTGTGTTCCTCCACATCTGGAAAGTTACCCAATTCGTGATATCAGAAAATAATAAACAGCCCCTTCCAGTCACTCTATACATTGACTCGGCAATCGTTTACCTTACGCTTCTCGATAAACACATTATGGAGTCCTGCAAAGACCAGTTAATTCAAACCATCGGCACAATTGATAAGAAACAGCTTAAAGAAATAGCCTTCGACAAACGAAAAAAGATAATCTCCCGTGTTTTTCAAAGTAACGGTTCACTGGATATTGTAAAGTTGAGACAACTGGTACTGGATGAAGCCGGTGAAAAAAAATTAATAGCAATAGAAAAACAACATCAGAAATACCTGAGTATCATTAAGGAATCAGGTATCAATGTTGTAGATATTGCTGACCCGAAAAGCAATCCGTCAACTCAGGCTAGCCGGGAAAAAGGCTATAACCTTTACTCATGGCTGGCCTATTATTTTGGCAACAGAGAAATGGCTGAGAGGGTTATTCGTTCATATATTGTTATCAATCAAGGGGGCTTGACTATTCAAGCGGGAGTGCTGCCCGAATTGAATGGTAAAAGATTACATCATCATATATTAGACTCTCTGAGTATACCTTATGAAAATCGCTCAACAGCTGCTTCCCTGGTCAGATTGTTTGCCAGCATTCTTGAACACAGTCGTATTATTCCACCTTTAAACGATGATGATAGAGATGCCCTTGATTTCTACCAAACACCCAACACCAAAAATGATTCCGAGCTGGAGGAAAAATTTTTCAAGAAATCAACCACCTCAGCTGTCAGAGAAAAGCAAGCGGATATAATTCAGGAACTGTTTAAGGGATTATATTTGAACACTATGGAAAAAGCGTTACAACAAGGCAGGTACGGAAACTTAGACATACCAATTCACCCCCTGGAAGGTGCTCTTACCACCAGAAGAATTGATTACAACATAAAAAATTCAGGCGTAATCATTTCTATTCCAAAGACAGGAATAGAAAATTCAGTCACCTCCAGACAGTTGGCTTTCCTGGAAACATTATTTGATGAAACAGAAAATGATACGCAGCTGATCGAACGTCTGAATGCAAAATCCCAAAGCCAGGAGACTGAAAAAAATTATATTGACCTGACATCTCAGACCTGTCTTAAAAACATCATTCAGAGTGGCCCTTACGGATCGCCTGTTAACCAAATAGACTTCCTTGGTAAACTATTATCACGATCTTCCTATAAAAACGAAGGCAGCCGTACCAGAGGCTTAGTCTACTCGTTAAGTCATCATACATTTCTGTATTATGACCACGATAATCAGTTACCTGAGTCACTTGCCCATTCCGCAGACCAAACAGCAAAAAACAAAATCATTTTTCTGTTTGACCAAAACCCTGACGCTGTTGCAACAGCCTGGGAAGATTTCCAGAGCTATCCCAGCGGGGTCAGTGTTCATACCCCTGTTTATCTTAAGAAACTCAACAATGACGGATTGCAAACCATCTATGGTTACCATCTCCACAGTGGAATACCCTTTATACCAGATACGGAAACTGAGCTTGAAGTACTCGTCGATTATTCCAGTATCCGGGATAATATTGACGTACTAAAAGAATCCATAATTAACTTCACCAGAAGCATAATCGGTAACACGGATGATGAGGATGTAAACCATTCAACCAGACCGATAATAAAAAGCCTGAATTTACAAATAAAACATCATCAAGAAAATGATTACGATAATATTTTAGATTCCCAATTATCAAAATTAAAAAGTCTTGAACAAACTTCAGGTAATACCATAAGCTTTCAAACAGTCAACGCCGTTATGGTACAACACTATAATAACGATATTACCAAGCCCGTTGTTAGCACACCTTCAAAATCCACCAGCTCAACCCATAAAAAAAACCAGTTGGGAATGACCAGCCAAACTGCGTCAACCCATGATGAGCGATTCCTGAAAACCAGCGTCAACACAAATGGAAATGTTGATATTGAAATACCTGCTAGTGCTCATGGCCTTAGTGAGCTCATGCTATTCAAATTTAATAGCCTGAACATCAACAGCATTACTGTTCGTAGTAGCAACGATACAACACTGAACAGTTTTAAATCTGCCTTTTTAGCGGCTATTACCATATATAATCATTCTGAGCTAATGGAATTGTTCAGAACAAGCTTTAACGATGAAGAACTTTCATCTGTAAAGATACTCAACGAAAAAATCTATTCTTCTGGAGTCTATTCATTTTATTCTTTCTTTTCCACGAGTAAAGGACAAGAAGTAGCAAACAGCATTCACTATACAAACAGTAATGATCAGAGCCTCACCCCCAGAGATCATAATGAAAAGCCCCGCCTTCTGCCAGAGGGTCGTCAGGCTTTCAAAAAAAATCTGAGGTTTACCATTAATCCGGATGGAAGCCTCAATCTCAAGGTAGTTGCTGACGTTTATGGCCTGAAAGATTTAATGTTATTTAAACTGTACGATTCTGGCGTACATTCCATTGAAGCCTATTCTGACAACCTCCAGGGCTGGAGGGGTTTTAAATTTGCACTTGAGACTGCCATAGAAACAACAAAAACCTCTGATTTTTTCGACCCCTTAAGGCACTCATTCGATCGAAAAGAACTAGAGCCGCTTTTATCTTCCCGTCAATTTTACTACAGTAAAAAATATTTACAAACCACCAGCAACTTCAGAACATTTTTCACATCGGAAAAAGGTAGCACCCTCCTCAGGAAGCTGACTCAAATACAGGATGCAGGCCGGGGTCAGACACCCGAAAGCTTTCTGGAACAGCGTCCACATTTATCCCAGTCAGACCTTTCGGGTCGGGGAGGCAACCTTAAGTTTTCTATCAATACCGATGGCAGCACGAACATCGCATTACCTGCCAGCGCTCCAGCACTGAAGGATCTGATCAATGCAAAACTAAACACTATGCGCATAGGGCAAATAACGATACAGGACGACAGTGATGCCCGACGACTGGCGTTTAAATACGCTTTTGTTATTGCCCTGGAAGCAGAGACCCGCAGCCAGCTAACGACACCTCTGAGTTATGTTTTTGATGATAAAGAGCTGAATCCTTTCCATAAGATGCCAATCAAAAATTACAAGAGAGATAGCGAACAATTCCGGTCTTTCTTTGACTCCCCTCAAGGACTGAAAATCAGTGCAGCTCTCATTTCCTCCTTACCCGGCGAACCAACGTCAACCCCTACAGTCCCCCATAGCCAACTGCCTGTCCCGACCTCTGATGAACAACGTCCGTTGATTGCTTTAACAACAGAGGAATTTGTCACTTTTGACTCTGCTCATGCAAACAGCCCAGACCCGGCTGACAGTCAAACTGCAGATCAACCCCTCTCCCTGACACAGGGCGACACCGAAACCAGCGATACTGAAACCAGCGACACCGAAACCAGAGACACCGAAACCAGCGACACCGAAACCAGCGACACCGAAACCAGCGATACCGAAACCAGCGATACCGAAACCAGCGATACCGAAACCAGCGATACCGAAACCAGCGACACCGAAACCAGCGATACCGAAACCAGCGATACCGATAAAGCCCCCCCAAGAAAGAAAGCCCGCTTAAGCACTCATACCCTCAATAATCTGGCAGGCAGTCAAACCTCTGGCACTCAGAACAGAGCCCCTCAACCTTCTCCTATCATGGACTGGTCGAACCCCCAGGCACTTTCCATACCCGGTTCCAGCCAGCCAGCATTCCTGCACACGACCCCGGAGCAAAGGGGAGGCCGCAACCAGAATGTTCAGCCCTGGCATAACCCGGGACAGTCTGAAACACTTCGTCCACCGACAAACCTGCTCAATACACCTGACAGTATCAACAATGCCGTGCGTGAGCTGAAGATAAAAATCTCCCAACTCCAGACAAGTGCTGAAGACCAATCGAACACAGGTAGACCTGAAATTGATGGTCACTCGCCCGAGCCCCTCAACAGCACACTTATCCATTTGCATAACCTCATCGACAAAGAAGGTAAAAACATCTGGCTGATGCTGGGTAGCGAGAAACAGATCTTGAAGGATACTGTTGCCGCAATCGCATCCCAGGCTACCGATGTCACCTTCCAGGCCAGGGCTACCTTACTGGGATACAAAATCGATAACCTGAACAACCTTGAAAACCAGTATCATCAGCAGCAGGAGGTGCTGACCAGAGAAGTACTCGGTATTTCCGGGGCGAGCTGCTCTTCTTCCGGACGATCAAGGCGCGATACGGGCTGCATAAAACCTGATCCGGTAGTTTTGAAGAGAAAAATCAATCGTTTCGTCAACTGGTTGCTGCGCCGCTCCGACAATCCCAGAACTATTATCACTCTCCCGGGCACGAATTATCCCGGCCTGGACATCGGTGCCGTCCCCACCCGGCCTGACTCTCTTCTTGCCAGGATTCAGGCCCGGCTGAAAGCCATAAGAAACCAGAAAGCCGATAGTCAACTCAGCAACAAACCAGTGCGCGGCTTCCATACCACCATCGCCCTTGACGAGGACAGCTGGCTGGCCGCGCAGCAACAGAACAGGCATCGCCCGGGGACAGAAACCCTGCTCTACAAACCCGCCCGGGGTATACTGCTGTCGCCGTATGGTGGAACGGTTACCCGCATTCCCGGAGGCGCTTATAACAGCCTGTCGTTTGTGGGTAAACTCGGTGAGGCCAGCTCAACAGAACCATCGGCAGTGAACCGCCTGAATAGCTTTGTCAGCCAGTTCTGCCATCAGGAATCCATCGGTTCAGTGTTGCTGCAAAACACAGACGGCGACCATGACGCCTTTAAAGCCTTCATCAAGACCTTCACCAAACGCCCCGAGGGCAGCTTCAGCCGCATTGGCAGTTTCAGGTTTAAATCCGCCAATGAAAAAAATGCCCCTGAGTTCATCCTCCGGGCTCACGAAAGCACTGTGCTGAGATTGACCTCCCCCCGTCCCGAAGGCACGACACACCCTCGCCTTGATCCGGTGGCCTACCATCGGCTGGAGCAAGTGATTCGACTCAATGGCCTGAAAAACAAGGTCACTCCTCCCGACCTGCCGCTTGTGCGACAAACCGGTCAGCTAATAACTCCCAATCCAGCCAGTCAGCTGGCTGAAAAGCGGATAAAAGCAGAGGCTCTGGCTCTGGCTTTTACTGATGTAATGTCGTCTATCTACGCAGACCATAACCTCAGCGACGATTACATCCCGATACTGGATACCCTGAAAAAAACGGATCAGGGCTGGAGTATGGACTTTGTTCATCCGACGACCAGGGATGTTCAGCCGACCTCCTTTACATCCGACGTTCCCTTTGCTGTGAAAAAAAGCTTTGGCCAGACCAAAGCCAGCAAGGCCATGGGATCCTTCTCACGGAATATCAAAAAGCTGGTTCGACCAAACAGCAGCACACAAAAAGGGCTTGCCCTGGTCTCTGTGGCGGATACTGCCCAAATGGTAGCCGCATGGGCTAGGGCTGAAACCATTCTGGACACCATCGACAAACTGCCCTGGATGAGCGACTCCGTCCACAGGTCGTTGCAGGCCCAGGCGTTTATCAACCTGGGATTAGGCGCTATCGAAGCCATTGAGCTGGTTCAGGACCTGGCAGAGTTGAGCAAAACCAAAACCCTCAAGCCACTGGCAAAACCGGGGAGTAACCTGCAACTGTCAACGGCAGGCAGGCTTTCTGCCCTGAAAGGTGCTACAACCGGCGCCAGGACGACCATAAAAGCAACAAAATCCCTGAAAATGATCAAAGGGCTTAAAACAGCCGGTAAGCTGCTTGATCCTGCGCTATCGCTGGCCAGCGCCAGCCTGACCACATACGTCTGGTCAGAAATTGATGACCCGGAAATTAAAGACCTCTACCAAAAAATGGTGATTGTGGAGTGGACCGGATTTGCGGTTTCCTTTGTCTCTTACGCCGGCCCTGTTGGCTGGGTGATTGCCGCTGCTTACAGTATCTTTTCAATGTTCTTTGGCTCTTACCTTGAAGATGAAATGCAGAAGATCATTGACCAGCGTACTCGGGAAGCTATTGCCGAAGTTAACAAGTTTTTCAAATTTATTTACGACCAGATGGATCCGAAGTATTTTCTCAAAAGTCCAAGAACCTGTGACAAATTTGCATACAGCTTCAGTCCTTCTGGCTGCATTGAACACGGTCCGGCTAAACTCATTAACCTGGTCAAGGCTTTTATAAAAGACACTGGCTTGCGACTTGGTTTTCAAGAAGTTGACCTGATAAGCAAGACGCTTAAGATGACCCGATTCATGGTGGACACCTATGACTTCGAAGCATTTATCTCAAGCGATGGCGGACTTTACTCGAATGATGAAACCTCATCCAGCTTCACCAAGCGTGAAAAAGCGGATCTGATTTCAGCTTACCTTAAATCCGCCTGTAAAGCGGGCGGGCGGCTGGAGAACTATGGCTGTCAGGATGGCTCTTTCAATGTGGACGCCTTCTTAAAGGACGCGTCAACCATTGTTATGCCTGTCATGCCTGATCAACAAATTGACTTGAGTTATATAGACAGCTCGGTCACCGGGTCAGACTCTCTGGAAGTCAAAAAGCTGTTTCAGGAGGCCGGGGAAACCAATTCAAAAATGAGCTTTAATCCCAGGGCTTCAGTGGATTACTATAAAAGAGCGGGTAGCCCCGCGGGGGGGTCAACCAGCAAGCTTGAAACAAAAACCTATCAAAAAGTTCTGGTGGGTATCGATAATCACAAATACCTGAAAACCAACACGACCATTCGCCTGGATAATAAAAGCTACCGACTTGCTTTTCCTTATTCCAGGGATTTGACCGGAAAAGTGGACTACCACGTTTCGGTACCCGCTAGCAGCAAGGCCATTCAAACTCTCACCTTCTTCCCTGCGCCAACCCGGGAAAGCCCCGGAAAGAATTCACGCAATCCTGTGCTCGCAACGATATCGAAGTTATTGAGGCGCCTTTCTAACTCAGGAAAGACAAAAGAAGAGGCCCCGACAACCGTCAGACACCTATGGGTCAATAATCCCCAAAACACCACAGTCCAATGGTTTATCCGTTCTCCAGACCGCCAGAATGCCTACCGCTGCTCAGAGAAGCAAAATGGAAAAAGTACTAACTGCAAGGTTCATTTTGACCCGGCCGCAGGCCAGCTCACCATAGAGTTGACCGGGAACATTCCCCCGACAAAGGCGGGTAAAAAATCCACCCGGCTTACCAGCAAAATTGTATTTACCGGATACTGGCCAGGCTCTGACGTGGATCAGCAATATCGAATCAACATTGTTGATGACCGGGCACTACTGGTCATCAGTCCCTATTTTGCCCCGTCCACCATCCAGCGTGATATCGCTGAATTAAAACCGCTCCTGACCAGTAAAGAGAACTGGCAACAGGGAATAGGCAAGCTTGGCGAAAAGATTTTAAGTTCCAGCCTTGTTAAACCATTCCTGCGACCTGAGGGTCGTCGCCAGCGATTCGACATCAATACACTGTTCGCAAAAGTATCAGAAAAGGTGGATGATTACTTGAAATCCACCTATATCAAAGTGCAACTGCTGTACTCCAGTCATCCCATAGCAAACTCTGCTGCACGCATTAAAGACTTCGAGCAGGTGCTCAGGCGTTTCAGCCCCAGCAAACGTTTTCTGCCTGTGAAACTGCGAGACTGCCCGGATCATACATATAGCCCCTACAGCACTTACTGGCATATTACGGACTTATCCAAAAGCGAGTTTAACTGCTACTTCCCAGATACCCATGCGGCACCAATCCCCAGGCTACATGAATCCTACTTCCGACATAGACGCCTGTTTAAACGAACTTCCCTGTGGTTCGACACGAAGCATAAGACAGAAATTTTTCTGATTCTGCCGGAATCGGTTGCCGCCGGGCAGGTCATTCCTGTTGGCGGCAACCCGGAAAGCAATTATTTTTTCTACGCCCCAAAAACCAGGCGTATGTACTCAGGGCAAGTCATCAATAAGCTGTTCAAAACAACCTACATTCAGAATTATGGCCTTCATTCTCTTTTCCAGAACTCCAATGGGTTTAACTACCCGGTTCAATCGTTTACCCCCATCGACAAGCCGGAAACCACAGAAGATGGCATCAACAGTTATCTGGTGACAACGGAACAGGGAGTGGCCTTCACCCTTTCAGCCAACCCACCGGGCAATGTCCGGTCCAATGCCATATACATCAGTACCTCTCCCGGGTCACTGGATGAAGCCTTCGGTCAATTACATCAACACAGAGGCATGCTGCCCCTTTACATCAGCGACACCAAAGGCATTGATGACATCACCGCCAGTGGCTTTTACGACCCGAAAAATAAAGTAGCCATGTCCTACCTAAGCAGTCTCTTTGATTTCCCCGGTGCCCGGGAGCTGCAAACCCATTGCCAGGACAGTAAGGGAACAAGCGGAAACTGGGGGGCCAGGTTCAATGCCACAGACGGACTCCTGCACCTGCCACGGGATATTCCATCCAACCCGTGTATCAGCCAGACTGATGGCCGCCACTACCTGAGGCTCAATCCTGCGGTCATGGATACACTGCACCGTGAACACATACCGCTGCACCGTTTCCGACAGAGAGAGGATGTGATTTACGTCATGCTCAGCGAGCAGTCCAAAGACCTGTACTACGCCAGAATTCATCAGCCAGAGGCGGCCACAGAATGGGTCAAACTTCATGACGCTGCGGAGTTCACCATTATCGCGCTGGATAAGAACCATAAAAACCGCCTGAGTCGCCAGCAGGATGGCCGGTTTACTCATATCTGGTCAAAGCCGGGTGGAATACTCACCAGTACCGACAGCGGCATGATGATAGAGATTCCTGACGAAAGCCTGGTTCGCTCTTCAAGCCTGGCCAGCTATCCCTCGTCGGAGGCTTATCAATTTGACGGCTGGGAGTTGCCTGAGAGCGGAAGAACGATCCCGCTTTCAGCTTCCCGACCGATCCATTACCACCAACTACCGAGGGTTAATGGTGCCTACCTGAGAGGGCTGGATCTTGGGCTTATTGCTCAGAAAGTTTATCGGCAGTCCTTTAACAACAGCAGTACAACACCTTCTCCCCGGACCAGTGGCTCGACAACGGCAAGCCCCCTCCCCCCCTCGGGTGATTGGAGTGACGCACAGGCAAAAACATTCATCGACAACCTCAAGGTTGAACTGACGGCTTTATTCCGCCAGTTCGAACAGTTCGGTTTTGTGGCCCCGGACCTGATCGGGCTGCCCCTGGTGACTGAATTGCAGGAAAGCCAGCTGAACTTCCTGAAACAACAGGAGTTATGGTTTGACGCCAGGGACAACACCTTGCTGACCCTGCCTGCAAATAGCGCTGTAACGTTCAGCGGAAAAGTGGCTGACGGCCTGCTGGCCACCATCAAAACGTCCGGGGGAAAACAGCCGGGGCTGTTCCGGTTCCTGCCGACCGGGGCCGGGAATGACCACCCCTATTGTGGCAGCAACACCTTCTTCGCCAACACCTTGCCGCCAGCATTTATGGACAAAATTTCCCCAGCCTGCCGTCAGCTGAAAGAGGCTCCTGAGGGCGACTACCAGTGGAATGCGATGGACAACTTCTGGCTGGGCAACCACCGGGGATTTCTGTTTGAGATCTCTGAAAATCACCGGTTATTAATCGGCTACGACCTGAACAGCCAGTCATTCGACCAGACAGAACCCATCAGTTACCGCTATCCGGATATGCAGGGAACCCATTTCAGTCATCGCCAAAAACACCTGGTCGAACTGATGAAAGACGTCCTTGGGAACCAGCTGCCGAACACGACATTAGCCAGCTTCCCCCAGAATAAACTGCTGCGCCTTAAACTTGCCGACAATATGCCTGGTCAGTACACCCATACTGCCTGGTATGACTCAGGGCAAGAAAGGGCATTCATCGGTCCGGCCAGTGCTGACACCGATGCCCTGACCCTGATTGGCAGCCGGGATTCAGGCTCCAACCACACAACAGCCTGGTGCTACAACCAGGACACCCGCCAGCTATACCAGACAGCCCACTCAGGACCTTTTGAAATCGGGGAGTTCGACGAACTGTCCTTTATCGATAATGGTAAAGAACTATTGATGATCGGCACCAATGGAGACGATAACCTCATTCCGTCAAAGTTCTACATGGATACCATTTATACCGATGACGGAAGCCATGGAGTCAGGCTGCGCACTGATTTCAAGGCCAGCAACGACTTCAGCATCCTCCTGGATGGCAAGCAGGGAGCCGATCAGTTCACTGTGCTGCCCAGTGATCTGCGTTATTTCAGTCAAACCGTCATTATCCTCAACAGGGATACCGGCACCGACAAGGCCGATTCCTACAACCGAATCCAAATCCGGGCACCTTCCCATCAATTCAGAGCCCGGCGCAAGGGGTATGACCTGATATTGAAGGATCGCTTTGATCCTGACTCAGGTGACATTGTCATCGCCCAGGCCTGGTCCGACCTCGACGGGCTCTCACCCGCTCCCACCCAACTGATTTTCAGTGAAACCAGTTTCATGTCGCCTGATGACCGACGTCTCTGGCTTAGCGGGCTGAAGGATGACATTACCAAAAACCGGGAGGTACTGCTCCCGTTCGTCGTGGATAACCAAACGCTGGAGAACACCCATTACACCTTCTCGCCAACACCAGAAACCCCATTATTGATCGATCTTGCCGATGGTTTCAGGGCCACCCCCACCCGTTCAGGCAATCAGCTGGTCATCCACTTCAGCAAACGAGAGAATCATGGCGGTTATAATCACGCCAGGCTGTCTATCACTCTCAAGCAAAGCCAGTTTGCCAGTGGTGATGTACTGATTCGCCAGGCTGCAGCCCATTCACCCGCAAACCGGGTGTATCGCCCCCTTCAGTTCGATGACAGCAGCGACTGTCATTTATGTACCCATGACTTGCGGCTGAAGCGGGGGCTGGCCGCCAGCCCCCGGATCGGTGAGCTCCGTTTTCGCTGCAACAAGCCATACCCATTGCCGGAAGGTGAAAAGTACATCAAATGCGCGGGTGAACAGGCGACAAATGCCGGCTTCCCTCTGATCACCCAGAAACAGCTGGCGGATCCAGCCTTTAGCATTAAACCTGAAACCCGCTTTCCCCACGTTCTGCGGAACTTGCCGGAGGGTAAGAAAAGAGTACCGGTATACGTGGTGCTTTACGGCATTAATGAGCCAGCACAGCTGCGCTTCATCTTTCGTAGCAATGAAGGCAATGGCCGTTGGGAAGCCTGGCTGGGCCAGGTTCTGATTCGCAGCGGAGCACTCTCCAACCTGCAGTCTGCTATTAATGTCATGCTGATCAATGATGATAATAAAAAGCAGCAACATCGTCATTATCGGGTCATACAGGGCTCAGTCATCGACGCTGAGCTGCGTGAGCTGAACAGGGAAAACCCGGAATGGCAGGCGGTGCTGTTTGATGAACACATTGACCTGGGTTCTCTGAACGGTCGCTTACCTGACTTTGGTAATCTGCAACCAATTCTGCTGGCCGCCCTTCTGGATCGATGGCCGGGCCTGGATGGCATAATCATGGCTGACCAGGAAAGCAACCAGTTGTTCAGCCTTAGTCGATTAGCCTTTATGCTCAACCATGCAGCGCCGGTTCTAATAAAATCAGACAATAAAGACAGCCAAAATTTGCTGGATGGAAACAGTCTGGACAATATTCTTTACTGCAAAGGCTGGAGCAAGCCAACGGAAGTCCGGGGGCATGGAGGTAACGACCTGTTGATGGTGGCGACCGGTTCACCAGTGTTGAGTACCTCAAAAAATTATCCAGCTTCACAAGCCAGAGACTTCTGTTACAGCTTTCCGGATGACAATCTTGGCATCAACATTCTCAAGGGCGGTGCCGGAGACGACATCTATGATCTCCGGGCTCCCGTTAATGCCCGGGGGGTAGACAACCAAGGGGAACATACGGTCATTCTGTCGCCTGAGTCAAAGGCAGACTTACGGCAGCTGGAAGGTGCCGGAAGCCTCACCCTGTTTCTGGTGGACATGGCTCCAGAGGATGTTTTGCCGGTTCTTTGTGATAAAGAGACTGGAGTGCTGCGCCACCACCTGGATAGTCCGGGTAATATTGCCAGCCTCTTAAACGATAACCATACCCTGCAGCTGCTCTCCAGGGAAAGCGGCCGGGTCATTGCGCTATTGTCCACAAACACGCTGGGCAGCATCTATTTCCATGGCGGGCTGGTCAGTCAGAACCCGCAAGAGTGGATCACTGGAGCCGACCAGGGCTCCGGAGGTACCGGAGAACAAAATAAAACCCGGGGCCTACAGCGGCTGCTTGAAGGAGCAAAGGCGCTGGTCAGTCGCTTATTGCCAGACTCACAGCAGACTCTTGAAGACCGGCTAATGGAGAGCGAAAAAACCGTCTACCCCAAACCTCGGCCAGAAAACAGAGCCAGTGTAGAGATTTACCGGCATATCAACACCCTGGTACAGTCCATGAGTCAGTTCGAAGCTGCAAAATCCGATGCGGGCTCCCCAGCCACAACACTTATTCCAACGTATAACTCAACCATGACCCCGGGCCTGAACATATCTTCAACCCTGAGCAACACAACACCCGGGAGTAATTCTTAGGGCTTGCGCATTATCAATGGTGCTTGCCTACTTTCTCATACTCATTAACAGATGAATGCTTAGGTAACCCGCCATGACAGACAGGCGGGTTACGCAAACAGGAGGCAAACTTCCACTATTTACAGAATCACTTAGTCATGAACCATTACCCTTGCCAAGAGAATGCTGGAACTATTTACGACAGATGCTGTTTTTAACCAGTCTGTTTCACGACAGACACACCGTTCTTCAGGCCTGAAGAGCGCTTGCTCGCTTGAGACGAAGCGTGTATATGCCCCGTGGACAACATATAGGGCTCATGGGCTAATGTACGAATATTGTCGTCTTCTAATACAGTGCGAATGGCAACCCTGCAACATTTTATCAGCATAAATGCCTGCGTTATTTGGCAGAATCGGTTGTATCGTCTATGCTCCAAGAGCTTGAGAGGAGCAACAAAGCCTGACACTGACGGAAAAGATCAGATCACCCCGTTTGCATTAGGGTTTACCATGCGTTTTTTAATGCTTCATAATAATTCTGGTTGTCGCACCTTTGCCAGTGGCAAAGATGAAACTCTTATCTTTGTACTGATAACAATTCCAGGCCTGCCTTCATAACCTGCTAAAAAACAATATTTCAGTTATCTAATCTGGAGTTAATCATGCCTGATATCATGACTAAAAAAGCCCACTTCTTCACTATAAATCCACTATCGCCAGAGCAAGTTGACTACATAAAATTATGGGCAAAAACGAATACTGACTACGAAATAATAGTGTCTGGTAACATAAAACTGTCGCTTAAAAAAAGTATTTACAAAGTCTTTTTTGATAAGATCAGGCGTGACTCCGTACTATCCGAAAACTTTAACCAGGCAAACAGCAATAAAAAACTACTACGGACTCAAATAGATGAAATAATGCTAAAGCTGTCCCCTTCAGACTACAAAGCAAGCATTCTATCCGAGCTTGTTCAGCCTGAAGCTGGAAAGATAATCGAAGATCTTGAAGCAAGAGAGCAGAAAATTGAAAAACTTGAACAAATAGACAATATAACGATACGTGACTTCAGTGATAAGCTGGATGCGAACGAAATTAACATGTTAACGCACAGCGTATTTTTGAGCGACTCACAATTGGCTGAAACTTATCTCAGTCTGAAAACTATGGAGAAACATGGGGGGATACTACTTGACAAAAGCACCCTTCCCAAATTAAACGACAGTTTGTTTCAGGGAATAATAAGTGACGAAAACAATATAGATACATCAGTTTTTGAACGGGCAAAGATAGAGCTTATCTTGATTAAACTCTATGAAGAAGGAAGAATTGAGTCTATACAACAACAGGTTAGTGCGGAAAATTACTCAGCCATTCCAAAAAATATTTTCAAAAAAATAAAAAACATCATAGACAGCACCAATTCTGATGATTTATTTTTACCTTTAGGTGATATATCGCTTGATAACAACGAAATTCTGCTGGCTAACCAACCCGGAGCGGCAACTCACAAACCCATCATACTTGCAGCACATCCAAATTCAGCTTTCGTCAGGGAAGTCTGGTCGGAAGTCAGCGCTATTTATAAAGCAGCTTACTCAACTAATAAAAAAATCATACATTACGAAGAAGCTTTTAGTGTCGTACAAAAACATTTCACAGACAAAGCTATCACCTTATCCAAACAAAAAACAGAAGCCATCACCAGTGCCTTATTCAACCTTAATTATGCAAACAACAATGACTACTTTTTTGACTCTGAATTTTATGGAGCAGGAGCTCTAGAGCGTACTGCTCAGTACCTGGCGGATAAGCAAACCATAAAATATACTGACTTTAATGCTTATTCATCAAATACCCCGGAGCAAAGTAAAGAGATAAAAGCCTACAACTTTAATAAGTACGAGCTATTTGGTCGAGCCAGCTACGACAGCCTCATTTACCTTAAGATCGGTTCAAATAAGCTTAAAATCTCTGACCTGGATTATTACGATAACAAATCCATACCCGGACGCAGTGTTCTGTATTACTTAGACCCAGAGGACAGTGCACTGAAGTTGCAGGTACTACGAGGTCAACCTCTCACCAGCATCAACAGAAAAACACGAATCATTATAACAGGACATCGTTTTATATTCGCTGCCTCTGATAGCCAATCAAGTGATGACTCTACTCCTGTTAAGTGGGTTTCTACTGTTGGTGGCGCCTTACCAGAAGTCGTCGTAGCCGCTTTAAAGAAAATTGCCCCGACAGGCATGAAAATTAAAGAAATCAACTTTATCTGCTGCGGTCTGGCAAAAAATTATTCAGGCAATGCAGGCACCATCAGGGATGGTAGTAGGGGTTTCATACCACAATTTTTAATGTCCCTAAAAAACAATGGAATCAATGCTATAGAAATTACAGCATCAACCCAGGACGTTGTACCCAGTCCTGCAGGAAAAAAAATATTCCTTTATAGAGTCAAGGATCCAACTCAAAGTAAACAAGTAGCCAATCCCTACTCAGGTCGATATATATTCAGGCACGATATCAGCAAAGGACACATATACTACTACGCAAAACCCGGATTATCTTCTTATGAGCCCGACATCAGTGTAATTGACCCTAAACTACCCAACAGCAACCTGAATCCAGAAGTATTCCTGAACAAACAGATGACGCCACCGGATGGAAAAAAGAACACATTAATCACTGAGCCGGAAAAAGTTATTTTAGCTTTGATGTCAGAAGATACCGCTTCTGACCGAATTGTTGTCACCAATAAAGACAAATTTATTCTTTTACGCTTAGTAAAACAGCTTAAGCTTTCTTTCAATTATGCGTCCTATAAAAGCTGGATTGAAGGGATTAGAATATTCCGGCCTTCACAGCTAACAACAATAACGACAATCGAACAAACCTACACTTCAGACGCAGACAGGGAAGCCGCTTTCAAACGCATGAAAGGCAGGGTGCAAAACGGTAATTTATTAGAATTTTACCACCTTGATATACATACAACGGCGGGAGCCGAAGCTCTGAATTACCTTTACCCGGGAGAGTTCGCCCGTATTGATACAGACTGGACATACGGATGTCGAATCAGCCGTTCACCTACCGGTGATGATAACTGCGGCAGCAAAACAAAAGAGGCGGCATCAAACCTTAACCTGTTATCAGGCCCCAGCACCGAGCTCAGGATAAACAGCGCAAATACTGATATCGCCCTGGTCGACACCTCACAGGACGAACAACTGGCAGAATTCCAGCAGCAATACGTCAACGCCCGCCGCGAAGAGGCCAAGGCCGGGCTAAAAACACGAAAGGGCTACCACAGCCTGATTGCCCTGGATAACACCTCGTTTACGCTGGCCAATAACATAGCAAGGGCAGCAGGTGATGAAAAAACCAGAGCTTTTCTGCTGAAAGCCACTCCCTCATGCGGTTTGATTGTGTTCAATTCTGAACCCCGGGTTGAATATGCCATAGCGGCAGGCCCTGATAACCCGGTCACCCTGGTTGGTCGCGGTGAAAGCCTGAATGCCGGACAAATTGCTAACCTGATCACTGAACTCACGCCAGAAAGTAAGATCACACAGCTGACGTTAACCGGAATGACGGTTGACAGTTTGCAGGAGGGCAGCAACAGCCACAATGAAATAAAGCGCTTTATTGCCAACCACGATGACGGAGTTCAGGTCGATACACTGGTGATCGAGCCTCTAGATACAGGATCGGAACCCCTCACACAACTGGCACAGCGTATTAAAAAACTTCTGTCAGGTATTACCCCTTCCATCAAAAGTATCATTTTGCGGTGTGAGAACAATGAGGGCACCAGTTCATCAACACTGGATCAGAATAGAAAGATTGCGATTAAAGTCCTGACGTCTGACCAAAATCAGCAACAGCCGGTGAGAGCTGTCAGATCAAGGTTTGCTCCGAAAATTATTCATTTCTCAGCTATAGCTCCATTATCCCCAGAGCGTCTTGAATACATTAAGATATGGGCCAGAGTAAATACGAACTACCAGATAAAACTGTGGTTCAGTGAAGAATACTCTATCGATAAGTTTATCTACCTGGTTAATTTTGAAAACCTCAGACAAGTTCAGCGCTTTGAATGGGACTATAGGTCATCCTTAATAGATGGAGATACTGAAATATGGAACCAAATAGATTTGCACAAAAGTCAAAAGCCGCAATATAAATCCTATCGAAATCACGTAGCAGAAATAATTTCCGATGAATACAGGCAACAATATCAATCTTTTCTAGCTGAGTTGGATCAATTTAAGCAGGAAGCAAAATCAGTTAGCAACATCCAGCTCATTGAGTTCAACCCATCGTCTGACATCTATGAGTCATTGATGGTTAAGAGCAGTCTCAACAAAAGTGATTCAGGTCTTGCTGAATACCTTATTGGCTTAAAGTCATTAGAAAATGAGGGCGGCTTATATCTTGCCTCAACCATTTTACCTAAAATAAATGAAGTACTTTTTTCTAAACGACCAAACTCCGATAGTAATTCCCCCAACAATCAAAAAATAAACACTGAGGAGCTAGAACTACTTAAATTAAAACTTGTATTAAATAAGCTTTCTTCTTCTAAAGAAATAAAAATTCCAGTCACAACTATTGACCCTGACGAATTTAAGTCTATACCCGCTGAAACATTAAACAACATCAAGGCGACTATCGACGGAGTAGACACTGAAAACATTCTTTCCCGTTTTTTCAGTGCCCTCGGAAACATTCCTGTCAAGAAAGATCAAGTGCTATTAGGTGAAAAAATAACCACATCCCTGAACAAGCCCGTTGTCCTAGTAGCAAAGCCTAAGTCTATGCTGATCAGGTCAGCACTAGAAGACCTTAATCTAATATTCAGTTCGTCTTATACAGAGACATCTACCGGGCTAAAAATAAATAACAAGGAAGCAGTTAATTCAATTCTGAAAAATTATTATCACACAAAAAAAACTCCTGTCAAAGAAAGTGAAATTGAAAACATAGTTGACAGTTCGTTCTCCGTAGCATTCCATCCATATAACAATTACAAAATTAACTCAAAATTATTTGGTATTGGTGCTCTGAAGCGAGTTGCAGAAATGCGTAAGGCATCTGCAAAAAACTTTCAGCTAAGTGATTTTAAGCAGTATTTTGCTGATACCCCAGAGCAGAAAAAAATAATCAAATCCTATGACTATAACAAGTATGATATTTTTGAAAGAGCCAGCTACGACAGTTTGATCGTTATATTTATAGGGCCTGTCAATAATATATCTAGTAACATTGAATCATACTACCTAAACAAACGTATACCAGGAAGAAGCGTTTTATTAAGCTACGATGAAACTGAACACAAGCTGGCCGCAGAAATGGACAGCCTTCCTTCCTACATTGGCGAGAACACAAAAATCACTGTTTTGGGTCACGGTTCCAATGATAATGTGGAGCTGAAAGATATAGTTCTTGGAGGTCTTTCACCAGAGCGGCTTGCCAGCGTTTTAAAAAAAATTATTCCTGATGGCATAATGATAAAAAAATTATCCCTGATTGCCTGCTCTATTGCCAGAGGTGTCACTGGGAGAGTTGGAGAACTCACTGCTGATCAATCATTTTTCATTCCTGAGCTATTAAGAAAGATGGCTCAGAAAAATATATTTACAAAAGAGGCCACTGGTAGCAACCGCCCCTTATCATTTGACTCTTTTTCAAAAAAGAAATTCGAATTCAAATGGACAAATCCAAAATCTACGCCTTCTAACCAGGAAGATACTATAGATGTAATAAAGCCTGAGTTAACAAAATATTCTTTCAGGCTTGGCAATGATGGCGAAACGGTTTATTTCAATTCCAGTCCGGGTATTGCAGCTTACAGGCCAAGTGCAGAAATCATTGTTAAGGGCCTTGATCACGATAATAGATACCCTCGCTTCTTGCTCAAAAACCGGGATTCAGAATATTTTGGTGGTGAAAATTACTTATACGACAACATAAGTGATTCTATCAGACGGGGACTGACAGAGGCCATGCCGTCTGAAGCCCGCATAGTGGTTGCCAACATAGATGAGACGGTTATTCTGAAACTGCTAAAAATACTAAAACTGTCTACTGAGGCTAATTCCTATGGACAATGGCTCGCACTTATTAACACGTATCTCCCCAGAGAGTACTCAAACGTTATCAGGCAGCTTGCCCCCTTTACCGATGATGAAAACAAAGAAGCTGCTTTTTCGAGGATAAAGCAACGCTTTAAAAGTGATACTGTTTTTGATTTTTACATCCTCGACTATAGCTCCGCAGATGGAGCGTCAGCACTGAACTACCGCTACGGCCTTAGACCATTTGCAGAAATTGCACTTCAGGCAGAACAGCCTGCCTGTCGCTCCAGGCGGGCACCAACCAGTAAGAAGGGCTGTGATACCCGTCCCAGGGAAATTGCCCATGCCCTGGGGTTACTCTCCGGGCCAGACACTCAGCTTTACGCCGGTGCGGATACTGAGATCGCATTGATGGATACCTCCGACAACTCCCAACAGGCTTTATTACAGGTGGAGTATAACGACATCCGCCGACGGGAAGGCAAGGCTGAGGCAGCTAACCGGCGCGGCTGGCACAACTTCATCGGTACCGATGATGATTCATTTACCAGGGCGAAGGCCATGGCAGATCAGGCCGGCAATTATGCAAGGGCCTTTCTGCTCAAGCAAACGCCATCCTCCGGCTTCGTATTGCTGTCCGGGGATGGCAAGGTCAACTTTGCACTTGAGGGAGGGAGAGGTAATGGACTGACGATTGTCTGCAATGCCTCAACCCTTACGATTGAAAACCTGACCGCAATAACATCGACTCTGGCTACCGATGGAATTATAAGTTGGCTCACTTTAGCCGGTATGGACATCAATGAGCTACAGGAAGATAGTACGGCTCTGGGTGTCATAAAATCCTTTATTACCAAAGCCGAGAGTTCCTATCCTTATAAGGTTGGTATGTTGGCCGTACAACCTGATAACAGTGAACCAGAATCAATTCAGCAGTTGGCCGGGAATTTAGAAACTCTCCCGAAAGATCGCAAAGGGGCTGCACAAATTTCGGTACGATCCACAAATGATCAGGATCCAGAGTATCGCACTGTATCAAGAAAAACTAAAAAACTGATAGAACAACCAAGAGAAATCATTTCATATCAATCGTTTTCAAATACAACTCAGATACCCAGAAACATCAACATTGTTAAACTCGGCCCCTTGAACGTTGTCGACTTTGTGTTCACCTACATCTGGAAACTAGCTAAGTTTGAGATAGCAGAAAAGAGTATACAGCCCCTGCCAGTCACTCTGTATATTGATTCGTCCACCGTTTACCTTACGCTGCTCAATAAACACATTATGGAGTCCTGCAAAGACCAGTTGATTCAAACCACAGGAAAACTCGACAAGAAAGAACTTGAAAAAACAGCCTTTAACAAACTAAAACAGACAATCTCCCGTATTTTACAAAGTGATGGCTCTCTGAATATTGTAAACCTTAGACAACAGGTACTTGATGAAGCGAGTAAAGAAGAATTAACAGCGGTAGAGACGCAACATCAAAAATATCTGAACGCTCTGAAACAATCAGGTATCAATGTTGTTGATATTGCTGATCCGAAAAATAACCCGTCCACGGAGAGCAGCAAGGAAAAAGGTTATAACCTCTACTCAAGACTGGCCTATTATTTTGGCAGCAGAGAAATGGCCGAGAGGGCTGTTCGTTCCTATCTTGTTGTCAATAAAGGCGGCCTCACTATTCAATCGGGAGTGCTGCCCTCTTTGGATACTAACAAATTGAAAGATCATGTAGGGCATTCTCTGAAAGCTCCTTATATTAATCGCTCAACAGGTGCATCCCTGGTCAGACTGATCGCTAACATTTTTTCACACAACGGTGTTATTCCAACTTTAAACGAGAATGACAAAAAAACCCTTGAGTTCTATCAAACACCCAATTCCAGAAGTGATTACGATCTGACGGAAAATTTTTTCAAGATAAAAGCTTCTTCAGCCATTAGAGAAAAACAAGCGAATACAGTCCAAGATCTATTTAATGTGTTTCACTTAAAACAAGTTGAAAAAAGTATACATTATGGCAACAAAAAAGGGTTGTTAATGCCACTTTACGTTCTGGAAAATTCTCTGAACACCAATAAAATTGATTTCACCATAAAAAATTCAGGTGTCACCGTTTCTATTCCCGGGGCAACAATAAAAAAGTCAGTTATCTCCAGCCAGCTGGATTTTCTGGAAACGTTATTTGATGGCACAAAAAGTGATGAGCAGCTAGCTGAATGGTTGAGCGCAAAGTCCCAAAGTCAGGAAGCTGAAAAAAACTATATTGACCAGTACTCTCAGGCTTGTCTTATGCGCCTTATTCAGAGCGGCCCTTACGGAACGCCTGTTAACCAGATAGACTTCCTCGGTAAACTATTATCACGATCTGCCAACAAAAACGAAGGCAGCATTACCAGAGGTTTACACCCCTCGTTAAGTAAACATAGATTTCTGTATTATGACTACAACAATCAGTCACCTGAGGCACTCGCCCATTCCACAGCCCAACCAACAAAAAACAAAATTATCCTACTGATTGATCAACACCCTGAGGCTGTTACAGACGCCTGGGAAGAGTTCCAAAAATCCCCCCAGGGGGTCACTGTTTATACACCTGTATACCTTAAGAAAAAAATCGATGACAGATTTCAATCCATCTACGGCTACCACCTCCACAGCGGAATACCATTTACACCGAATACAGAAACAGAGTTTACAGTGTTCTTCGACTACTCCAGTAGTACCCGTGAACATATTGACCTGATCAAAGAAGCCATTATTAAATTTGCCGAAAACATAATCAATATTAATAATACACCGGAGGCAACCTATTCAACCAGACTGATAATCAAAAACCTCACGTTAAAAATAAAAAACTATCTAACTGAAGATCCCAGAGAGATTTTAAGGACTCAATTATTCAAATTAAAAAGCCTTAAACAAGAATCAGAAACACCAGAAACATCAGAAACACCAGAAACATCAGAAACATCAGAAACATCAGAAACATCAGAAGCATCAGATTCCCCTATAAGATTTCAAACGATTAACGGCGCTATAGTAGAAAGTTACACTGACGATATTTCCCGGGAAAATGTTAGTGAATCTTCAGAATCAACCAGCACAATCAATAAAAAAATCCAGTTACTACTACCCAGCCAAACCGGGTCAGCGCCTGAGGAGCTAGTCCTGCAAACCAGCATCAATAGCAATGGAAGCATTGATATTGAAATGCCTGATAATGCTCATGCCCTCAGCGAGCTTATGCTGTTTAATTTTGATAGCTTGAAAGTAAACAGTATTACTATTCGTAGTAGAAATGATGAAACATTGAAAAGTTTTAAATCCGCCTTTTCAACAGCTACCATCCTACATATCCATTCTAAGTTAATAGATGTGTTCAGAAAAAACTTTAACACTGAAGAACTTTCTTCTGTAAAAATACTCAATGAGGAAGTCTATAAGTCCGGAGTCGGTTCATTTTATTATTTCTTTTCCACGGAGGAGGGGAAAAAAATAGCATCTAGTATTCAGTATGCAACTAGCGATGGTCAGAGCCTCACCCGCGGAGATTATGCTGAAAAGCCCCGTCTTATGCCACAGAGCCGTCAACCTTTCGAAAAAAACCTGAGGATTACCGTTAACCCGGATGGAAGCCTCAATCTCAAGGTAGTTGCTGACGTATATGGCCTGAAAGAATTAATGTTATTCAAACTGTACGAACATGAGATACATTCCATCGAAGCCTATTCTGACAACCTTCAAGGTTGGAAGGGATTTAAATTAGCCCTTGAAATTGCCATAGATAGCACAGAACCCACTGTTTTTTTCAGATCCTTAAAAAACTCATTCGATATGACAGAAATAGAGGTACTTCAAAAACAACAAAGACTACACCGCAAATACAAATATAACGAATCTACCAGTAAATTCAGAATTTTTTTCAAGTCAGAAAAGGGGAATACCCTGCTTAATACGCTGACTCAAATACAGAATGCAGGCCGAAGCCAGTCACCTGAAAGCTTTCTGGAACAACGACCAAATTTATCCCAGACAGACCTGACTGGTCAGGGAGGCAACCTCAGGTTTTCTACCAATGGCGATGGTAGCCAGAATATCATATTAACTGCCAGTGCCCCGGCACTGGTGGAACTAATCCGTGAAAAACTATTGAGCAATCCCATAAGGCAAATAACGATACAGAGCGATAACGATGCCGAACGACTGGCGTTTAAATACGCTTTTATTATTGCCCTGAAAGTAGAAACCCGTGGAAGCCTGACGAATCTTCTGAGTTATGTTTTTGATGAAAAAGAACTGGCACCTTTCTATAATTTGTCCGTCTATAATTACAGGCTCCAAAGCTTAAATTTCTATTCTTTCTTTCAATCTCCTCCAGGCCGTGAAATCAGTGCAGCTATCTTGGAATCCTTACCCAAAGAACCAACAATGGTTCCTGCCATTCCCCGTAGCCCCCAGCCTGTTCCAGCCTCTGATGAACAACTTCCGTTGATTACTTTAACAACAGAGGAATTTGCTACTTTTGACTCTGCTCATCCAGACAACCCTGACCCGGCTGACAGTCAAACTGCAGATCAACCCCTCTCCCTGACACAGGGCGACACCGAAACCGGTGACACCGAAACCAGCGATACCGAAACCAGCGATACCGAAACCAGTGACGCCGATGAGAAAGCCCCCCCAAAAAAGAAAGCCCGCTTAAGCACTCATTCGCTCAATAACCTGGCAGGCAGTCAAACCTCTGGCACTGAGAACAGAGCCCCTCAACCTTCTTCTATCATGGACTGGTCCAGCCCTCAGGCACTTTTCATACCCCCACGCACTGCCCCGGAACAAAGGGCAGACCGTAACCAGAATGATCAGCCCTGGAATAACTACCGGCAAAATACACTTCGTCCACCATCAAGCTTCCTTAACACCCCTCCCAGTATCAGCAGTGCATTTTCAGACCTGAGGAAAGAAATACCCAAACTTAAGGCTGCTGTTGAAAACCAATGGCACACAGACAGACCTGAAATTGATGGTCACTCGCCCGAGACCCTCAACAGCACACTTATCCATGTGCATAACCTCATCGACAAAGAAGGTAAAAACATCTGGCTGATGCTGGGTAGCGAGAAACAGATCTTGAAGGATACTGTTGCCGTAATCGCATCCCAGGCTACCGATGTCACCTTCCAGGCCAGGGCTACCTTACTGGGATACAAAATCGATAACCTGAACAACCTTGAAAACCAGTATCATCAGCAGCAGGAGGTACTGACCAGAGAAGTACTCGGTATTTCCGGGGCGAGCTGCTCTTCTTCCGGACGATCAAGGCGCGATACGGGCTGCATAAAACCTGACCCGGTAGTTTTGAAGAGAAAAATCAATCGTTTCGTCAACTGGTTGCTGCGCCGCTCCGACAATCCCAGAACCATTATCACTCTCCCGGGCACGAATTATCCCGGCCTGGACATCGGTGCCGTCCCCACCCGGCCTGACTCTCTTCTTGCCAGGATTCAGGCCCGGCTGAAAGCCATAAGAAACCAGAAAGCCGATAGTCAACTCAGCAACAAACCAGTGCGCGGCTTCCATACCACCATCGCCCTTGACGAGGACAGCTGGCTGGCCGCGCAGCAACAGAACAGGCATCGCCCGGGGACAGAAACCCTGCTCTACAAACCCGCCCGGGGTATACTGCTGTCGCCGTATGGTGGAACGGTTACCCGCATTCCCGGAGGCGCTTATAACAGCCTGTCGTTTGTGGGTAAACTCGGTGAGGCCAGCTCAACAGAACCATCGGCAGTGAACCGCCTGAATAGCTTTGTCAGCCAGTTCTGCCATCAGGAATCCATCGGTTCAGTGTTGCTGCAAAACACAGACGGCGACCATGACGCCTTTAAAGCCTTCATCAAGACCTTCACCAAACGCCCCGAGGGCAGCTTCAGCCGCATTGGCAGTTTCAGGTTTAAATCCGCCAATGAAAAAAATGCCCCTGAGTTCATCCTCCGGGCTCACGAAAGCACTGTGCTGAGATTGACCTCCCCCCGTCCCGAAGGCACGACACACCCTCGCCTTGATCCGGTGGCCTACCATCGGCTGGAGCAAGTGATTCGACTCAATGGCCTGAAAAACAAGGTCACTCCTCCCGACCTGCCGCTTGTGCGACAAACCGGTCAGCTAATAACTCCCAATCCAGCCAGTCAGCTGGCTGAAAAGCGGATAAAAGCAGAGGCTCTGGCTCTGGCTTTTACTGATGTAATGTCGTCTATCTACGCAGACCATAACCTCAGCGACGATTACATCCCGATACTGGATACCCTGAAAAAAACGGATCAGGGCTGGAGTATGGACTTTGTTCATCCGACGACCAGGGATGTTCAGCCGACCTCCTTTACATCCGACGTTCCCTTTGCTGTGAAAAAAAGCTTTGGCCAGACCAAAGCCAGCAAGGCCATGGGATCCTTCTCACGGAATATCAAAAAGCTGGTTCGACCAAACAGCAGCACACAAAAAGGGCTTGCCCTGGTCTCTGTGGCGGATACTGCCCAAATGGTAGCCGCATGGGCTAGGGCTGAAACCATTCTGGACACCATCGACAAACTGCCCTGGATGAGCGACTCCGTCCACAGGTCGTTGCAGGCCCAGGCGTTTATCAACCTGGGATTAGGCGCTATCGAAGCCATTGAGCTGGTTCAGGACCTGGCAGAGTTGAGCAAAACCAAAACCCTCAAGCCACTGGCAAAACCGGGGAGTAACCTGCAACTGTCAACGGCAGGCAGGCTTTCTGCCCTGAAAGGTGCTACAACCGGCGCCAGGACGACCATAAAAGCAACAAAATCCCTGAAAATGATCAAAGGGCTTAAAACAGCCGGTAAACTGCTCGATCCTGCGCTATCGCTGGTCAGCGCCAGCCTGACCACATACGTCTGGTCAGAAATTGATGACCCGGAAATTAAAGACCTCTACCAAAAAATGGTGATTGTGGAGTGGACCGGATTTGCGGTTTCCTTTGTCTCTTACGCTGGTCCTGTTGGCTGGGTGATTGCCGTTGCTTACAGTCTCTTTTCAATGTTCTTTGGCTTTTACCTTGAAGATGAAATGCAGAAGATCATTGACCAGCGTACACGGGAAGCTATTGCCGAAGTTAACAAGTTTTTCAAAGTTATTTACGAGCAGCTGGATCCAAAGTATTTTCTAAAAAGTCCAATAACCACTAGAAAACTCATTAACCTGGTCAAGACTGCTACAGAAGAAATCGGCATGCGGCTTGGTTTCCGGGAAATTGACCTGATAAGCAAGACGCTTAAGATGACCCGGTTCATGGTGGACACCTATGACTTCGAAGCATTTATCTCAAGCCATGGCGGACTTTACTCGAATGATAAAACCTCATCCAGCTTCACCAGGCGTGAAAAAGCGGATCTGATTTCAGCTTACCTTAAATCCGCCTGTAAAGCGGGCGGTCGGCTGGAGAAATATGACTGTCAGGATGGCTCTTTCAATGTGGACGCCTTCTTAAAGGACGCGTCAACCATTGTTATGCCTGTCATGCCTGATCAACAAATTGACCTGAGTTATATAGACAGCTCGGTCACCGGGTCAGACACTCTGGAAGTCAAAAAGCTGTTTCAGGAGGCCGGGAAAACCAATTCAAAAATAAGCTTTAATCCCAGGGCTTCAGTGAATTACGCTGAAAGAACGGGTAGCCCTCATGGGGGGTCAAGCACCGATTATGAAACAAAAACCTATCAAAAAGTTCTGGTGGGTATCGATAATCACAAATACCTGAAAACCAACACGACCCTTCGCCTGGATGATAAAAGCTACCAACTTGCTTTTCCTTATTCCAGGGATTTGGCTGGAAAAGTGGACTACCACGTTTCGGTACCCGCTAGCAGCAAGGCCATTCAAACTCTCACCTTCTTCCCTGCGCCAACCCGGGAAAGCCCCGGAAAGAATTCACGCAATCCTGTGCTCGCAACGATATCGAAGTTATTGAGGCGCCTTTCTAACTCAGGAAAGACAAAAGAAGAGGCCCCGACAACCGTCAGACACCTATGGGTCAATAATCCCCAAAACACAACAGCCCAATGGTTTATCCGTCCTCCAAACCGCGAGAATACCTACCACTGCTCAGAGAATCAAAATGAAGAAGGCACTAACTGCAAGGTTCATTTTGACCCGGCCGCAGGCCAGCTCACCGTCGAGTTGACCGGGGACATTCCCCCGGCAGAGGCGGGTGAACAAACCACCCGGCTTACCAACAAAATTGTATTTACCGGATACTGGCCAGGCGCTGACGCGGATCAGCAATATCGAATCAACATTGTTGATGAACGGGCACTACTGACCATCAGCCCGCATTTCGCCCCGCCCACCATCCAGCGTGATATCGCTGAATTAAAACCGCTCCTGACCAGCAAAGAGAGCTGGCAGCAGGGAATAGCCAAGCTTGGCGAAATGATTTTAGGTTCCGGCCTTGTTAAACCATTCCTGCGACCTGAGGGTCGTCGCCAGCGATTCGATGCCAATACACTGTTCGCAAAAGTATCAGAAAAGGTGGATGATTACTCGAAATCCACCTATGTCAAAGTGCAACTGCTGTACTCCAGTCGTCCCCTGACGGATTTCGCTGCACGCGTTAAAGACTACGAGCAGGTGCTTAGGCGTTTCGGACCCCTGAAACGTTTTCTGCCTGTGAAACTGCGGGACTGCCCGGGCAGAGAATTTAGCATCTACAAGACCTCCTTTTACAAGGTTGTGACGAACTTGTCCAAAAGTGAGTTTAGCTGCTACTTCCCTGGTAGCAGTTCTGAGCTAATTCCCCTGCCAGCTAAAAACACCCCCATACAGCAGATTCGCTTTACACGAACCTCCCTGTGGTTCGACACGAAGCATAAGGTAGAGATCTTTCTGATTCTGCCAGAAGTCGCTAATGGAGACCGGGTCATCCCCATCGACGGCAGCCCGGAATACGGTTATTTTTTCTACGGCCCGAAAGCCAGAGAAGTGTACTCAGGACAAGTCGTCAATGAGTTATTCAAAAAGACCTACACCCAGCGCCAGGGTCTTTACTCCCTTTTCCAGAACTCCAATGGCTTTAACTATCCGGTTCAATCGTTTACCCCCATCGACAAGCCGGACACCAAAGAAGATGGCATCAACAGTTATCTGGTGACAACGGAACGGGGAGTGGCCTTCACCCTTTCAGCCAACCCACCGGGCAGTGTCCGGTCCAATGCCATATACATCAGTACCTCTCCCGGGTCACTGGATGAAGCCTTCGGTCAATTACATCAACACAGAGGCATGCTGCCCCTTTACATCAGCGACACCAAAGGCATTGATGACATCACCGCCAGTGGCTTTTACGACCCGAAAAATAAAGTAGCCATGTCCTACCTAAGCAGTCTCTTTGATTTCCCCGGTGCCCGGGAGCTGCAAACCCATTGCCAGGACAGTAAGGGAGCAAGCGGAAACTGGGGGGCCAGGTTCAATGCCACAGACGGACTCCTGCACCTGCCACGGGATATTCCATCCAACCCGTGTATCAGCCAGACTGATGGCCGCCACTACCTGAGGCTCAATCCTGCGGTCATGGATACACTGCACCGTGAACACATACCGCTGCACCGTTTCCGACAGGGAGAGGATGTGATTTACGTCATGCTCAGCGAGCAGTCCAAAGACCTGTACTACGCCAGAATTCATCAGCCAGAGGCGGCCACAGAATGGGTCAAACTTCATGACGCTGCGGAGTTCACCATTATCGCGCTGGATAAGAACCATAAAAACCGCCTGAGTCGCCAGCAGGATGGCCGGTTTACTCATATCTGGTCAAAGCCGGGGGGAATGCTCACCAGTACCGACAGCGGCATGATGATAGAGATTCCTGACGAAAGCCTTGTTCGCTCTTCAAGCCTGGCCAGCTATCCCTCGTCGGAGGCTTATCAATTTGACGGCTGGGAGTTGCCTGAGAGCGGAAGAACGATCCCGCTTTCAGCTTCCCAACCGATCCATTACCACCAACTACCGAGGGTTAATGGTGCCTACCTGAGAGGGCTGGATCTTGGGTTGATCGCTCAAAAAGTTTATCGGCAGTCCTTTAACAACAGCAGTACAGCACCTTCTCCCCGGACCAGCGGCTCGACAACGGCAAGCCCCCTCCCCCCCTCGGGTGATTGGAGTGACGCACAGGCAAAAACATTCATCGACAACCTCAAGGTTGAACTGACGGCTTTATTCCGCCAGTTCGAACAGTTCGGTTTTGTGGCCCCGGACCTGATCGGGCTGCCCCTGGTGACTGAATTGCAGGAAAGCCAGCTGAACTTCCTGAAACAACAGGAGTTATGGTTTGACGCCAGGGACAACACCTTGCTGACCCTGCCTGCAAATAGCGCTGTAACGTTCAGCGGAAAAGTGGCTGACGGCCTGCTGGCCACCATCAAAACGTCCGGGGGAAAACAGCCGGGGCTGTTCCGGTTCCTGCCGACCGGGGCCGGGAATGACCACCCCTATTGTGGCAGCAACACCTTCTTCGCCAACACCTTGCCGCCAGCATTTATGGACAAAATTTCCCCAGCCTGCCGTCAGCTGAAAGAGGCTCCTGAGGGCGACTACCAGTGGAATGCGATGGACAACTTCTGGCTGGGCAACCACCGGGGATTTCTGTTTGAGATCTCTGAAAATCACCGGTTATTAATCGGCTACGACCTGAACAGCCAGTCATTCGACCAGACAGAACCCATCAGTTACCGCTATCCGGATATGCAGGGAACCCATTTCAGTCATCGCCAAAAACACCTGGTCGAACTGATGAAAGACGTCCTTGGGAACCAGCTGCCGAACACGACATTAGCCAGCTTCCCCCAGAATAAACTGCTGCGCCTTAAACTTGCCGACAATATGCCTGGTCAGTACACCCATACTGCCTGGTATGACTCAGGGCAAGAAAGGGCATTCATCGGTCCGGCCAGTGCTGACACCGATGCCCTGACCCTGATTGGCAGCCGGGATTCAGGCTCCAACCACACAACAGCCTGGTGCTACAACCAGGACACCCGCCAGCTATACCAGACAGCCCACTCAGGACCTTTTGAAATCGGGGAGTTCGACGAACTGTCCTTTATCGATAATGGTAAAGAACTATTGATGATCGGCACCAATGGAGACGATAACCTCATTCCGTCAAAGTTCTACATGGATACCATTTATACCGATGACGGAAGCCATGGAGTCAGGCTGCGCACTGATTTCAAGGCCAGCAACGACTTCAGCATCCTCCTGGATGGCAAGCAGGGAGCCGATCAGTTCACTGTGCTGCCCAGTGATCTGCGTTATTTCAGTCAAACCGTCATTATCCTCAACAGGGATACCGGCACCGACAAGGCCGATTCCTACAACCGAATCCAAATCCGGGCACCTTCCCATCAATTCAGAGCCCGGCGCAAGGGGTATGACCTGATATTGAAGGATCGCTTTGATCCTGACTCAGGTGACATTGTCATCGCCCAGGCCTGGTCCGACCTCGACGGGCTCTCACCCGCTCCCACCCAACTGATTTTCAGTGAAACCAGTTTCATGTCGCCTGATGACCGACGTCTCTGGCTTAGCGGGCTGAAGGATGACATTACCAAAAACCGGGAGGTACTGCTCCCGTTCGTCGTGGATAACCAAACGCTGGAGAACACCCATTACACCTTCTCGCCAACACCAGAAACCCCATTATTGATCGATCTTGCCGATGGTTTCAGGGCCACCCCCACCCGTTCAGGCAATCAGCTGGTCATCCACTTCAGCAAACGAGAGAATCATGGCGGTTATAATCACGCCAGGCTGTCTATCACTCTCAAGCAAAGCCAGTTTGCCAGTGGTGATGTACTGATTCGCCAGGCTGCAGCCCATTCACCCGCAAACCGGGTGTATCGCCCCCTTCAGTTCGATGACAGCAGCGACTGTCATTTATGTACCGATGACTTGCGGCTGAAGCGGGGGCGGGCTGCCAGCCCCCGGATCGGTGAGCTCCGTTTTCGCTGCAACAAACCATATCCATTACCGGAAGGTAAAAAGTACATCAAATGCGCGGGTGAACAGGCGACAAATGCCGGTTTCCCTCTGATCACCCAGAAACAGCTGGCGGATCCAGCCTTTAGCATTAAACCTGAAACCCGCTTTCCCCACGTTCTGCGGAAATTGCCAGGGGGTAAGGAAAGAGCACCTGTATACGCGGTGTTTTACGGCATTAATGAACCAGCACAGCTGCGCTTCATCTTTCGTAGCAATGAAGGCAAGAGCCGCTGGGAAGCCTGGCAGGGCCAGGTTCTGATTCGCAGCGGAGCACTTTCCAACCTGCAGTCGGCTATTAATGTCATGCTGATCAATGATCAGCAGCAACATCGTCATTATCGGGTCATACAGGGCTCAGTCATCGACGCTGAGTTGCGTGAGCTGAACAGTGAAAACCCGGAATGGCAGGCGGTGCTGCTTGATGAACACGTTGACCTGGGTCCTCTGAACGGTCGCTTACCTGACTTTGGTAATCTGCAACCAATTCTGCTGGCCGCCCTTCTGGATCGATGGCCGGGCCTGGATGGCATAATCATGGCTGACCAGGAAAGCAACCAGTTGTTCAGTCTTAGTCGATTAGCCTTTATGCTCAACCATGCAGCGCCGGTTCTAATAAAATCAGACAATAAAGACAGCCAAAATTTGCTGGATGGAAACAGTCTGGACAATATTCTTTACTGCAAAGGCTGGAGCAAGCCAACGGAAGTCCGGGGGCATGGAGGTAACGACCTGTTGATGGTGGCGACCGGTTCACCAGCGTTGAGTACCTCAAAAAATTATCCACCTTCACAAGCCAGAGACTTCTGTTACAGCTTTCCGGGTGACCATCTTGGCATCAACATTCTCAAGGGCGGTGCCGGAGACGACATCTATGATCTCCGGGCTCCCGTTAATGCCCTGGGGGTAGACAACCAGGGGAAACATACGGTCATTCTGTCGCCTGAGTCAAAGGCAGACTTACGGCAGCTGGAAGGTGCCGGAAGCCTCACCCTGTTTCTGGTGGGCATGGCTCCAGAGGATGTTTTGCCGGTTCTTTGTAATAAAGAGACTGGAGTGCTGCGCCACCACCTGGATAGTCCGGATAATATTGCCAGCCTCTTAAACGATAACCATACCCTGCAGCTGCTCTCCAGAGAAAGCGGCCGGGTCATTGCGCTATTGTCCACAAACACGCTGGGCAGCATCTATTTCCATGGCGGGCTGGTCAGTCAGAACCCGCAAGAGTGGATCACTGGAGCCGACCAGGGCTCCGGAGATACCGGAGAACAAAATAAAACCCGGGGCCTACAGCGGCTGCTTGAAGGAGCAAAGGCGCTGGTCAGTCGCTTATTGCCAGACTCACAGCAGACTCTTGAAGACCGGCTAATGGAGAGCGAAAAAACCGTCTACCCCAAACCTCGGCCAGAAAACAGAGCCAGTGTAGAGATTTACCGGCATATCAACACCCTGGTACAGTCCATGAGTCAGTTCGAAGCTGCAAAATCCGATGCGGGCTCCCCAGCCACAACACTTATTCCAACGTATAACTCAACCATGACCCCGAGCCTGAACATATCTTCAACCCTGAGCAACACAACACCCGGGAGTAATTCTTAGGGCTTGCGCATTATCAATGGTGCTTGCCTACTTTCTCATACTCATTAACAGATGAATGCTTAGGTAACCCGCCATGACAGACAGGCGGGTTACGCAAACAGGAGGCAAACTTCCACTATTTACAGAATCACTTAGTCATGAACCATGACGATCAGAAATTGACCTGCATCAAAAAACAAAATTTTCCGTTCGCTGGCGAAAATTTACATGACATAGATCAACATATATCCAGCCCTGTGGAGTGAGATAATGTGCCAGCTATTACGAGGTTTCATGGAGTTACTCTTAATGCACAAAAATTCTAAACGCCTGCCGTCTATGTTGCAGGTTTTTCTGGTACTGGGTACATTCCTGGCGCTGGCTTTTTCATTCACAGCCAAACTGGACCTGCCTATTCAACTGGCGTTGTGTGTTGGCTGGTTCCTGGCGATGGGTCTGGGTGTCAAACTGGGTCACAGCTACAAAGACCTGGAAGCTGCTGCGGCGGAAGGTATCTTTAAGGGTATGGGCGCCATCCTGATTCTGCTGGCGGTGGGTGCCCTGGTCGGTACCTGGATTGCCGGTGGTATTGTACCCAGCATTATTTACTATGGACTGATGTCAATTCATCCATCCATCTTCCTGCTGGCCACGCTGATCATCTGCTCCATGACGGCTCTGGCCACCGGCACGTCCTGGGGTGCTGCCGGTACCGCCGGTATTGCCATGATGGGTATCGGTCAGGGTCTGGGGGTTCCGGCACCCGTCACCGCAGGCGCCATCCTGTCAGGCGTTTACTTTGGTGACAAACTGTCGCCTCTGTCTGACTCTGTTATTCTGGCCTCTTCCATGTCTGACGTTGAAATCGTCGATCACATCAAAGGCATGCTGCCAATCAGTCTGACCGCTTATATCCTGACGGCGATTGCCTTCACCATCTATGGTTTCCAGTTCACCGGTAACGCTGATATGGCTCAGGTTCAGGCGGTTATGGAAGTGATGGAATCTCACTTCAGTATTTCCCCAATGGCGTTTATACCTGTGGCGGCTGTTCTGTTTATGCTGTCCCGCAAGATGCCCTCTTACCCGGTCATCATGTTTGGTTCTGTTCTGGGTATGCTATGGGCCATCCTGTTTCAGGACCGTGCGCCGGTTGAAGCACTGAGCAGCATGTGGGCACCACTGACCATGGAATCCGGCAATGCGTTTATCGATAACATTCTGAACCGTGGTGGTATGTCTAACATGCTGGGCTCTGTGGCCGTGATCATCTTCGGTCTGGGCTTTGGTGGTCTGCTGGATAAAGTGGGCATTCTGGAGACCGTTGCCAAACAGTACGAAAACCGCATCACCAACGAAGGCAACCTGACCGCTTACACCGTCGTAACCGCCTTCTTTGCCAATGTATTCGGCAGTGCCATGTACGTATCCCTGATCCTGACCCCTAAGATCATGTCCGGCAGCTACGACCGCATGAACGTAGACCGTCGCATGCTCTCCCGCTCTGCGGAATTCGGCGGAACGCTGACATCGGGTATGGTACCATGGAGCGATAACGGTATTTTCATGGCAGGCCTGCTGGGCGTTTCCACTTTTGAGTACGTTCCCTACATGTGGATGAGTTTTGCCGGCATCGCCCTGGTGATTGCTTTTGCGTACCTGGGTAAATTCCGTCCTGACGACAACAAGTACGTCAAGTCTTTACAACTGCAGCCTGTCTGAACCCTGCACTAATCAAACTGTTTAGTTATGCGCCCGGACTGTTCCGGGCGTTTTTCTAGAGAAATGAAGATGAAAAAAATCTACGTTGCCTACACCGGCGGTACCATTGGTATGAAGCCTACGGACTCCGGCTACGCGCCAGCAGAAAACCTGATGGGTCTGCTGGAAGAAAAACTGCCTGTTAATGTTCGTACCAGCCTGCCTGATTTTGACCTGGGTGAATACGGGCAACTGATTGACTCCAGCAATATCCGTCCGGATAACTGGAAGCAAATTGCTAACGATATCGCCAGCAAATACGACCAATACGACGGTTTTGTGGTACTACATGGCACCGACACCATGGCCTACTCCTGCTCTATGATGTCCTTTATGCTGCGTAACCTGAGCAAGCCTGTTATTTTCACCGGTTCTCAGATTCCTCTGTGCGAAGCCCGCACTGACGGCCTGGAAAACCTGGTCGGCGCCCTGAGCCTGGCAGCCGATGAGCGTATTAAAGAGGTGTGTCTGTACTTCAATGGTCGCCTGATGCGCGGCAACCGCTGCCGCAAACAGAACGCGTATCTGTTTGACGCGTTTGACACGCCAAACTACCCATGGCTGGGTCGCGCGGACATTAATATTGAGCTGGACGAATTCCTGCTGCACAAGCCGAAAGGTGAGCCCAAGTTCCTCCTGAGCTGTGACTCTGAAACCCATGTCGGTATTCTGCAGCTATTCCCGGGCATTAATGCGGAATGGATTGAGAGTATCCTGCAGCAGCCAGTAAAAGCCTTTATCATGCGCACTTACGGGACCGGCAATGGTCCGGACGGGGACCAGGCATTCTTGAATGCCCTGAAAAAAGCGACAGAGGCTGGCAAGCTGATCGTTAACCTGACCCAATGTCATCGTGGTACGGTGCATCAGGGCAGTTACGCAGCCGGTTCCGCACTGGCTAATGCCGGTGTCGTGGGTGGACTGGATACCACCACCGAAGCCATGTTCTGTAAGTTGCACCACCTGTTCTCTAACGGTCTGACTGTGGAGCAGGTTAAAGAGCAACTGGGACACAGCCTGGCGGGTGAAGTAACACTGCCATAAGCAAGGCATTAATCTTTTACGCCTTTTGTACCTCTCCTGAAGAGTTGTTGCGCAGGCTGGGTCGAGCAGAACGCGCCCCCCAACCTGCGTATCAGACCACAATGGCATTCAGTGCTAATGCTGGAGGACAAAATGGAGAATATTTTCACATTCACTCCCCGGGCGTCCATTTATTCCCGCTGGCGCAAAAGAGTCGTTGCCGGCAGAACCATAATGGAGGCAAGCTATAACAAAGACTCGGCCGGGTTATGTCTGGGGGCCGCAATAACCTGGCTAAAAAAGAGCATCGCTTCCGAGGGGACAGGGGTGTTAAGTGTCCATGAGCTGGGTTCTGTTCACGAGATGGCAATCATTCAGTCGGCCTCCGGAATACTCCCCATGCCCCCGGGAGGCGAACGATCTGATATTATTATCCCCATACTCCACCATATGAACCTGGATTCCCGGGAGTCCATGCGAGGCTTCGGGTGCTTTAATGTTCAAAGCATTTATGAATGGGTCTCACGTGAGCCCTGTCACTGCCTGTTCGTATTCGATAAAAAACAAGATTCAGGATATCTTTCCGGGCATGTTATTGGCCTGCGGTATGATGGCAGGGTGACGCAGATATTTGACACTCACTACGGACTAATCCAGCACGCGAACAAGGATCAATTTATGCTGGACCTGTACGTAACAGCCATTTTTAATCATGTCCAATGTATCGGGGAAGAGTGGGCGGTTTTCAAAGTATGTTCCGCTGTTGATTAAGTACCCGGTCGCCCCTTCAGAAAACTGAAGAAGCGCTTTTCATACGTCCCGGGTTATTTATTAATTAACGACAGCAGGCAAGCGCCAGTCCACTGGGCTGATCCCGCAGGAACTCAGATAATCATTAGCCCTGGAAAACGGTTTACTGCCAAAAAAGCCACGGTAAGCCGACAGGGGGGATGGGTGCACCGACTTGATCACGCAATGTTTTGAAGTATCAATAAAGCGCCCTTTTCGCTGGGCATAACTTCCCCAGAGTATAAAAACAATGTTTTCACGTTTTTCATTCAGCTCGGCAATGATGCGGTCGGTAAACTCTTCCCAACCTCGTCCCTGGTGCGACGCAGCCTGCTTATGCTGCACCGTCAGTACGCTGTTTAACAGCAGAACACCCTGCTGCGCCCAATGCTCCAGGTAGCCATGCCGGGCTGGCTCAATGCCCAGATCACTGTGCAGCTCTTTGTACATGTTCACCAGGGACGGTGGAATGGCTATATCGGGTCGAACCGAAAACGACAGCCCATGAGCCTGACCCGGACCGTGGTAAGGGTCCTGTCCCAGAATCACCACCTTTACCTGTTCGAAAGGCGTCAGGTTCAGGGCATTGAAGTATTCATCTCCATGGGGGTAAATGGTTTTGCCCGCCGCTTTTTCAGCCAGCAAAAAGCTTCTCAGGGTCTGAATGTACTCTTTATCAAACTCATCTTGCAGATAAGCCTTCCATGTAGGCTCAAGCATTACTTCACGCATGTGCTTTCTCCCAAAGTAGCCAGATGATTAACCAGCCACTCATCAAAAAAATTCAGACGGGATTATAAAAGCAATGCACGGATTCGACCATGTATTCCAGGGTGTTTCAGATTAAAAGCCAGGCAGCTCCTTCGAAACTGCGTCCATCTCTGATGTACACCTGAGTTCCGTTTTTTTATTCGTGAAACAGGTGGCTGCAATCCTTTCTTAAGACTCGATCAGAAACACCAATAATTCTGCTTAGGGGCGCAGCATTCAATAACTTACCGGGCTTTTGGCTGTTGGCTATTAGCTGCTCATACAGCCAACAGCGAACCGCCAAAAGCCAAAAGCCAACAGCCAACAGCCAACAGCCAACAGCCAACAGCCAACAGCCAACAGCGGTATATTATGTTCTGCTGCTTCCCTTACGGCTGCCTTAGTGACTCGCTGGCAACACTTTCTGGCTATTTTCACAGGATAATACAACATCTTTCTTCTTCGTACTCTGCCCCGGCTTCGATCAGTTCTTTCAGGCAGCAGATATAGCCTTCCCGGGCCGCGATGACTGCCGGGGTGGCACCGTCCGTATGCCGGGCAGCGTTAAGATTAGCCCCGCCTTTGATCAGGGCTCCCAGGCTGCAGATATTGCCTTCATGGGCCGCGATGAATATCGGGGTGGCACCGTCCGTATGCCGGGCAGCGTTGAGATCGGCCCCAGCTTCGATCAAAGGGTTCAGGTAGTCGAAAAAACCTTTCTCGACAGCGATTAACACCGGGGTGGCGCCATCCGAATGCCGGGGAATGTCGACATTAGCCCCGGCTTCGATCAGGACTTGCAGGCTGTCTAAATAGAGGTTCTGGACAGCGATTAACGTTGGGGTGGCGCCATCCGTAAACCGGGGAATGTCGACATTGGCCCCGGCTTCGATCAGGGCTTTCAGGCAGTCGGTCTTGCCGTTCGCGGCTGCCACGAACGCCGGGGTGATGCCATCCGAATGCCGGGAAATGTCGATATTGGCTCCGGCGTTGATCAGGACTTGCAGGCAATCGGCCTTACCTTTCCAGGCTGCGGCATGCAGCAATGTGATATCTTTATCAATCACCGGATCATGAAAAAACCTCAATGCAAGCTCAGGGGCAATGGTCAGCATGGAGGCGAGTTTCTCAGTGTTTCCCTGATACACCGCCTCTAATGCCTCATGTTGAATAAAGGGACTCTCCTCATCAGGCACACCTGAAACCACCTTCAGAGGCAATGCCTTTTTCCGGCAAAGGCAACAGACCCGGTTATCCAGCGACAGTCCTTCAAACCATCCTGTAATACAGTGAAGATCGTAGCGATGACCGCACAGTTGTGGTGTGACGATGACCGGCGTCACTTCACGACCATGGAAATCCAGAAAGCAAATGTGACAGACACCCTCCTCCGGTACGGAAACGGGGGAAGGAGAAGGGGCAACGGCATCCATAAACAAATATCCTTGTCGAAAAATGAGTAATGTGGGTTAGAGGAAAGAAAAGTACGAAAGTTCAATGTCGGATGCACTGCCGGTAAGTTCAGTTCGGGAATGTAAGTGAGGCTTGAGAGAGCGGTTTAATCCCTTATACGAGAGCTTTCTTTGACTTTGCCGATGAGAACCTGCTCCTCTGCACCGACCATTAACAACCACACCCTGTGGCCGACAATTCCTTTGATTGCCCAAAGGAGTTTTTATGAAACCTTCTCTATTGCACCATTGGCTGATTTCCACCTGCCTGATCGCATCACCACTGTTCGCCACAGACAGCGTCGAACGACGTATGGCTATCGAAGTCGGCTCAAGCGCCATCAAATACGCGATTGCAGACGTGAATAGCAACACTGACACCATTCTGGAGATTAAAGATCAGGACAGTATCACTTTCCGTTTACATGACAAGGTGCTGAATAATGACCGCCACACTATTGATAAAGCTACCCTTGGCGCCCTGTCCGATATATTTCTGAGACTGAAAGATAAAGCCAGCTACTACCACACACCCCATATCAAGGTGATTGCAACAGAAGCCATGAGGATTACCAGCAACAAGGTAGAGGTTCAGTCAACCCTGCAGGGTAAAACCGGCCTGGTGATGCAGATACTGACCCAGGCGAATGAAGACCGGATGGACTATTTCACCGCGCTGCGCGCCAGCAAAAAGCCAGATAAACCCGTCGTCTGGGACATTGGCAACAACAGCTACCAACTGATTGCAGACGACCCCACCGCCGACACTCTGGCTTACAAGGGAGATTCTGGCTCCCGATCATTTTTCCGCTATCTGCTGGAAGTGGCTCAGGGCAAGGACTGGCAGAAAGACAGCAATCTCCATCCATTAACCAAAGAACAGTTTGAAGAAGGGTTAAGGTTTGCGCACCACCTGGCGGGAAAGGTTCCCAAACTGGTTCGCTCACAAATCGTCCGCAATAATGGCGAGGTCGTGGCCATTGGCAGCCTCTTTCAGTACAGCCTTCTGGAGGCAGTGAAAACGGAACCCGGGCAACTGCTGGTCACACAGAATGAAGTGAAGCAGTTTATTGATCGCACCCTGATCCGTGAACAGACCGAACATCATCCACCAGACCAGGAGCAACAGCTGAACCAGCCGGATTATCATCAGCATCAGGGTTTCTCTCACCTGACGCTGTCAAATGCCATTATGGTTTACGGTTTTATGCAGAAGCTGGGCATCCTCAGCCTGGAAGTCACTGACAGAACCAGTACGGACAGCATTCTTGAATACAGTCCGTTCTGGCAATAGTCGAGGAGCCTGCCGGGCTGTATTCAAACCCGCTAACAGTTAAGCATCAGACTGATCTGCCGAATTAAGCGGCTGCGAATCATCCCGGCGTCCACCTCATGGTCCGGCTGAACCATGCACTGATATTCTACCTGCATAATAACCGCCGCTAAGAGCTGGGCATCAATATCAGGCTGCCCTGAACCAACACGCAGAAAAAAACGTTCCAGACTGTTTAACAGGTAAGACTGGTGACTGAATGCCACCGGGCGAAGGTTTTCATTACGCAGACACTCTAGCTGAAATGAACGCTCTGCAATCAGGTAGTCCCGGTGTTCTCTCAGCTGCGTGACAATGTAATGCACCGCCAGGTCCACCATTTTTTCTACAAAAACCAGCCTGACTTCCTGGCTGAGGCTACCTGAATCCTGCCCCTCAAGTAGCGCCAGAGCCTCCTGCAGTTTTGAATCAGATTCTTCCCAGAATGCCTTGAACGTCTCTGCACCCATTTCCACGAACAGTGTAAAGGTGTCTGTAATGAGATCAGAAATATCTTTGAAATAATAAGTGGTCGCAGACAGTGGAACCTCGGCTTCCTTAGCCACCGCACGGTGACGGACGCCCCTGACTCCATCGCGCACAACAATGCGCAAGGCTGCTTCAAGAATAATACGACGTCGCTGCTCGCTGTTGGCGCGACTGGTTTTGCGCCCCTGATACTTCAGGGCTTCATTTCCATTTGTCGATCCGCTGGAGGAGGTTCCGTTATCTTTGTTGGCCTGAGAAAGAGAGTCACTCACTACTTCACAGTTCGTTGCTTCCATGAGGAAATGCCTTATACCGTTTGCCTGTTAATTTTCTGTAATAAGCCCTTATCACTGCCTGTACCCTGGTATTCAATGACAATGGCTATATTGGCTTATTGTTTGTCGCAATGCGCTCAATCAGGCATTGCCCTGACTCTCCCAAAAAGGCCGTCTGAAAACAGACCTGTAAAGCCCTGTCGGGTGAGATGGTGAAGCAGTATAGAATCTAACCGGCACTTATGCCCAAAGTTCGTAAAAAAGCACTCTGCGGACGGAGGAAAATAGCAGGATTGCCTGACTGAAGACGAAGGGAAAGGTGCAGCTGACTCAGTCAGCTACACCAGCAGGCCTTAAACCTGTGGGCGCATGTGCGGGAACAGCAGCACGTCGCGAATAGAAGGCGCGTCGGTAAACAGCATCACCAGACGGTCAATACCGATACCCTCACCCGCTGTGGGTGGCAGGCCATACTCCAGGGCGTTGATGTAGTCCGCATCGTAATGCATGGCTTCATCATCACCCGCATCTTTCTCAGCCACCTGCTGACGGAAGCGTTCAGCCTGGTCTTCCGCGTCGTTCAACTCGGAGAAACCGTTGGCAATTTCACGTCCGCCTACGAAGAACTCAAAACGGTCACTGACAAACGGATTTTCATCGTTACGACGAGCCAGCGGAGACACTTCAGTCGGGTACTGAGTGATAAAGGTTGGGTCGACCAGGTGGTGTTCAACCGTCTCGTCAAAGATCTCCATCTGAATCTTGCCCAGACCCCAGATGTCTTTCACTTCAATACCCAGCTTCTTCGCCACAGCGGTGGCAGACTCGATATTGTCAATATCCGCCGCTTCCAGCTCAGGGTTGAAGTGCAGGATGGACTCAAACACGGACATGCGGGCAAATGGCTTGCCGAAGTCCAGTTCAGCTCCCTGATAAGTCACTGTGGTACTGCCGGTTACCTCTTCAGCCAGCAGGCGGAACAGAACCTCGGTGTGATCCATCATATCGGTGTAGTCCGCATACGCCTGATAGAACTCAATCATGGTGAATTCCGGGTTATGACGGGTAGACAGACCTTCGTTACGGAAGTTACGGTTAATTTCGAACACACGCTCAAAACCACCCACGACCAGACGCTTCAGGTACAGCTCTGGTGCGATTCGCAGGAACATTTCCATATCCAGAGCATTATGATGGGTCACAAACGGGCGCGCTGTCGCCCCACCCGGAATGGTCTGCAACATAGGGGTTTCCACTTCCATATAGTCATTTTTATGGAAGTAATCACGGATCACCTGAATAATGCGGGAGCGTACACGGAAGGCAGCACGGGACTCATCGTTCATGATCAGGTCCACGTAACGCTGACGGTAACGCATTTCTGTGTCAGTCAGACCCTTGTGCTTGTCTGGCAGCGGACGCAGGGACTTGGTCAGCAGCACCACGCCTTCCATATCCACATACAGGTCGCCCTTGCCGGAGCGTTGCACAGTACCTTCGGCACCGATGATATCACCCATATCCCAGGTTTTAACTTCTTTCAGGGTGTCCTTATCCAGCACTTTACGGTTCACGTAAACCTGAATACGGCCAGACGCATCCTGAATTTCCATGAACGCACCACGGTTCAGCATGATACGACCAGCCACTTTAACTTTGTGACCCGCTTCCAGCAGTTCTTGTTTGCTGGCTTCTTTGTATTGTTCCTGCAAATCAGCCGCATAAGCGTCACGGCGGAACTTGTTCGGGAAAGCAACACGCTCTGAGCGAATGGCCGCCAGCTTGTCACGGCGCAGGGCGACCAGGCGGTTCTCTTCCTGCGCATCGATCATTTGTTCTTCAGACATTGTTATTCCAAAAAAATCTTTTTAAAAAGTCTTCCCACTCTTCATATAAGAGGGACGATTACAGCCCCTGCTTGAGGCTGGCCTCGATAAACTTATCCAGATCCCCGTCCAGAACAGCCTGGGTATTACGGGTCTCGACGTTGGTGCGTAAATCCTTGATACGGGAATCGTCCAGCACGTAGGAACGAATCTGACTGCCCCAGCCGATATCGGATTTACTGTCTTCCAGCGCCTGAGCGTCGGCGGTGCGCTTCTGCATCTCCAGCTCATACAGCTTGGCTTTCAGTTGCTGCATGGCCTTGTCCTTGTTCTGATGCTGAGAACGCTGGTTCTGACACTGCACCACAATGCCACTCGGCTCATGGGTAATACGTACCGCAGAGTCAGTGGTGTTTACGTGCTGACCACCCGCGCCACTGGAGCGGTAAGTATCGATGCGCAGATCAGCCGGATTGATCTCAATCTCAACATTGTCATCAATTTCCGGAGAAACAAATACCGAGGAAAAGGAGGTGTGGCGACGATTGCCGGAGTCGAATGGAGACTTACGTACCAGACGATGAACACCGGTCTCTGTGCGTAGCCAGCCAAAGGCGTACTCGCCGGAGAACTGCACCGTTGCAGACTTAATGCCTGCCACATCACCGGCTGACACTTCAACGATCTCGGTCTTGAAGCCTTTCTGTTCGCCCCAGCGCAGATACATACGCAGCATGATGTTGGCCCAGTCCTGAGCCTCGGTACCACCAGAGCCAGACTGAATATCGAGGTAAGCGTTGTTCGGGTCCATTTCACCGGAGAACATGCGCTTGAACTCCAGAATCTCAAGCTTCCGGGTCAGTTCATCCAGCTCTTCAACAACGCTGTCAACACCGTCTTCATCCTGCTCTTCCACAGACATATCAAGCAGTTCTGCGGAATCTTCCAGACCGGAAGTCATGGCATCGATCGTGGATACAATACCTTCCAGAATGGAACGCTCTTTACCAAGAGCCTGGGCTCGTTCCGGTTCATTCCACACGTCCGGATCTTCCAGCTCCCGCTCTACTTCCTGTAACCGTTCGCTCTTGTGAGCGTAGTCAAAGATACCCCCTAAGCACGTCTGTACGTGCCGTCAGGTCTTTAATACGTTCCTTGATCGGATTAACTTCAAGCATGACTCTCTCGCTCGGTAAATCGCTCTACTGGATAGTTCTTATCGGTATACCGCAGGTTGGGTACCCGCTTACCGACAAAATAGAAAAGTTAGCCGGTTATTGTAACTGATGTGGCTGGGACTGGGAATCAGTGATCACCCCATGTCGATAGCTATGGAACCTTTCATGCCCATCGATGTCAAACAGCAATGTACGAGAACCAATAAAAAGAGATGTTCACAATGAAAATGAAAAAACTGGCGGCTTTCGCCCTTCTGTTACCCCTTTCAGCCATCAATCTGGCAGCCTTTGCCGGAGACGAAAAGCTGCCCGACGACAAAGACAAAGAAGAGGGCCAGTGGCAGACACACCTTGAATGGACTCTGGCCCAGAATGACAGCGAGACTAAAGATCAGGCAGAGGATGAACAGCCAAAACCGCCTGAATTCACACTGTCAGAAAATGACACGACCGAACAGCCTGAAGAGGATTCTACTGAAGATAAGCCCACTGAAAAAAAGCGTGGATGACTCCATCGCTTTAAAAATATACAGAGCTGTTGGCTATTGGCTATTGGCTGTTGGCTGTCCATACAACCAACAGCTAACAGCTAACGCCCCCGATAGTGACAATTTTTTTGTCTGCTGCCCTTTTGTACACTCAAATTAAAATAAAGCGTCAATCCAACCCGTCTATACACAGTATTACGGCCTGTGCCATGAAAAATGCCTGATAGCCTCTTACCCTGAATAAAGGTAAGGACACAACAATCAGGAGTTTTCCGTGAACGGGTTTGATCCAAAATCTTCAAACGTTAGTGGGCAGTATCAGCAGCAGAACCAGCCTGAGAAAACTAAAAATGCCCGCGAAATCAATATTGGGGGCAAAAAAGCCAGTGTCAGCAAACCTAAAAAATGGTTACGCAGACTGATATCTGTCCTCTTCAGCCCCGGTAAATGGTTACGCTCATCCAAGCCCAAAGCCAACACTGCATCACCAGTCCGGCACACGCCAACCCCAGAGAATCAGCCAGCAAAGGCGGCGGGAACCCCGATCACGGAGCGTACAGCCTCACCAGTAGAAGACAGTGATATAAAGTCATTCATAAACCGTCCCCTGCCAGCACCACCTGAGCCAGAAGAGCCAGAAGCAAAAGAGTCAAATCGGCCACCTGTACCGCCCCGCAGGTCAAAACCTCAACCCGCCCCCCGGACTCGACCACGGGCTCAAAAGCCACAGACGCAGACAACAAGTCCGGCAGACCTGACCCAGCCTGATTCACTGGAAGCGTTTTCCGGGCATTTTACCAAAGGTGACTATCTCGGTTCTGACAACAACACTGACAGGAACGTAGCCAAACAACACCTGCGAAATTTTGCTAAAGACCAACTCCGGCCTGACAATAGAAACGAGGTATATAAGCAACTACCTGCTGATGCAAAAACACTGGTGCAGGAAGTCTATGCAGAAAAGAAAGTAAAGGAAGAACTGGACAAATTGCCAACCGGTTCCAGACAGGAACTTCAGGCGTTACGCTCCAAACTGGCAAAACTCTTCAAAAACGCCGCAGGAGGAAAAGTTAATCAAACCAACCAGCTCCTTGTGAAAGAGCTTGACCGCCAGCTTTTTACCGCAAAATGCTCAGCAGCCTATCAGGCTGCGAATCTAACCCCCGACCATCTCCAGAAACAGTTTCCCAACTTAGCCAGGCGGGAAGCACTTTCTACCAATGATGAACGAAAAGTTTTCGATCATTACAGAGAACTACGACAAAAAGACCCAGCCCTGACCAATACCTTTCAAAAGAATACTGCTCAGGGTGATGCCTTCCATACACAGGCTATACCCAAATACAAGGACATACGGTGTGATATTGATAGCTGTGCTGGTAGTGAAGGTCACTATGTTCATGCCAATTATGTCAGGTTATCGGATGCTCCTGATGAAGTGCCGGATATCGCGTCTCAGGGACCTACTGAAAAAAACATCCACCACTTTGCCCATATGGTAAACGATACCGACTCCAAACTGTCGGTCTGTCTGGTCAGCAAGAAAGAGCTGGACTCCAAGGATACAAGTCCAAAAAAATATACGATAAGTCTCGGCCCCAAAGACGTTGGCAGGACAACAGATTACGACGGTGTGGCGGTTAAGCTGGCAGACCAGTACTTTATAGACCCCGATGCAGAAGGTAACCACAACGTTCGTATTGATAAGTTAGAAATCAATGGAAAAACCCATTTCCGTGTCTACGATACCGGCTGGGAAGACCATACCTCAGGAACACCATCCAGACTGGCAGCCCTGTCCGTTCTGGTCGAGCAGTTGAAACAGGAACCGGAACTCTCAGGCTCTGAAAGCAGCCCAATGGTTGTTAACTGTAATGCGGGGGTTGGACGCACCGGCACGTTCATTACTCTCAGTAAAAGCACCCGGTCTTATTTGAACAGTGGTACAGTTAATACCGACCTTGACCCTGCCCTTCACAAGGCCAGGGAAACTCGCAATGCGTTTGTCCAAACCGCTGGGCAGTACAACGTCCTGAAAGCCCTGCATCAGGATTTGCCTGCGGTACTTGACCCGTTAATTAACGCCGCCGGGCTGGAAATCAAAAATCCCCCGGACCAGAATGACACTACTACAGGAAATGATGAGACCTATGTCAATTCCGAAGCAATACGTAAGGCCCGAAAATAAACCATTCAGGTCGAAATCAATAGCCCCCCACATTTTTCAGGTACAGGTTTTAATCCCTGTACCTGACTTCCGCTTCACAACACAGCGTGCTCTATTTCCTGCTTAAAAGGCGGAAGAGAATTGAGAATCATCCGACCATAACGCTGAGTGACCACCCGCCGGTCCATCAGGGTAATCCGCCCGGTATCCTGCTCTGTCCGCAACAGACGACCACAGGCCTGTACCAATTTGATTGCCGCGTCCGGCACCGTAATTTCCATAAACGGGTTACGTCCCTGGGCTTCCAGCCAATCAGCCAGTGCCGCTTCCACAGGATCATCTGGCACCGCAAACGGAATTTTGGCAATGACCACGTGCTCACAGTACTCTCCGGGCAGATCGATCCCTTCTGCCAGGCTGGCCAGACCAAACAAAATGCTGGTGTTACCTTCATCAATGTTTTTACGATGTAATTTCAGCAGCTCCTGCCGGGAGTAATCATCCTGCAACAGAATCTGGTCACGCTGATCCTGATCCAGTCCGTAATACACGTCATTCATCTGTCTTCTGGAAGAAAACAGCACCAGTGAACCTTTACTGCCTTCCAGCAACTCAGGCAGTGATTCCACAATTTCTTCCGTATGGGCATCGCTGTCACGGGGGTTAGACGCCATAGCAGGTATCACCAGCCGGGCGGCGGTTGCATGTTGAAAAGGGCTGGGCACAATCACGCATTTAGATTCAGAAGGGATGCCTGAACGCATACGAAAACGGTTAAAGTTCCCCAGCGCCGCCAGCGTTGCAGACGTAACAATCGAAGCATAACCAGGATTCCACAAGGTCTGCCACAAGGTCATAGACGACAGAATAGGGCTGCTGAACAGCTCCAGTTCTTCACCGAAAGAACCTTCCGTCCATTTCACCCAACGCGCGCAGGGCGGCTCCCCTTCAGGATCAGGCAGTGAGTAGGTCAGCCACAACTGGAACTGACTTTCCATACGCATCTGCATGGCACCAATTTCCGGGTACAACTGCTCAGCCTGCCAGCGGTCAATGCCCGGTACATCACCATCCATCGCATCGTTCAGGTCTTTAGCCACCTTTTCCAGCAGGCCACTGCAACGGCTGAAACCCGCTTTCAGCACTTCTGCCTGCTGACGAATAGCGGCCGGCACGACCCCTTCAGGAAAACGGTACACAGCCACCGTTAAATCACCCTGAACCCTGGGTTCGAAAGTCGCTTCCCTGTGCAACATCTGTCGTGCATGACCTAAAGCATTCACCAGCTGGTCAAACTCTGGCTGCAATTTTTCCAGCCGCTCTCCCAGTTCACCGGGCAAGGCATTTTGTCCCAGCACCTTTTGTAGATGTTTACCAGCTTTTTCCAGCCAGCTGGCCGTTCCCTTTAAACGGCCATGACAGGCAAAGTGATCAATGGCCTTATCCGGCAGATGATGGCCTTCGTCAAAAATGTAAATACAGTCTTTTGGGTCAGGCAGAATCGCACCACCGCCCAGGGCCAGGTCCGCCAGCACCAGGTCGTGGTTGGTCACCACCACATCGGCCTGCTCCAGGTCATTGCGAGCCTTATAAAACGGGCACTGTTTAAAATAGCCACAGCGTCTGCCACTGCACTGGGCGTGGTCGGTGGTGATCAAACGCCACTGCTGATCTTCCAGAGCTTCAGGCCAGCTGTCCCGGTCACCCTGCCATTTCGAAGCGGCAAACTCTTCCAACATATGCTGATAGAGCTTCAAAGTGGTTTCATCCTGTTGCCCTGACTGACCTTCACCGGCAAACATATCCATCAGGGAAGCCACTGACTGTTCTTCCTGCAGCAGTCGGTCCAGCTTGCTAAGACAGGCATAACGCCCTCGCCCCTTTGCCAGAGTAAAGGAAAACTTCAAACCGGTTTTAAGGATAATATCCGGCAGGTCTTTGCTGATAATCTGCTCTTGCAGGGTCACAGTGGCCGTGGAGATGACCAGCCTTTTACCGGCTGCCTTTGCCATGGCCACCGCTGGAATAACATAGCCAACGGTTTTACCGGTGCCAGTACCGGCTTCAATAACAGTAACAGACGGATCAGACGTTCTGCGCCCCTCACTGTCGGTATCAATAGCACCCAGAGCCCGGGCAATTTCAGCAATCATCTGCTTCTGCCCCGGACGAGCCTTGAGTTGCTTACTTTTCAAAAAAGCACTGTAAGCCGTCTGGATGGTTTTTTTCTGGGATTCTTCAAGCACTATCTTCTAGCTCACCCTTTTCTCTCACAAGTTCTCTCACAAGGGACAGCCGCTTCAGGCAGCTGCTGCATTAATGTCATCAAATGAAAACCGCCAAAAACAGTGATCAAAAGGCGATCTTTAACCGATAGAGGCGTTCCCACTGCCTTAAAACGTCGTCCAAAAAACCACTGTTCCAGCACATGAACAAACAGCACCAGTGGCAATAGCCACAGCAAAACAGAGTAGAGAGGTTGGGCAAATGGGATAAACAGGTTGGCTATCGATGCCAGCCAGAACAGGCTGATAACAAATTTCCCCGCTTTCACAATAGACTCCTGCTGGTCTTTTTCTGACAGGAAGTGTAACGAATTTATACGAAAGTTTCCTGTTGGTGATTACAACAGTTTCATTAAGCCAGGCTGGGGGCATTTACAGAACATTCAGTGCAAACCCGACAGCACTTCCTGACCTGCTGATGACATTTTCAAATAAGTTTCATCATCATTCAGGTTTAGTTCAGCTACAGTTGTACTGGACAGAGCGATTCACTAATTTTACTTCGTTAACTTTAAAAGCCTCGATCATTTCAACAGCTCTGCTATGAAAGTACTTTCAAACTTTCACTTAAGCCCTGCTTGTTATTGAGTTGAATTCATTGCTCAACCGTGTTTACAGGAGCGCATGACCCCTATGTATCACGAATTCAAAAAACGTTTCTCAATAACTAAACGACACATGGCGCTGTTTGCTCTGTCGACATTGCCATTGATAAATGCACTACCAGGTCGGGCCGAACTGGCAGACTGCTCTCTTATCAGAAAACCCAGTGGCGCATCGGTCGGATATGGCCAATGCCCTGTTACTGAGCGCTGTAAAGGAAGTTCTGAATGCATACCAGAGTTCGGAGTAAAGAATAAAGATGGCATCTTCGTTCCTGCAATACGGGACTGGGGTAGTTCCATGCCCAGCCGGGGAGGTTTGGTAAACCCTGTTGCAGTCGCTGAAAACCCCAGGGTAAGAGGGCAAATCTGGGTTTTAAACGGTGATGACAGCCTTACCATTTTCTACTGCCCGGGAGTCAAGGATGTTAAATACACACCAGAAAAACGCCGGGACTTGGCATCCTGCCACTTTATGCACCGTCCAACGGGCATTGCCTTTGGTGGAGCCCCGGTTGATGGAGATGTCCCTGACTTTGAAGGACAGCAGGCTCAAAACCTGAATATAACGGGCACCTTTCTTACTACTGGTGGCAGCTGTAATGATTATACTGCCACAGCATTAATGGGGAGCGACTACCACCAACGAACGTGTACCGACTTTATGGGGCCCACACTATGGCAAAATGACCTTAAAACCTATGCCATCAAAAATAATGACTTTTATCCGGACGATCTTGAAAAAGTGCCTTTAGGCTCTCATTTAGACATGATCCATCAGCAACCCTTCTCAATGGGTGTAGCCTGGGACGGCGAACAAGCCAATTACTGGACATGGGATGAAGGGGCTGATTCTAAATATGGAAGCATCGTGCTTACCAACATCACCCAAAGCCACGGTTTTGGCGGTCATAAACACAACAGTGCCGCCCTTTACCGATATAAGGGAACCGCCCTGAAAAGTGAAACCAAATCCAGCCTCACTATTCCCGGGCAAATGGCCAAATATGGCAATTTACTGATCGTCGCAAACCCGGCGGCAGGTGTGATTAACGTTCTGGACACCCACAGCGGAACAGAGGATGGCCCCGTAAAACCCGAAGAGGAGTGGCGAGAGAAATACACGACGTATACCAGTATAATCAATGCTGGTTTTTCTGAACTGAATGTCGCCGGGCTGGTTCTTGAGACGCCCAGCGGTCTGACTATTTCTGAAGACCGGCTGTTCGTAAGCGACGTAGCGACCAGACAAATCCATGCCATTAAACTGGACACTAAATCAGGAAACCATACATTGATTGGTAGTATCAATACACCTGCAAAGCTAATTACTGGTATGACGATAGACAACGTAACTGAACGCCTTTGGTTTGTTGATTCACTCAGCCACACACTTAGCGTTGTTGAGCCACCCTGCCAGAATAAAAGTGACTGTGATTTTAACCCGCCATCACCCTGGGGTGATCAGTGCGCTCCCGATACCAATGAGAATGGTGTTACCGTTTGGCAAGCCCACCTGGATAAGTCGCAAAACTACAACAACTGGGAAGGCTGCGCCAGATACTACTACCTTGATTGTCCGGGAGGTAATGTGCATAAAAATAAAAAGCTTCCGGTATGCGAAGTGAACGGCGGCACCTGGAGAGACGCCCAAGTCACCTGGATTGATGGAAGAAGCGCCTGCGATTGCGCACCACCTATAAGCGCTCGCGTTTCAGGAGCCAGCCGGACCATGTCCTCTCTCAAGATCCCAGTGGCTATATTATCAACAGTACTGGGTTATTTTTTCTGGTAGAGTTTATAGCTCAACGCTCCACACTGCTAGTTCAGCCCTGCCACCCTTTCATGACTCCTGCCCGTGTTCATGAAAGAGTGTGTCGGGCTGATTTAACAGCCGCAGCACTTTTTGTATTTCTTGCCACTACCACACAGACAGGGATCATTGCGCCCTGGCAACTTTGCCGGAATATCCGGATAGATAAAGTACCAGCGTCCATTATCCCGGATAAAGTCTGATGTCTCATGGTGAGCTGACTCACCCGCTCCCTCTTTGAACCATGCCTTGAACTCTACGACGCCTTTACTGTCTTCCGTTTGCCCGGCTTCGGTACGGACAACATCAAGGCGCGTCCACTCCGTTGTATCAACCCGCTTCATAATACCGGATTTATTCAGTCCATCGTGCTGACGGGGCCAGGTTGTTTCCAGCAGGTAAACAGTATTTTTCAGATAATAGGCACAAAAACGTGAACGCATCAGCTTTTCTGCTGTAGGGGCAGGTTTCCCATTGTGAAATATTTCACAGCAGTGCGAATAAACCTGACCACTTCCGCAGGGGCATAATGATTCGGAAAGACTCTTCATTGACAGGTTCCTGAACATCAATAACTCAAGCCCGGGGCAGGTTCCACAAACAAGTAGCCGGGTTTATAACAGCTGGCAGAATACCCATCCCCGGGGTGTTGCATACTACCCATTTTCGCTTGTATCTTCTTCTGCGACCAGTCGCAAGATCTTTTCCATACCACGTTTCATCATAATCGGGTAAAAGAAGTCTCTATCCTGGCCACCAGTTATTTTCAGAGAGGCACACTCAACAGTATTTTCTCCCGGAATTCTTGTGTCAATGAACCAGCCATTCCTATCCTTTTTTTCAGAATTTATTGGTGGCAAGGTGACAGCAATATTGGATAGAAGCATTCTGGTCGCTACGATATTAGCCTCGGTTGCGTTGGCAAAGTTATTGACCTTCATCAACAATGCATCCGGGTTAAAATTGCTGGAACCAATAGCTCCCGCATCTCTTGATCTCCAAAACTCGACGAAGTACGACGTAAACCGAGATTGACCCTCTACATCGACACCTAAAGAGACCCTTCTATCAGGTGGAATCATGCAAGTAACCACTACAAATTCTGGTGCAGGTCTTGGGCCTCCATCAGAGGGTTTGGGTTCGATTATTTTAATGGTGCAATGATTCACTGACATAAATCCATCAAACGATCCCTCAATAACACAACTACACCCATTTATAAGTGTAATTCTCTCGTACCCTCTGGCTTTTAAGTCAAATTTACTCAGAAAGTACTGTTGCCTGAACCGGTTTACCCGAAACTGCTCTGAACCGCGAGCCTGAGTAACACCGCTTAATCCTAATCCTTGGCTGTCCTTTCTTCGTTCGAACCATGACGGCATGTCTTACTCCTCAAGGGCTAAAAGCCCTGTCGTAAAGGTAAAGAATGCTCCTTCGTCTTCATATATCGCTATTTATACCAGACGATTCAAAAAGTCTGACACTCCCACAGCCTTATAAGAATAGATCTGTTTTCCCTCATAAGGGCACAGATTTAAAAACAAAAAGGTAGCTAAATGGTCTGAAACATTGCTACAAGGCAATTTAATGAATAAAAAAAGTATGATATACAACTGATGACTTGTAATCAGGTTTCAGTTTCCCTGATGATAAAAATGGAGTTTTTGTGGCAAATAGCCATGAGCAGGAAGTAGCAAAAACGACAATAACCACAACAGAGAATAGCCAATGACATTACTAAAAAAATTAAGTATGGCCATTTTTGGAGCGGGCATAGCGGTTTCTTCCGTCAGCGCCAATGCTCAAACCGTTCAGCAGCAGTTTGTCACCATTGGTACAGGTGGAGTAACCGGTGTTTACTACCCGACCGGTGGCGCCATTTGCCGCCTGGTTAACAAAACCCGAAAAGAAACCGGTATCCGCTGTTCTGTCGAGTCTACCGGTGGTTCCAGCTACAACCTCAACACTATTCGTGCCGGTGACATGGACATGGGTATTGTTCAGTCAGACTGGCAATTCCATGCCACCAACGGCACCAGCAAGTTTAAACCCAACGGTCCGGATAAAGATCTGCGAGCTGTTTTCTCCCTGCATCCGGAAGCCTTCACCGTTCTCGCCCGAAAGGACGCTGACATCAAGACCTTTGATGACCTGAAAGGCAAGCGGGTCAATATTGGCAACCCTGGTTCCGGTCAACGGGGCACTATGGAACAGCTGATGGCTGCCAAGGGGTGGACCACCAAAGCCTTTTCTCTGACTTCTGAACTCAAGTCCTCTGAACAGGCTAAAGCCCTGTGTGATAACAAGATCGACGCGTTTGTGTTCACAGCCGGTCACCCCAGCGGCTCCCTGAAAGAAGCCACCACCTCCTGTGACACTAACCTTGTCACCGTTACCGGTCCGGCCGTTGAAAAACTGCTCAACGACAACCCTTATTACCGTACCGCAACCATTCCCGGTGGCATGTACCGTGGTAACGATGTCGATGTACAGACCTTTGGTGTTGCCGCTACCTTTGTCGCTTCAACCCGCTTGAGCGATGAAACCGTTTATCAGGTGACCAAGTCCGTATTCGAAGACCTGTCCACCTTCAAGCAGATGCACCAGGCATTTGGCACCCTGAAGAAGGAGGAAATGATCTCTGACGGCCTTTCCGCCCCTCTGCACGAAGGCGCAAAACGCTACTTTATGGAAGCAGGCCTGATCAAGAAGTAATTCTTGTCCGTCAATCATGCAATGGCAAAGCCCGGTTAACCGGGTTTTGCTGCCGTTTGCGAGTATCATTGGTTAACGTTCAGGTCAGGTATTCCCATGGAAGTCAATACGTCAAAAGAGGCGCTCAAGGAAGCCCAAAAAATAGCCCGACAGTCTGATCAGGGAGCACGCAGCCCGGTCGGTCTTACTGGTCGGCTGATCCTTGCTGTTACACTCTGCTGGTCTCTGTTTCAACTCTGGTATGCATCACCACTGCCTTTTATTTTCAAAGCGGGTATTTTCAATGATACCCAGGCGCGTGCCATTCATTTGAGCTTTGCCGTTTTTCTTGCCTTTATGGCATTCCCTGCACGTCGTAAGTCGTATAGGAATCACATACCTTTTTATGACTGGATCATGGCGCTACTGGCCTCCTTCAGTTCAGCTTACCTCTATCTATTCAGCTCTGAGCTGGCTTACCGCTCTGGCGCGCCAACGACTATGGATCTGTTGATCGCAGCTTCCGGCATTATTCTGCTACTGGAAGCCACCCGTCGTGCATTAGGACCACCACTAATGGTGGTCGCTCTGGTGTTTATCACCTATGCTTTTGCCGGTCCTTACATGCCGGACGTTATAGCCCATAAAGGCGCCAGTTTTAATAAAGCTATGTCCCACTTCTGGATCACCACTGAAGGGGTGTTCGGGGTTGCGCTGGGGGTATCCACTAACTTTGTCTTTATGTTTGTACTGTTTGGCGCACTGCTGGAAAGAGCCGGTGCCGGAAACTACTTTATTCAGGTAGCCTTCTCTCTGCTCGGTCATATGCGCGGTGGCCCGGCCAAGGCGGCAGTGGTGTCTTCTGGCCTGAGTGGCGTGGTGTCCGGTTCATCCATTGCGAACGTTGTCACCACCGGAACTTTCACCATTCCATTGATGAAACGGGTGGGCTTCCCTTCCCATAAAGCCGGAGCCATAGAAGTCGCCGCCTCCACCAATGGTCAGCTGACTCCACCGATTATGGGAGCTGCCGCCTTTCTCATGGTTGAATATGTCGGCATTTCCTATCTGGAAGTGATCAAAGCCGCATTGCTGCCCGCCATTATCTCCTACATTGCCCTGTTCTATATCGTTCACCTTGAAGCGGTTAAAGCCGGAATGGAAGGTTTGCCACGCAGGCACACCCGCAGCAAACTACAGGCATTGCTGTCGTTTACCGGAACCTTTGCCGGACTATGCATTATGGGGGCTGCCGTCTATTACAGTATTGGCTGGACCCGAAGCTATATGGGTGATTATGCCCTATACATTATTGGCAGTGCGTTACTGCTGGGCTATGTAGGTCTGGTGAAGCTTGCCTCGCTGCAACCGGACCTGCCTGAAGATACTGAAGCCACGCTCAGCCATACGCCCGAGCCCGGTCCAACCCTGAAACGGGGCCTTTATTATTTATTGCCGATTGTCGTATTGCTCTGGTGTCTGACCGTTGAACGCTTCTCGCCGGGGCTGTCTGCGTTCTGGTCAACCTCAGTGATGATTGTGATCACGCTGACCCATAAGCCCCTGCTTTCCTTCTTCCGAAACGAGTTCAGAAACGAGTTCAGAAAAGAGTCTGATACCAATGTCATCAAGCAGGGCTGGTTCGATACGATCAATGGCCTGCTGAGTGGTGCACGCAATATGATTGGTATCGGTGTCGCCACCGCTACAGCCGGTATTGTTGTAGGTGCCGTCACCCTGACGGGGATCGGGCTGGTGATGACCGAGTTTGTGGAATGGATTTCCGGCGGCAATATCATCCTTATGCTGGTGTTTACTGCGCTGATCTGTCTGGTGCTGGGCATGGGACTGCCAACAACCGCCAACTACATTGTTGTCTCGACCCTGATGACACCGGTCATTGTTACCCTGGGAGCCCAGTCTGGCCTGATCGTACCACTGATCGCGGTACACCTGTTTGTGTTCTACTTTGGCATTCTTGCGGATGATACGCCTCCAGTAGGGCTGGCTGCCTTTGCTGCCTCAGCCATAGCTCAATCTGACCCGATTCGAACGGGTATTCAGGGCTTCACCTACGATATCCGTACTGCGGTTCTGCCGTTTATGTTTATCTTTAACACCGAGCTATTGCTGATTGGAGTGGACAGCTGGCTGGAACTGTTTCTGGTGGTGTCCAGCGCCCTGGTTGCCATGCTGGTTTTTGCGACGGCTACCCAGGGTTACTGGCTAACGAAAACCCGCTGGTATGAAACCATTAGTTTGCTGTTGATCGCCTTTACCCTGTTCCGTCCCGGTTTCTGGTGGGATCAGATTTATGATCCTTATGAAACCTTTGAAGGTGAGCAGATTATTGCCGGTTTGGAAAAAGCGCCACTGAATAATGAAATCCGTCTCTGGGTGTCCGGTGAAAATCTTGATGGCAGAATGGTCAGCAAACTCAGCATTCTACCCACGGGTTCTGAAACAGGTGCAGAGCAACAACTCAGCTTTATGGGCCTGCAAACTTATCAGTCTGACGGCAAACTCAAGGTGGATATGGTCAACTTTGACAGCCCGGCAGAAGCAGCCGGTATTGATTTTGACTGGAGCCTTAATCGTCTGGAAATTCCGGTGGAACGACCACCCAGAGAATTGATCTGGATTCCCGCCCTGTTGTTGCTGGGGTTAATTTTCCTGAGGCAGCGTCGCCGCAGTCAAATAGCCGAGCCGGTTGCGGTTAGTTGACTGTCTGAATATGCGTAGAGTGGCTGTTTTATACAGCCACTTTTTCAATAGTAGTCTCCTGTCTGACAAAGAATCACATAAGAGACTTGGTTATCAAATTCATGCCTACCCGGAACTTCAGTGATAGTTTCCAGGTTTTTATTCTCTTTCATGATTTAAACGGCTCCCGAATTCCAAATTATCATTGCAACAGAGGTCTGTTCGCAAACCCGGTCATGATGAAGAAGGCAGAAGATTGAAAATGTCCTATTTTTAATAGCTGTCTGTTGCTTACCTCAGGTTAAAACTATGTCCTCTCAGCCGTGACCGATAACCAACGGAAAGCAACTGAATTATTTTTTTTGAGCTGAATAGTCACAATCAAGGAGAAATATTTTGTATTTAACAGCAAAAAAACTATCAAACTGGTTGATATTGGGACAGCTTTTTTTAGTTTTTCCACTGTATGCAGGTAAAAAAATAAACTTATCGATAAACTCTAAAACTTCAACAGTTTTCCTCCAAAATTCTACACAGTCCACCAGCACCTCTGAAGAAAATCCTGCCTTGAGTGTTTCAGTTTCTTCAACGTCCAATGATGAAGATTCTTCGGAATCTGATAACAAAGTTGAGCAACTCAGTGAGTTTATGGAGAGATTAAGAGCAGATATTTTAAATGATTTTGAATGTATTAGCACTGGACAAGCAGTGGCTAATCCTGACATTGACCTTTCAGTTTATAGTAATTTAGTAGGACAACTTACTGAAGCAAACAGGCTGTCAGTTCATAGTAGCTTATTAGTAGGACAACTTACTGAAGTAAACAGGCTGTCAGTTTTTGATGTAACCGTACAACGTTCTTCCGTACAATCTTCTTCCCCCACACCCATTCAATCAAACGAGTCAAGCCAAGAATTTAATAATAATTCTTCACGTAATACTATTCTCAAGATACAAGGAGATATTACTGCACAAAAGAATGACTTATCTAAATATCTCAATAAGGGATTAAATCAATTCTATGACTTATTACTCCCATTTTTTACCTCTGATTCGAACACTGGGAATGCACATTTTATATTTTTATTTTGGATAGACGAAAATAATGCGCTTAATCTATTCAGACAAATTAGATTGTCTCAAACATCAACAGTTCCTCAGCAAACATTAACAGAACCATTCCAACAACCGTTGCGACCCCACACCCATTTTAATAGGAATTCTGGATGCTCACTACAGTAAACAGACCATTACCACACCTCCGTGCGAGGTCATTTTGACATTGAGCGATAAAAGCCATCGCTTTTATCAGAACCGATGGCTTTTACGCAGTGTTTATTCTGTTGCTTCTTTCATTCCCCTTCCTTTTTCACCACTGTCGTCTTTTTCAAACTCTCTGACTCGTTTGGCGACGACTTTGCCTAATATCAGCAGACCAATCAGGATGGACCACCAAAGCCTTTTCTCTGACTTCTGAACTCAAGTCCTCTGAACAGGCTAAAGCCCTGTGTGATAACAAGATCGATGCGTTTGTGTTCATAGCCGGTCACCCCAGCGGTTCCCTGAAAGAAGCCACCACCTCTTGTGACACGAATCTTAAAACTCAAGGTGGATAGGGTCAACTTTGACAGCCCGGCAGAAGCAGCCGGTATTGATTTTGACTGGAGCCTCAATCGTCTGGAAATTCCGGTGCAACGACCACCCAGAGAATTGATCTGGATTCCGGCCCTGTTGCTGCCTGGGTTGATTTTTCTGGGTCAGCGTCGGCGTAGTCAACTGGCCGATCCGGTTGCGGTTAGCTAACTGCCTGAATATCCATCGTGTGGCTGTTAACGCAGCCACTTTCTGAATCATCAGGCAGGGCATTGCACAGGGTTATTTTGGCATGGCTTTATAAAACTCAGGCAACTCCGGAAACTCGATATTTCCATTGCCATTATTCTTTATGCCATAACGATGCTCTACACTTTGAATGCTTTTTTTAACCTCAGACAGTCTGCATTTGTTAAATGCTATGTCTTGTTTAACCCTATTTAACTGACGCTCGGACTTCCCGGGTTTTACATTCATTCTTGGCTTTTCCGGGCAACCTGAAAGAATTAGTTCAGCCTGTTTTTTTTGCGCATCAGTCTTTAAAACCGAAGCCAGCGCTGACAACAGTTTTTTCTTCGACTGATGCCCAGAGTCTCCTTGTTTCTCAAATGCCTCTATCGCTAACAATTCAGGTGTTTTTTTCGCTGGAAGTACACGCCCTGTAAGCAAGACAGCCCCCAGGTCAAAAGCAATATCTGTTAAACTCTCAGGTTTAACTGAAGCCACAAACCGTTTCAGTTCATCAATCGTTGCTTTAAATTTACCCTGGTATATTTTTTGTTCTCTTTGATAACGCTCTTGAGCTGCCCTCTGCTGATTCTCTTGTTCAAATTCTACTGCTGGCCTCAGATCTGCTTTCGTCGCTTCCAGACGATCTGTTGCCTGAATAAGCTTATCCTTATACTCCTGATCCTTTTTGTAGTTATCCTGACAACATCTCAGGTGAGGAAGTGCACTCTCCTCGGTTGCTGGCTTCAGGCTTACCTCTCTTGTACACAGATAGCCCACGCCTAATGCTCCTGCTACACCACCGGCAATAGCAAACAGGGTTCCGGATCCTCCTTCTTTTGCCACTTGAGATGCTACATATCCTGCAAATGAACCTGTCGCGGCTGCCACTGTTGTAGCCGCCGATACTTTCCCTTTGTCACACCTCGTTCCGTGGTCGTAATCATATATCATTAGTTGTTTTGAGGAATCGTGAACAAAACTACCCAGATTATCCATTTATCAGCCTCCTAATTGCTGTCATACCATTTTCAGGAACTAGATATTCCATCAAAAATAGCTAATTTATTATTAAATCGAACTCTTTGAGCCGATTTATTCACAATAAGTTCCCTGCTTTCTCTCTACATAACTCTAAGCGATAAAAGCCATCGGTTTTATCAGAACCGATGACTTCTGGAATAGAATTTATTCTGTCGCTTCTTTCAATTCCCTGTCTTTTTCACCACTGCCGTCTTTTTCAAACTCTCTGACTCGTTTGGCGACGACTTTACCCAGTATCAGCAGACCAATCAGGTTAGGCAGGACCATCATTCCGTTAAACATATCCGCCAGCTCCCAGACCAGCTCCACTTTCAGCATACAGCCCAGCAGCACAAACAGCATCACCAGCCAGCCATAAATGCTGACCGCTTTATCACTGCGGAACAGATAGCGAATATTCGCTTCACCAAAGAAATACCAGCCAACAATGGTAGAGAATGCGAAGAAGAGCAATGCCACGGCGATAAATACACCACCAAAGCTGCCCATACTGGCACTGAAAGCACTCTGGGTCAGGGCAATACCGGTCATGGTGCCATCAACAGGCACGGTCAGAATAACCAGGGCAGTGATGGTCAGGATGATAAACGTATCAAAGAACACCCCGAACATAGCCACCGCACCCTGCTCAGCCGGGTGCTTTACCTTAGCGACAGCATGAGCATGGGGCGTAGAACCCATACCCGCTTCATTGGAGAAAAGACCACGCGCGACACCATAACGAACCGCTTCTTTAATGGTTGCGCCCAGAACACCACCCGTAGCGGCCATAGGGTCAAAGGCACCGATAAAAATCATCTTCAGTCCGGCAACCACCGCAGGCAGGTTGGTCACCAGAATCCACAGTGAACCGATGATATAAAGGATGGCCATAAACGGCACAACCCGACTGGTAAACGCCGCAATACTGCTGACACCACCCCGGAAGATCAGGCCTGACAGAATAGCGACCACAACACCCGTAGCGACAGGAGGAATGGAAAATGCGTTATTAAAGGCTGCACCAATGGAGTTGGCCTGAACCATATTGCCTATAAAGCCCAGGGCAATAACAATGGACACCGCAAAAAAACCCGCAAGAAATTTCGAGCCAACACCTTTACTGAGGTAAAAAGCAGGACCGCCCCGTACCTGACCATTGATGTCTTCTTTATATTCCTGCGCCAGGACAGCTTCTGCAAACACCGTCCCCATACCAAAGAATGCCGTCAGCCACATCCAGAAAATGGCACCGGGGCCACCCGCCGCTATGGCTGTTGCAGCACCAGCAAGATTACCTGTACCGACCTGAGCAGCGACCGCTGTCGTTAAAGACTGAAAAGACGACATTCCCTGACCATCTGCTTTAGAACCGTCGCCTTTGCCAAAAGTATATTGAATGGATTTTTTAAACCAGCGAACCTGAATAAAATTCAGTTTGATAGAAAACCAGATTCCCGTACCTGCCAGTAAAAAAATCAACAAATACCCCCATAGAATACCGTTCACCCAACTGACGGCGGCCATAATAGAATCCATGATTCATCACCCTTACTTTTCTGTTTTAATCAATGAGTGGAAATAGAAACCGTCGGTAAAGACACCTGCGAAAGGAGCCTGCCAGACGGGTTAATCGTTTTATTTTCGGCTGGAGCAGTCAGGTTTCTGATAAACCCAGACCGCTGGTGATTATTGGAATTGTTCGGCGATTCTAAACCCCCATACTGTTACTCCTGCAGCAGAGTTACGCCTGTATGCGCAAGTATTTTCATTTGTTTGGTTATTTAACTTATTAAGTTAGTAAGGGTATTGTGAAGCATTCTGCCAATGTGTTTACTGACCGGAGTCAAATGCTTTACTGAGCGCTTTAATGCAAATCTTATACCCTTGGCCGATACCCACTGACATAGAAAAACGATACTTCAGCATGAGCAACCCGATCAGACCCAAAGATATTGTCGATCCACTTATCTGGCAGCAACTCCAGAAAAGAGGCACATGGCTGGACAGCCATCAGGAGGTTCGAAGGCTATGGGGTTTGCGTCGCCTGGTAAAACCTCTGCCACTACTGGGCAGGCTGGCAGAGCCAAAAGCCAGCCTGACATCAATCCGTCATATTAAACAACAGCTACGCAACCGGAATATTTCCGAAACCGATATCAAACTGTTACTGAAGATTGCGAAGATTATCAAACTGGGCTGCAGCGGAGGCATACTGACCGAGAAAGCCTACAAAGCCATCAATAAAGAAACGCTGGGTAACCTGATCACTGCCACCAACAAAAGCCGTGGAGAGCTGCTCGAACTGGCTGCCAGCGAAAGCCGTGGCTCCTTAAGCAGATTTATAGAAAAAGAGCGTCAGAAAACAGGGACTATCGGCTATACCCTGCCTGTTGCGCCAGTCAGACAGCCAGTGGCACCTTATTTGCCAACAGCTGGTACCAGAACAAAGCCCCGTCGCACTCCCATTACACGGCTCGCAACCACCATTGCCGAAAGAGGTGCCGCACCTGAACCGACTGTTCGCCAGCTGGACCAGGCAACAACTCCAGCAACAGCTGACGAGTTACCTCAAAACCCACAGCCCAAAGAGATCGAATTCAAACATCTGTTCACCCAGCTGCAACTTAAAGACGCCCGGTTAAAAGCAGAACATTTTCAACCTCTGGTGGATGGGGGGATCCTCCGGGCAGATAATCTTTATCGCAATAATGACAAAGCCATTGAGCGGTTGACCCAACAGGCCTGCGAACACCTGAGGCTGACGAACCACTAAGGTTTCATGGCAGCAAATCTTCCCGGTTTACCATAATCCAAGAGTCAGACGGATCGCGATAACCCGGCCTGTAATCACGCTCTGGAGTTCCCTTCTCGTAACGGCAAAATGAGCAATGAATTCTGGGATAGACGTGTCCTGTCTGGTAAAGCAATTTGAGTATGGTTTCAAGGCTGATTGAACAGAGTATTCTTGTTGGAGTCGTCAAAACATCAAACACCCGAAAAGGGTGATGACTCAGATCCGGGTCATCAAGGGGGCGGCTATTACGCAGGTAAGTGCTTATTAAGCCGGGGCTTGTATACTGACTGTCATAACTCAAATCATAGTTATACACTTTTTCCCCGGGCAGGTAAGCTTCTAAGGGAGGATATTTACCAACCATGTAATAATCATGCCAACTACGAGTAACAGTGCCATGAGGAGCGTAGAAGAACAGTGTTGTCCATGGTGGCGTTGTGGTCTGGTACTTCCTGAATAAACGCCTGAAAATTCCCGTCGCTGAACGCCTGTTAACGATTTGACCATGCGCCATGATAATCAGGTTCTGAACATTTTCACCATGCCAGTTATGCCTGTAAAGCGCGACGTCATCTCTCAGTTGTAACCGGGTTGTTTTTGGGGGAGGATGATCCATAGCGGTTCACCCGGCAACCACTGAGAGGCACCCGGCATCCAGCCGATACACCGCATCCATCTTATCTAGCATGCTCTGTTTATGAGTAATCATAATGACAGTCTTGTGTTGATAGGCCTCAAGAATCCGGTTTAACAGCAGCTGTTCACTGAAGCGATCCAGCCCCTCAGACGCTTCATCCATAATCAGGATGTCCGCCTGTTTCAGCATGGTACGGGCAATGGCCAGGCGACGCTGCTCACCGCCCGACAGCATAATTCCACCCTGCCCCAGCCACAGGTCCAGAATCGCTTCATTACTATTCACCTTATTGCTACTCACCTTATTGCTACGGGCTGCCGCTAACTGGTTTAACCCTGTCGTCTGGATAACCTCAAGCAGACGTTCATCACTGGCAGAATGATCAGCCAGTTTCAGGTTATCCCGCAGCGTAGCGCTTAATACATGGGTTTTCTGAGGAATCACTGCCAGTGCCTGATAAAGTGCCTGTTCAGTGAAATCAGGGACAGGCACACCATCCACTAATACCTGACCACTGTCGCAATCATTATAGCGGGTCAGCAAACCGGCCAGCGTTGATTTGCCACAGCCGGTTTTGCCAACCAGCGCGACGTGCTGACCGGCAGGGATAGTCAGTGTCACCTGGTCGAGAACCTGCAATTCATCATAAGAAAAGTTGACGTTTTTAAATTCAACCAATCCTTTTACTTCAGGTGCCTGTTTCCCGTACACCATGGGCGGCTGGTCGATTACTTCTTTCAACTGTCCTGCTGCCTGTGCGGTAAAACCCAGAAACTGAAAAGCCCCCGGAACCGGCATCAACGCTTCAAACCCGGCCAGTACCGCAAAAACCGACATCACCATAACCGGACCGGAAATAACCTCTGCCTGATACTCCCCCGCGGCCAGATACAGCATCCATACCGCAGAACTGCCCGCCGCAAATGTCAACAGCGCAGAACCCAGGCCTTCCAGTTTTGACAGTCTCGCCTGATGCTGATGCAACTGACGTTCGCGGTCGTCTAACTGCTGTCGGAAAACCGGTTCAGTTCCCACGATCTGCAATTCAGCCATACCTTGCAGATAATCCAGCGCAGCCTGTCGAAGCTGTTGCTGGCTGATGCCTTTTGCTTTACTGCTGTGTCTACCCAGTGCATAAAACAGCGGCGGCAACAGCAATAACCAGCCCCCCATCATCAGCACCACAGACAGCCCAAGCGTGGTACTGAACCAGCTCAGCCCCAGCGCAAGCATGACAATCGTCACGACAGCCGCCAGAATCGGGCTGAACATACGCAGGTATAACTGATCCAGTGCATCAACATCCGCCACCAGCCGGTTAAGCAGGTCGCCCTTGCGAAACTGCTTTAAACGATGCAGAGGAACCGGCGCAAGCCGGGCAAAAAACCAGCCCCGCAACCAGGCCAGCAATTTGAAGGTCGCATCGTGGCTGACCAGACGCTCAAAATAACGGGAGGCAGTGCGCCCTATGGAAAAACCCCGGACGCCCGCCCCCGGCGTAAAGAAGTTAAAACTTTGTGCCGTTGCCAGTGTTAATCCGGCAATGGCCGTTGAAGTGATAAACCAGCCAGACAGGGCTAACAGCCCAAGGCTTGCCAGCAATGTGGTAATCGACAGTAATACTCCTAATGCCATAGCACCAGGATAACGACGGTACAGTTTAATAAACGGCAGCAGGTTACCCATTGACGACTCCATTGGCTATTGCATTAACGACTCCATCCACAATCCCCTGTTCCTGTTTCAGCTCAGTCACAAAGTGTGAGAAGCGGTGGTTTGACGACAACTTCCCGGACTTCAACTCCTCCGGCGTACCTTCAGCCACCAGCCTTCCGCTTTCCAGCATCAACACCCGGTCCATGGAGTCAATCTGTTCCAGCCGATGGGTCACCGTGATGACCGCACACTCTGAAGGTATTGAATCGATGGCATCCAGAACCAGTCGTTCACTCAGGGCATCAAGGCTGGCTGTAGGCTCATCCAGAATCAGCAGCTGCACCGGTTCAGCGATGGCACGGGCCAGGGCAATACGTTGCGCCTGTCCGACGGATATATTGCCCCCCTGTTCCTGCAACAATGACTCAATACCCGACGGCAGTTTTTCAATAAACTCCATTGCCTGAGCTTTACGCAAAGCCTGTAACACCTGTTCCCTACTGAGCTGGCGACCAAAACAGACATTGTCATATACACTGCCATGAATGATTAACGGTTGCTGTCCGAGCCAGGCTATAGGCTTTCTCCAGCTCTCAGGAGCTACATCACGGAGTTCACAACCATTGACCTGCAACTGCCCGCGATAGGGCCAGAAGCCCATCAGGGTATTAATCAGGGTCGTTTTACCGGCTCCCGACGGGCCGATAATCGCCAGACGTTCCCCGGCACTGACTGAAAAAGACAGATCATTGAGCAGGTTCTGTCCACCCGGAGCATCTACAGACAGACCCGACACTTCAATGCTGAGCGGCCCGGACTCAGCCAACGACTGACTGCCCTGCTGATGGTTGATCGCTTCCTGCTCAAGCACCTTAATGATGTCATCGCAGGCACCAACGGCTTTCGCCTTAGCGTGGTAATGAGTACCCAGGTCACGCAGGGGCTGATAAAAATCCGGTGCCAGCAACAATAAAAACAGTCCGGTAAACAGGTTGACTTCAGCGCCGTAACTGCCAAAGTTGAGATACCCCAGAAAACTCATACCAAGATACACCGCCAGAATGGCAATAGAGACCGAAGCAAAAAACTCCAGCACAGTAGAAGACAGGAACGCCAGCCTTAACACCTCTATGGTTTTCACCCGAAAATCATCACTGGCCTGTTCCAGCTGTTGCTTCTCATAATCACTTCGCTGAAACAGCCGCAATGTTTCCATCGCCTGTAAACGATCAAGAAAAAAACCACCCAGACGGTTCAAAGCCTGGAAGTTTCGGCGGTTGGCTTCTGCCGCTTTCAGTCCAACGAAAATCATAAACAGTGGAATCAGCGGCGCAGTGCCAAGGAATACCAGGCCGGCCGCCCAGTTAAGAGGAAACGCCACCACCACGATAACCAGAGGTATTAATGCCGCCAGTGCCATCTGCGGCAGATAACGGGCAACAAAATCATGCAGCTCTTCCACCTGTTCCACCAGCAGGGTGGACCAGCTGCCAGCGGGCTGAGTAGCCACCATGACCGGTCCTTGCTGCTTCAGCTTTTGCAAAAGGGCAGAACGAATGTTCTCCCGAACCTGAACACCCGCATTGAAACCACACACTTCACGCCCCCAGTTGCAAAGCGAGCGAACCAGCAGCACCAGTAAAATAGTGACCAGTGCACCGACCAGCTCAGTACGTGGCACACTGTCCATAACCAGTTCATGGATAGTGTCAGCCAGCAGGGCGGCCTGAACAATCAGCAGCACACCACTGAACAAACCCAGAGAAATGGAGGCAACCAGCCATTTGCGGGCAGGCGATACCTGTCGTAATAACCAGCGATAGGCGGCTTTTTCTGACGTCTTATTCGTCGAACTGCTCATATCAGACGAAACTCACAAAAGAGAAGGCAAACTTCGGAAAATACAGACCCAGACTGTACCAGATACGGCAATTATTACCACCGTACAATTTTTAATTATTTTTCAGACACAAAAGTTATATAAAGATGACTACTATTTTTCTGGCAATCTTTTATGCTGGGCAGGAACGACATTATAATGCCCGCCTTCATTGAAATGCGCCCGGACCATGCTGTCAAATATTCGAATTATCCTGATTAACACCTTTCATCCCGGTAATATAGGCTCCGCTGCCAGAGCCATGAAAACCATGGGTTTAAGCGACCTGTGTCTGGTGACTCCGCAACGTTATCCGGATCCCGATGCGGATGCAATGGCGGCTGGGGCGATGGATGTTCTGTCGAACGCGCGACTCTTTCCTTCACTGGATGAAGCCATTGCCGACTGTTCACTGGTAATTGGTACCAGCGCCCGTTCACGTAACAGCACCAGCAATCGCCCGATGCTGGAAGCCGGAGCCTGCGCCGATGCCCTGCTGAAAGAGTCTGTTAATCGTCCTGTTGCCCTGGTGTTTGGGCAGGAGACCATGGGGCTAACCAACGAAGAACTGGAAAAGTGCCACTTTCATGTCTGCATTGATGCCAATCCGGACTACCCGGTGCTGAACGTTGCTTCAGCTATACAGATTCTCTGTTACGAACTGCGCAAGGCTTCGGTTCGTTTTAACCAGAAAGATATCCAGCCAAAGACTGAAGACTACCCTTTACAGGAAGATCTGGAGCGTTTCTACCAGCACCTTGAACAAACTCTGACGGATATTGGCTTTATTATTAAGCAGCACCCCGGCCGGGTTATGAAGAGACTTCGTCGTTTATTTAACCGGGCGCGCCCGGAGTCAAAGGAACTGAATATACTGAGGGGTATTCTTTCCAGTGCCCAGAGAGCCAGTCGTTTAAAAAACAACAATGATTGAGGAACTGCAACCGGTGGCCTACCCACTGGTTAACCGCTTTTTCAAAGCCAATGGCCACAAAGGCAAAGCCCGCTCCAATGAGCGGGTATTTGTCCTGCGCAGCGAAGGTAAAATTGTCGCCGCGCTGCGAGCCTGCCCGCGGTCCGAAGGATTTCTGCTGCGCAGCGTCCAGGTAGCGATATCAAAGCGCGGTTGCGGCTATGGGCTTGAGCTGGTAAAGAAGACGGTTCTGGCTTTATCGCCTTCCCGCTACTGGTGTTACCCTTATCAACACCTCAGACACTTTTATGCTCTTGCCGGTTTTAAAGAGCTGGCTCCCGAAGCCGTTCCAGCAGACATTACCGTGCCGTGGAGAAGCTACCTGAAAAACGGTCAGGCATTTCTGTTAATGGAAAACAATGTTACCTCTCCCAGTTCACCGTCATCATAAGACCGGTTTACCGCTGAGCCAGGCTCATCCCAGGAAATGGTATTCATCCTCGTCAGACCGCCCCACTCGGTGACACTCAGAGCTTTATCCGGATCAATTAACTTGAGTGGATTATCGGGACTGCGATTTTCAAATAGATATTGTGGGCTGCCATGAAGCTCCAGCGATTTATCCATTCTGATCAGAGTCCAGGGGCCTGAGCCGTGAAGCGTTAACAAAAACCGAAGGTTGCCCACGCTTTCATCAATCTGATCTTCCCAGTATTCCCGGCATATTCCCTGCTGGATAGCGGGGTGAGCCCCTTTAACCACTGTATAAAAATAGCCTTTCCAGCGAGCCGTATCGGACAAGGAAATAAACTCTTTGTTTCCCAGTCCCCGAACACAGAAACTTTTCTCGCAGGGCGTTATTTTAAGGCCTGAGGTGGTTACTTTAACCGATCTTTTACTCCACAACGCTGTACCGTCAGTCTCTTTTGCCCACACAACATAAGGTAACTGCTCCATTCGGGTCGCCTGGTAGAACTGATCCAGCTGGAGGTATTCTAACGGACTGGATTGCGGTGGTGCGGCCAGCAGATCATTGCCATAACAGGTCCTCCACCCAAATGGAATTATGATACCAGCTGGAGCATAAAGCGCTTGAAACCGGGAACCAGGGTCAAAAATACCGGCGGCTTTTGTATCACTGTCTATGTAAAGCCCCCCCTCTTTAAGCGCTGCGACTCTGAGGTAATCTGAGGCAGATGCGTAATTACAGCGCCCTACAAGTTGCAATCGGTAATAATCCAGAAGGCTTTTTCTGAAAGGCTGTGCCTCGTATATTCCGGAAGCGCTTTCTCCATTCTTTTCGTCAACGTCCGGGGCGAGGGACTTCCTCAGGTCGGTCAGGCGGGGTAGCCCATCATAGTGGTCACTGCGCTGACAATAGAAAGATTCGTTCACTGAGTCCATCTGGCTGAAAAGCCAACGATCCTCACACACCTTAATCTGACGCACCGACCTTTTTTTATGGTTTAGCTCAGGTGAGTGATCAGTGTGCGTCTCCAGAGCCAATCCCCGATACGGAGAGCTTTTATCCAACCCGAATCCGGTACAGGCTCTATGCCAGATAACAGGCTTGTTGACCCAGACGTTGACCTTCCACCCCTCAGCAGCAAACTGCTTTGAAAAAGACAACATATTGGCAAACCGGTCTCTGGGAATATATCCACCACTCAGCTTGTTTAGCCAGATAGTATGTACGACTCTGGGTACGGCGAAGGGTGCATCCTTTTTACTTCTTTTAACCGGGTTCGCCGATACGTATTCAAGGTCAGGAGGCTCCTGATAGTTGTCTACTTTTGTTCTATTCCTCTTAAGAGGAAGGGGTATTGACGCATCGTTCATAGCCCCTCCATCCTTCTGGTTATAAGCAGTAAAGTGAGATAAAACGATATAAAAGCCGATTATTCTAAGACCTGATAGACTATCCCAAGTTCCCGGCTGGCAGCATTTTTAAAAAATCGCTCTATTGTCAGGCATCACTATCCGCCGACAATTCAAGCAACCGGTTCAGACGCTCTATCTCAGCCTTCAAAACCTTCACTTCATGCTCAAGCTCCTGAATGCGGGACTTGTCATCAGCCATGACCTCTACAGCGCCGGGCGGCACTTCAATATTCCCCAAGAACAGATGGGCAAAACGGGACTCGCGCTTGCCAGGTTCTTTTGGCAGCTGTCTGACCCACTCTTTTTCAGCCATGTCCTGTAACACGGCTTCAACCTGTGAAACATCGGAAAACTGGGTCAAACGGCCAGTACGGCTGCGAATCTCACCCGGGGTCTGCGAACCACGCAACAGCATGACGCAGATAATGGCACGCTCCTGCTCCGTAAACTTCAGGTCACTGAACAGAGTATTGCAGAACCGGTGACGGTACTTACTGGTACGGGAGCCACCTTCTTCACTGACCAAACGCTGTTCAACCAGTCCATCCAGAGTACTTTTGACATCAGCCGCCGTCAGCGACAACACCGGGTCCCGGTTACTTTTCTGGTTGCAGGCATTTAACAGGGAGTTCAGTGTCAGTGGGTACAGGTCTGGCGTCGTGCTTTCCTTCTCCAGAAGGCAGCCAATAATCCGGGTTTCATTCAATGTCAGATTCAAATCCACAATCACCTTCCTGAACAGCGATAAATAAAGACTATGTCGAAATGTATAGCAGATTGGAAATGACTTATATCAATAAAGCAGAGAGTCTGACTTATGAGCTTAAAACGATGGGTTATAACAGCTCCCAGCCGTCTTCATCCCCGGTGCCATCCGGTTTTTTAGCCGCCAGTTGTTTAAGATATTCCGGGTTATGAACAAAGCCTCCCCGGGCGATGGCTACCCGGTTGAAATAGTTGTGAATATCTCCATAAGAACAGAAACGAATTGCCTGACCGACGGCTTTAACGTTCGTGACTGCGCCAGCTGAAGCCGTGGCAATATCGCTACTGCCAAAAGCCTCTCCATAGGGGTCATAGGTCAGAAAACCTTCCACAACCGTTGAGCCTTTCCTGAGGAAGGCTGGTCCCAATACCGTTACAGCGTGATTGGTCGGGGTACCTGAAGTAGCATTGAGAGCTCCCTTCCAGTCGCCCCGGGTACCCATTATCACCGGAATGCCATTTTGGATATTGAAACGAATCTGCTCCTGAGTCATGGGGTCTTCCAACGCATCATCACGCACGTCAAAAATACTTGGCTTCTGTGGCTGTTGGAACGCAGGGCTTGTTGACTCCAGTTCAGGCATCGGCGGCAGCAGGCTGAAAGCCAGAGACATATCGATACGGTCAAGCAGACAGTCCGTTTTTTCATCACTGGTCAGCAGCCGTAGCAAGCCTTCGATATGAGACAAATCCTCGTCAGGCATGTCTTGCTTCATTTGTTTGATGTTATCACTACGCTCCAGTAACAGCGCATGACAGGCTTTCTCAATATATCCCGGCCAGCGAGCGCCGGAAGAATTGGCAAATGAATAAAAATCCTTGCCATTGCCATCAACAGGGCGACTACTGGAAACCAGTATCTTGACATTACGCTCAGCCAGCGCGTCATCATTTAAAGTTACACCCACAAAACCTTCCGGATAAAGCCGGATAATCTGCTGTAACAGTCGGTTCCCCAGTGGTGTCATGGCATAAGCACCTAATGCACTCAGCAGAAAACACGTTTGTCGTCTGTCCAGTTGCGCAATATCAAACGTCTCTGGCACCTCACCATTGAACAGCGCCCCGTTACCCATCCGAACGTAAAATTCCGAACCGGAATCTATGTTTTTTAACAGTCTCTCGTCAGAGACAAACATATCCACCTGATTAACTCCCAGCTCATCCTGCCATTCTGGTGCCGGAATATGCGCCTCCTCCCAGCCAGGTACAGGCTGCTGCTCAGCGGGTAACGAGGGTTTGAACAGCGCTCTCACCTTTCCAAGTTTACGAATCAATTTTTTTCCTAAAGCTTGCTGCGACCCGGGAGTTATGTCTTTATAAGGCTTCAGCATGAGCTTCATTTCTGCTTTATGCGTTTCAACACTGTGAGAAACGAACCGGGCTTTAAACTCTTTATGCTTTAAGGTAGCGGTTAACTGTTCAGGTTCTTGTGAATCTGAGATCACAAAAGAATCAGTTAGCTCTGAAGGGTGGCTTGGGGAGCCACCGGAAGAAAGAGGGTCTGACATAAGTTAATAAAGTATTTATATGCTTATACCGATTATCGACGACAGACCGAAGTTTTACAGGTATTGCCCGAAAACCATTCGAGTTTCCGGTATCAGTCGCTGTCTGAACGCTCAGAACGACGACAACAGGCAAAGTAATAGTTTCTGCCCAGATAGATAATATGCAGCGAAGCCGCCAGCGGCAGCAGATAGAGAAAAGCCCCGACTTCAAACACCTTCTCAATAGCGTCGGCCTGATAGAGAATGGCAATGGACGCCACCATCCCCATCAACGACAACAGCCGAATTTTGCCTTCACAGATCATACTGGACTTCGGGTGGCAGATTTTGTAAACCAGTGCCAGCAGGGCAAAGAATCCAATCACACCGCCCACCACCATCATTGCCATGGTGATGGCCTGAAAATCCCCACTCAGGGCAGACAATATCCAGAACGGGACAAAGGCAATGCCGATAATCAGGTAACAAAGGGATGGGCCGTAACAGATGATCAGCTCCAGCAATAATAATAATTTACCAACAGGCTTCATGTATAAATACACTTCCTTCAATCGCTATTCTGCTTGCTCTGTTGCCAGTAGTTTTCCATTTCTTCCAGCGTCAGTTGCTGAAAGCCCTGTTCTTCAGCCAGAGCAATAGACTCCATAGTACGGAATCGCCGTTCAAATTTCCCCGTGGCTTGCCGTAAAGCCAGTTCAGGATCTACCTGTAAATGCCGGGCTAAGTTCACACAGGCAAACAACAGATCGCCAAATTCTTCTGTCATTCGTTCCTGCCCTTCGCTCTGGGCTTCTTTTAGCTCTGCAATCTCTTCCTGTATTTTTTCATACACCGGTGAGCTGTCAGGCCAGTCAAACCCGGTTTTGGCAGCCGCTTTCTGAATTATCCTTGCCTTTTCCAGCACTGGCAGTGCGGCAGGAAGTTTATCAGGCATAGCAGACAACGGTCTGGATACACCTGCCTTTTCACGCTGCTTGATCAGCCCCCAGTTCTCTGTCACCTGATCCGGCGTAGTGGTTTCCTCTCCGGTACGCTCAGAGTGTAAGCTTCCTTCAGGGAAAACATGGGGATGTCGGCGCACCATTTTGCTGACCAGCCCGTGAATAACATCTGAAATATCAAACAACGCTTCTTCCTGCGCGATTCGGGCATGAAAAATCACCTGGAACAGCAGATCGCCCAACTCCTCTTTCAGGTTGTCGTGGTCCTTACTGGCAATAGCTTCCAGCACCTCACAGGCTTCTTCCAGCGTGTAGTGAGCAATGGTGCTGAAGTTCTGTTCAAGATCCCAGGGGCATCCGGTAACCGGGTCCCTGAGACGATTCATCAAATACACCAGGTCGTCGTAGCTATATTGCATCAGGCTTTTTACCCATGATTGTTATCCATGATTCATTTGCTTCTGGCTTCCTTCCGGTAACGAACCGCTTCAATCACATTCGGCAGTTTATCCAGTTTTGCCAGAACCACGCCTAATTGCTGCAAACTGTTGACTTCCAGCAACAGCCGCATGGTCGCAATATTCTCTTCCTTGCTGGTGCGGGTGCTGACTTCGAGGACGTTCACCTTCTCATTGGCCAGTATGACGGTGATATCCCTTAACAGCCCGGAACGGTCGTAGGCAAGAATCTGCGCTTCAACCGGGTAGCCGTATTCAGGCGAATGTCCCCAGTTGACCTCAATCAGCCGCTCCGGTTCCTGATTCTGCAGAATCAGGGCATTGTTACAGTCCTGACGATGGATGCTGACACCGCGCCCGGTAGTAATATAGCCAATGATCGGATCGCCGGGTACTGGCTGACAACAGCCCGCCATCTGCGTTAACAGGTTACCAACACCATCAATGGTGATGCCGCTGTCCGAGGTTTTTTCCTGCCTTGGTCTGGTGCGGATCTCAAAGTCTTTCTCCTCTTCCGGAGACAGCTCCCGTTGCGCCAGCGTGGTGATCTGTGCCACACGATAATCACCGGCACCAATGGCAGCGTACATATCTTCCAGGCTTTCGAAAGGCGTGTTTTGCAACAGTGGTTGCAAATCGACACTGGTCAGGGCCAGACGTTTCAGCTCAGCATCCAGCTGGCTGCGTCCGTCAAGCAGGTTGGAATCCCGGTCCTGCTTCTTCAGCCAGCTGGTAATCTTCGCCCTGGCACGGTTGGTGGTGACGTAGCCCAGATCCGGGTTCAGCCAGTCACGACTGGGATGAGCGTTGGAAGCCGTGAGGATTTCTACCTGATCCCCCGTTTTCAGGGTATGGTTCAGTGGCACAATTCGTCCACCGACTTTGGCGCCGCGACACTTTAAACCCACTTCGGAATGAATACGGAAGGCAAAGTCTACCGGGGTCGCCCCCACCGACAGATCCACCACATGACCATTGCGGGTGAAAACATAGATGCGGTCTGGCTCAATATCGGTACGCCACTCTTCGGCAATACCGCTCAGGTCCCCCAGTTCTTCATGCCACTCCATGACCTGACGCAACCACGCCAGCTTCTCTTCATAGCTGTCGCTCTTGGTATTGACGTCTGTACCTTTGTACTTCCAGTGTGCACAAACCCCCAGCTCCGCTTCTTCGTGCATGTTTTCGGTGCGAATCTGCACTTCCAGGGTTTTGCCGTTGGGCCCGAATACCGCCGTATGCAGAGATCGATAACCATTCTCCTTGGGGGTTGCGATGTAGTCGTCAAACTCCTGGGGAATATGGTTAAACAGGGAATGCACGACTCCCAGAGCCGCATAACAGTCCCGCACCTGATGGGTGATAATGCGGAACGCACGGATATCGTACAGCTCGCGGAAATCCAGCCCCTTACGCTTCATTTTGCGCCAGATACTGTAGATATGCTTGGCACGACCATAGACTTCACAGTCAATGTCCGCCTCTTTCAAGGCTTCCTGCAACTGCTCCACCACGCTGTCGATATATTGCTGCCGGTCCAGACGCTTTTCATCCAGCAGGCGGGCAATCTTCTTATAATCCTGAGGTTTCAGGTAGCGAAAGGACAGGTCTTCCAGCTCCCACTTGATATAACCAATCCCAAGCCGGTGCGCCAGTGGTGCATAAATCTCAAACACTTCCCGGGCCACCCGGCGACGCTTTTCCTTGTCAGCATCGCGCAGGGCGCGAATGGCGCAGGTACGCTCAGCCAGTTTGATCAGGGCAACGCGGACATCGTCAATGATCGACACCAGCATTTTGCGGACCTTTTCCAACTGGTCCTGGGACTGGTTCAACACCTGGGTACGAGCCGGGTTAAGCAGCGTACTGATAGCAGCCATGCCCTGTACCGACTTAATGAGGGAAGCCACGGTTGCACCAAAGCTTTCCTCCACCACCTTCAGCGCCAGCTTACGCTCGCGCACAGTACGGTATAACGCCGCTGCCACCAGACAGTCCGGGTCGACCTTCAACTCAGACAGAATTTCAATCATTTCCAGACCGGTGCGATAGCAGCCGGGCCCGGTGGGCCACACGGTATCGGCCTGCAAACGCGCCTGTTCTTCAGCCGTGCGACTCATTTCGCAGGCTTCCCGCAGGCGTGCAATATTGTTAATACCATGGGCGTCAGCCAGACGCTGTAACCAGGCGTCCAGATCGACAGAGCCATCGTATCGGGTTGGGTGATCTTCTCTTACCTTGACCATATCAGTCTTTCCCTATAAATCCGGTTCGCCGGAATGCTTCCCGGCGGGCAGAACTGCCTTCAGCTTCTTATGAACAGACCCATGGATTCAACATGAGCCGTTTGCGGGAACATATCCATGACACCCAGTTTTGCCAGTTGAAAGCCCTGTTCAGACAGAGCGCCAGCATCACGCGCCAGAGTGGCGGGGTTGCATGAAATATAGAGTACCCTGTCAGGCAAAGTCTGTGCCATTTGTTCAATAATCTCGATAGCCCCTGTCCTTGGCGGATCAAGCAACAGTATGTCGTAATCCCGGTTAAACCACTCGTTACCTTTTGCCAGAGCAGACAGGTCAGCCTGATGAAAATCACAGTTTTTAATGCGATTCAGACCCGCATTATGACGAGCCCGCTCAACCGCTCCCTCGCTACCCTCAACACCCGTAACGGTTTGAACCTGCCGGGCCAGCGCCAGGGAAAAATTACCTAACCCGCAAAACAGATCGAGTACCCGGTCAGAGGGTTTCGGCTGAAGCCATTCAACCGCCTGCGCCACCATTTTACGATTGATAGCCCAGTTCACCTGGGTAAAATCGTTTGGACGGAATTGCAGTGTCAGATCAAATTCCGGAATCTGATTATACAACCACGAATCATCCCGGGGTTTGTAAAGGCAGTGAACCCTGTCGGGATCGCCTTGCAGATAAAGATGCAACTGTTCCTTACGGGCAAAATCACGGAGGGCTTCGGCATCCTGTTCCGTCAGGGGACGAATACGACGCAGCAAAACAGCTCGCCCACTGTCAGCATCAAACAGTTCGGCATGACTAATCGCCTGATGTTTCTGCAACTGTGGTAGCAGTTCCCGCAGAAGTTCGGGTAAAGGCCGCAAGGGTTCTGACAGGACCGGACATTCACTGATGGAACAGATGGCTTTGCTCTGTTTTTCCCGGAAGCCCAGAGCCAGACCGTCTTTTTGCCAGCGGATGGATAAACGGGCTCGATGGCGATAACCATAAGGTTCTGATACCAGGGGGGGAGCGACCTCTACCGGGACAAGCGAGGAAAAGCGACGCAGCTGATCCAGCACAATCTCCTGTTTACCTGCCAGCTGCCCTTTATGAGACCAGTATTGCAGGCTGCAACCACCGCACTGTTTAAAGTGTTTGCAGGGTGGCTCTACCCGCTCATCCGAGGTTTGAATGATCGTCTGGACGCGGCCATTAAGAAAACGACGACGATCTTCCAAAATCCTGACAGTGACCGTTTCTCCCGGAAGCGCACCCTCTATAAACAGGGTTTTGCCCTGTTCTTTATTTCGAGCTGTTTTTCCAGCTCTGTGACCAAAAGCCCTGTTGACAGAAGCAGACTGAGTACGAGCCAGACCACGGCCATCATGGGAAAGACCTGTCACCAGCACTTCCCCTACATCCTGACGCTTGCCAGAGGAAGCCTGTTGATTACGCATGGAGATAACCTTAAATAAAAATCAAAAATGGACACGCCTGGCCAGCGTTAAACTGCCCAGACTGCCCTGAAAGTACAAACCCCTATTGTATCGATAATTACCGCCAAGATCAGTGTATACGTGGTAAAAATATTCAAGGAATTGTCACTGATCTCTTTTTAGTCAAACACCGCTAAGGGAAGCAGCAGAACATAATATACCGCTGTTGGCTTTTGGCGGTTGGCTGTATGAGCAGCTAATAGCCAACAGCCAAAAGCCAACAGCCAAAAGCCCGGTAAGTTATTGAATGCTGCGCCCCTAACGGCTGTAACCACTCGCTTCTTCTGAACCTGCTGTCGTATTGCCTTCTGTATAAGCGTGCTTCCCGGCACCGGCCAGTACACCATCCTTTACAATGTAATACTCTTCCCTGATCGGGTTTCCGGCAAAAAAGCATTCCAGAATCTCCCGGGTTCCCGCAGCATAACGAGCCTGCGCTGACAAGGTTGTACCCGATGTGTGCGGTGTCATTCCATGATGAGGCATACGTCTCCAGATATGATCATCAGGTGCTGGCTGTGGAAACCAGACATCCCCGGCATAACCACTGAGCTGGCCTGAGCTCAGGGCATCCGCAACGGCACTTCTGTTGCAGATTTTCCCACGCGCCGTATTGACCAGGTAAGCGCCTTTTTTCATTTTGCTGATCATGTCACTGTCAAAAAGATTTTCCGTTTCCGCATGTAACGGACAGTTTATTGTCACCACATCGCATTCTGGCAGCATAGACTCAACAGAAGCGTGGTAAGTCAATCCCAGCTCCTGCTCTATGGACTCAGGCAGGCGATGCTTGTCACAGTAATGGAGATGAGTATCAAACGGTTTCATCTTTCTCAGGACCGACAGCCCAATTCTGCCAGCAGCGACTGAGCCAATATGCATCCCTTCAACATCATACGATCGTCGTACTGCGTCAGCGATGTTCCACCCACCTTCTTTAGCGATCGCATGCTGAGTATGGTAGTCACGAACCAGGGACAGGATCATCATGACAACATGCTCTGAAACTGACACTGAGTTACAGTAAGTGACTTCAACCACATCAACCTTGTTCTTTATGGCAGCCTGCAAGTCAACATGATCAGAACCGACGCCAGCGGTAATGGCCAGTTTTAATTGTTTCGCCCCTTCAATCCGTTCCTTTGTTAAGTAGAACGGCCAGAAAGGCTGTGAAATCACAACATCTGCATCCACCAGCTCTTTTTCCGCAACAGAGTCCACGCCGTCCTTATTTGATGTAACTACCAGCGTATGGCCACTCTCTTCAAGAAACCGTCTCAACCCCAGCTCTCCTGAAACGGATCCAAGCAACTCTCCGGGAGTAAAATCTATTGATTGCGGTGTCGGTAAACGCGATCCGTCCGGATACAAATGAAGAAGCGGCAGTTGCTCAAGTGGATAATGTTGGGGCATTCCGCCAGAAGGATCATCGTACAAAACAGCCAGAATTTTCATGTAATACCTCACAGAGTTAAGTGAACCCTGTGAGGTATTGTAGATACCCGTTTGTCTTGCCGTATGACATTTTCCACTACTTTAAAAGCCACCGGACTATACGACAGTCAACGACTTATGGGTTATCCTCCATAAAAAATAAATACGACCATCTATGGAACAGACCTTTATGGCATACCCGACGATTGAAACTCTGGTAGGCAACACTCCGCTCATTCGACTACAGCGAATCGCTGGACGACCATCCAATACTATTCTTCTGAAAATGGAAGGTCAGAACCCTGCCGGATCGGTTAAGGATCGCCCAGCCCTGTCCATGATCACAGCCGCCGAGTCCAGAGGTGACATTCAGCCGGGTGATACTTTGATTGAAGCCACCAGTGGCAACACGGGGATAGCCCTGGCGATGGCTGCTGCCATTCGTGGCTATCGCATGGTGCTGATCATGCCAGACAATATGACCGAAGAACGTCGTAAGTCCATGTCAGCCTATGGCGCCGAGCTGATACTGGTGCCTCAGTCAAAAGGTATGGAAGGCGCCCGGGATCTGGCCCTGGAAATGGAACTGAAAGGGCAAGGCAAAGTGCTGAACCAGTTTGCCAATCAGGATAATCCTCTTGCCCATTATCATGGTACAGGTCCTGAAATCTGGCAGCAGACCCGGGGCACTATCACACATTTTGTCAGTGCCATGGGAACCACCGGCACTATTATGGGAACCTCCCGGTATCTCAAAGAACAAAACTCCCGAATTGAAATTGTCGGGCTGCAACCTGCCGAGGAAGCCAGCATTCCCGGAATTCGTCGCTGGCCGCCAGAGTATTTGCCGGATATTTACGACGTTAGCCGTGTTGACAGAGTGATGGATATTACCCAGCAGGAAGCAGAACAGACCATGCGTGACCTTGCCACAAAAGAAGGCATCTTTTGTGGCATCTCATCGGGAGGCGCAGTAGCCGGTGCTCTGCATATAGCCAATGAGGTAGAAGGAGCCACTATTGTCTGCATCATCTGTGACCGGGGCGACCGGTATCTGTCACTGCTTTGAAGCCAGTGCCAATACGGCTTAATCGCTTACCTTTAGTAAACAAAAACAAGATTCCGGGGAACTGATACCTTCTCAATGACTCTAAGAGCTGATAAGCCTATTTTCAATAATGTTGCAACAGGGAAGTTAAAACCAAAATGGATGTTAGATCAGGCTCTTCTGCCACCGCAGCTCATGGGATCCGTCACAATGAAATCACCAGCGATAAAGTGATAGAAAGTCCCTCCTGCCTGTATGGAAAGATTTCGAAAAAAACGGTCATATCCCAGCTGACCAAGCTGCCAGAATATGGCTATGTTCTGGAAACCAGCCTCAGAGACCGGCTTCTGGAGCCAGTCTGGCGTCACCTGGAAGTCAATCGGAAAGCCGTCTGGAGTGAATTTGACCCCGACGGGTCTGATCCTAATGAGCCTGACGAACCCACCCTGGAGCAAAGGTGGCTGATGAAAGGCGCTGTATACGATCAGTCTCACAGTGATATTGGCATTAGTTGCCAAAAAAAAGCGGTGACAGAGTCTATGAGCTGTAAAGAGGGCTCCCTTATTCTGCCTGACATTGACAAAATACCTGTGAATACGCCTTTTGCGATTTACAACAAAAGCAATGAAAAGCCCATTACAGTGCTTGGAAAGCAGAGTTCCAACTCACTGTCTATGACCCTTAAGCCTGATGATGGCACTATTATACAAGCCATAAAAAAGAAAAATTCACCTATCCAGTGGGAGACGGTATCGAATTACCAGTCGAAGACCAGAAACTCTCCTGCCAATCCCATCCTTGTTGAGATTCCAACCAAAGAAGAAAAAATTGAGAGAAAAAAACTTAAGGACTCAGGGAAAAGTAAGGAGCACCCGTACAAAGGCGAGCCGTTTCTTACACCAACCATGGTTCAGGATCTGGCAGCAGAAGCAACAGCTCTGCCGAAACCCGATTTCTATAAACATAAAACAACGAGTCCCGATCCGTTTCAGAAGTTACTCACTGGCAAAACTGAAAAAAAAATTCTGGATAACGGCAAAAGGGTGGTTACAACCAACCTTATTGTGCAGTCAAGCAGTTGCGAACACATGATCCATCTCAGGTTAATTCGTGATGACGGCAATAACATTTTCATCTATATGCATGAAACCCTGGGACCTGACAACGAAATCGCTCTCAACATTAATGATGGTGTTATGAGTGCTATAGCCGGATTGTATGGCAATTACAATATCTACTTGTTGAAGCCCGGTTTCCAATTGCAAAAAGACGCCAGCTGCTGCTCCCAGTTTGCCCTTGAGTCAATGTTAACCTTTCATGAAACGTCAGACTTGGACGAGTGGATAATTAAAACAGCAAAGGATGCTGATGCGCTTATTCACTTACCAACAGGAAGGCGTAAAGACAAAGAAGCATCCGAACCACAGATTAAAGACGACAAATTTTATATTTCTGCTGATAAAATGCATGTTCAGTTACTGAAAAGCAATCAAAACAGAGACTTATTGCGTGGCAATAAAAAAACACATAAATTGCCCACAGGTACTGACAAGGCAGAAGGTAAACCGTATATAGCTGAAGAAATCACTGATGCACAGCTGGATACCGTGGTTGACAACGAGACGGGTCAAACCCTTCGGGAGCATTACCAGAAGCACACCGTGTCAGTACCAGACGAAAATAACGCCGGTCGACTATCGGATATAAACCTGTTTGCAACGGGATTACGATATAAAAATATTTTAAAGTGGGAAAAACTGCACAAAGAGAAAATACACCAGGCACGCATAAAAAGGAAGACAGAATCTGTAAGCACAAGAGAGAAAACAAAAAAACACAAGCCCTCCACATATAACGAATCTTTAAATCATCTTCGTGAGGTTTTAGCTGCAAAGCCGGAACTCCCCAAGGATAAACTCCTGACAATGGCTGCACAGACAATCACAGAAAAATCAGAGGCACTGGATGAAAAGGAAAAACAGATAAGCCAACTTCAAACACTATCAAAGACCAAAGAAGAAGAATGGCAAAGAAAATTTGATGTCCGGGTACTGGAAGCCAGCAGAGTAGAACAGAAGTTTAAAGACATGAGTGCCAGAGCGGAACAGCAAAGAAAAGAAATCGCGGACCTCAACAAAAGAGTTGCTGAACTAACCTTGGAAGTTAATCAAAAGAACAGCGTGCTGAAAAAAATACACGAACTTAGCCGTTAATGACCCTCTACCTCTTCCCTATTCTCAGCAATAACATTATTATTCGCCAAAATAATAATACTAATAAACAGGCTGTCGCCACGGCATGACCCCCTATTCAAAAAATAATACGACACAGGCAGTCAAGCAGAGAATTCTCCTGATGGCACTGCTTCCGGGCATAATCATCTCACTGGTCATGGGCAGCCTCTATCTCTGGACTCGCTTCTCTGAACTGGAGCACCTGTTGTTAGAAAAAGCCCAGAGCAACAGTGCGCGTTTAGCGACGTTTATCGATATTGCCCTGACTGACGGAGACATGGATCAGGTGCAGGAGTTGTCCTCCCTGGCACTGGAAGACAGCGATGTCAGAGCGGTTAGTCTCCAAGACGAGTATGGAAACAAAATAGTTCATGCAGGTCCAAGGCTCAGCGCTACTGAAGACCTGAAGAAATTCCCTACATTGCAAACACTGGTATCTGGCGATGAATCGTTGCTGGTAACGTCACCGTTGTACAGTAACTTAAACATTATTGGCTGGCTGCGGGTTGAATACTCCTACGCAACAACTAACCTGGAAAAATACCGATCGCTGGCATTCAGTGCTCTGCTGGTATTGCTTGGTTTAGGGGCAGGAGCCATTTTCTGTCTCAAACTCGGACGCTCCATACTGTATCCGCTGGAACAGATGATGAACCACCTGGCCATTATCAGCAGCGGCAAAATTCATCAACGACTTAACACTACTCCCACCAGCCTCTTGCATGATTTGGAATCCAGCATCAACACTCTGCTCGACAGCATTGAAGAGGCCAGCGACGCCATGCGTAAAAGCGTTGACCAGACGACAGAGGAGCTGCAGGAAACACTGGAGACCATTGAAATCCAGAACGTTGAGCTGGATCTTGCCAGGAAAGAAGCCCTGAAGGCCAGTCGCAGCAAAAGCGAATTCCTTGCGAATATGAGCCACGAAATCAGAACGCCACTGAATGGTATTATTGGTTACACCAGCCTGATGCTGGAAGGTGAACTGAAACCCCAGCAGCGGGAATACCTGACCACCATTGAGAAATCAGCACAGGGACTGATGTCGCTGCTAAACGATATTCTGGATTTCTCGCGGCTGGAAGCAGGCAAGCTGGAACTCGACAACAGCCGTTTAAATCTGCACTCTGTGATAGACGACGTACTATCTATTATGGCTCCCGCCGCCTGTCACAAGTCACTGGAGCTGGTCAGTTTCATTTATAACGATACCCCTGATGACATCATGGGCGACCGGCAACGACTGTCGCAAATCCTGATTAACCTGGTCAGCAATGCTATTAAATTTACCAATAATGGCAGCGTTGCCGTTCGAGTCATGCTTGAGCATAAAGACGATAATGGTTTAATAACACTGAAATTCACGGTGACAGACACCGGCACCGGTATGACACCGGAACAACATTCAAGACTGTTCCAGGCGTTTTCCCAGGCAGATTCCAGTCGCAGCAGAAAAGCCGGGGGGGCTGGGCTAGGTCTCGCCATTAGTAAAAGTCTGGTAGAACAGATGCAGGGTGAAATCGGGCTGGATTCAGACCTGGGCAGGGGGTCAAGTTTCTGGTTTACCATTCGCAGCTATGCTACCGATAATAGAGCGGTGAAAAAAGCACCTACTACAAAAAAACGCTCCGTTTTGCTGTATGAGCCTCAGGAATTGTCCAGACTGGCTATCACCCACCAGCTTGAACGGCTGAACTGCGTTGTAGCCCCTCTGAGACAGAGACAGGATGTTACCAGACAGCTGAAGTCTAACCAGTTTGACCTGATTATCATCAGTCAGGAAGACCGCTCACTGACAACGGTCCTGACAGAAGCTGCCGAACTGTCTGAAAATACACCGGTCGTCGTACTGACCACCACCAGCACAACCTATGAACACCCGGATGTACTACCTGACAAGGTTAGTACATTGTCCAAACCCGTTGGTCAGCAACGACTGTTGGTTGCCTTGACAGATATAGATGCTGGCAGGCGATTTAGACGTAGTTTCAACAGTCAAAACCCGCCACAAACAAAGCAGTCAATTCTCGTGGTTGACGACAATCCGGTCAATGTAAAGCTGCTTAAAACCATGCTGAGCAATATGGGCCAGTCCGTCAAAACCGCCAGCAGTGGCTTTGAAGCGATTAAACTGTGTCAGTCTACCCTGTTTGACCTGATTTTGATGGATGTGCAGATGCCTGGCATGGATGGCATTGAAACAACACGACAGATACGGTCAATGGAACATACAGGCAGCTCTCTACCGATTATTGCGGTCACGGCTCATGCCCTGCCCGATGAAAAGAAACTGATTCTACAAAACGGTCTGAATGACTATATGACCAAGCCGGTTAATGCACGACAATTGACGAGTATGGTCAGTCGCTGGACCAGCCAACCAGTTCAGAATAATCCCATACTTCGGGAAAACCACTTCACTGACAATCAAGTCACAAGCAGAAATGGTCCGGTAGACCGGGAACGAAGCATTCAGCTGGCAGGTGGAAACACGGCACTAGCCGATGAAATGCTTGATATGCTGGTTAAAGGGCTGGATAACGATCTCGAAACATTGCAGCGACATGCCCGGCACCACTACCACAAAGGTTTACTGGATCGGGTTCATCGCCTGCATGGTTCATGTCGTTACTGTGGTGTACCAGAACTGGAGGAGGGTTGCTATCAATTGGAGAGCCTGTTAAAGCAGGATGAGTCAATCGATATGTCTGAGATTCAAACACAGCTCAAACACCTGTTTTCTGCCATTCAGCGCTTACAGCACTGGTATCAAGAAAATTCAGAAAATAAAAATATGGAATCCTACTCACACTTACAAAAAGTCGACTGTCGCCCTGTATAATTTCATATTGTAAATTACAATCAATAATCAAAAGCACTCCTTCTACGGTTCTTTTTAGTCATGAATCAAATAGGTTGATCGGGTATATTTCTGTACTTTTGTTCTTATTTATCTATGGCTGTAGTTCAGGTTGCATGTGACCAACTCAGAAGCTTTTGAGTACTCCCTAAGGGAGAGCATCAACAAGACTTTGTGTTTTTTTACTCTAACAAGCATTAGTTTTGCATTGAATGACGGGCTTACACCCGTGCCCCGATAGAAAGCCTATCTTCTTTCACGGACATAATTACCCAATCCCACTCCATACCTATAGGATCAGGGGGGGTTGTAGAAAAGTAGCTTCTCATATGCTGCTTAAAGTCGGATACAGTTGAGTATTGGAATAAACCCTGGTCCGCGTCAAACATTTGCAAGATTCTGCCTTCACATCGTATACCTAACATATGGCTGAAAGCACCAAGTGAAGTGGCACCAAAGAAAGTACGGGAACCCTCCATCCTATTCGGTGCATCACCAGCGTCTGACCGTGTATTCGCTCCTGTTATTCCCGTAAATTCTTGTTTTTTTCCAAAATAAAACAGCAAATAACCGGGCTTGCTTAATGCCCAATTAACAACTTGTTCAAGGGGGAATAAGGCAAAACTTTTTCCACAAACGCCACAACGGGCTACCAGATTTTGACTTTGGATCAAGAAGATTAACATATCAATCACATCGGTCTTTCTACCTGCAAACGTAGACCACCACGCACAGCCCCCCTGTATGATTGCCATTAAATGCTGGGAACCAAGCTCATTTGAATGCAAAATTCCCCTACCATTCGAGGCAATGCTTTTTTTCAACCATGTTATGGTCATACCTGAACTTAACCCTTCGTCAATACCCAGGGTACGGGCGAACATACGGGTTCGTCCTCTTAGCCTTCCCTCATACCAGGTACAATTTGCAGATTGCGTGTTGCTGATCTTAAAAACTTGTTGTATCACAACGATTAACCTTTTGATCTCCGAACCAATGGCACTCTTGAGGCTCCACCTAGGAAAAAAAGGGGTTTCCCAAGAAGGTAAACGACGATAAAAAATTGATTAGATGAAATGCAGGGTCAAATATGGAGTCATTTCGTGAATTGTGCAAAATAAAATGTTGATTGCACATATTATAGATAATATCTGTCGTTTGGTGTCATCTCTTGCTTCATCGAAGAGGCAGTAATGAATAATAGTGGCGGATGCAAAATCTCGGATCAGGTCAGAGAATATATACGGCAAATGCAAAGTTTCGGATCAGGTCAGAGAATAAATACGACAGATACCTATTCTCACGCCCTACTTATAACTGAATAACCTTAGCCTGGCATAAATTGAGAAGCTTTTATTTCCACTCTGCTGTTTATTCGCAGGGCAGAAGACTCTGCCCCGCCTTCATAAAACGCTCAAGACTCCAGGACAACAAATGCCACAGCAGCATCCACCTCATCGGACAGACTCAGATGGATTGAGTGAATGCCACGCTGTTGTTGTAATTCCATGGCATAGCCATTGAACGTGAGTAGTGGAGCGCCCAGTTCATCATTGCTGACTTCCATGTGCTGAAACGACACTTTGCCAATACCAGTACCCAATGCTTTTGATGCTGCTTCCTTGGCGGCAAAACGCTTTGCCAGATAAGCCGCAGGATTCGCCTGCCGTGAAAAAACAACCATTTCAGCAGCGGTCAATATACGACGGGCAAAAGCTTCACCAGTGTTTTTTTTCAACACTTTCTGAATGCGCTCTATGCGTACGATATCCGTTCCAATTCCGGCAATCATCGATGCAGGGATGCCCTTAGCATCAATGTTTTCATTTCCCGAACCGCCTCTTTCAGGCCAACAAACAACGCGCGCCCAATAATGGCATGACCAATATTCAGCTCATTGATTCCCGCAATTGCAGCCACAGGCTCAACATTCTGGTAATTCAGGCCATGACCCGCATTAACAACCAGGCCTTTGCTCAGTGCGTATTCCGTCGCATGCTCCAGACGTTTCAGCTCAGCACGAATACACTCATGACTGCTCGCTTCGGCATACGCACCGGTATGCAGTTCGATCACCGGAGCACCCGCATCAACAGAAGCCTGAATCTGATCAACATCCGGATCAACAAACAATGACACTTCAGAATCCTGTGCTGCCATACGCTGACAGGCAGCAGCAATAGCAGCCTGATTCCCTATAACATCCAGCCCGCCCTCAGTGGTCAGCTCCTGTCTTTTTTCCGGCACCAGGCAGACACACTGAGGCTGAACTTCTTCAGCAATCGACAACATTTCCTCTGTCACCGCCATTTCCAGGTTCATACGGGTCTGCAATACCTGGTGAATCAATCGAACATCGCGATCCTGAATATGTCGGCGGTCTTCCCGCAGGTGCAGGGTAATACCGTCAGCTCCCGCCTGTTCTGCTTCAATAGCGGCCTGAACCGGATCGGGGTAACTGATACCACGAGCCTGGCGAATGGTGGCAATATGGTCAATATTTACACCCAGCAAAATACGCTGATGGGGAATCATGCAGATACTCCTTGTTAAACTTAAAGGGCTAAACCTGGTCATGTCACTCAACTGAGGACAAAACTGTATCACGTCTGTCTGTTCTGGTGAAAAGCTCCCTGCTTTGCAAAGGTTTTTCACCAATCAGAGGCAACAGGGCCAGTCGGGTAAAACGCTTGCAAGAAGGCAACCATTGGCCTTGGGTAAAGTCCCTCGCCGCCATAGCCTGCAAAGCAGCACCGGTAAAACAGTCAGCCTTGACCGGCATATCAGCCTTCAGCCCTGTCAGTCCCTGCTCCGGCAATAGACGATAACTGGCATCGGGCTGAATCGCCTGCCCCGTTGCCACATCGTGCTCAAGGTCAGGTAAATAACCGGTCAGCTCCAGCAGTTCCAGCTCAAACCAGCGCAAAACCGGTTCAAGCATCTCGTTACCCTGTAGCATTTCGATAACCTTTTCATACAGCTCAGGCAAACCGTCCATCCGCTGTCCGGGAAGAACCGCGCGCATGATCAATTCGTTTACATAGAAGCCGCAATAGAGGGATTGCCCGGAAAGGCGAATGGATCGGGAGAGTTCGATGTTAGTCAGGGTTTTCAGTTCACTGCGTCCGCGCCAGTTTAACCAGACCCGGGTAAAAGGTTGTAGCAAGGGGGCTGTTCTTGATTTCGCCTGCCGAACCCCTCGCACCACCATAGCCAGACGACCATAGTCTTCCACAAGGAATTCAGCAATGACTGAGCGCTCTTTATAGGGTCTGCTATGCAACAGCCAGGCTGCGCTCAGATCATTCATAGACTTTTATTTGGGATAGCTATTTAAAAGGGCTGTTAAAAGAGTCATTTAGAATAGTCGTAACCAAGACTCTTCAGGGCGCGGTCATCATCAGACCAGCCACCTTTCACCTTCACCCACAGGTTCAGCATCACCTTGGAATCGAACATACGTTCCATATCCTTTCGAGCCTCCTGACCAATGGTTTTCAGGCGAGCGCCTTTATCACCAATCACGATGGCTTTCTGTCCCGGACGCTCTACCAGAATCAGGCCGCTAATCGTCAGCAACGGACCTTTAGGTCGCATTTCGTGCTTGAACTCTTCAATTTCTACCGTCATTTCATAGGGCAACTCATCGCCCAGCTGACGCATGATCTTTTCCCGCACCAGCTCTGCTGCCAGAAAGCGGGAGCTGCGGTCAGTAATCTGATCTTCCGGATAAAAGTGAATGCTTTCCGGCATCATGCCTTCAATCAGGCTTTCCAGGTCTTTCAGATTATGACCTTGCTGCGCTGAGATTGGCATGATCGCCTTGAAGTCGTATTTCTTACCCAGCTCCTGAAGGTGAGGCATCAGTTCAGCCTTGTCCTGAATCTGATCCACCTTGTTAATCGCCAGAATCACCGGACAGGGCGCATGCTTAAGTTTATCCAGAACCAGTTGATCTTCATGGGTCCACTTCAAACGATCCACAACAAACACAATGACATCAACACCCGTCAAAGCACTGGTTGCTGCCCGGTTCATGTAGCGGTTGATCGCCTTTTTCTGCTCTTTATGCATTCCGGGCGTATCAACATAAATCGTCTGCACACCCTCTTCGGTCTTGATACCCAGCACCTGATGGCGGGTAGTCTGTGGGCGTCGGGATGTGATAGACAATTTCTGACCAAGAATATGGTTCAGCAGTGTCGATTTGCCCACATTGGGACGACCGACAATGGCCGCATAGCCACAACGGGTACTCTCATCACTCTGCACAGACAGGTTCAGCTCGTTTACTTCAGTACTCATGAGCTTTTCGCTCCCAATAATTCCAGTGCCTTGCGGGCGGCCTGTTGCTCTGCACCGCGTCGGCTTGATCCTTTCCCCTGACTGCTGATGCTCATGGCTTCCAGTTCGCAGAGAACGGTAAACTCCTGATTATGGGCATCGCCTTCGATACCGGTCACACGGTACTTGGGCAGAGTTTTCTGTCGTGCCTGCAGAAATTCCTGCAAACGGGTTTTCGGGTCTTTGTTCTGCTGATCTGTGACAGAGAGTCCGGCAAGACGGTCTTTAAACCAGCTGCGAATGCGCTCATGGCAGGTCTCCATGCCAGCATCGAGGTAGATTGCGCCAATAATGGCCTCTACCGCATCTGCCAGTATGGATTCACGACGGTAGCCGCCGCTTTTTAACTCGCCGGAGCCCAGTCGCAGACAGTCTCCAAGCTCAAATTCCCGCCCTATTTCTGCCAGTGTCACACCGCGCACCATGCGGGCGCGAAGCCGACTCAACTGGCCTTCACGGGCATCGGGAAACAGCTCGTACAACGCTTCAGCAATAACAAAGTTAACGATGGAGTCACCCAGGAACTCCAGTCTCTCATTATTGCGACTACCGCTGCTGCGGTGCGTGAGAGCCAGCTCCAGACGACTGCGGTCAGAAAATGTATAGCCCAGCCTGCGTTCCAGCCGGGCAAGTTCATCAGACTTCACTGAGATTTTACTTTCCAGTCATGTTCAAAAGATACGATCAGGTCTACGTTGCTGATAAAGCGGATACGACGTTCATAGTCAATTTTTATACTGACTCCGTCGTATCTGTCCTGCATTACCCGAAATTCTTCCGGGTGCAGTTCAATCAGGTTGGTCTGCAGACCTTTGTTAAACCAGTCCTTCACTTCCGTACTGTTGGCTGAGGCGATATCTGGTTTTTTATCCAGAGACTTCAGGACCTGGGAAACAGCGAAGTCATCCATGTATAAAGGTCCCAGCTTTATAGCGGTCATAACGGCCAGACCACCGACCATTATAGTCATCAGCATACTGAGTATGCTCAAACCTTTTTGCCTGTTTCTCATTCCAGTCATTGCTCTCTCCTTGATAAAAAGCCGCTGTAGAGTTGACCCCCGGCGGCTTCGCAATTGTCCAGACTTCCGGATCTTTCCCACTCACATCAGTAACAACAAGTCGAATAAGGACTGCTACTCAATAATTAATCAATACTTCCATTGTTCTTGAAGTTAGGCAGCTTTGTCCAGCTCGGCCAGTGCATCCAGATGTAAACGGCCTTGCCTACAATGTTCTGTTCCGGCACAAATCCCCAGTAGCGACTGTCGTTACTGCGGTCACGGTTATCACCCATAACAAAGTACATGCCTTCCGGAACCTGCCAGATACCTTCAGCCATCAGGCTGCGCAGATTTTTATCCTTGCGGATCTGGTGATGGCTGTCACCAATGGTTTCGTTGTAAAGACTGTGCGGATGACCATCGTTAAGATTCGCCACCAGCTGCTCTTTAACCTTCTGACCATTAATAAACAATGCTTTATCCACATAGCGGACTTCATCGCCCGGTACGCCAATCACACGTTTGATAAAGTTGATGTCTGGATTCTGCGGTTCCTTGAACACCATCACTTCACCACGCCGCGGCTCGTTGTTGGACCAGATTTTGGTTCCGGTCACCGGCAGGCGCAGGCCATAATCAAACTTGTTGACCAGGATAAAGTCCCCCACCTCCAGTGTCGGAATCATCGAACCCGATGGAATCTGGAAAGGCTCAAACAGAAACGAGCGCAAAACCAGTACCAGTGCCAGTACCGGAAAAATAGAAACTGAAGTCTCTATAATAGAAGGCGGTTCTTCCAAAGCGTCAATGACCTTCTGGTCAACCTCACCGGTCAAACCTGCCTTATAGCTGGCAACAGCCGCGCGACGACGAGGCAGAAACACCAGCTTGTCAGCCAGTGCAATGACCCCGGTAACAGCCACTGCAATGACCAGCAATAACGGAAAATTAATATCCATGGTTATTTGTTCTCAGTCACCTGATCTGATTGTTGTACCGTTCACGTAAAGGAGGCAAAAGCCTCCTGTTACTTGTCCACTTTCAGAACCGCCAGGAAAGCTTCCTGTGGAATCTCTACGCGGCCTACCTGCTTCATACGCTTCTTACCCGCTTTCTGCTTTTCGAGCAGCTTACGTTTACGACTGGCATCGCCACCGTAACACTTTGCCGTCACGTTCTTGCGCAATGCCTTAACGGTGGTTCGGGCAATAATCTGTCCACCTACAGCTGCCTGAATCGCTACGTCGAACATCTGACGGGGAATAATCTCTTTCATTTTCTCAGTCAGTGAACGACCACGGGGAATGGCGTGATCCTTGTGAGCGATCAGTGCCAGAGCGTCAACTTTCTCGCCGTTAATCAGGATATCCAGTTTCACCATTCTGGCCGCCTCAAAGCGGTCGAAGCTGTAATCCAGCGACGCAAAGCCTCTGCTGACCGACTTGATGCGGTCAAAGAAGTCCAGCACTACTTCGTTCATCGGCAAATCATAGGTGATTGACACCTGACCGCCAGTAAACTGCATATCTTTTTGCACACCACGACGCTCGACACACAGGCTGATCACGTTGCCCAGGTAGTCCTGAGGCACGAGAATACTGGCCTGAACAATAGGTTCACGGATTTCTTCAATAGCAGCCGGGTCAGGCAGGCGAGACGGATTATCGACCTCTACCACATCACCATTTTTCAATTCCACTTCGTAGATTACGGTGGGTGCCGTGGTGATCAAATCCAGGTTGTATTCACGCTCCAGACGCTCCTGGATGATCTCCATGTGGAGCATGCCCAGGAAACCACAGCGGAAGCCAAAACCCAGCGCATCAGAGCTTTCCGGTTCGTAGAACAGGGAAGCGTCGTTCAGGCTCAACTTTTCCAGTGCTTCGCGGAAGTTCTCGAAATCATCCGAGCTGACCGGGAACAAACCGGCGTAGACCTGCGGCTTCACTTTCTGGAAACCAGGCAGTGCCGCCACGTCCGGGGTTTTGGCATGGGTCAGGGTATCACCCACTGGCGCGCCCTGAATGTCCTTGATTCCCGCAATAACGTAACCTACTTCACCCGCTTTTAGCTCACCGGTAGCGTTCATTTTCGGCGTAAAGATACCAACGCTGTCGACACCATAAGCCTGGCCGGTGGATTTCACCAGAATCTTGTCACCCTTGCGCAACACACCGTGCTTTACACGCACCAGGGAAACAATGCCAAGGTAGTTGTCGAACCAGGAGTCGATAATCAGCGCCTGCAGTTCGTCGTCGAGGTTGCCTTCCGGAGCTGGAATGGTTTTCACCAGTTCTTCCAGAACGTCTTCAATGCCGAGACCACTCTTGGCTGAGCAGCGAACCGCTTCAAGGGCATCAATACCGATAATCTCTTCGATTTCCTGGGCAACCCGTTCAGGTTCAGCCTGAGGCAGGTCCATCTTGTTCAGGACGGGCATCACTTCCAGCCCTTGCTCAATGGCGGTGTAACAGTTGGCTACCGACTGGGCCTCTACGCCCTGGGCAGCATCGACCACCAGCAGCGCCCCTTCACAGGCAGACAGGGAGCGGGAAACTTCATAAGAGAAGTCTACGTGTCCGGGGGTGTCGATAAAATTGAGCTGATAGGTTTCACCGTCTCTGGCGGTGTAATCCAGGGTTACGCTTTGCGCCTTGATGGTGATCCCGCGCTCACGCTCAAGCTCCATGGAGTCCAGTACCTGTTCCTGCATTTCACGGTCGGAAAGGCCGCCACAGGTTTGGATAAAACGGTCTGCCAATGTCGACTTGCCATGGTCGATATGGGCAATAATACTGAAATTCCGAATACGGCTAAGATCGCTCACGATTGCATCACTACAAAAAAGATGTCCCCGCCAGGCGTGTTACCACTCCAACGGGGACAGTTGTTCAGCTTGCAGGGTCTTCACCGTCACCGCACTACCATCACCGGTTAAAAAACCGACAGGGTGGGATAGTTGAAGCTGCTGTAATTAAAGTAGATTCTACAGCATGTCGGGCCGCCACTCCACAACTGCGGCCTGAACAGTCTGATAAACCTTTAATCCGTCAGACGGAAAGAAATATAGGCAGGCCGCCCCTGACGCACAACCCGCATGGAAATTGAGCGATCTTTTGGCAACTTGCGTACAGTTTCATCAAATTCTTTCAACGTCTCTACCGGCTCATTATTCAGATGGGTAATCACATCCCCCTGACGCAGGCCAATACTGCGGCCGATTCCGGAAGCCAGGCTGATCACCACAACACCTCTGGCATCATCATCCAGACGTAGCTTATTGCGATAGTCATCATTCAGGGTTTCCACCTGAATGCCCAGGCGGTTTCTGGTGTCAGGCTTGGCTTTCCTCTCAGCAGGACTGCCATGTTCGTCAGGCAGCTCACCCACTTCAACGTTCAACGTTTTACGCTTGCCGTTACGAATCAGCTCGACTTCAGCCTTCTTACCCGGCGTGATAACGCCCACCGCCATCGGCAGGTTGCTGGAGCGCATGATGTCTTTGCCATTCAGTTTGACGATTATATCGCCCGGGTGCAGTTTCGCCTTGTCGGCAGGACCTCCGGGTACCACCTGACTGATCAGAGCACCCATCGGTTTTTTCAAGCCAAAGGATTCGGCGAGATCACGATCCACTTCCTGAATCGCAACACCCAGCCAGCCACGAGTGACATAACCTTTGTCTTTCAGTTGCTCCACAGCCCAGCTCACATGATCGGCCGGAATAGCGAACGACAGCCCCATAAAGCCACCGGAACGAGTAAAGATCTGTGAGTTGATACCAATCACCTCTCCGCTCATGTTCAACAACGGACCGCCGGAGTTACCCGGATTGATCGGAACATCGGTCTGAATAAAAGGCACATAGGAATCGCTGGGCAGACTGCGATTCTTGGCACTGACAATACCTTTGGTAATGGAGTACTCAAAGTTAAAGGGGGAGCCAATAGCAGCCACCCATTCACCCGGGCGAACTTCATCAGAACGACCCATTTTTACCACCGGCAGCTTCCGGTCTGACTTGATTTTAAGGAGTGCCAGGTCTGAACGCTTGTCGGCACCAATCAGCTCTGCTGTTTTTTCACTGCGATCACTGAGTCGAACGATAATGGTGTCAGCTCCATCGACCACATGATTATTGGTAAGAATGTAACCATCATCTGAGATAATAAAACCCGAACCTAAGGACATGGGTTGCGGGCGTCCGCCGGATGGTTCATCCGGTATCGGCACACCAAAATAACGCCGGAAAATCTCAGGCAAATCTTCACCACCCGGACCATAGAACTGACTGCGATTATTCTTCGGGGTAGATAACGTACTGATATTAACAACGGCTGGCGATGCCTGCTCAAACAGCGTGGCAAAGTCTGGCAAGACCTGCATATTGGCAGGCGGTTTGACAATAGGTACAGCACCCACCAGTAGTGTAGTGAGCAAAAAGGCACCGATGAGTTGCAGTGATTTTTTAAAGAGATGAGAAGTCCCCTGCCTGTCACCTCTCTTCAAAATAGTTTCCCCAACTTTCATGAAGCTGACTCCTCCTGGTTCAGGTGAGATTCCTGTAGATTTTGAGCCTGACTATCGGGCGATTTTTCTCTGCTTCGACTTATCGCCTTCAGCTCTCCACAAGGTTATAAAATAGCGCTTAAAGTCCGGTTAATCTGTATCGTGCCCGCCAAGCTTCTGTAAACATTTCCTAAAGAGCTATTTCGGACATTAAGCGCCCCTGAGTAATGCTACCAAAATTTTTGGTGTGCCATCTCGAAACTTTTTCCACAAAAGTCTAAAAGACATCTACATTTACCTACTCGTTTGCTGTTTGATCTTACTGAAACCAGCGACAGGTTCCTAACTATAAAAAACGATGAAGGTTTAATGTCATGCTCTGGCGTATCGGATCCGCAACGCTGCTATGGGTTACTTTCGTTTTTTCAGAAGGCCTGTATTGCCAGCAGGCTGGTACTACTGTTGAGGTGTCTGCACTGCCTGCCCTGATCGGCATGATGACTGGAGTTTACAACTTTAATAACCTGATAACATCTAACGACAAAACAGATATTCATTCCCTGCCTCGTCATAGTCGGTATTTGCAGACACCGGATACCCGCACTAACCCCCAGCACAAAAAAAGATCACATAATAAAATAACTTCATCAGGCCATAGTCAACCAGTTCAACCAAACTCTCAGTCTTCCTTCTCCGGGCCCTCAGGAAGTGGTGGCGGAGGCGACGGTGATGGCGACGGCGGAAAGCCCCCCGAAGACCAACAGCGCAAACCAGCAGATTATCTACCAGAACCGAAACAAAAACAGGATTTGCTAGACAACTTAATTGTAATTCTCAGAAGGTCTTTGGAGATTGATAATGATGAACTGATCCGATACTTTGCATCACATCCCGGCTTTCAACAATCTTTTTCAGTTCAGGATGCACACTATATTCTGGATCGTTTGCAAGGCATCCAAATTCCCGAAAGCAATCTATCAATTCTACCTAAAGTACTACGTGAGGCATATCAAGCTAAGAACAGTCGCAAAATCAGGCAACAACCTCCTAAAAGGGCTGCGAAGAAAGAGGAGCGCCAGACTCCATCCCAAACTACATCCAGTACTGATAAACATCCACCTTCATCTCAGGGCAAATCCAGCACAAAAAGAACACAGTTCAAGCCTTTACCAATGGAACCTCCCGGCAGGCAACCCGACAAAAAAATACTACCAAGAGATCAGCGGTTTTCCACTATAACTGCACAAGGCGGCAACACCCCCGTGGCACAACAAAACCAGCCAGCCAACCCTGCTGAAGAGGAAGCTTTTTCTGGCAACTATGAAGAGCAGTTTCCGAACCTTCCTGCTCCTCAACCCACGGAAAGAGTTAAAGTTCCAAAAATACTAAAAATTCCCAGACCCACACAACAACAGCCTGCCGCTGACAGTATGGCTCAGGCCTCTGGGGCAGCGGGACAACAATCAACAGATACAAATACAAACAGAGGAAAAGCAAAAACTCCATCCCACAAGCAAGGTCATAACCAACAACCAGAAACGCATAATGCTCCAGAAGAACCGACAGTTTCAAACGGAAATGCATTACCGGCAGCATCGACACCTTCAACATCAGACACTGAAGTTCGCAGAAAAAAAAGAGACAAAAATAGGTACTCTCTGCCTAAATTGAAAGTACTATCAAAAGAAGATGAGGCAGCTATATCCAAAAAAAACAAAGAGGAAGAACAGAAACAGAAAATAGCTTTTGAAAAAAAACAAAAAAAAATAAAAGAAAAGTTAGAAAAAAAACAGAAAGATCAAAATGCCAGACAGATGGCCCAAAATCAGCATCAACAGCAGCCCTCTGCTTCGCTTGCAACGTCTTCTGACTCCCAGCCGTCTACATCGTCAACTCAGCCTCCTTCTGATAAAAAATCAGGGAAGAATACTAAGAAGAAAGGGAATAAGAAAAGCAAGAACATGGCCGCTTCTGACAGACAGGAGTCAGCCCAGGTTTCATCATTAACAGAGGATACTCAAAATCCTTCTCCTGTTGAAACACCAGAAACAAGAACAGTTACTGATCAGGCCGATACAACAAAAGCTCAGCCCGAAGAGAAGGAGAAAAGAAAGAAAAAAAGGAAAAAAGCCAACAAGCCGGATAAAAGAACATCAGAGGTTCACTCCTCATTTCCCTCGACTTCTGGAGAGCCAGCCGTACAGGAAAGATCACTAGAACAGGCTTACCAGTACTTTAGGGAAAACGATAGTTCTAGCTATCAAATTTGGAATGCTATATCCGGGGTTATTGATCAGTATATTCAGAACCACAACCATTTACCTGGGCAACTGGAAACACTCATCTGGATTGTCGCCAGAGAAAACCAGTTAGCACTGCAGGCATTATTCCAGCTGCATTACACTGGTCAGCTAAACCGGCCATTAAGACTACTGCGAACTCTGCTGTACTTTTTTGCCAATAGACAGGAGCTTCTGCAAACCATTGGCAACAACAATGCCTCGTTGCCATGGGTGGTTGCCACCACGACCTCAGGTAGCCAACGACAATATAACGAAACAGGCTGGGAGGATTTCAGTACCCAGCTGCTTAAACTCTTCAGTCAACCAGAGACTGTAATGTTCAGCCCTGAAAACCCAGCTGATGGCAATTACATTCCCGGCCTTTTGCAATGGTTTCAGGACAGAGGGCTTCACCTTATATCATCAAGAAGGGATCTTCCCAGTTATTTGAGGCAACTAACACAAGACTTTCTGCAGGATAACTCTCTTCTGCCCTCAGTCATGTTGAGAATTCGCAAAAGGGTGGTTTATATGATTTTTCTCGCACAGGAGGTACAAAGGCAGGAATCAACGCATGATGAGAATGCGGGGCAGGGGCAGGTACATGAACGAATGCGGCTGGAAAATTATTACAGGGAAACGATGGAATGGACTGAAAGGCTCCTTCCGAATCTCAGACAAAATAATCTTTGGGGCGGCAATGGCAGCCTTGAATTGATTCAAGCGTCTCTTGACGGCCATACAGCGGGAACCTTTGCAAGCGCACTGGGCTTTTATTCCAGCCTGCCCCAAAGCGAGCTTAACCTCTTATCTTTGCAGTGCCTTCAAAGCGCACCAGACATTGTAAGGCATTATTGCATTTTCTGCCATAACTACAATGCTGAGCCGTATCAATATTTCTGTGAGAATCAGCAGCATAACCATGTTTTTTTCATGCACAAAGATTGTGACACTGAAGAAAGGTCTGGTTCAATCATTTCCAGACACTGCCGGGGAGGAACTGACCCTTCAAACCTATGCCCATATGAAGCACGTGGCTATCGTGATACCTGGAAGATAAACGATACAGAGCGGAGTATCAGAACATTCCAGGCCATCGAAACTCTAAGCTCTGCAGAGCTATCACTACAAAGCCAGAATACGGATGATAGCCACATTGACCTGGAGGAGTTTTCCCGCTTGCTGGCAGTGAGGGCTAACAACCCTCAATTTTTGCAGAGCATAGAGCAATGGCTGACATTGGAATTTTTTGACGGAGGGCGCAAGCTGCTGAGTCGGCTAATGGGGCAATTAACACTGCTAAGAACAGACGATAATGATCCGAAATTGCTGGATTTAATAGAAAAAATCAGAAGACAGCTTTCAAAGAACAGCCTCTGATGCACTGGATATCAGAGGCTGAGATTCATGCTACCCAGGGCCGCATAGGCACCAGTTCCGGCTCGTCCAGCAGCCTGGGGGTCACCTTCAACACCTGGACCCGACACAACTCGCCTGCTTTCTGCCCAAGCATTCGCACAGGCACAAAACCTGCGGCCAGTCCTGACAGTGCCAGCAGTACCGTCACCGGGTCTCCCAGATCCAGAAAACTGCCCAGCCATAAACCGGCCATCATGCTTAACAGTGGCAGCATATAAACGACCATGGATGCCTTCATCAGAGAATCTTCAGGAATACCAATGACAACTTCATCATGTTCCTTGATGATTGAGCCAGTTTCGTTGACAGCCCGGATATAGGAGTGCGTTTTACTGCTTTTGTATTTTTCTGCCAGATGCTGCCCACAACCGTTTTTGGCACTACAGCTGGAGCAGGTTGTCTTGCGAATGGTTTCAACCCAGACCGCATCCTCTTCTACGGTTACCACCCGCCCCTGTTCTTCGATCATCGTTTCTCAGCCTGTTTATCACTGCCGGGGCGAACCGACACCGCTACCCGCTCAGCAGTACCCAGCGGCACTTCACCGACAACGGTGACATGAAAATAAGTTTCATTATTACGGAACACTTTGGATACTGCCGCCATCGAACCTATCTGCTCAGAGGACTGGCTTAACACCCTGGTTTCATCCGGCTCGACAAATATTGAGAAACTCGCGATGCCATCGGAGTAAATCACGGTATCCACCATACGTTCACTGACTGGCGACTTACGGCGTGTACGGTTACGCACCTCAAAACCATCAGGAATCCACCCCGCTTCCCAGCCCCAGTTACCATTATTGCCCTTTTCCGGAGCACTCATTGTCACAGTCGTTTCATCAGGCAAGCCTTTAGACGTACGGCTGAGCAGCTTTATTTCCTGCTCTGAAAGGCGGTCGGTAAATTCAAGGTTGGTAAACTGCATGCGTTCGATAATACGACCTTCGCTGTCAACCATAACCGACTTGAGCATCAGGCTACTCTGCCGGTCAAGCCAGATTTGATAACCGTAACGGAAACGGTCGGTGGGCACGACCAGCAACTGTACAGTCTCACGACCGGCAACCCGATCAAGCGCGGCAGGGCGCAATTGATAATACTTACCCAGATTATTGCCGGTAAAGCGCCCCACCATAGGCATCAGGGATTCATGCTCAAAACGGACAGGCGGACGGTCAGCACTGAGATAAATAATTTCACGCCCATGACGCAACACTTCTCTGGGCAGACCATCCAGATAGCGAATCAGTTCTTTCTCATCACCATTCTGATAACTGTGCAACACCGACAATGTTTCCAGACTGGCACCCTGCTGATAAACAAAATGTCCACGATAAGTCAGCTTGCGAGTGGCTTCCACCATGCTTTCCAGCCAGTCTTTGGGCTCTGAAGCCCGGGGCTGTTCTGCCGCAATTTCAGATGCTGGTTCAGTCTGGTTCACCGTCACAGCTTCCTGCGCCTGTACGGGCGTTAACATCAGCACAGACACCAGCAATGCCGCCAAACTCCCCCTGTTTAAATGCATTCCTTTCATAAAGCTCACTGTGTATCGAAACTGGTCAACCTCGCAAAGGGCAACATGCCCTGACCACCCTGAACCGCGCTCATTTCTGCATGTTGCAGGGCATAAGCACGAAAACGCTCGCGGGTCGCCCGACTGGCAACATTTTGCGCCTGGGCCAACTGTTCTGGTGTAATCGTGTCATGTTGACGGGAGTTGTAACCCGCACGGATACCGGAGGCTCCGTATTCATTTCTGGCAATCTGCAATGGCTGGGTAAGGGTTGTCTGGTCGGAAACATCTGCAACTGTATGCACATCTTCAACCTGGTTGAAGTTACGTACACCAACAATCACAGCAAAGGCAACCGATGCTGCGACGGCTACACGCCCCATGGAAGACCACCAGTTATCCAGCAGGCTGACGACATTGGCCATCCTGCCTACTGGCTGAATCTGAGGTTGCTCCTGCCTCTGATGGGTTACTTCTTCCTGCTCGACCCTGTCACGGATGCTGGCGGAAAGATCAATATTCATAAACTGGTTGGTCTCATGCCTGACTGCATCACCGGTCAACTGGTAACGCCGTGCCGTGGCACGCAAGTCATCATCACTGCCCAGTTTTTCCAGAACTCTGCGCATTTCCAGCTCAGAAGCCTGACCATCCAGTGTGGCTGAAAGGGACTCGTTCAGACGATCCCGGGCATGATTGTGAGATGGCTTCTCACTCATAGATACACCCCTGGTGCTATCTTCTACCGTTCTCCTGATGATACCGGAAAAACGGGTTGTCACTGTAAGTCCTGACGAATTTCATACTACTTAAAAAAATAGTCAGCCTCGTTTAAGCAGCGGCTCAATTTCACGGTCAATCGCTTCCCTGGCCCGAAAAATCCTTGAGCGCACAGTACCGACAGGGCAATCCATCACATGGGCAATCTCGTCGTAACTTAAGCCGTCAAACTCTCGCAACATCACGGCGGTGCGAAGCTCGTCCGGCAAACGACGAATAGCATCATGGATCACGCGTTCAATTTCATCACGATACAGGTTCCGTTCGGGAGTATCCACCACTCTAAGGCTGGCTGCGATATCCAGAAACTCAGCATCGTGTACATCGATATCCGATTCTGGCAGCTTTCGCCCCTTAGAAACCAAGTGGTTTTTGGCTGTATTGACAGCAATACGATACAGCCAGGTATAAAACGAACTATCTCCCCGAAACTTGTCAATGGCCCTGTAAGCCTTGATGAAAGCTTCCTGAGCGACATCCTGAACTTCCTGATAGTCATTAACATAACTACTGACCAGTCCCAGAACGCGATGCTGGTATTTAATTACCAGCAGATCAAAGGCGGCTTTATCGCCTTTCTGCACCCGTTCAACCAGCTGTTGATCCGCTTCCTGAGGTTCTACCATGCAAATATCCTCATCTGCTGGCAGCCCTGCTCAAAATCTAGCAAACGACACTTATCTTCTGAATTTATGGGCTTTACAATCATCATTACCCATAATGGCTTTCCCCGGTCACGAACCGTTTGTGGTTGTGGTAACCGGCTAAAAGCATCCTGAGAAAAAGTGTTCTCTGCGCTGCGGATTCTTTCTGCTTCTCTATAGACCATAATCCGGCCTGAAAGTTCCCGAACTCGTTAATTTTTTTCAGTTTTTACTGAAAAGATGATTCGGATCACCACAACGTACTATAGTGCCGACCGTAATTTCTATATACTAACAAGCCGTTTACAGGCCTTATATGTATATTTAAAGAATGTCTCATCTTTCAGTGCATCTCGGTTGATCCATCGGCACCAAAGACTTGAGACTTTAGGTTCTGCTGGCAGAACCTGAAACAACTGCCAGACGAGCTGACGGACAGCGGGCTGGAAGTATGCTAAAAAATATCCGTCCTGTTAAACATCTTTGCAAACTGTTTAGAGCCATGACACTCAGTAAACCTGATGCCAGGTGACTGCAACGGACACTACCCTGTTCCCAAGCTCATACTGGCAGGCATCATCATGATCTCAACTATTATGGATCGGGTATGCAGTATCGTCAGATACCAGGGTTCAGGGAATTCAAATGCATCAGTCTTATAATTACGACGTCATCATTATTGGTAGCGGAGCCGCTGGTTTGACTATGGCACTGCATCTTGATCCTAATTTGCGTGTTGCCATACTCAGCAAAGGTAACCTCAGTGCCGGCTCCTCCTCTGGCGCCCAGGGTGGTGTAGCCGCTGTCCTGAACCCATCAGAGGATAGCCTTGAACAGCACACTCACGATACTCAGGTTGCTGGAGCCGGTCTGTGCCGAAGAGATGCGGTAGAACATATCGTCAAAAACGGCAGAGACAGCATCCAATGGCTGATCGATATTGGCGTGCCTTTTACCGAAGATAAAAAACAAAACCACGCCTTCGGCTTTCATCTGACCCGTGAAGGTGGGCACAGTGCCCGACGCATTATACATGCTGCCGACGCAACGGGGCAGGCTATTTCTGACACATTGATTAACAGAGTCAGACGGCAGGCCAATATTGATATTTATGAGCATCACCTGGCTATTGACCTGATCACCAATCAGAAGCTGGGTTCCCGGCAACAAAAAGGATTAGGGGCTTATGTCCTCGATCTAAAGTCTGACCAGGTCTACCTCTTCAAAGCCAAAGTACAAGTACTGGCCAGTGGCGGTGCCAGCAAAGCTTACCTGTTTAGCAGTAACAGTGATGGTGCCAGCGGCGACGGCATCGCTATGGCCTGGCGTGCTGGCTGTCGTATTGGCAACATGGAGTTCAACCAGTTCCATCCGACCTGCCTGTACCACCCGAACGCAAAATCTTTCCTGATTTCAGAAGCCGTTCGTGGTGAAGGCGGGCAACTGCTGCGTCCGGACGGCACCCGCTTTATGCCTGATTACGACTCACGTGCAGAGCTGGCTCCCCGTGATATTGTTGCCCGCGCTATTGACCACGAGATGAAGCGCCTGGGGGCCGATTGCCTGTTTCTTGATATCAGCCATAAACCGGCGGAGTTTGTTCGTTCTCACTTCCCGACTATTTATGAACGCTGTCTGGAATACGGTATCGACATAACCAGACAACCCATACCGATTGTTCCCGCTTCCCATTACACCTGCGGCGGCGTACTGGTAAACCATCAGGGTCAAACCGATGTACCGGGCGTTTACGCCATTGGTGAGTGCGCCTTCACCGGCCTGCACGGCGCCAACCGTCTGGCCAGCAACTCCCTGCTGGAGTGCTTTGTAACAGGCAGAAGCTGTGCACAGGCCATCAATCAGTCGATCCACGCTATAAATAACAACGAAGCCCTGCCCGACTGGGATGACAGCCTGGTGACAGATTCCGACGAAGGGGTTGTGATTTCCCATAACTGGGAAGAACTTCGCCGTTTTATGTGGGACTATGTTGGGATTGTTCGCACCACCAAACGTCTGCTCAGGGCAAGAAACCGGGTCAAACTGCTACAGTCTGAAATCCATGATTTCTACAGCCACTTCAAAATCAGTAATGACCTGATTGAGCTGCGCAACCTGGCGCTGGTGTCAGAGTTGATTATTGACAGCGCACTGTCACGCAAAGAGTCACGAGGTTTGCATTATACGCTGGACTATCCGGCAATGGCTGAAACCGTTGAAGATACCATTCTGACACCTGAGAACTTTAGTCCTGAAAATGCGATAGAGTAATTATCCTGATATTTCTGAGCTGCAGGTCTGCCCGTTACAAATTCCCCCTGACGCTAACTTCTCAGATAAGCGTCAGGGGCATTAACCTGTCCCTAAGTAAAACAATCACAACCTCATACAAAAAATTTATAGACTGCGTATTGATCTACATCTATAAAAGCACGCAACATTTTTTACAGGCCTCCGTGCTTCCAATTGATTAGCCAGACCTATCTCGCAAACAAAATCAAATCTAATGCTCGGTTTTTAACCAGAAAATTATTCTACTGTTTCTTTGAACAATGCTTGTTGAAAGAAACACACCGAAAACAAACATTAAAGAACATCCAAAAAAGTAAAAATTGATATCAATCAAATATTATTTCTCTTTTCAGAAACAACTATTGAACACCTGGCAGGCAATCAAATATATTTGCGTCGCAACTTGTTCAGGAAAAAGCATAGACTCTGTTTAATTATTTAAACTTCTATTTCAGTGATTACTTTTGCTTTATACAACACGCCTGTTATTGATCTATATCACTTTTTAATAGTTCTACCCGGGCAATATCTAATAGATTCACTTTTGCTTTTTTGATTGTTAATTCTGAATAGAGTAACAATCAAAATAATTTTTTATTCGCAAAATTCCGGGAATTGATCTGATCTTCCTGGCTTATTAACCGTATTCTTTTTTCTGATTGCCTGATCTGACAGGTTTTAAACTATCTTAAATTCGAATTTGGAGAACGTATTATGACAGCAAACACCTACACTCTTACAGCAGGAAGAGAGGCGGGACCAGGCGCTGCCTTTGACCAGCTGGACTGGGGCTGGATTGTCATGAGCATAGGCATGGCAATCGGTGCAGGCATTGTCTTCCTGCCGGTACAGGTTGGCATGATGGGAGTGTGGGTTTTTCTTCTGTCTTCCCTGATTGGCTACCCAGCCATGTATCTCTTTCAGAAACTGTTTATTAATACCCTTGTTGAATCCAACAGCTGTAAAGATTACTCCAGCATTATCACTGAATACCTTGGCAAAAACTGGGGTATTGCACTGGGTCTGCTTTATTTCATTATGCAGGTTATCTGGGTATTTGTTTACAGTCTGGCCATCACCAATGACAGCGCTTCTTATTTGCATACATTTGGCATTACTGACTCACTGCTCTCCGAAAACCCTCTCTATAGTTTGGGCTTAATCAGCACAATGGTTTTCATTGCCTCTTACAGTGAAAAGTTTCTCTTCCGGATTTCAGGTTTTATGGCCGTATCCGTATTGCTAATTGTTTTTGTATTGGGTGCATTTATGGTGCCTCACTGGGATGTGGCGAATATCAGCGCCGTCCCACCATCAGGTGAACTGTTTAAAAATGCCATTATCACCTTACCCTTCACTTTAACTTCCATTCTGTTTATCCAATCTCTGAGTCCGATGACCATCGCTTTTCGGAAACAGTGCCGCAATCCTGAAGAAGCGCGCTATCGCTCACAACGAGCCATGAAAATGGCATTCGGCATTTTATTCTGCGTTGTCTTTTTCTATGCCATCTCTTTTACCCTGACCATTACCCAGAGTCAGGCCACCGATGCTTTTAATCAAAACATTTCGTCTCTGGCTATTATTGCGCAACATATGGATGGTTCAGCGACAACAGTATTAGGCATTCTGATTAATATCTTCGCGGTAGCAACATCCTTCCTTGCCATCTTCCTGGCATTCCGGGAAGCCTGTACCGGCATTGTCATGAACGTACTGCACCGCCGTTACACTGATGACCAGATTAACCACGGTCTGATTCGAAAGTGCATTACCGTATTCATCATCCTCCTTTCCTGGATGGCCGTTGTGACAAATATCCCCATCCTGCATTTCACTTCCTTTTGTAGCCCTGTTTTTGGACTGATCGGCTGCCTGATTCCTGCCTACCTGGTGCATAAGGTAGACAAACTGGCCAAATACCGTGGCTGGACAACTAATATCATCATCGTGGTTGGCTTGCTCCTGATGATCTCCCCGTTCCTTAACTTCCTGGGCTGAGCACCTGCCATATAATCAGGACATCAAACTATTCATACCTGTCCGACTTCCCACTGCGGTTATGCCTGCTCAACAGCAGGCGTAACCTCAGTGCATGCAGCGAAGCAGCCTTGTCACTATCAGACCAGAGACAGACTTTGTAGCTGCCCATTCCAACACGTAACAACCCGCTCTTTTTCTCTTCAGTACGGAAACAGAAAGCCATCAACCAGGGAGTTACCAATAACGCCCCTGTCGTCCAGGCCCGATGCCAGCCTGATTTCGTCAGCAGTAGCCACTGATCATTGCGATAGCGCAGGGCCAGCACGCTGTCCGGGCTGGTCCGGGCAATATGCCGCCGATAAAAACTTCGTACAGAAACAACCACCAGTGAAGAAGCGACTAATTGCAGGAAAAAGGGAAGGCTCGAAAACCATGGGGCAAGCAGAGCAAGAAAATGAACACCGGCCCCGACAACCAGCATAGAACGGGACCGGTGCAGACGAATTTCAATCAATTCATCGTCTTCAGATACCATCAGTGTTAAAGCTACGCCGTGCGTAGGTGATAACGGTATCAATCATGCCAGCCAACAACTTATCATCCGGGCGCTGCTCGCTCATGAACCAGGAAAACAGATCCGCATCCTGACAGTCCAACAGACGCACATAAACCTGCTGATTTTCTGCCGACAAATCTCTCAACACTTCATTGGTGAATGGCTCCAGCAAAACATCCAGCTCCAACATGCCACGGCGACTGTGCCACTGAACCCGTTTAAAATCATCATCACTTAATTTCATTCGGCAAACTCCTTGTTACTCATGGCCGCATTATAAATTCGCCTATCCCAGGAAGCGACTTCCAAAGCAACAAATTTTCATACCATGACAGTCGTCACAGTGTTGCGAGCCGGTACTTTCCTCTATCATTGGACTCAAACACGCTGGTATTTTCCAGACCACCTATCCGAGCCAATTATGAATAACGATCACGCCTCCCTGTTCGCCTCATTGCTTGAACAAGCCAGCCACGCCAGCCTTGCCGACCTTCACCAGCCAGCAATGAGCCTGCTGACTGATCGCGGGTTTCTCAGCGTCAGTGGTCCAGACAGCCAGCGGTTCCTGCAGGGACAGCTGAGCAACAATCTGGACAAGCTCAAGCCTGCCCAACACCATCTGAGTACCGCATGCACACCCAAAGGCAGAATGTACAGCGCGTTCCGCCTGCTCCATTCAGAAAAAGCCTTTTTGCTGTCGATGCACAGAGGGCTTCTGGATCAGACTCAAACAACACTGGGTAAATATGCCGTCTTTTTCAAATCAGAACAGTCCATTGATACCTCGCTGGTAGCCCTGGGCTTATCGGGTTCCAATATTAAAAGCACCATTCAGAAACTCGTTGGCAATACTCCAGAGGGCGATTCAGCCATAAAGGTGGAAGAAAGTGCCTGGCTATTATCCGTTCCCGGCACCTGTGAACGCTATGAGCTCTGGCTACCTGCTAACCAGCTGCCTGCCTGGTGGGACAAACTGAAACAGAGCTTCCTACCGATTTCCCAGTCTCACTGGCGTTTGCTGGATATCGAAGCGGTTATCCCTGAACTGTTGCCGGAAGCTGTTGAGCAATACATTCCACAACATCTGAATCTGCCCACCCTGAATGCGGTCAGCTTCCGCAAAGGTTGTTATACCGGGCAGGAAATTGTTGCCCGCATGCAGAACCTGGGGCAATTAAAAAGCCGTTGTTACCATTTGACTGCCCATTCAGCCGTTGAATTGATACCCAATACCAAGCTGACCAATGCGGCTGGCAAAACCATTGGTGAAGTGTTGTATGCAGTGACACCAGCCGATGCTAACCAAACTGAACTGCTTGCCATTATCCGGGTAGAAGCCGCTGAAGCCAGTGATGTACACCTGCCTGAAAATGACACTCCCTTTACCGTAGCGCCTCTGCCCTACAACATTGATGTAAAAGCGGAACTGCAACGCTGACCAAAGTGAGAGAGGTTTCATCTCTCTCACACTCCCTTTCTGAGTGCTCCTTATGCGCTTGTTGTCAGGTCGCTATTAATTATTGGCACCTGGGAGACACTGACGGATAAGGAGTTCAAGCTGGTCGATACGAGAATCGAACTTTTGCTCAAGCTGGTTGATACTGGAATCCAGCTTCTGTTCAAGCCGACCGACACTTGAGTCGAGTTTCTGTTCAAGCCGACCGACACTTGAGTCGAGCTTTTGCTCAAGCTGGTCAATTCTTGAATCGAGCCGGTCAACACTTGTATCCAGCTTTTGCTCAAGCTGGTCAAAACGTTCACGGTTTTCCTGCTGATTGCAGTCAACCTTACGATCAAGAATCTTAACGTCAGACCGGGTTTCCCCCACAATCCTGATAAAATCCGTCAGAGTGTTGAGCGTGTGATCCGGATCATTCGACTCAGCTGCGGCACTCATACATAACTCCATAAATAAGTGGTTTTTGTTTGAGCAATCAGCATAGCAGATAATCTCAGCGCCACAGCAGCACCTGACTTTTTATATCCGGCAAGAAGCTGCATAATCACACCAATAAAAACAATGACAAAAAAGGCGACCAGAATGGTCTTTCATGGAGTGACCCGGCAGATATGCCAGAGGTGGCGTATACCTCTGACAGACATTAACAGTGGCTATTGCTACGACTGGGCAAGGCTGGCGACTCAACATTGTCCGGCAGCTCAACTGTTTTATGTCCGTCGTCTGATTCCCCACGCTTTTATCTATTTTACCGGACAATGGTTTGACGCACAGAGACCCGCAGGTGTCAGACAGTGGCAGCAACTCCCCCTGTTTAAACCTTACAGAGCAGTGCTTCACCCAAAGGATCTCATTCACTGGCAACCAGGAGACCGCTTCTGGCGTAACCATTGAACAAAAAAAGACCTTGCATGTATTTTCTGCAAGGCCTTTTTTCGGCTCGAGAATTTATAGAAGGCAGCTGCCTTCAACTGATTTCTTCAATCCAGGCCGTCTGGATGGCCTCAAGAATCTTCTCGCCACAATGGCCCGGATCATCATCAAAAGCTTCCAGAGCCAGTACCCAGTTTCGCAGATCAACAAAATTGACAAACTGCGGATCGGTATCCGGATACGCTTCCGACAGCTCAATGGCAATATCGTAAATATCGGTCCATTTCAGACTCATAACACCTCCCCCAAATGCCTATAGCGCAAGAAATACCCATAGCGCAAATGCCTATAGCGCAAAAGAATGACGAAAGAACGTCGTTTAATGACGCTCTGAAACCTGATTAATGGTGTACCTGGGAATCTCAACCACCAGGTCTTCATCAGCCACCACGGCCTGACAGCTCAGGCGGGATTCCGGCTCAAGACCCCAGGCTTTATCCAACAAGTCGTCTTCCAACTCGTCGGATTCTTCCAGGCTATCAAACCCTTCCCGCACAATGACATGGCAGGTCGTACAGGCACAGGATTTTTCACAGGCGTGCTCGATCTCAATGTCATTCTGCAGAGCAGCATCCAGCACCGATACACCAGGTTCAGCTTCAATCACCGCCCCTTCGGGACACAGCTCCTCGTGGGGCAAAAATACTATCTGAGGCATAATCAGGACTCCTCAAAGTCATCAATACTATGGCCGGACAGGGCCTTACGGATACCCTGATTCATACGGCGAGCGGCAAATTCTTCCGTCGCCTTGCTCACCCGTTCAATTTCACGGGCGACAGTGTCCGCATCTTCTCCCTGGCGGATTGCCTGCAACTGTTCCATATCTGCCAGAACAGACTGGTACTCCTCCTGACTCAGCAACGCTTCACCATCAGCCTGTATGGCGACTGCCAGAGCCTCCAGCAACCGGTCCGCTTCAACCTGCTGTTCCAGCAGGCGACGGCTGTTGCGATCATCAACAGCATGAGAGTAAGAGTCCCTGAGCATGCGGGCAATTTCATCGTCGGTCAGGCCGTAGGAAGGCTTCACCTGAATACTGCTCTTAACGCCAGTAGACATTTCTTCAGCCGATACCCCCAGCAAGCCATCCGCATCTACCTGAAAAGTAACACGGATTTTAGCACCACCAGCAGGCAGCGGCGGAATGCCACGCAGTTCAAAACGCGCCAGAGAACGGTTATCCCTAATCAACTCCCGCTCACCCTGAAAGACATTAATAGCCATTGCCGTCTGACCGTCTTTATAGGTGGTAAACTCCTGTGCTCTGGCGGCCGGAATAGTGGTATTACGATGAACCACTTTTTCCATCAGCCCACCCATGGTTTCCAGACCAAGCGATAGTGGAATCACGTCCAGCAGCAACATATCGTCGCCAGATTTATTCCCAGCCAGAACATCGGCCTGCAGAGCTGCACCTACCGCCACAACACGATCCGGATCAATAGACGTCAGAGGTTGTTTTTTTGCAAAATCAGCAATGCGGGAGCGTACTCTTGGCATTCGGGTTGAGCCACCCACCATCACCACCGCTTCGATATCTTTTACCTTATAACCCGCATCCCGCAAAGCACGCTTGAACGCTCGCAGGGTTTGGTCAATCAGCTTATCAGCCAGCTCATTAAACTGACCGGTAGACAGCGTACCAGACCAGTCACCAAACGACACATCAACACTATCGTGATCAGTCAGGGCTTCTTTGGCACGACGACCTTCCAGCATGATCTGCCGATGCTGTTCATTATTCAGGGAAGATTCATCAATACCAGCCTGAACCAGCATCCAGCCAGCAATCGCCTTGTCGAAGTCATCACCACCCAGGGCGGTATCACCACCGGTTGCCAGTACCTCAAACACCCCTTTCTGCAAACGCAGAATGGAAATATCAAAGGTTCCACCCCCCAGGTCGTAAACGGCTATCAGCCCTTCACCGCCCTGATCGAGTCCATAGGCGACAGCTGCCGCAGTAGGCTCATTCAGCAGGCGGTAAACATTAATACCTGCCAGTTTTGCCGCGTCTTTTGTGGCCTGACGCTGGGACTCATCAAAATAGGCTGGCACTGTAATCACAGCCCCATCCAGTACTCCCCCCAGCGTTTCGGTGGCACGTTCAGCCAGGGAGCGAAGAATTTCGGCCGATACCTCTACCGGACTGACCGAACCCCGGCGGGTTTCGATCAGGGGCATCTGACTTTCAGACTCTACAAACCGGTAGGGCATCACCCCACCCAGAGTAGAAAGATCATTTAAGCCCCGACCCATCAGACGCTTGACGGAAACAATGGTATCCAGCGCATCGCTGACCATGTGCTGCTCAGCCTGCTGACCAACAGTAACACCCTGCTCTCCGTAATGAACGACAGAAGGCAGTATATGCTCACCCTGATAATCAGGCAGAGTGTCTGCGTTGCCAGAACGCACCGACGCCACCAGGGAATTAGTCGTACCCAGGTCTATACCGACCGCCCGTTTACTCTGGTGCGGTTCAGGCGCTTGCCCCGGCTCAGAAATCTGTAGTAATGCCATTATATTGCCTTATCTTTACAGCTGGTTTTTAGCTATCCAGCAGCTCGGACTCCAGCTGTTCCAGCTCAGCCGCAAGCTTAACCATGAACTGCATCTTTCGTACAGTATCCTGAGCGGTTTTCAGCGCATCCTCTTTGGCGACGGCTTCAGTGCTTTCTTCATTAGCCACCAGCCATAGCTGTTCATAAGTGTCAAACAGGGTTTCAATCCCCTCGTCTACTTCGTCAACCAGGCGTTCCAGCTCTGCTTCCGGATCAGCGTGGTCACGCACTTCTGACATGGCTTCACGCAACGCCATCTGCTCCATCAGGAACACTGGGTCCATCACCGTATTCTTTTCAAGGTCTACTTTGTAACCAGCCAGTTCCAACAGGTACAGCGATCTTGCCATGGGTGATTTCAGTGTTTCATAGCCTTCATTGACATAGGCAGCGTATTGAATAGCAAGCCGTTGCTGACGATCATCCGCCCCGGCAAAACGATCAGGGTGTACGGCTTTTTGAAGTTCACGATAACGCCCGGACAACAGCGAAAGGTCAACCCGGCAGGCGACAGGAAGCTGAAACAGCTCAAAATAGCTCTTTGTTATATCAACCACGGTGATGCTTGTTCCAAATAACTTCGGGAATCGCAGCCAACGCGCTTATCCAGAAGAGGTAATCATTAGAAGGGCAAGAACGTAAAAAGCCCGACCTGAGAAAAAGGTCGGGCTTTCTATAAAATCAGACGTTGAAGCTTTCACCGCAGCCGCACTCACTGGCGACATTGGGGTTATTAAACTGAAAGCCTTCGTTCAGACCTTCTTTCACAAAGTCCAGCTCGGTACCGTCCAGGTACACCAGGCTTTTGGGGTCAGAATGGATTTCCAGATCGTGACTGACGAATACGCTGTCGTCATCAGCTTTAACATCCACAAATTCCAGTACATAAGCCATACCAGAACAGCCAGACGTACGAACAGCCACCTTGATGCCGAGGCCCTTACCACGCTTGTCCAGCTGATCCCTGATATGCCTTGCTGCGGCAGCGGTCATGGTGATCGCCATGCAATACTCCAACTTAAATTAACCGCGGCAGGCTCCCCCTGCCACTGCGGTGAATCAGACTGCGGATTCACCGCTACGTTTATTACGATAGTCATCCACTGCCGCCTTGATGGCGTCTTCAGCCAGAACAGAGCAATGAATTTTAACTGGCGGCAAAGCCAGTTCTTCAGCGATATCGGTATTCTTGATTTCGGACGCCTCATCCAGCGTCTTGCCTTTCATCCACTCTGTCGCCAGAGAGCTGGAGGCAATAGCGGCACCGCAGCCGTAGGTTTTGAAGCGGGCGTCTTCAATCACCCCTTCATCACTTACCTGAATCTGCAGTCGCATAACGTCGCCACAGGCTGGTGCGCCGACCATGCCAGTACCGACGTTTTCCGCTTTGGCGTCAAGTTTACCGACATTACGAGGGTTCTCGTAATGGTCTTCCACCTTTTTACTGTAAGCCATGGTTCTATCCTCCCACCCAATTCTGTGATAGTGCCAGCCTCGATAATCAATCAGGCCAGAGACCAGCACTGGAATTCACTCAGTGTGCAACCCACTGCACGGATTTCAGATCTACGCCATCCTTATACATGTCCCACAGAGGTGACAGTTCACGCAGCTTAACCACTGCATCCTTCACCAGGTTAGCGGCATAATCCACTTCCTCGGACGTTGAAAAACGACCGAAGCTGAAGCGCAGAGAGCTGTGTGCCAGTTCATCATCCAGCCCCAGCGCCCGTAATACATAAGAAGGCTCCAGACTGGCAGAGGTACAGGCGGAACCGGAGGAAACCGCAACATCCTTCAGGGCCATAATCAGAGATTCACCTTCCACAAAAGCAAAGCTGATATTCAGGTTACCGGCAACACGCTGCTCCAGACTGCCATTAACATGCACTTCTTCCATTCCTTCAAAATGGTTCAGGAAACGCTGCCGCAGACCCAGGCAGTGTTCGTGGTCGATAGCCATTTCCTCTTTCGCGATACGACAGGCTTCGCCCAGGCCAACAATCTGATGCGTCGCTAAAGTACCGGAACGCATGCCACGCTCATGACCGCCACCGTGAATCTGAGCTTCCAGACGTACGCGGGGTTTACGGCGAACATACAGGGCACCGATGCCTTTGGGTCCGTACATTTTGTGCGCGCAAACAGAAAGCAGATCAACTTTCATGGTGTTCATATCCAGGGGAAGCTTGCCCACACTCTGGGCAGCATCCACATGGAACAGAATCTTACGAGCCCGGGTAATTTCGCCAATAGCCGCAATATCGTTGATGACGCCGATCTCATTATTGACATGCATCAGGCTCACAAGAATGGTGTCGTCGCGAAGGGCAGCTTCCACCACTTCCGGCGTGATAATGCCATCTGAATCCGGATCAAGGTAGGTCACTTCATAACCTTCGCGCTCCAGCTGGCGACAGGCATCGAGTACCGCCTTGTGTTCGATTCTGGACGTGATAATGTGCTTGCCCTTTTTGGAATAAAAGTGTGCAACACCTTTAATGGCCAGGTTGTCAGACTCGGTAGCACCGGAAGTCCAGACAATTTCGCGGGGATCAGCACCCAGCAGGTCTGCCACATTACGACGTGCGTCTTCTACGGCTTCTTCTGCCTTCCAGCCAAACACATGGGAACGAGACGCAGGGTTGCCGAAGTTACCTTCAGCAACCAGACACTGGCTCATTTTTTCGGCGACACGAGGATCGACCGGTGTCGTTGCAGAGTAATCAAGGTAAATTGGTAGTTTCATCCCGTACATCTCCAGGCGTCTTTAAACGCACAAGGCGCTTTAAACGCTCAAGGCTGTCATATTATCCCTGTGAGCAACAGCATTACAGCAGGCTGTTAATCACACTCTTGTTGTCCTGACCCTGCTGTTCGTCCTGACGAACAGCGACATTTTGAACTTCTCTTTTAGCGACAAGATCAGCCAGACTGATATTGCCAAGAAACTCGTGAATCTGTTTGCTCAGGTCATGCCACAGATGGTGCGTCAGGCACTTGGCACCCTGCTGACAACCGCCATCGCCATGACAGCGAGTTGCGTCAACCGATTCATCCACCGCATCAATCACCTGGGCCACATAAATAGCCTGACTGTCACGACTGAGGCGGTATCCCCCACCCGGCCCACGCACGCTGCATACCAGCTCATTTCTACGCAGGCGGGAGAACAGCTGCTCCAGATAGGAAAGTGAAATACCCTGACGCTCGGAAATATCGGCAAGGGCTACCGGTCCCTGATCCGCATGCAGCGCCAGGTCCAACATAGCAGTTACGGCGTAGCGTCCTTTAGTGGTCAATCGCATGCTGGATTCTCACTCTCAATAAGCTGGTTATTGTAATCAGCACTATCTTTGCCCGATCATTTGCTTAACGTTCTGATGTATCTGAAAAACTTTTGTGTTTGAAAAGCCTTTTTACAGAACCCGGTCAGCTGACCTGCACCTGAAATTCAGCCTGACTGTAGCATTTGTGCCGATTATGGAATACCTGAGTAAAACAGTCAAGTATTAATGAAATTCTAGGAAATGATGATAAGGGAAAGGCTTAAAAGGCTTAAAAGGCTTAAAAGGCTTAAAAGGCTTAAAAGGCTTAAAAGGCTTAAAAGGCTTAAAAGGCTTAAAAGGCTTAAAAGGCTTAAAAAAGTTATTTTTATAGCGACGGGTCATTTTATACAAGTCCGCTGGCTTCGTCACTATCACAAAAATCAGACAGCCAACAGCCAACAGCGGTAAATTAGCTCCCCTTACAGCAAAACAAGAGGCGCTATGCTTTTTCCTTCTCCCTGCCCTTCAGGGAAACAAAGTCCTCTTCGTTCAGCTCTGGCATCGGGTTCATATCAACGCACAACCCCCTGCTTTCCAACACTTTGCAGATTTCCAGCATCCGACCCTCGACCGCATTCAGGTGATCCAGCATGGCAGTAATCGCATTAGACGTCGGATCCGGCATATCCTCTGTGACCGCGTAAGCATCAAAGCCCATTTTTTCGGCCATCTGCTGATGACGGAAGTCAATGGCTGTCCGCTTCTCAACAATACGACCCGGAATGCCAACCACGGTGGCTCCGGGCGGCACCTCTTTTACGACAACAGCATTCGAACCCACCTTGGCACCCTCGCCCACGGTAAAAGGCCCAAGGATTTTGGCACCGGCTCCTACCACCACCTTGTTACCAAGCGTCGGGTGTCGTTTACCCTGATTCACCGGGTGATCCTTACCCTTGTTCGGCGAGGTTCCCCCCAGAGTTGCTCCGTGATAAAGCGTCACATCGTCGTGAATAACAGCAGTTTCACCAATCACCACCCCCATACCATGGTCAATAAAAAAACGTCGGCCAATGGTGGCTCCGGGATGAATTTCAACACCTGTCAGCCAGCGACTGAATGTTGAGAGAGTGCGACCCAGCCAACAGAACCCGGCATTCCACAGCTTGTGGGCAACGCGATGCAACAGCAGCGCGTGCAGGCCAGGATAGTTCGTCACTACTTCAAACGTTCCCCTGGCAGCAGGGTCACGTTGCATGACGGTTCTGATGTCTTCTTTAAGTCGCTCAAACATAATTCAGTCGTCAGCCTTGCTTTTTTGGCTCTATAGAAGGGGCTAAAGAATTCTTCGCAAACTTACCGGTTTCGGACAAAATGCCACGTAGAATACTCAGCTCTACACGATCCGGACGAATCCGTCCGTACATACGTCTTAATTTCGCCATGATCTTCTCATGACTACTGTGTTCAAGAAAGCCTATTTGTATGAGAGTTTCATAAAGGTGCTGGTAAAAACGCTCCATATCCTCCTGAGAAGCATGGGCTACCTGTTTCGTTTTAGGCACCTCAACGCCACCCTGTCCAGCCAGCTGAGTCATGCGCAGCTCATAAGCCATCACCTGAACCGCTGCACCAAGGTTCAGTGAACTGAAGTCGGGATTGGTCGGAATATGAACCTGCAAATGACAGCGCCTCAGTTCCTCGTTGGTCATCCCCCGGTCTTCCCGGCCAAAGACCAGTGCCACCTGAGCCTGTTCTGCCTCATCCAGAATCTGGCTGGCACAGACTTTAGGCTCAACCAGCTCCAGTGATACACCACGCACCCTGGCGCTGGTACCCACCACAAACTGACAACCAGCCAGCGCCTCATCCAGCGTGTCGACCACTCTGGCATTAGCAAGAATATCGTCCGCCCCGGAAGCCAGCGCCGTTGCGTGACCGGAAGGGAAATCTGCCGGACCGACCAGAACCAGACGGCTGAGCCCCATTGCCTTCATGGCTCGGGCTGCCGCACCAATATTGCCGGGATGAGTGGTATTAATCAGGACAATAGAAATATTATCGAGAGCCAGCGAGCCATTGATTACCGGCTCTTTCGCAGCGTAGTCGTTCACCACAAACTATCTCTGTATTAACTGAAGAAGGAATGGCTTCAGACTGCCTGTTGCACAGACAGCTTTTACAGCCAAATCGTACAGTTTACCGGAAAAGCCCACAAATAATGAACAATAGGTTTGAATTACAGGTGCATTGTTCTTTATAATCCGCACACTTTTTTGCGTAACCTTTTTCGCACAAGTTTCGCACAAGTGATATGAAATCAGGGTCAGTCAGCCACTGCCTCAAAGGCACCGAGGGTTAACCCGATGGCAATCTCTACCGATATTCATATTCGATCTTTCAAATTTCAGATGTAATCCAGCCTATGCAACCCATGGTAAATATGGCTCTGCGCGCCGCTCGCGCTGCTGCCGAAATTATTGTTCACGCTTACCGCGACCTTGAGAATCTCAAGGTGGAAGCCAAAGATCGCAATGACTTTGTGACCCAGGTGGATCGTGCCTCAGAAGAGATGATCATCTCCTCCCTGCGTAAAGCTTATCCTGACCATGGCTTCTTCGGTGAAGAATCCGGTCATGTAGAAGGCAAGGGTGAAGGCAAGGATTACCTCTGGATTATTGATCCCCTGGATGGCACCACCAACTTTATCCGTGGTATCCCTCAGTTTGCTATCTCTATTGCCTGCCAATACCGCGGCCGCATCGAGCACGCTGTCATTCTAGACCCGATCAAAGATGAAACCTACTGCGCAAGTCGTGGTCAGGGCGCCATGCTGAACAGCAAGCGCATCCGTGTCAGCGACCGTCGTTCCATGGAAGGTGCCCTGATCGGTACTGGCATCCCATTTTCTGGTAATAACCTGAACTACCTGGACGGCTACCTGAATATGATGCGCGCCATGCTGGGTGATACTGCCGGTATCCGTCGCTGCGGCGCAGCCTCTCTGGATCTGGCCTACGTTGCTTCCGGCAAGCTGGACGCTTTCTGGGAATTCGGCCTGAAGAGCTACGACATGGCAGCGGGCTCCCTGATCATTCAGGAAGCAGGCGGTCTGTGCAGTGACTTTATGGGTGGTCACGACTTCCTGGAGAAAAACCAGATTGTCTGCGGCAACCCAAAACTGTTCAAAGAGATGCTGAAGCGGATTCGTCCGTTTGTGGTGGAAAAAATGGGACGCTAATCCCATATAATGTCACGGTTTGCAGAGCTGATCTACAAACCGTGACAGGCATCAACAGATAAACAACGGGATACTACTCTTTAGGCTCTTTAGAATCGAAGCACCAACAACAGTAACCTGAGTGAATGTTTTCATCATCGTCCTGAATAAGTGGCCCCTCTTCAGAGAATTGTTCTTCAAATGGAGTCTGACCACTATTCTCACCAGCAGCCCCACCCTGACTATTGTCAGAAATAGACTGAAGAGTCCACTCGCCTTCTGCCTCAATTCTTACCAACTCCAACCCTCCATTATTAGACTCGGACAGAGTTAAGATCAAATTCTGCTCCGCCTCATTTCCACTCGCCACTCTATGAGTAAAAGTGCCGTCATTATTTGCAGATATTTGCTTTCCAGACAAAAAAGGAATCTGATCGGCATCAAGCATTGGCATACCAAACAAAATCCCTGCCCAATAAGTACCAGCCTGTTGAGCAGTGCGAGTATGGAGCCTGAAACGATGGCTGGCTCTACCGCTAACAGTGTCCGATGCAGTAGCCTCCCCTGACAAGCTGAAATCAGAGCTCACCTCGAAATTTACTAAAGCAGTACCGTTAAACTCCCTTGCCCCCCGACCGAAGCAACTACCGGGAATGCTAAAACGATACCGCCGAACCTCAAAAGCTTCTGATGGCCTTTGAATAGTGGTTATTATTTCAACCTCTCCACCTTCAACAGGTACACGCCTGGGAGCAGTAACCGACCAAGTCTCCTTTTTATCGTTATTATGATAGGTCTTGGTAAACCGTTTAGTTACGACTTCATCTTTTTTTGAAGTGGATGGATTAACCGCTAAAGCCCATTGTGAAGCCAGCGCTAAAAAAACAACTCCAAGACACCACCTCCAACAACTGAGCCTTCCAGACATATATTACCCGCCATACATAAACAAAGGTTGATAAAAAATGCTCGTGAAGTGTAGCTGAAAAGAGCCCACAACGGACTCAACAGGACAGGTGACCATTAGCTCTTAAAGTTCTAAGGTTGAGCATGTCGTGGGCAGATTCTGGTTTGGGTGCGGTTCATTTGCTACGACGCTCTACCCCAGCAAAACCAACTACTTTGACGACCGAGAGCAAAGAAAAAAGGGCTGTTTCGTGGTGATATAACGTCGCCAAACAAATAACACCGGAAAAGCAGCCCTTTGTGAACGCATCTTACGCTAATACTCTCGACTTTCAATTTTTTTCTCCTGCACAGGATCACTTTAATAGCATGATCCGCCACCTCGAATCTGCCTGCCTGCAGGAACATGGCACAACTGAAGAGTACATTCGAACCAATGGGGACGAGCTGCTTCGGCTAATGTTTCAGGGCTATCTCGATAAACAGGCTGAAGATGAAGAAAGAGCAGTGTCTGTCACTCCCTCTGACGGCATACCTCGTAACCATATTCGTCAAAATACCAGCCGGGTTCTCACCACGGTGTTTGGCAAGATAACGGTCAAACGGTTTGCTTATAGCCAGCGCAATGTCTCCAACGAATTCCCACTGGATGCCGGGCTCAACCTTAATAACGACCAATATTCTGATGGTGTACGCAAGCGTGTGGTCACGGATGCTATTGATCGTTCTTATGACAATGTCGTCAAACGGCATCGTGAAAATTGCCCCGGCATAGTTGGCAAGCACCAGGCAATAAAGCTGGTTGAAGGCACAGCTCAGGATTTTGTCGAATTCTATGAACAACGAACCATAGAAGATGAGCAAACAGATGATCTATTGGTTCTGAGCTTTGATGGGAAAGGTCTGGTCATGTTGCCAGATGGGTTAAGGGAAGCGACCCGCAAGAATGCAGAGAAAAGCAAGAAAAAATGTCAGACACGTTTAAGTCCGGGAGAAAAGAAAGACCGGAAGCGTATGGCTATGGTGGCGACTGTTTACACTGTGCGGGCAAACCCACGCTCACCAGAGTCCATCATGAACTCTGAAAAGAAAGCGGACAATGTCGTCAAATTTCGACCTCCAATACGCAACAAGAGGGTTTGGGCCAGTGTTGAGAGGGACGGAGAAACAGTCATCGAAGAAGCCTTTGATGAGGCTCTCAAGCGTGACCCGGAACGAAAACGACAATGGGTTGTCGTGGTCGATGGGCATCCGCATCAACTGAAAATGATTGAAAGAGTCGCCCGCAGAAAACAGGTCAAAACCAGCATCGTAATGGATTTCATTCATGTGCTGGAATATCTGTGGAAAGCCGCTCATTGTCTGCATGATAAAGGTGATAAATCTATTGAGAAATGGGTTGAGCAGCAAGCACTGAAAATTCTTCATGGGCAGTCGGGCTGGGTAGCCAGGGGCATAAAGCAAAGTGCCACGAAACGAAAATTGAAGAATCGGGAAGCTATTGATAAATGTGCTGGCTATCTGCAAAAAAACAGAGACCGGCTTTGCTACGATAAGGCGCTGCGCTCAGGCTTTCCTATTGCCAGCGGAGTGATTGAAGGCGCTTGCCGACATTTGATAAATGACCGTCTTGATATAACAGGCGCACGATGGAGCCTGCAAGGCGCGGAAGCCATTCTGAAGCTTCGCTCAATAAACTCCAGTGGAGACTGGGATGAATACTGGTCATATCACCATTCGTGTTCTAAGAAACGAAATTACGGTGAGTTGGTGGTGAATAGGGCTTCGTCGTAGCAAATGAACCGCACCCTTCTGGTTTCCACCATGCTCCGGAAAGTTTCAGCCGGGTTTGTACAACCGAACGGTTGGAGCTTTCTATCTCCCCTGAGCCAATGGGTAAATTGGCGGCCTCTGCCTCTTTGTAACCAAATTGCCCGGGGCGATTTCTAATGTAGCGATGACATTCTTCTGATTTGTTAGCTTCTTTCCCGGGCTTGCCATTGCGATATGGCTCAAGCTCTGCCAGCACCTGCCCTGGACTATCCGTTTTCATTCTTGCCTTTTGTTCTTCTATCCAGTCTTTACAGGCTTTTTCATCTTTACCAACGCACTCCCTGGCGGCTTCTGCGATGCACTCGCAAAGGTGATAATAATCCATCAGAAAATGCCCTTGACTGGCAAAGACGCGATCCGACTGACTGGCGATCCATTTCGCACCATCACTGACGCAATGAATGGATGACTGTCGGTTTAAACCCTGTTCTATAGCGCAACTTAGCCATTGATCTCCTGCTTTATCAGGCTCCCCCATAACAACCCTGTGCCGCTTATCTCGGCTTCCTTGCTCATAGACCAGGCAAAGTTTGGCTTCCTGCCAGTCCACATTTCTTGTTTTGCGCTTGTCTCCCTCTGTTTCTTCATCGAAAAGAACTACTGGAATCATACTGCCATCCATTTCGCCGATTAGCTGCCTGCCTTCTCCCACACATTCCTGACGGTTTTGTAGCGATGCTGTAGACTGCTCGTTCATACAGCGGGCATGGCTCAACGTTATGGCTCGTACAGACGATGACGATACGACAACACCATAGTGCTCTTCCATTTTCTGTGAAGCGGTTTCAAAAGAGCTGTCTGCTGCAAAATCAACCAGTCGCCGTTGCAATGGCAGGGAATAATCACGACAGTGAATGTGGGCATTCTCAGAGAAAGGACGGACACGATGTCCGGCAACCGTCAGGCATCGCTCGCATAGGCTGACCTTACCGTACGTAATCATCCAGTATGTTTGTTTTTTTTAGTGTCTGAGTCAGGATGAAGGTCATGCGCCTCTTCAAATTTCTGATTTTCTTTATGAGCACCCCATCCTGTCAGGAGTTCATTTCCTAACTCTTTGAGGTTGTCAATAACAGCGTTTTCTGCATCATCAGCACGGTCAAGGTGCCCGGATTCGGCTTCCACAATATCAATCAGTTCAGAGACTCTTTTTTCCAGTTCAGGGTAAGCGGCAAGTTTTTCAGCAAGAGTTTTGGCGGAGGGCATGGGAGGTATCAAGGTGACGATAAACTCACTATATTATGGCAAAATTCTGAAAAGTTGCCGCTTGGGGAACACTTTTAATTGCACCCTATGTGGATGCTTTGATCGAACAGACCAGAGACTGCAGAGATGATTTGCGCAGCGTCTGTCCGTCTTCAAGGTAGCAGAAGGCGCGAAACAACGGGGAATCTACCAGGACAAACGCAAGATATTCAAAAGTGAACTGAAAGCGCTGTCTTAAGAAGGCGATTCGTAATACTGACTCAGCACTCAGGGCATTTCTGCCTGTGTAATGATTGACCTGACTATCAAGGTCATCAAATATCCATTCAACAAACTGAGGACAGGAGTCCAGCCATTGGGAAACGCTGTAAAGCTCGTGATAAATTGTGTGACCCCTGAAAGGCAAATCCGGACTAAACTGTGGAGTGCGTTTTTTGCGCATTTTAAAGCCCTCTGCTTTTTGGTTTTCCTACATATTTGTACCTTTAGGAAATATAAACGCTAAAAAGCAGTAGGGTTTTATTGTTTGCAGCTTTGGGAACTCAGTGACTGCAGCTGGTTACGTTTTTGGATGAGAACTAGATAAGTTTCTCAGCGATTGTAGATTGTGCTTAGAATGAAAAATATAGCTTTTATATTATTAATCTTATTGTTACCGTTTATCACGGCTCAATCACAATTATCATGTTTTGCGATGGATCCTCCTTTCAAAGAAGGCGCATCTGCTGCAGAGGAATGCCCAGATGATTGCACACTTGCTGAACTAGAACAATTTGCCAAAAAAATTGCTAATTTATTTCCTCCAGATGAGTATTTGTATATAGGCATTGGTCGCAGCCCTGCACCTGTAATTGCCTGGTTACAAGCGAAGGGGCAGAGGGCAGACACTATTCAAATACCTCTTTCAAATTTTAAACTGTGCCAACGAGTTTATGGTAATGGTATAAGCTTTCCTGAATTTCCCTCAGATTATTCAAGAGTAAAGCTTTTCAGGCATTTTGATAGATACCTAAGAACGAATCCAGGATTCCAAAAAAAGTGGTTAGTTATTGATGTCGCCGAAAGTGGAAATACACTTCGTTCAGCAGGTTTTGCGCTTAAGGAATATGCACACGAACGTGGTCTAGATAATTCTATTGAAATGTTAGCTATTTGTGAAAATAACCAAAAGAGAGAATATTATCTTGAAATGGGAATGCATGTAGCAATGGCTCAGTATAAACCGAATGCTGAATACTGCGTTACAGCATTAGAGTATTTTTTGATATTTGGTTCGGGTAAAAGATTTGCACCATACGGAGAGTTAAACTGGGCTGATTTACTGAGCGCACCCCACACACCACCAGTAGAGCCCCCAAGAACTAGCTATAACACACTTTCTAAACTCATAAAGGAGTGGGCTAAGTCTATAGTTCTATCAGTTTTTTGGACCATAGCCTTAACTTCAACTTCAAAGTTTAATCCATCAGCAAGATAGACGGCTAACGAATGAAATGGACTCCTCCCACTTTTGGTAAATAATGCCAGACTGGTATAGCCAGCGATATATTCCATCAGGAGAAGCTCATGAATACTTTAACCTAAATTCAGCAGTTGAACGCCATTGAACCATGCCGTTAGGGATAGCTTCTCACAGTTCAGAGCAGCATTTTTTTAAGTCATTAGCCCGATCCAATTAATGGCTGCATCGTAATAACCTGTCCGCTTTTCAAAAATTTTGAGACTGCTTTCGTTAAAATACGACACCATGCGTTAATTGGATTTAACTGCGGTGCAATACTTTTAATTGAATCAAAAAAATCACATAGTTCACTTTGTAATTTCGAAATCTTAGACATCCATCGATGCTGGCTTGTTAGCTTTATTTTCTTTTGGTTACCAGACTGGGTCAGCTTGCCAATTGAACCAAGCCGCTACGCGGCAAAAATTACAAAACTGTCTTTTTAGTCAATAATTCCTGAACTCATTAATTTCGATGAGCACTATCAGGAAATACACATCATGAATGCTGCCGAAAAAAACGCTTCGACACACTCTACCAACAGCACCTGACCACACTGAAGCTCCAGGGTAAAAGCAAAACCACTATTGATTTGTACAGTCGTCCTTTAAGACGTCTTTCTAATTACTTTGACCGCTGTCCGGATACTCTGACCACTGACGACCTAAAAACCTACTTCGCCGATCTGGTAGAAAGTCACTCATGGAGTACCGTCAAGACTGACCGTAACGGCCTGCAATTTTTCTACCGGTTTGTACTCGAACGGCCATGGCAGTTCATCGATATCGTCAAGCCACCCTCTGTCCGACGGCTGCCAGACATTCTCACCACCGATGAACTTACACGGTTGTTGGATACTTGCCGAAAGCCTGAAATTCGCACATTTATACTCACCACCTACAGCATGGGACTGAGGTTGAGCGAAACTCTCAACCTGACGGTCAATGACATTGACTCAAACAGGATGAGAGTCCACCTCCGACAATGTAAAGGTCAAAAAGACCGTTACGTACCATTACCTGCCGAAACGCTCACGGCTTTGAGGCAACACTGGAAAACCCACCGAAATCCGCGCTGGCTGTTTCCACAGGGACAGAACATGCAGGCACAGCACAAAGCTGCAAAGCCTATGAATCGCTCCCTGCCTCAAAAAGCCATGAGAAAGTTAGTTCAGGAATGCAGGATAAACAAGGTGGTCAGCCTCCACTCCCTGCGACACAGTTTTGCAACCCACCTTCTGGAGCAAGGGCTCAGCCTCCGGGCTATTCAGGATATCCTCGGTCATATGCGCCCGGAAACCACAGCGCTCTATACCCGGCTGACTGAAACCGTCGAGCTCAACACTCATCGCGTTATCAACCAGCTGGTTGACGAACTGAAGTGTGGGGACTGATGCCATGACCCTCGCTGATATTGCTGACCAGTACCATGACCGCTTCCAGGATAAATACGGCAACCGACTGCTACCAGGTCATCACAAAGCCCTTAATGCCATTCGCCATTGCCGAACCCCGGCTGCCGGCATGACGTTACTGGAATGCAATGACTGCCAGCGCAGAGATCACCGGCCAATGTCGTGTGGGCACCGCAGCTGTAACCGTTGCCAGAATACCGATACCAGTGAGTGGCTGGAAAGGCAGCGACAAAAGCTCTTGCCCGTGGAGTACTTCATGGTGACCTTCACACTTCCGGCACAACTCAGACAGCTGGCCTGGCAAAACCAGACCACTGTCTATGACCTATTGTTCACAGAAGCAGCCGAGACACTGAAAACCTTTGGTCATAACCATAAGGGGCTGAACGCCCGGCTGGGAATGACTGGGGTACTGCACACTCACAGTCGTCAGTTGAATTATCATCCTCATGTTCATTTTGTGGTGCCCGGTGGAGGCATCAACACCCAACGTCGTCAATGGCGTAAGCTCAAAGGCAAATACCTGTTCAACAGCAGTAACCTTGCAAAAGTCTTTCGGGCTCGCCTGCTCAAGGCACTGGACGAAGCGGGTTTGCTGACAGCAAAGCTGAAGAAAAGCCTGCCGAAAACCTGGGTTGTTAATTGTCAGCACACAGGCAAAGGCGAACCCGCCCTGAAATACCTGTCCAGATATCTGTATCGAGGTGTCATCAGCGACCGACAGATTGTTGCCAGCCAAAATGGAAAAGTCACCTTCACCTACCGGAACAGTAAAAGTGGAACAACCGAATACCGAACCCTGCAGGGAGAGGACTTCCTCTGGTTAGTACTCCAGCACGTTCTGCCCAAAGGGTTAAGGAGGGTTCGGGATTACGGCTTTCTCCATTGTCGGTGCAGAAAACTACTCCGCCTGGTTCAGTTGATTTTGCAGGTGATCATCAAGCCTGCCACGCCAGTCATTCGCCCTAAACATACCTGTCAACACTGCGGTAGTGACATGAGGGCGATAGCCTTCAGGCTGATGCGCCCTACCTGATGTTGAAGCAAAAGTGCTGGGACTAAACCCATTCAACAGGAGGAAAACGACAGCAGCAAACTGACAACAAATCTACGACGATGCTCGTCCAATCAGCGGGAGCAGGGACGCTTTCATGCCTGAAAAACCGCCATAATATCCGCACCGACTGTGCGGAGAGCTGAAGAAAAAGCTATTTCCCATAAACCACACCGAACAGTTGTCAAGGCCGGGCTTGTTCAACAACCGGATAAGGTTGCGGCTGCGCGCAATCTATCCTTATTCGTTTTATGTTGCTACTCCTTGTTACTAGAGCGAATCAAAGTTGCTGATGAAAGTAATAGAGCCAAAGGTATAACGGAGCGTTGCCAACTGTCTGAAATCGGTGCCTCACCAGTGGGGTATTGAGATAACTTTGTTGTGAAGACGCCATGCGTTGTGTTGAAATCGATCTTTATCTCATTAGTTGATAATTGGTATTTTATATCTACAGGCTCAAATAATTCGTTTAGACTTACTTTCCGGGATGAATTTTCTGTAACAGCATCAGAAGTCATTGCTTTACTGTTGTCTTCACAACCACCACAACACTTATCATTTGAGCCAATACTTTTTGGACGGTATGGACATTGATCGCAGTTTAATGGTTGGGCTTTGATCGTTAACTTGTTCTTATTTGTGCTCAAATTCGTAACACGAAAAACAGGAGTTATTCCTTTATTAGAACCACTAAACTTCAGAGTTGGCATGTCTAACCAAATAATTGAACCTTTACTTATTTGTGATACAACTTGATTTAATGAAGCACCTGAAAATAAACAGTCATCGATTAACAATGCAAAGATTGAAGATTTATCTAACAGGGGGAAAGCGACTTGTGTACATAAGCTATGCTCAGTTATAAATGGGAATCTTGCAGGGTGATCCGAAATTTCGATTTGAGATGGTAAACTATCAAATAGCTTGAAACTTGTTTGATTGCTCTTTAAATCAGTTGTAATTTCTCCTTTAACCATTAATGAATAGCTATTGCCTTTAGCTTTAAATACCGTTTGAAATAAAGTGGTCGATGCATCAGAAGTTGGCGCTTGGATCAAGGAATAAAGTAACACTGAATCTAGCAAAAAAGATCTATGAAGTGAGTTCTGACAAAGCATAATTAAACTCCCTTCCTTGAAATTCAAGGAAATGCTATATGCATAGATATATTAAGACATTTACCCCCCTAAGTCCCGCTTAACGATTTAAAAAAACAAAATAGGATGAACTGAAGGGGGTGTCCTCTGTGCTGTTCAGGCAAAATACCTGTGCGAATAACAACGCACCTGCAAGGTGCTACACAGGGGACGCCTCCAGATGATAATTCCAAAACCTGAAAAAATCGACATAGAATTCATCGATGCCAAGCTGACAGGTATGGCTGGCAGCCTGTTCGTTGCCCGACTTGCCAACCAGCTCAAGCTTCCTGATCTGCTCAAAGACCAAATCTGCCTCAAGAAACGAAACCGGGGCTGTGATGATAAAGACTCTCTTCTTGGCCTGATTCACAACTTCTGCGCCGGTAATGGAAAACTGTCTGATATGGATGCCCTGCGTGCAGACAAACCGGCTGTCAGCCTGCTTGGCCTTGAAGATGTACGCTCTTCCAAACGCATGGGAGAGTACCTGGCATTATTTAACGCAAATTTCGTGAAAGCCTTGTATTCCGTTGCTCACAGACTTTGCCAACAAATAGGGTTCCTCGCTGTTTGCTATGGATTTAGTACGGTTATCTGACTGATAATTACCTGCCAAATAAAGTACACAGGTTTCGCAATTGTTCATGGATGGTAACCAGATTTTCATGCTTGGTCTTGGTTTGCAGGCACCCTGGAAAATAGTTAATCAACACCTCGATACATCCCAGAAGCCCAACCAGCTCAGACTCAGAGTCAGCGCTGATCGTGGCAGCCTGTTTCCCTGCCCTAAACGCGGTAAGGCTTGCCCGGCACATGACTTTAAGGAACTACCTGGCAGCATCTGAACTTTTTTCAGCATCATTGCTATATCACCGCTAAAGTACCTCGGACAACCTGTGAAGAACACGGCACTCTTCGTGTAAATGTTCCCTGGGCCAGAGAGAACAGTAAGTTTACCCTTCTTTTTGAACAGGCGTTGCTGTCTCTGGTCAGGGAGATGCCGGTCAAAGCCTGTGCCAAACATATCGGAGTCAATGACAAGCGTATATGGCGGGTGATCAAGCATTACGTCAGTCAGGCATTACTGCAAATGGATCTGTCATCTCTGAAGGCTATAGGGCTGGACGAAACGGCCTCAAAACGAGGTCATAACTACGTTACCGTTTTCATTGATATGGACAGGCATGACAAGCCCGTAATCTTTGCCACCACAGGTAAGGGCAAGGGTACTGTTAATGAGTTCAGGGCATTTCTGGAGAAGCATGGAGGTCAGGCAGATAACGTACTTGAGGTGGTTTGCGATATGTCAAAAGCGTTCCTGGCCGCCGTGAAAGAAGAGCTGCCGCAAGCCAACGTCACTGTTGACTGGTTCCACGTTGTTCAGCTGTTTACCAGGGCTGTTGACGATGTCCGTAAAGAAGAGCGGTAACTTTTCTACAAACCGCTTCAAAATTAGCAATTAAGACACCGCTTTTCCCTATTGTTGCCTCCAATTGTTATACCTTTGGCGGATCATGATTGCGCATTTCACAAAGCCGCTCCTCACTCATTAACCAGGGCAGATAAGGAGTGAGATCATTAGGTGGCTTCCTGCCATTTATGGCACAAGCCTCAAGATAGGCACCCAGCCAGATTTTTGGATTAATATCCCAAAGCTTTAGCGTCATAAAAACGCTGAATAGAAAAGCGGCTATATCAGCACTCCATACGCTGCCAGAGCCGTAGTAATTCTTCCTGCCAACGACACCTGTGCGCAGTGCTTGCTCTGCAGCGTTGTTATCCATGGGGATACCGGGATCAGTGACAAAGCGGGTCAATCCTTCCCAGTGATTCTGTAGACTTTCGAGCACTTTTTTCGCTCTGACTCGCAGTTTAGGACGATTAAGTTCCTGAACCCTCTGGATTGCCATCTGCTCTACCTGATGTTCAAGCCGTAACTGCTGTGTTGCTAGCTGCTCTGGTTCATCAAGCACTTCAAGTCGCTGACTATTAAGGGGAGCGGCAATCAATAATTTACCGGTTCCGGAACAATTGTCACATCCCATTTCTTTAACTCAGGGTGGCGAATGATGTGAGGCTGTATTTCAGCTAATTCCTGTTTACTCAGTCTCACACCTTTTTGATACGGTTGATCAAGTAGCTTCACTATCGGGTTCATGCATTTCCATACCATTGTTTTTGTCCACTCCAAAACAGACGTTACTGTGTTCAGAAGGCTTCCATTCCAATGGTTTTCGAGATAAGACCAGCCTCGTTCAATCGGATTGTATTTGCTGTGGTAGGGAGGGTAGTAAACCAGCCGTATCTTCAGCCCCGCTTTTTTGGCAAACTCAACCATTCTGAAAAGAAACTGGGTTCGGTGGCTGTTACTTTCAGGTCCGTTGTCTGCGTAGATAACCAGCTCATCGACATACCTGTTAGCTTCCTTCACCTGCTCCCACCATTGCTCAATAGCATCGCAGATAAAATCACTGGTTTTGTAAGAGTTGCCGTAAAAGACATACAGCTGATCATCTTCCAGATTGAGTACCCCGAAGGGGATCATTTTTTCTTTGGTTGCCATATCATGATCCAGCGCTTTGACCGCTTCTGCCCCTCTGGCCTTACCACCTCTGGAAAAATTTCCAAGGTTAACCGTTGCTTTGCAATCAATGCTGATCTGAAGACTCTGCTTTCTCTGGCTTGCGGTGCTTTTTACTTGTTTGACGTTTTCAAAGATGGCATCGGTTTCCGGGATTTTTTTTCCGGCGTGGTCTTCTGTACCTTGTGAAGTTTATAGCCCATACGGTTCAACATGTTGCAGAAAGTACGCTCTTTGGGAAGTTGCTCTTCCTGCCACCCTTTTTCATCAATCAGTTTTTTCCGAACAGCACTGGCTGTTATGCGAGCATAGGAGAACGTATTTCTGAGCTGCGGGTCAGCCTGACTTTCAGGGTCAACCAGACTTCGGATGTCTTGTTCCAGTTGACGGTTTGCTACTTCTGCTTTTGGCTTGCCCTGTGATGCGTAATTTCCATAACAAACAAGTCCTGTTCGTTTTTCATGCATCCCGAGTTCAACGGTATGACGGCCAAAATTGAACTCGGTTTCAGTAAGGCGTGGACTACCAAAACAGAGCTGTTCAGCGACTTCAGCTATGAAGGCTCTGTGTTCAGAGCCTTTGAGCTTTTTAGCAGCAAGTATAATGAGGTGTTTGCATTCAGGGGTGACATTAACGCTGGACATGACGTTCACAATCAATCACAGAGGGAGTAAGCAGGAAAGATACTCCGGTAAAGTTTGTTATGCCACTCCCCTAAGATGATATAAACGACCAATCCTGTTCACCCAGGTGGCGCTCCATTTCTCCAACTCCGGATCACCTCGTTGAGCGTCAATAAAATCCCGCCTGACGTGAGCCCAGCAGAAAGCTAAATTAATAGACACCGCATCATTCGCAAGCTTTTTGTACGCTGAGTATCGGTCACACACCAGCGTTCCAGCCCCGTCACCAATGATCGACTCTGGTACGACAGCCGCACGGGTGTCAGCAATGCTGAAATAAACCGCCTGATCACAGAGAAATACCCAAAGCCAATGTTTGTGAGAACCTGTGGTCTCATGTGCCCAGCTGATCCACCGGGTTTCATCAGCATGCCACTGATCGCTACTGGCGACGAATTCCCGAGTAGCTTCGGCAACCGGCTCAAAAAAGGGCGTTATAGCTTCCAGGCCAAAGGAGATGGTCGCCTGCGACAGTTCCAGTCCCTGAGTCTTATAAGACTCAAGTTGCCTGTTTATGGGGATGCCGTATGCGTACTTATTCAGCAACAGCTCCACCCAGACAGAAATACCAAGCTTTCCTTTGTTGATGAGTCTTGGTGGAGGTGGTGGAGTAGTAATATTGGGCGTTTCAGGGCACTGGCAAGTTTTTTGGTAATGCCTTCGGTGATAACGACGAACGTGAGCCTTAACTTCAACTTCAATTACGTCGCAGCTGTCGTCATTGAAAAAAGACTTGAATGGCCGGTGACAGACTGTACAACACTGTTTGTCCACTGGTAAGTCTACAGACTCATGAACCACTGGCAGGTTGTTGTGAAGATGGCGACCAGAGCCGGGGACTCCGGGCTGGTGACCTCGTTTTCGATTTGAAGGTGGCCGGGTAGTATTGCCACTTTTCTTTGAAGAAGAACTGGTCTTCTCTGATTTACGACCGAAAAGCAAGTGCTTCATGTGTGCCAGTTCTGATTTCAGATCAGCGACCTGGGTGTTCAACCCAGCCATTTCGGCTTTATGCTGAGCGATAAGAGAGGCATTTTTAGCCAATACTTTTTTCTCTCGGCCACAGGCCGCCTTCCACATGGCATGCCAGAGGTTGGCCTGCTGTTTTAGCTGGATGTGTTCCTGCTTGGTGAGGATGACCTGCGAGGTAGCAAAGGGGGCAGGCAGTAATGCAGGTGTTGTGCCTGATCCTGAAACATGAGCATTTTGCATACTCTAAAAGTAGACGACTTTGAGCTTATGTTTAGTGGTTTGTAGAAAAGTTACGAAGAGCGAAAGCTGGGGCAGCATCCGAAAAGCTTGCGCTGGGCAGTGCTAAAGAAGGCAGATGGGCCACTCACTGAAAAACAGATGGAAGCACTTGCCGAACTGGAAAGCAGTGACTTGAAAACGGGTATAGCATGGCGAATCAAGGAAAAGCTTCGCTGGATCCGGAAGGCTAAAACAGCACAGGCGGCTCGCTGGAGGTTAACGCATTTCATCAAATATGCGAAATCCGAACTGGGCGAGTGCGAGATTCTGAAGCCGGTACGTAAGGCGCTATCAACGGTAGAGGGTCATGCTGATAAGATAATACAACGATGGTCATCAACCTATACCAATGCTCGCATGGAAGGGCTGAACAGCTTGTTTCAGGCAGCCCGAAGCAGAGCAAGGGGCTATCGAAATACAGGAACTTTTCTGATGATGATCTATATGATTGCCAGCCCTGTAGCGGATTTACTGAAATCCATATGAAACGGCGAAGAGCCCCTAAAAATGAAACTTCCTTCTGCTTCGGAACTCTGATCCGTATTACTGTTTTTCCTCTATATTCTACAGTATCAACCTGACTTAGGAGATTGTTTTTTAATGTGTCAGAAAGATCAGAGTCTTTAATTGCAGAAAGAATTTTTGCTACATAGGATTCAAGATCACACTTTAAGTGTTTTAACTCTCGCTCAATACCAACAACAAAACGCCCTTTAACTTCTACAGGTTTGTCATCGTCAAGGTTTTCAATTCTTTCTGCATCTTCTGCTTTATCAGCAACACCAATAAATAAGAACCCATCAGCATCAGGTCCAACATTGGCAATACCACAAAGTGTTTCAATAATTTTTGGTAATATCTTTTTATCAAGTTTTCTATTAGGAGATAAATCTACAATCCCTTGTTTACATTCATATCTAGAGGTTTCTATTTTTGACCTTCTAAGAGAATTTTCCAAATCAAGTGCAAGACCTGCTCCATGCTTTAACAGTGGAGGGTCTTTTTTTACAAAATGACTTTGGGCTAAGTTCCTGTTAGCAGTTGGAAGCACCAATGTTCCGCAACTCTTTTGACGAATTGGTCAGTATTTAACTTTACTGATGCAGTCAGATCGCGCCTCCAGGCTAGGTAATGCGGGAGATAGCGGGTAGCAACACCATGAAATACACCGCCAATCCATGTTTTTAAGTTACTGTGGTAAGGGGAGTGGCATAACAAACTTTACCGGAGTATCTTTCCTGCTTACTCCCTCTGTGATTGATTGTGAACGTCATGTCCAGCGTTAATGTCACCCCTGAATGCAAACACCTCATTATACTTGCTGCTAAAAAGCTCAAAGGCTCTGAACACAGAGCCTTCATAGCTGAAGTCGCTGAACAGCTCTGTTTTGGTAGTCCACGCCTTACTGAAACCGAGTTCAATTTTGGCCGTCATACCGTTGAACTCGGGATGCATGAAAAACGAACAGGACTTGTTTGTTATGGAAATTACGCATCACAGGGCAAGCCAAAAGCAGAAGTAGCAAACCGTCAACTGGAACAAGACATCCGAAGTCTGGTTGACCCTGAAAGTCAGGCTGACCCGCAGCTCAGAAATACGTTCTCCTATGCTCGCATAACAGCCAGTGCTGTTCGGAAAAAACTGATTGATGAAAAAGGGTGGCAGGAAGAGCAACTTCCCAAAGAGCGTACTTTCTGCAACATGTTGAACCGTATGGGCTATAAACTTCACAAGGTACAGAAGACCACGCCGGAAAAAAAATCCCGGAAACCGATGCCATCTTTGAAAACGTCAAACAAGTAAAAAGCACCGCAAGCCAGAGAAAGCAGAGTCTTCAGATCAGCATTGATTGCAAAGCAACGGTTAACCTTGGAAATTTTTCCAGAGGTGGTAAGGCCAGAGGGGCAGAAGCGGTCAAAGCGCTGGATCATGATATGGCAACCAAAGAAAAAATGATCCCCTTCGGGGTACTCAATCTGGAAGATGATCAGCTGTATGTCTTTTACGGCAACTCTTACAAAACCAGTGATTTTATCTGCGATGCTATTGAGCAATGGTGGGAGCAGGTGAAGGAAGCTAACAGGTATGTCGATGAGCTGGTTATCTACGCAGACAACGGACCTGAAAGTAACAGCCACCGAACCCAGTTTCTTTTCAGAATGGTTGAGTTTGCCAAAAAAGCGGGGCTGAAGATACGGCTGGTTTACTACCCTCCCTACCACAGCAAATACAATCCGATTGAACGAGGCTGGTCTTATCTCGAAAACCATTGGAATGGAAACCTTCTGAACACAGTAACGTCTGTTTTGGAGTGGACAAAAACAATGGTATGGAAATGCATGAACCCGATAGTGAAGCTACTTGATCAACCGTATCAAAAAGGTGTGAGACTGAGTAAACAGGAATTAGCTGAAATACAGCCTCACATCATTCGCCACCCTGAGTTAAAGAAATGGGATGTGACAATTGTTCCGGAACCGGTAAATTATTGATTGCCGCTCCCCTTACCAGCGACCTTGAGGCGATGGCCAATTGGCTGGTCAAACTCGGCATTACGACGGTGGTCATGGAATCCACCGGCGTCTATTGGATTCCCGCTTTTGAAATACTCGAGTCCCATGGGTTAGACGTAAAGCTAGTGAATGCCCGGCATGTCAAGAACGTCTCTGGTCGTAAGTCCGATGTTTTGGACTGCCAGTGGCTGTTACAGCTTCATACCTATGGTTTGCTGGAAGGGGCTTTCCGGCCTGACGAGCAGGTATGCTCATTGCGGGCTTACATGCGCCAGCGTGAGAACCTGGTTCGTTGTCGTGCCTCCCACATCCAGCACATGCAAAAGGCACTGAGGCAGATGAACCTGCTGCTGGATAATGTGGTGACCGACATTACCGGCAAAACCGGTATGACCATCATTCGCTCCATCCTGACAGGTCAGCGTGATCCAAAAGAACTGGCCAGGCATCGTGACAAGCGTTGCCAAAAGTCAGAAGAAGAGATCGCCAAATCCCTGAAGGGCCATTATCGTGCAGAACACCTGTTTGCCTTGCAGCAAGCTGCTGAGCTTTACGACACTTATGGTGAAAAAATCCTGGCTTGTGATGCCGCCCTGGAAAAGCAGTTGGAGAAGTTCGACAGCAAGGTAGAGCCTGCGTCGTCAGATGATCCAGGTCCAGATCAACCTGCAAAAAAACGTAAGTCACGTAGCGCCCCCAGCTTTGATGTTCGGTCTCAGCTTAACCGGGTGTCGGGTGTTGACCTGACGAAAATTGATGGCATTGATGAAAACACGGCATTGAAAATCCTCTCCGAAATAGGGCTGGATATGTGTCGCTGGCCATCGGCCAAACATTTTGCGTCCTGGCTGGGTCTCTGTCCCGGAACCAATATATCCGGCGGGAAGGTTCTGAACCGTAAAACCAAACGCATTCCCAATGCGGCTGCCACCGCTTTCAGAATGGCGGCCTTTACCCTGATGAACTCCAAAAGCGCATTGGGAGCCTATTGCCGAAGAATGCGAAGCAAGATGGGTTCACCCAAGGCTATTACGGCAACCGCTCACAAACTGGCCCGGCTGGTTTATAGCATGCTCAAGCATGGCAGCGCTTATGTTGACAAAGGCCAGGATTACTACGAGCGCGAGCACAAGGACAGGGTGATGAAGAACCTGAAGAAAAAGGCGGAAGACATGGGTTTCATGCTGGTTCCGGCAGAGTCTGTCGCCAATAGCTGACAGAGTGCAAAGCGGTGAGAACACTGGAAGTTACTCAGAAGTTAAGCCAAGATATTGCGACGCACTTGCTGAACAACTAAAGATAATTGAACTCGCAATGATAGCTAAAGATATTCTATTTTTCTTCATTTTTACTCCTTATGCCCATTTAATTAATAGCTACTATCTGGGCAGGATAGAAGCCTAACGCCTGCTTCAGCCGCGTGCAAAAGGCACGTCGGGTGAGCGAAGCGAACGAACTGCAACCATTTGTTAGCTGCGTGTGCGTTCGTGTGAAGTTAATAAAGTTGCAGCTTCATTGATGTTGTTTTGACTAAAGACTCTAATTCCATGCTTTGAAAGCAGAGCTGCGGTAACACCTTGGCCAGCTTTTTTGGTATCGGAAAAATCACCATTATAAATCATAGTGCTACCGCAAGAAGGGCTTGATTCAGTTAAAATTGCAACTTGGATTTTATGTTTTATACAAAGTTTAAGGGCAAGCTCTGCACCAGCTATGAATTGCTCAGAAACATCTTCACCAGTATTTTCAACAACTCTAGCATTAAGTTGTAATACGTCTTCACCATTACCATTTTGTATTTCTGCAGGTGCTCTTGGTGTAGGCAGGCCTGCTGAAACTTCTGGGCAAAAAGCAACAACTCTCCCTTCGTGTAACCATTTTTTGATCAGCTCATTCTCACATGATAAGTCCAGTCCATTGTATCGAACTTTATTTCCAAGAAGGCATGAACTTACCAATACTTTTTCCATTTAAGATGTCCCGATGATGATGAAGCAGCTAACGCTTAGTAGGTGTACTCGTCCGTAATCCTGCCAAAACTCCATACGAGTCTATATTTTTGCCACAAATGTGGACTCGTCCATATAATCTCCGAATTTTGTGGGAATTACCTCCTTGTCCACATAATACGCAGTACCTTGCATTATTGTGCCCCTGACGATCAAGGGAGGCAACGCAGCAAAAAGCCATCTTTCCCGTTTATAGCAGGCACACTACCGCAGAGAGAAAGATAATGGTCAGATATTATTCAGACATCAGTCTCACAGCTGCAATTGAATTTTAAAACCTGACCATCCTATCATGTTTTTTTACAGTAAACTGAGCTATCTCAAAACAAATTTACCATGACAGTCACTCTGTCAGTTTTTCCGGAAAGAAGGCAGAGGGGTGAGGGCGTTACCAGCGTAGCCTGCCAAAATATGCCCATAATATTACCGTGAGAAGCAGGCTATTGACTCGCTCATTAACATCCTCCCTGCCGTAAGCGAAAGGGACTCCTGCCGACGCTGTGCAGCATACTCGGCGCACCAAAAAAAGCCGGGTAAAAACCCGGCTTCCAACAATCAGTCAGTATCAATTACGGACGATCGTCAACCTCGTCTTCCTTCACCGGCACAACCAGATCTTCACGACTGATATTCATATACAGCAGAAGATTAGACGCAATGTAGATGGATGAATAAGTACCCACCACAACACCGGCAATCATCATGGAGGCGAAACCATTGATCATTTCACCACCAAACAGGAACAGAGCCATCAACACCATCAAGGTGGTACCAGAGGTTGCTAATGTACGTCCCAGAGTCTGAGTGAGAGAAATATTAATAATCTCAACCGGCGAGCCTTTACGGCGCTTGCGGAAGTTTTCACGAACACGGTCGTATACGATAATGGTGTCGTTCAGGGAGTAACCCACCAGCGCCAGAATAGCGGCCAACACTGTCAGGTCGAACTGCAAGCCCAGCACCGAGAACAGACCCATCGCGATAACGGAGTCGTGCGCCAGTGCCAGAACCGCGCCCACAGAGAACTTGAACTGGAAGCGGAAGGCAATGTAGAGCATTACCATGCCCAATGCCAGCAGCATTCCCAGGCCACCCTGCTCACGCAGCTGCTCACCCACCTGTGGCCCCACGAACTCAACGCGCTTGACCTTAACGTTCCCTTCGTACTGCCTGCTCAGCTGGTCAGCCAGCTCTTTGGCCAGGCCCGGATCACTACCCGGCATACGCACCAGCACGTCCTGCGCAGAACCAAACTCCTGTACGACAACATCGGTGTAACCGGAAGACTCCAGCTGTTCACGAATCCCTTCCGTTGACACCGGCTTGTCATAGACCAGCTCAATCAGAGTACCGCCGGTGAAATCCAGCCCCCAGTTAAGCCCTTTAGTCGTCAGGGAAACCAGAGAGCCTACCACCAGCACTATCGAAATAAAGCTGGCGATGAAGCGCAGGCGCATAAAGTTTATGATTTTTTCATCTGTCTTATCAGTCATCGCTGTCACCTCAGATGTTCAGTTTCTTCAGGTCACGACGACCACCGTACACCAGGTTAACCAGTGATCGGGTCACCATAATCGCAGTGAACAAGGACGTTAAGATACCGATGGACAGAGTCACGGCAAAACCTTTAATCGGGCCAGTACCCACCGCAAACAGGATCACACCCACCAGCAGCGTGGTGATGTTACCGTCGAAAATGGAGATAAAGGCACGGTCATAACCATCGTGAATCGCTCGCTGTATGGGTCGGCCCAACTTGATTTCTTCACGGATACGGGAGAACACCAGCACGTTGGCGTCTACCGCCATACCCAGCGTCAGCACGATACCGGCAATACCCGGCATAGTCAGGGTAGCGCCAAACAGACTCATCATGGCCAGCATCAGCATCAGGTTGATGGTCAGGGCAATATTCGCCAACAGACCAAACACGCGATAGACCACGATCATGAACATCACGATCAGAGCCAGTCCCATCAGGGTAGAATCAATACCCATCTTGATGTTTTCTGCACCCAGGCTCGGACCCACCGTACGCTCTTCAACGAAGTGCATCGGTGCCGCCAGAGAACCTGCGCGTAACAACAGCGCCAGCTCAGACGCTTCACCCACAGAGTTCAGGCCGGTAATACGGAACTGATTACCCAGAGCAGACTGAATGGTGGCCAGACTGATGATGTGCTTTTCTTCACGGAAGCCTGGTACTTCAACACGCACGGTTTCGCCGTCCACCACACGGGTTTCTACACGAGTCACCGGTTTCTGCTCAATAAACAACACCGCCATGGCGCGACCAATGTTACCGCGGGTAGCGTCGTTCATACGCTTACCCCCGGTACTGTCGAGGCTGATGTTAACCTGCGGCTGACCACTTTCAGAGTCAAAGTTAGACTGGGCGCTGGAAACACGGTCACCGGTAATAATGATGTCTCGTTCCAACAGGGCATTCGGACGACGCTCGTCACGGAACGGGAAGGACTCAGTACTGGTGCGGGACGCATTGGGCAGAGCTTCCAGACGGAACTCCAGGTTGGCGGTCTTACCCAGAATACGCTTGGCTTCAGCCGTATCCTGCACACCAGGAAGCTGCACCACAATATTATTACGGCCTTGTCGCTGAACCAGTGGTTCAGAGACACCCAGCTCGTTAACACGGTTACGAATGGAAGTCAGGTTCTGGCGTACCGCGTCGTCTTCGAGCTCACGAATACGCTGTTCACTGAAACCAAAGGAGACCACATAAAGATCCCCCTGCTCCCCGGTTTCAACCAGCAGGTCAGGGTTTTCACGGGTAATCACCCGCTCGGCGGCATCACGGGCATCGGCATCCAGAAAAGCCAGTTGACGGGCTCCGTCGGCACGTTCAGGCATAGTGCGATAGCGCAGGCGTTCCTGACGCAGCTGGGCACGAATTTCGCTATTAGCAATATCCAGTCGCTGCTTCACAGCCCGGCCGGTATCGACTTCCAGCAGAAAGTGGACACCACCAGACAGGTCCAGACCCAGTTTCATCGGGTAGGCACCAATGGCTGTCAGCCAGTCCGGCGTGGTGGGGGCAAGGTTCAGGGCAACGACATAATCATCACCCAACGCATCCTTGATCAGACTTCTGGCCAGCTGTTGCTGGTCTGCCTGTTGTAGACGGATCAGTTGAGTTTTTTCGTCACCTTCGGCGGCTTTAACGGCAATACCCGCCTCTTTGAGAGTCTTTTCAGCCCGTTCCAGTACAGCGGATTCCAGCACGGTTGAAGAGCTGGCTCCGGAAATCTGAATCGCCGGATCATCGGGATAGAGGTTGGGCAGGGAGTAAACAAACCCCAGTGCCACAACGAATGCTATGAGCAGGTATTTCCACAGGGGATAACGATTGAGCATGGCTCACCGGTTCCTGATATTTTAAGTATGAATTGTCAGCGTTTACTGACGTTATCCATTTCTCCAAAAAAACCGGGAATTCATCATTCCCGGCACAGTATATAAGCACACAGACCTCAGGCCTGCCTGCCTATTATTTGATCGCCTTGATCGTACCCTTAGGCAGAGTAGCCGCTACAGACGATTTCTGAAAGTTCAGTTCCATATTGTCGGCCACCTGCAGAGTGACAAACTCATCCGTGGTGTTGGTGACTTTACCCAGAATACCGCCGGAGGTAACGACCTCATCACCTTTGTTCAGTCCGGCAATCAGATTCTTATGCTCTTTGGCGCGTTTGGACTGTGGACGCCAGATCAGCAGCCAGAAAATCAGTACAAAGCCGCCCAGCATAATCAGCTGACCCGCCATACCCGGGCCTGCTGCTACCGCACCATCGGCATACGCCGGGCTGATAAATGGAATCATTAATTACTCCTTGCTTTTGGAAGTTATAAATCGTGCTATCTCCTTTACAGGGGCAAAGCCGCAACAGGATCAACAGCACTTTGGTAAAAAACAGCGACCAATGAACGACATCAATCCAGCGGTGGAACGGGCTGGCCGCGCTTCCGGTAAAAGTCGCTCACAAAGGCGTCCAATTTACCTTGTTCAATCGCCTCCCGCAATCCAGCCATAACACGCTGGTAATAACGGAGGTTATGGATGGTGTTCAGCATTGACCCCAAAATTTCTCCGCATTTATCAAGATGATGCAAGTAAGCCCGACTGAAATTCTGGCAAGTGTAGCAGTCACAGTTTTCTTCCAGCGGAGAAGTATCACGCTTGTGGACAGCGTTGCGAATCTTGATAACGCCAGTATCGGTAAACAGGTGACCATTACGGGCATTGCGGGTAGGCATTACGCAGTCAAACATATCGACACCACGGCGCACCGCTTCTACAATATCTTCCGGCTTGCCCACGCCCATCAGGTAACGGGGATAGTCGTCCGGAATCTGGTGAGCCGTGTGAGACAGGATGCGCATCATGTCTTCTTTGCTCTCACCCACGGACAAGCCGCCAATAGCGTAGCCATCAAAGCCGATATCCACCAGCGCGTTCATGGAACGATCACGCAGATGCTCAAACATACCGCCCTGGATAATACCGAACAGTGCCGAAGGGCTATCGCCATGGGCCGCCCTGGAGCGAGCCGCCCAGCGCAGGGACAGTTCCATGGACTCTTCCGCTTCCTTCTCGGTCGCTTCACCGTCGGTGCATTCGTCAAAAATCATAACGATGTCCGAACCCAGGTCTTTCTGCACCTGCATGGAAATTTCAGGACTCAGGAACACTTTGGCACCATCCACCGGAGAACGGAATGACACACCTTCTTCGGTAATCTTGCGCATCTTGCCCAGGCTGAATACCTGAAAACCACCGGAATCGGTCAGAATCGGACCGTCCCACTGGTTAAAGTCATGCAGGTCTCCGTGTTCTTTTATAACCTCTGTACCAGGGCGCAACATCAGGTGAAACGTATTGCCCAGAATAATCTCGGCACCGGTCTTTTTAATGTCATCCGGCATCATGCCTTTTACGGTGCCGTAGGTACCCACTGGCATAAAGCATGGCGTTTCAACGGTTCCGCGCGGGAACGTCAGGCGACCGCGTCGAGCCTTGCCATCAGTGGCAAGACGCTCGAACTGCATGAAACATTCTTCTCTTTTCATGATTTTCTCGTTTCAGCCGCAGCACTTCCGGCAGCGGCTGTATTCAGACAATAGAGGGATTAATGGGTACAAACCCTGTGAACTTCAAGAGCTGGCCATGCAGGTTAATCGTTCTTTCCGGTTAGCCAGTTTTCCTGGTCAACCACATGGCATCACCATAACTGAAGAAACGATACCCTTCTTTTACCGCTTCGTTGTAAGCGTTAAGAATGGCTTCCTGTCCGGAGAAAGCACTGACCAGCATCAGCAGCGTGGACTGCGGCAGATGGAAGTTGGTGATCATGGCATCCACTGAGCGGAACGGGTAGCCCGGAAAAATAAAGATGTCGGTATCGCCGGTAAACGGCTGTATTTCGCCGGATGCAGAAGCTGATTCCAGACTGCGAACCGACGTTGTTCCCACTGCCACGACTTTATTACCACGGGCGCGGGTTTCACGAACGGCCTGGCAGACCGCTTCAGAGACTTCGATATACTCTGAATGCATCTCATGGTCGGCAATATTATCCACCCGTACTGGCTGGAAAGTACCCGAACCAACGTGCAGGGTAACAAATGCCTTATTAACACCTTTTTGTTCCAGACGCTCCAACAGGGCTTCATCAAAGTGCAGACCCGCCGTTGGTGCTGCTACGGCACCGTCTTTTTCAGCAAAAACGGTCTGATAACGCAACCGGTCAGCACTACCATCTTCACGATCAATATAAGGTGGCAGCGGCATGTGTCCGAACGTTTGCAACTGGGGCAGGACCGGCTCGTCAAAGTCGATCAGGAACATCGTACCCTGACGTCCCGACACCCCGGCCGTTATATTGTCATCAGCCAGCCAGATACGACTGCCAGGTTTAGGGGATTTACTGGAGCGCACATGAGCCAGTACCTTTTTCTCTTCCAGTACCCGCTCAATCAATACTTCCAGCTTGCCACCGGTTTCCTTGCGACCAAACAGCCGGGCAGGAATGACCCGGGTATTATTCATAACCAGCAGATCGCCGGGGTTCAAAAAGCTTTCTATGTCTGCAAACTGACGATGAGCAATCTCACCCGAGTTACCGTCAAGGCATAACAGGCGGCTTCCGGTTCTTTCCTTAGCAGGAAAGCGGGCGATCTGCTCATCAGGCAGATCAAAATCAAAATCACTGACGCGCATGAACGTGTGGTTTGTCTACAAATTACAGGGAAGGTCGGAAAGGATACTGCAAAGTCACCGGTCTGTCAGGCATGTTAAACACGATTCACTGACAAACCAGCCAGGAACTTTGAAACAACCCCTTGATAATCAAGGAGCTTTCAGTATACTACGCAGCATCTGAACGAGACAGCCAAAGGCTTTTCAGCGGCTAAAGGCTTCCCACAACGTTCTGCCGGTGTGATGAAATTGGTAGACATAGGGGATTCAAAATCCCCCGCTTTCACGAGCGTGGCGGTTCGAGTCCGCCCACCGGTACCATATATAATGAAGCCCTGATTTTTCAGGGCTTTTTTGTATCTATCTCAGCGCTACAAGCTGCCGGATCGGAATGGGTCATCATGAACATAGCGGTACTGGAAGGGAAGCTGAAGTTATACAGTTCGGAACTTTTTGGTGGCAACTCGCAAAGCCTGCTGATTGCAGCTCATGGCGGAGTATGGCACAGCCGCAGCTTTATGGCCGTCGCCCGATCCATAGCAAGGGTACACCGCTTCAAAATCCCTCCCTGGACTACCTTATATTTTTATGCACCACACGGAACGGCTACCAGCACAAGGCTTGAACCTTATATGAAGTGGAAATACCCACCCCTTGAGGCTGTCATGCCCGGTGAGAGCGTGATTAATTACGATCTTGGACACTTAGTAAGTGGGCTGCCCTATACGACAGATCAACAAGTAAGGAATCACCTTATTACTAACCGTTGTCACTCAGCCAGCCTCAGTATCCATCACCCTTTTCGCTTTCTTGATATTGCCACTACAGAGCCGTCAGGCTCTGCGAACACCACACTGAAAGAAGTGCTTGGCGTACTGTCTCGCGCAGGCCGAATCTACCCCAGAATTCACTGCACGTTCTGCCGTCACGAATATGGAAGACCTAAAAACGAATACACTCCGGGCTATCACAATATCACCCCCTCCAGCTGACGGCCTGAACCTTCCCGATAGACAGCACCCAGGCTGTTGAGTGTCTGCCTCAAAAAATACGCACATGCAACAAATGAGAAACCCTACCCGAAGATCATGAGCTGGTTTGCCACCATGGATCGTTTAGCAGAAATTGTTGAAGCCATTCATAACACAGAAAGCCAGTCCGGAATCGACTATCAGGAACAGAAAAGCGCTCTGGATATACGAAACCTGTCGTTAGGGACACTGAAAGAAGCCGTGACCTACCCCATCCACAAAACGACTTTAGCTGCGAAGACTACCAGCGGGCTGTTTCATTATTGACACCGTATCCGCAGCTTCTTATTGTTGACGGCGGAAATAAGAAGAAGCGAATAATGAAATGGCCTACAAAAGCTTACTCGTCACGATTGAAGCCGGTATCGCATCCATAGAGCTGAACCGTCCTGACAAACGCAATGCCATGAACCCTGATTTCTGGCGTGAATTCCCCGACGCGCTGCGTACCATCGATTCAGCAGCCAGCGCCCGCGTGGTTGTCATCTCAGGCACAGGCTCCACGTTCTGTGCCGGCATGGATCTGGAAGTATTCATGAACCCACCCGCAAAACTGGTGTCCGGCGACGAAGGTCGACGTAAAGAAAACCTGAGACGGATGGTCATGCAGCTGCAGGATTGTTTTTCCGTTCTGGAAGCCATCAGAATGCCCGTCCTGACCGCAGTGCATGGCGGCTGCATTGGTGCAGGTATTAACCTGATCAGTGCGGCAGACTGCCGCTACGCAACAGAAGACGCTTATTTCTCGGTTAAGGAAACAAAGCTGGGGATGACGGCCGATCTCGGGGTTCTGCAACGCCTGCCCAAAGTTATACCCGAAGGGCTGGCAAGAGAAATGGCTTACACAGGACGAAACCTCCCGGCAGCAGAAGCGTTACGCAGCGGTCTGGTAAACGCTGTTTACGCAGACAAAACCAGTATGATGCAGCAGGTTATGGAGATTGCACGACAAATTGCCAGTCACTCACCGCTAGCCGTTTCCGGCAGTAAAGAAATGATGAACTTTGCCAGGGATCATTCGGTTGCTGATGGACTAAAGTATATGGCCACCTGGCAAAGCGGCATGTTCCAGCCTGCGGAAATGGCTATTGCCCTTCAGGCAATGGTCACAAAAACCGAGCCAGAGTTTGATGAGCTGTGGCCGGTAGCACCGCCTCTGCAGTAATCGAAATCGCCTCTGTTTCGCAAAACCCGGTTAATTAAAGGCGGCAACGGCAACGCCCTGCCGCAGTTTATCCCTTACCAATAGGGGGATACACTTTATTCAACAACCTGCTCTACCTTTCGGGCTGCGGGTAAACACAGACAGAAAGAGAAGCTATATTTACTTTTCCTGTCGGGTAGCGAAACCAGAGATTGATTTGAACATGTCAGAAAAAGCTTTACAGATTCTTAACTCGGTATTTGGCTACAGTGAGTTTCGATCTCATCAACAAGCCATTATCCAGAACATTCTCAACCGTAACGACACCCTTGCCATCATGCCTACCGGTGGCGGAAAGTCCATCTGTTATCAGGTTCCGGCGCTGATTTTTCCGGGGCTGACGCTGGTTATCTCTCCCCTGATCTCACTGATGGAAGACCAGGTCAATCAACTTCTGGCTCTTGGTATTCCTGCCGCTCTATTAAACAGCACAATCAGTAGTGCTGAGTACCACAATACCCTGGGCAAGGTTCACAGTGGCGGTATAAAACTGCTGTATATGGCTCCGGAAACCCTGATGCTGAACCGGACACAACATCTCCTTAATGCCGTGCAGGTGGATTGCCTGACCATTGATGAGGCTCACTGTATTTCTGAATGGGGTCACGACTTCCGCCCGGAATACCGGCAGCTAGCTGCAGTGCGTCGAAGTCTGCCCCAGACAGTTTGTATAGCGCTAACCGCCACGGCAACACCAAGAGTTCAGCAGGATATTAAAACCATTCTGCAGATGACGGACTCCAATGAATTCATCGCCAGCTTCAATCGAACCAATCTCTTTTTAGAGGTGACCGAAAAGAAAAAACCATTGGCACAGACCCTGGCACTGATTGAAAAATACCAGGGTCAGTCCGGTATTATTTACTGCAACTCCCGAAAACAGGTGGATAAGTTAACGAAGGTTCTGGCTGATAATGGCTGTTCCGTAGCACCCTACCATGCCGGGCTATCTACCGGGGAGAGAACGTATAATCAGTCCGCCTTTATCCGTGACGATGTGCAGATTATTGTTGCCACTGTCGCCTTTGGTATGGGTATTAATAAATCCAATGTGCGATTTGTGGTGCACTTTGATATGCCACAAAACATTGAAAGCTATTATCAGCAGATTGGTCGGGCCGGACGGGACGGACTGCCCGCCTACTGTCATTTCCTGTTTGGTTATGGAGATATCCAGAAAGTAAAGTTTTTCATTAACCAGAAATCCGAATCGGAACAACGGATCGCCAATCAACACCTGAATGCACTTGTGGGGTTTGCAGAGTCTGAAGAGTGTCGACGCGGACCCCTTCTGCATTACTTTGGTGAGAGTTATAGTCGGGAAAATTGTGCGCTGTGTGACAACTGTCTTTCTGAACCCTCCCCATTAACCAATGTCACTGTACCTGCCCAGAAGCTGCTCTCTTGTATCTATCGCACCGGACAGCTGTTTGGCGCCTCCTATTTGATTGATGTACTGCGAGGGTCGAAGTCAAAAAAGATCATTGAGCGACAACATGACCAGATTTCCACCTATGGTATAGGCGCAGAACTGACGAAGCCACAATGGTTGCAGCTGTCCCGAAAATTAATTCAGGAGAACCTGGTTATTCAGGACCCAGAGTTTGGCAGTTTAAAATTAGCCGACAGTGCTCGCTCAATACTCAGGGGGGATCGCCAGATTGAGATTCGCCTGACTGAGAGGCCAGAATTTTCGGGTAAAGAATCCGCCAACAAGCAGGCAGATCTGGATTACAACCACAATCTGTTTGAGATTCTCCGTACCTGTCGGAAGACATTAGCAGATCAGGAAAATGTGCCACCTTACATTATTTTTTCGGATAAAACGCTGATTGAAATGGCAGTCTACTTCCCGCATTCCAGAGAAAGCCTGTTGCAAATCAGTGGTGTCGGCAGTGTAAAACTTGATCATTACGGTGATGCATTCCTGCATGAAATCACTGAGTTCTGCCGGGAGCAACAGATTCCTGAAAACCCTAAGAGGCATCACCAGTCTGCTTCCGTCACTTCCGGCAGCAGAGAAGGAGAGCCAGCCGGACGACACGTAGAAATCGGAAAGATGTTTTCCAGAATTCAATGCCTCGCAACCTTACAGAATGAGTTCAATATTAAGCTGAGTACTCTTCTCAGCCACCTTTATAAATACCAGACAGAAGTCGCCAGCTTGCCGGTGACTAATACCCTGCTTGAACATTCTGCGCTTTCACCGGATTTGCAAGCAAGCGTCATGGAATCAATTCACAGGCTCGGGGTGAATCGCTTACGCCCTCTGTTTGAGGACCTGCAGGAACAGGTGAGCTACAATGAGCTGCATCTTTTAAGGCTTCATTACCTGATTCACAATGAACCCCGGCAACATGCAGCGGCAGAAAGCTTTAAGCACTCCGGAACCCATAAGTCGGCATCAGAAACTGTTGATCTCACACTCGCAGAGCAAAAACTCCTGAATATGCTGATATCAAAACAAGACAGCACCGGCTATATCGATACACAGCATTTCTCACCCAGTGAGAGGGGGCTATACTGCACACGCATGTTAACATCCCTGGTCTGTAAGGGGTTGGTATCTAAAGGTAAAGGTTGGTGCAGAACTCATCTTTAATGAAACGGTTCAGATTTAAATGCGCGACTGTAGTCCTGCTTTTCTTATGCATTATTCCCCAACCGGGAATTGCTGAAATATGCACCAGCAAAGACAGAGAGTATGCAAAATTCTCGGATAACTATTATGACCCGGAAGAGGCCTACCATTTTGGAAAAATCATTCAGGCACTGGTTAAGAAAAAAGACCTGGAAGGTATTTTCTCTTACGTGGATGGTGAACTGAACAATGGCCCACGACGAAGCTTCGCTTATAGCAAGGGGTTTGACGGCACTTTCCCGGCGGAATGGATTCAATCAGTCAGCACGGATACACCTCCCTGCTCTCCGGTCGGCTGGCGCGGATTCATGCTGGGCAGTGGCTTGATCTGGTACAATATTGTTGACGACAAGTGGCGAATAATATCCATCAACGGTGCTGTTGAAGAAAAAAATCCCACTCCGGCAGGATGGTCTGTTGAAGGTAAGCTGGCTCACCCTCAATGTTTATTTTTTACCCGGGTTACAGGTAACTACATCGCTGAATTTGCGAGAGCATTCAAGATCAAGGATATAGATGTTTTTTTTGAGCATCCGGGAAAATTCTTTGGCAAGCAGATCCGCGACTATAAGCCAATACGTCCAAGTTGGTGCTGTAATAAAAAATGCGAGCTGATTTCAATGGTTAAGCCAATAAAACAGTGCATACCAGATAGTTACCAGCATGAGCGGTCATCCCACGGCATTTCCACCAAAACAACTGACGAGTATGGCACAATCCTTGAAGAAGCCTATACGCTTCTGAAGAAAGTCAGCCCTGAGAAATGCTCCGAATTAGCTCCCCATATCGGCAGCCCCTGTACCGAAAGCTACCTTTTAAAAGCAGGCGATTATTCCGGTGGTACCATGGGGTGGGATATGTCGACAGGCATATATGGGTTATTTGACTTGCCTGAGCTTGGCCCCAGTATTGTTCCACTACGGTTCTTCGAAAATGATAATGAAGGATTGCAGTTTTTAGAATAGCTTTATTCAGCAGATCACTCTGACTGCCCCCCTCACCTGGTGCCTTAAAAGTTCCTTAAAAGCCAGAGGTCTTAAAGCGAAAATGCTGAATGTTTTAACCGCCGGAAAATCACTAATGGAGTGGCTACTATGCTATCGTTCACCCCCTGCCCCGGCCTGACAGGTCCACACCTGCAAACGATATGGTCGCCTCTGTTCCGCAAAGCCCGGTTACTTAAACGACAGCGGGAGCGTTTCACGACAGACGACAATGACTTTATTCATCTCGACTGGTACGGCCCGGAACAGTCTGACAACTTGGTGGTATTACTACACGGCTTGACCGGCAGTTCCGAATCGAAATACATCACAGGGCTGCAAGCCAGTCTTGACCAACAGGGCGTGCAATCGGTCTGTATCAATTTCAGGGGGTGCAGTGGTGAGCCTAACTCACTGCCCCGGGGTTATCATTCGGGCGACAGCCAGGAGCTGAGAGGGGTTCTGGGACGTCTTCAACAAGAGTACCCGAACAAACAGCTGATGGCTGTCGGCTATTCTCTGGGCGGCAATGTTCTGCTGAAATACCAGGGAGAAGAGGGAAGCAACAGTTTACTGACTGCCGCAGTCGCCGTATCGGTGCCTTTTCGTCTGGATCATTGCGCCCGGCAAATGAATCAGGGAGCCAGCCGCATGTACCGTAATCGTTTTCTCAGCCATATGCACCAGCAGATGCAGGACAAACTGCTGTTTTTCCAACAGCAGGGCTGGAGCGACCGGGCCAGAGAGCTGCAACAGCTCACCTCTTATGGTTACCTGAAAACCTTTGAAGCCTTCGACCATTACGTTACCGCCGCCCTGCATGGTTTTCGCAGTGGTAACGACTACTATCGCAAAGCCAGCAGTCGCTTCTATCTGGAAGGCATTGCCAGCCCGACCCTGATTATCCATTCCAGTGACGACCCCTTTATGACACCCGACTGTGTGCCGCAGCCGGAGGAACTGACCGACAGCACGCAGTTAGAACTCACTCATCGAGGCGGCCACGTAGGTTTTATAGGCGGACGTCCAAACCATCTGAACTACTGGCTGGAGCAGCGCATTCCGCAATTTCTGGCAGAACACAAACGGTCGGCCCATTGACCTGAGACCTGAGACCTGAAACTAACATAGTCGTTCCCGTGAAGACGGGAACCCACCGCGAAAAGTGATTCCCCCCACCAGCCCAGAGGTTATAAAAAAATAAATACCCAATGAGATCACGCAGAACTCCGGAGTAAAGTATTACTCTTCGGAATACGCCCGGTCACTGAATAAAAACTTCCTCATTTCTTCAAAGAGAAAGACAAAACTATGCATAGTTTCATGCACTGGTATATTGTCAGTTACAAACTTGGCTAGTGAAGCAGTCCACGGAATGATCAATAAATACCCGCCTGTATAAGCCAGTTTTATCAGATATCCAGAATCAGGGTGAGGATAGGGTAATCGTTTGGCAATCCCTGACCCTGCGAGTGCGGCGATTATCAGGGCAGCGGTTTCCGCTGAAGCTGTAGCAGTGGCAGTGGATAAGACCCGGTCTGATTCAGTATCTCCGGCACCTGCAAATCTGGCAAATAACAGGGTACCAATTGCAGTGCCGAGAATGGCTCCGGTGCCAATTCCTGATTGTGTATGGGCTACTTCTTTTCCCACAAAAGCGCCCAGGATGGCTCCAATAACAGTTCCTACCCCGAAGATGTTTGCACTTTTTGCCCAACTATCACCCAGGAGGCCAGTTTCTTCGCCTAACAAAGCGGCGTTGAGACTGGTAAAAGCAGCACTTGTTATCATATGCAGAGGTGCCACGAGAGCAAGAGCTGCGTACTTATCAGCTTCGTACTTATCATAAGCAGGCTGGTATACATTCGTGGAAAATCGTAATAAAAATGCTATATCTGCAACAATAATGAATGCAGCATTAGCTATGATTCTGGTAAAAACATAGAATGAGCTACCGGTTTCTTTTTTTCCTTTCGTAATCTCAAAATCTATTATTGTTAAGGAAATTAAGATAAACGCTACAGGGCCTTCCTGCATCCTATTCGGTATTTTCGGGTCGGGCTGATACCATAAAAGAACGTTCACAGGACCACAGCCCGTCAATATTCCGGTAAACACCATATACATTTTAATGAATTTGCCCTTTATTTCGGCTAATTTTCCTCCGGACTTTGAAACAGGCGGTTCTGAGAAACGAGTAATATCGTTTAATAGTTCCTTTACCACCGGATAAGCAATCATTGTTATTGTGCTGCTACCTGGCACCTCCATAGGTTTGATAGTGCTTGAACCCATTGATACCAATGCTGCCGAAAGTGTATTTACATAATCCCGGGGTAAGTGAGGTTCCCGGGAGTCTGAATAATGCCCAGCCCAGGGAGCCGCCACGGTAATCAGGAAAGGGACTGATCCCAGTGCCAGCTGCTGGCAAATAACAGCCTTTGAATCCGATGGGTACTCACTGACAAGGTTGCAAATAATTTCCATCACTTTTGAAGTGGCTGTACCGGTCAGCAGGATAACAAGACTGTCCCGGGTTAAAGAGTTAACCGCCAACGTATTGTTGCTTGCTGTCCCGGCAGGCAGAGGCAGGCTCGCTCCATTTGTTCTAGCCAGCGAAAACATTAGTACCAGAACCAGCGTCAGATATTTTATTTGCATAATTCATAGATCACTTTGATGATTCTGTTTATTAATATTCAGCCAGTTCATTTATAGTCGTCATTCACTATCTGCACACATAAATTTATTAAGCCGACTATTCGTAATGTCTGGCAGAACACCAACAGTCATCCCATCGACCTGATACCGATGTCATCCGCACTAGAAGCGTATTCAATAACCGTGCAGCTGCCGCCACCTCTGCAGGGGAGACTGCGCTGAGTGTATTAATTCATCAGAAAATGATTAAACAACTGAACCGTTACCTGCTCACCCTCAGCCACATCGCCCCGCTGTTCAGGCAGAACGATATAACAGTTCGCCAGACTCATGGAACGCATCACTCCGGAACCCTGACTGCCTGTCGTCACCACTTCCATCTGCCCTGCCGCGCTGGTTGACAGAATACCGCGCTGAAACTCTCTGCGCCCTGGCCTTTTCTTCAACGGGGTTTTACACACAGCCTGAATGGTTTGCAACGCCACAGGCCGGGCACCCATCAAGTGCAGAAGAGCGGGCATTGCTAACAGTTGAAACGTCATCGTGGCGGAAACCGGATTGCCGGGCAAACCAATAAACCAGCTATCAAGCAGCCGTCCAAAGGCAAAAGGCTTGCCGGGCTTGATGGCCAGTTTCCAAAACGACATTGTGCCCATTTCCTGCAGAATATCCTTAACGAAATCCGCATCACCCACAGAAACACCCCCCGAAGTCATGACGACATCCGCCTGCTGATCTGCATCAGCAAAAGCTTGACGCAGCGCTTCCGGGTCATCAGCAATCAGCCCAAGATCAATAACCTCTGCACCCAAGCGCTTTAGCATGGCTGTTAATGCAAAACGATTGCTGTCGTAAATATCACCGGCCCCCAGTGATTGCCCCGGCAATTTCAGTTCATCACCCGTGGAAAACAACGCAACTTTAATACGACGAAAGACGCTTACCTTAGGAATACCCAGCGAAGCCAGCAATCCCAGGTCCTGCGCCCTGACTTTATGGCCCGCTGTAAACACCTCACAACCTTCTGGAATATCTTCACCTGCCAGGCGGACATGACGACCAATCGCTTCGGGCTTGTTCAGAAACTGAACACCGTCATCTGTTACATTTACCTGTTCCTGCATAATCACAGTGTCTGCGCTATCCGGTACGCTGGCACCGGTCATAATGCGGATACACTGTCCGGCAGGCAGCTCACCAGCAAAAGGGTGGCCTGCCAGTGACTGCCCGGCCAGTGGCAGCGTATCGGTACGCTCCAGGTCTTTCAGCCGCAGGGCATAACCGTCCATGGCTGAGTTATTGTGGGAAGGCACATTGACGGGGGAAATAACGTTTTCAGCCAGCACCCGGTCCAGAGCATCGTTCAGAGCAACCTGTTCAACCTCGGTTACCGGGGTTATTTCCTGCCGGAGTTTTTCCAGTCCCTGCTCCAGAGGCATCAGTCCAGGGGTTGAACAGCAATCAGTCATGGGGTAATTCCTTTAAAAAATATGGCAGAAACGATCAACAACGCTAACAACACTCGAACAATAGGGTAAGCATTTTTTCACAAAGTCGCCTTTCTATATAGCAATCGCCTTTACAGATCGTCAGGATAGCTCTTTCGTAAACGACGGTTTTTGGCTTTTGGCTTTTGGCTGTTCGGACAGCGGACAGCGATACGTTCTAAGTTTAAGTTCTGGTTGCGCTGATACCGATAAAAACAGGGTTTTCCTCAAGCTCAATCCAGTCATCAACAGGCATCTGATGACTGCGATTATCTACGGGGAAATACCAGCGAACACCTGAAAAACCCGCTTCTAACAGGGCTGAATGGCATGTGCTGCGAGTCCAGTAATGGTTAACTGCCTCCTGCTGTCCGGGAAAAAATATCGTATAAGCGTCGCCCTCAGACAGTTCTCCCTGATAAGCCGCATAACAACCACTGGGGTTTCTTCTTCCTGAAGGGTAATGGCCAAGCATTCCCATGATACCCAACATCTGACCTCCCACTGCAAGATGTTGGAATATTACACGACAAAAGTCATTCAGTTTTTGGGGTGAAGAGGCGCAGTTAAACAAATAGGCGTGAAACACAAGATCATAAGGAATGGCACTGCCGTAGTCTTCGGCTGCCAGGGTGTGATAAGTCACCGGCATTATTTCTGGTGTGTGGCTGATAGCGGAAGCTATCATTGCCTGGGAGGAGTCGACACCTGTCACTTTCCTTGCGCCAAGTCGACAGAACATCCGGCTGTAATTCCCTGCTCCACAGGCAAGATCCAGAACCCGCTTATCTTCAATCGGTTCCAGCCAGCTTACTATCGAGTAACGCTCCATATCCGTCCGAAACGGGTGATGGTCTTTATCCTGAGCATAAGCTTCTGCAAAAACGTTTGTGTTGAACATGCCATGACACCCTGTGAATCCGCTCTGCAAAGGATAGACAAAGAAAATATCAGGGTACAAAAAAGGCAGCTCTCCGCTGCCTCTTAATAACGACTATTTGTATGCTCAGGGCTGTTTCCGCTCAGGGCTGTTTGCCAAAGAGCTTCATCAGATTTTTAAACAGTGATGGCTTCTCCATCAACTGATCCAACTCTTCTTCAATCACCTGATGCTGCTGACCTTCTCGCAGAGTTCGCAACTCTTTCTTCAGACGTGCCAGATGCGCTTCAGTCGCCTTGATTTCCTGCTTCAGCTTTTTTCTCTGCTTTTTGTACTGTTTCAAATCACTCATGGGGTATTCCCAACGTCTTATGACGTTTTTGACAACGCAGGCAGGAAACCCTGCCTGCCTGATAAGGAGGACAGTCGTCAATCAGCTGGTCAGCAGAATCAACAAGCCCGGAACGATAAAGAAAACACCAAACACATAACCAAAGACCACGGATTTACGACGGCTGGCGATTTGTGCAAAGCGACGGGCAGCATGATAAGGGATACCACGGAGCGTTGGCACACCATAAATCAGCAATACACCGGCAACATTAAACAACAGATGAACCAGCGCAATTTGCAGACCCGCAGCCGCCATAGAACCACTCAGGGAAAACGCAGCCAGCAGGGCAGTAATACAGGTTCCAATATTTGCGCCCAGGGTGAATGGATAGATATCCTTCAACCGGAACACACCACTCCCCACCAGAGGAATCACCAGACTGGTGGTGGTTGAAGAAGACTGAACCAGGAAAGTAATCAGGCCGCCAGAAGCAATACTACCAGCAGAGCCACTACCAATGGCTTTGTGCATCAGGTCTTTGGCACGACCCACCATCTGCTGCTTGAGAATTTTACCCAGCAGGCTAATGGACATAAACGTCAGCGCCAGACCAATCAGGGCCAGTACCACGCCGCCGGTCATGCCCGGCAGCACACTCTCAGTAACACAGGCAATAGATTTGGTTACCGGTTTAATCAATGGCTTGATAAAGTCGAAGCCACCCAGGTTCGTGCCGGTACCACCGTAGAACATGCTCGCCAGCCAGGCTGAAGATTTCTGCAGAAAACCGGTAGCCAGTTCCAGGGGCAGGAAGATAAAAACGGCAAACAGGTTAAAGAAACCGTGCGCCGTGGCCGCCGAGAAGGAGCGACGAAACACATTCCGCTTGCCCATACTGCCCAGACTCACCAGAGTCGAGGTCATGGTGGTGCCAATATTGATACCCATAATCATCGGTATAGCGGTGCTGACCGGCAGGCCGGCAGCCACCAACCCCACGGTAATAGAGGTCACGGTGCTGGAAGACTGCACCATCGCGGTTGCCATGGTGCCCACAATCAGTCCCATAAACGGGTTGGTTGCAAATTCAAACAGTGCAGCCGCACCGTCTGCGCCACCGGCAGCCCACTTGAAGCCATCGCCAATCAGACCCACGGCCACCAGCAGGGTGTATACCAGCAGCAGTACCGCCACCCAGGGCAGGAAAGAAGTCGTTACAGCTTTGTTCTCGACATAAGCAGTCGTTGCTTGCATAGAAATCCCGGATTTCTCACGTTAACGTCTCCCGTCAGGATCGACCTGAGTTGGCCCTGAGGGTACTTTCACATTGCAAAGGTCAGGTTTGACGATTTAATGACAATGTAATCAGTTCGAAAACCGTACTTTAGGGATATAAGAAATTGCTGCAAGTGTGGAATTTTACATAACGACGTGGCGACACACTTATGGTTATAAGCAGCAATACCTGTATTTAAACCAATAACTGATCGAAATATCGGTTCAAAATCATGAACCTGATTAACAATGCAAGCGCATAATAATAAGTGTGTTGAATACAGGGTTGTGCAAGCAAAAACCACCAACAGATTATACTGACGAGGCTTATTTTTAAATCATATTCTTAAAAATAAACGTACGTTTTAGTTTTCTCATAAGAAGGTCTGACGCAATATCTACAGGCCCTCTCCAAAATAAATAATTTCGGGCTTCTTTGATTTCTTTCTCGAACAACACCTTCGAATTCCGATCTTTATCAGCGTATAGAAATTGCCTCTCCGCCACTTCTTCCGGTGCCGGGTGAAAACCAAACTGAATATAGAATCCTAAAGACCTGAATACCGGAAACATTAAATACAGGTGCATTCCGCCATTTAACCTGACTTCACGGGTTGCGAGGTACATCAACAATACGCCCAGTGAAATATTCCTATATGATGACAAAACCAGTATATTTTTTATTGCATAATATTTATAACGTTCTGAGTCTGCCGGTTTTATATTTAAGAGAGACGTGATATTGCAAGTTAACTTAACACTGCCAGCTTCTGGCTTGTAGTTACCAATTATTTCCTTATGAAGAGTCAATGTCAGGTAATCCCTGTCAAGCTCCCTTTTCAAAATAAAAAAATTACCTGATGGAATGTGATAAAACCTGGTGTTCTCAGCAAACTCAATACAATCAAATGGCATAACACAGCCTCGCTAACATTCATTATGGCGTATTGATCTCTGACAATTATAAGTAACGGTCGTCGTATGACATAATGACTGCATTTTAGCTGTATGAATAACAGGAATTACCCACCAAAATTAGATAGGGAGGGGATATCAAGCCTATACTGGGAGCTAGCCATTCAGAGATTGGAAAATAAATGATGAACAAGTTTTTGTTCACTCTGTTTTTTACACTATTTTTTTCTCTTTCTCTCTTTGTTGAGGCTGATATCAAACTAAAACCAGAAGAAAACTTCAAACTTACTGAATTAAATCTTTCTGAACATGACCTTAATGAAATTAAAAAGCTGATAAAATCAGAATGCAGCATTAGCAAGCTGGATCGAATCGTTATCTTTACTGCTTATGGAGCAATCACTGGCGGTTTATGTAAATTATTCAGCTCCGCATCGAACAACCCAATGATGAACATAAATCAATATTCGCTCTATCTTCAAACCATCGGTTTTCTAGCCAATCAAGCAAGTCAAGGAAATATAAGTAATGAATTTAAAGATAACATTGTTACTTCATTAGAATCTATAGTGGTATTGGTTATCGGCTTAGGAGCTATTTATTCAGGAGTAAATGCTTTTGCTGTAGGTTCTTTTTATGGGGGGCTGGCAGGAATGATTTTTGGCATATTTTATATATGGGATGAGATCTGAACAGGATCGCATAATCAGGATAGGACAAAGTGCAGATAGCCAGGTTGTGGTCGGCGGCGGTAAATGCAAAAATTGCAAGAATTAGCCAAGAGTTAGTGTCAGGTCTCTCATTGTGCAGCTATACAAATTGCAAGACCTGATACCGTTTTACGTTTTATTACCCCATTTTACAATCAATGCGATTGAATGGTTGATTCCTTTAATGCGCTGATAGCCTGGTTAGTTGAATACTGTTTGGCTTTAAGCAGATCCAGCTTTTTTATACGGTCATCAAGGTCAGTCATCAGCTCATCAGGTGACTTTGACATAGTATGTTTTCCAGTTTTTTTACCGGTTGTTACGGAAGCTGATTCAGACCGAAGGTTTTTCAACCAATCCTTTCTGTATTCTAAAGCCTGCCGCACGAAAATAAGGGCTAACTGAGACTTCTCGGTAAGTTTGGATATTTTTTCATGCTCACTGAGCGTTGTATCAATAGTAAACTGAAGCACCTCATCGGAAAGCTGGCTCGGACGACTCTCAGAACTTGAGCCCAACTGCATGACGATTAGCTCATCAACGGTATTTAATTGCTCCTGCATTATATCCGTGTACTCAGACAGCAGCTTATCGCTATACTCGGTCACGGTATTGTACAACGCTTGTACATCGGATGCCGAAGTGTATATCGTTTTACCCTGTGTAAGGGCACTGTGATAATCTAAGCTGGCGTTTTTTGCCTTGGTGTATACGTCTTCAATTTGTTTCTCATTTGCTCTGAACTCTGCCGTTCTTGTATGCGATTCCATCAAACCCAGCTTTGAGTGAATATAAAAAGTCGAGTCACGGTGTTGTTCGCAGATCTTTTTATAGATTTCCTGAGACTGTTTATAATGGCATTCAGAGAACAATTTGAATGCCTCATAATACATAGCCTCAGGGGATTTTTCCTCAGATTGGCGGGGTTCCTTCAGTACAGCCTGTTTGTTTACCTTCTCAATAATACTTTCCAGCCGTGGGATACTCTCCTCTTTTCTTTCAGTAGCTGAAGGCTCCTCTTTTGCGTTCAGGCTTAAGGTTTTTTTCTCAATCCACTCATTCAGTTTTTCATCGTATTTATTGATAACTTCCTTTTTCTTCCTGAAAGCATCCCGTAACATGGTTGAATTGGACTCATTGTAACTTGAAAATAATTGATAATCCGACCTGGAACACACTAACCTTCTTTCTATATTTTTAATCGACGATTCTGGTAAAGGCTGCTTTTGTCCACCTATTGGTATTGCCTTCTGTTCTTTCAGGATCTTAACGTCAATATCAATTGCCTTCTTCAAAGAAGATAATTTAACTTCAATTCTAACATTCTGGTAGTTAAACCCTTTAAAGAATAACTCAAACTCTTTCTCCATCTTCTCCTTTGAGTTTTTAAAACACTCACCACTGTCGAAGTCCTTTTTTAAATTTTCATAAAGGCTTTTCATCAGTTCATACTTAGCCTTAATAGAAATCTTGTCATGCCTGGTAATATTTTCAATCCATCGCCCTGAATACAAAGAGGAGTGTTGCAGCATAAAGGGAGTCAGTTGACCCAAATTGCATTTAGTAAAATCAAAACACTTATCAGCATCTGCGGTCATTTTGACAAAAGCGTCAATAACATCCATTGAATTACTTCCAGAAATATGATCAAGGCAATGCTCGAATTTTTTCATTAAAATGCTTTTTGCCAAGTCCAAAAAACTACAACTGTTAATTTCAAGCTCATCTCTTCCCTCTGTTTTTTTATTACTACTTTTTAATTGTTGATAGCTATCAACCAGACAGTTAAGGTCTTTTGATGACACTTCCAGATCATTTTTTTCCAAAAAATAAATAATGGCTGAAAATGAACTATCCATTTTTTCAATATCACCATTTTTAATATCCTCCGACAATATCTGAAACTGTGCCTGAAGAATTTCTCTGGAGCTCGATCTGCTCGATTCAGCTTTCGCTTCCCCGGAAGGTAGGCCTTTCACTCCATCTTCCTCAGTATTACGTTTCTTCTTTTTATTCTTCTTTTTATTTTTCTTTTTTACTTTCTTACTGCTTGGATTAACTGGCTCAGTTTCTTTAAGAGTAGGTTTTAGAGCTTCTTCTGTCTGTACCTCACTCTCTTTCAGTGCAACTCCCTCCAGCTTGATGCTTTCATCTAACGGTAACTGCTCTTTTTTTACTGGCAACTCTTCATTTTTAGTTTTTTCCGCAACAGCTTCACCAGACTCCAGAGGTATTTGATTTGAATCTGTCATTGGATTTTGTGCAGCTACATCTAACGCAACACTATTTTCTGACTTGAGGCTATCAGCAGTAACAGTCTCAGTCTCAGGCTTTTTTACAGAGTCACTGATGTCTACGTTTTCTTCCATTCCCCACAAATCAAAACTTTCACAAAAACCTTCAACTTCATTGATGAAAATAATTTCTTCAGGCTTGTATTCCAGCTGAGAGACGGCATTCTCGACAGCTATCAGTGTATCCCGGTATTTTTCCTGTAATAGCTCTTTAGACAGTGGAATCACCAATGTTCTGGCATTCTTCTGCTGCATTATTTCTACAGCTGACTTGATTGAGTCTTCTATTTTTAAACATTTCCCGTCTGAATGGGCGCAGAAATGAATAATTCCAACGTAAGGCATCCCATGCTTTGGAGTATTAAACGAAAATCCTGCCTTTATGACATTCATATACTTTTCCTTGGCACTTTTTTGTGTCGATTCTGTCTCTTTGTGCTCATTTATCCAGACGGGTATTTTCTTCAAATGCTCTCCCATATTGGTGTCAATGCTATTAAAATCACGATCCAGAAAATTCACAATAGCGGCCTGGGAGTTTGTGTATTCGAATACGTTCTTGGGAATGTACGTAAAATCAACCTCCGTCTTGCGTACGGATCGTTCCCCTGATTTACTAACAATGACCTCATTTTCCGGTATTACAGGCAAACGGTTAGGTAATGATTGATTAGCTGACTGACGGTTTGGTCCTACATTCATTTTAAACATCCAATGTTATTTTAAGAAGAATTCATTATTAGCAGGCTCCTAGACCCGCTTTTCTATCCATTTGCCTGTCCAGATAGACCTTTTCGGGTCGTTAAAGTTCCGTGCTTCTCATGATTCGGATACCAAAAATTGGCAAAAAATTGTGGTCATATCTTTCATTGTGCAGTTATGCAAATTGCAAAACCTGACACCTCTGCATTATCGGCTGAGCTTTTATTAGTGGAAAGGATGGATTCGCTTTTCGTTAACCGGCGTAACATCAACCTTATAAAACATAAAAGCAGCGTTATTGGAAGGCACGAGGCAGCCTTGATAGCCAGCATCTTTGACCCGCTTTTCAATCAAGGTTACTTTTGCTTTTTGATCAACACGGCTGTATTCAGTTTTACCCTCACGAACATCTCTTTCTGTTTGAGCGACAATGCCATCCGAATCTTCATCCATATTATAGAGCTTACTTAGTTCTACTTCCGCATAGTATTCATTGCCAGGTAGTAAGGGCTCTTTTTTATATTTTTCGGTTCCAAAATATGTTCGATCCAGCCATATTTCTTTATAGCGACTGCGCCTGAATCTCTCTTCTCCTGTAATACCTGTTCCACTATATGAGGGATCCGTCTGCGTTAGCCCTTTAGCAAAAGAATAATGTCTGAGATGGACAGTTTCAGGTCTCGCGGTTACAGCTCTTCGTTCCTCAATTCTCTGATGCTCTGGCATTTCATGGGATGCTTGATCTTGAGCAGTAATGGTAGATGATTCGCAGGCCGCTGCATCAGAAAATGATTGTTCAGGGGTGAGACTAAACAATGGAGAGGGAGAAGTTGTTTTGCCAATATCCATAATATTTCACAACATTCCATAGAAAGCGTGGTGTTTAGAGTTTGAAATACAATAAAAGTTCCCCGCTTATTTCTTTGATGCAGTTATTCTCACCAAATCAAGCCTCAAATCTAAGTGTGCAGTAGCCATATTCCGGTCACCTGAATTTTTTTGTCAGCCCTTCAAGTATGCTTGCACCCAACGTATAGGCATATGCAGCACTGGGCTTGTACCGTAATTCAACACCATCAACAATTTGCTTCTGCGTTATTGTTCTCGTAGTGACTAAGCCATTACCTAAATCATGCTGTTTAATAAATGCGATAATACCTTTTAAGACTTTGTAATCAGAGCATGGTAAATCAGACCACTTGACTTCAACACACCAGTAAGGTTTTTGAGTTGCAAGATTTAACCAGACGATATCAACCTCACCTGCTTTCCAACGTGCATAGTGCAAATTTTCAATATCAGCATTATGTACCCACTGACTGAAAATGGCTGTTTCTGTCAAGGCATCCATTGCATCATGGTTTCCTTCAACAGGGCCAAAAAGAGCTGCCCTCATTGAAGGGTTTGTAAGGTATACCTTAAAGGTTGTTGCCCTTTTGAATTTTTTCGCAGTGATATCTACACGATGAATTATCTTTATCAGGAAAGCAGCTTCTAAATATTCAATATATTTTTTTATGGTATTTTTTGAAACTCCTGACGATTTTGACAGTGCTTCTAAAGTTATTTCATTACCTGTGTTGTACGCTATGGCATTAAACAGCTTATTCAGCTCTTGAACATCATTTATTCCATAAAGGCTTGGCAAATCCCGCAATAGCACCTTATCAATTATGTCACTTTTTACATACCTGGAACTGTCTTCTTGTATCAATGTTGAAAATACGGCTTCAGGATAACCACCATAGTTTAAATAGTTTACGAACTCCTTATTTAACTCTTCTATATCTAAAGTGTTCCAGGAGCCATCGTCACAGCTCATGAGCTCATCTGATTTTTTAATAAACGAAATGTACTCAGCGAATGTTAAAGGAGGGAGGAGGAATTCTGTAAACCGTCCGGCACCAGACTCCCGACTCTTCAGTTTAAGAGCAGCAGCGGCTGAACCTGTGGCAATGTACTTGTGGCATGGATACGAATCAACAAGGGATTTTAAATGTACTTCCCAGTTTGCAAGATATTGTATCTCATCAAAAATGATATACAGTTTACTATCTCTTTTATGTTCAAACTCTTCAGTAAAAAAATTCAATATTTGTTCAAGGGAAAGGCCTGTGTATATCGGTGTTTCCAGAGAAACATAAAGAATCCTGTTCGGACTAACACCTTCTTCAAGCAGCTTTTCAATGGTATGGTAAACCATAACCGTTTTGCCAACTCGTCTAGGCCCCATTAAAACAGCAGCCCTGTTTATGGATGACTCTCTCACCAACTCAAAGAAAGGAGTAAAGTAAAACCTTCTGGGGTAGTTTTGGTACCTGGATTCAACACTGGATGTTTCCCACCAGGGGTTATCAAAATAGAGGCGCTTTATTATTTCATTTCCAGATATAGTCAACATAGATAACACACTAAGATCAAATGATTGATCTTAATCTTATTCCGATATCAAATAAAGTCAAGAGATTGATCTTAGATTGATCCAGGGAAAAATTGAGGTCAGGTCTTTCGTCTCTCATTGTGTAGCTATGCAAATTGCAAGACCTGGCACCGTTTCTGCAAATGACCCGGTGATTCGTTAAAGGTAGGTTGAGCGGCGCGCAGCACCGACAAGACAAACTGAGAAATGAAATTGATACGGCTTGATATAAAGGCAAATGGACTTTAAGCTTTGCAGTCAACGAGCTGACTTCTTCCATGCACGACAACGGCAAACTGCATGGGGGTTAGAGGCCATATAAGTTATTCCCCATGGAGCTCAGCTCATACTCTCCAGTCCTTGCAAGTTGTGGCTTTTGAATTTTTGTCCCATACATCGAATGGCGATTTAATGATTAAAAAAATTATTGTAGCTTTTTGTGCTCTGATACTTTTTGGATGTTCTGCTGTGTTGGATTATGAGCCGGTAACTTTTAACGTTACAGGTGACTCTATTGAGATGAACGGAGTTATTGACAGTCATATAAAGTCAAAATTACAAAGAATTCTCAACGAGAACCCCCAAGTTACAACAATTGTTATGCAAAATGTCGAAGGTTCCGTTGATGATGTAGCTAACCTTGAGGCAGCAAGGTTAGTGAGAAAAAAAGGGCTGAACACACATATTCCTGGTAATGGACTAGTAACATCCGGAGGAACTGATTTTTTTCTCGCTGGTAAAAAGAGAACGATAGAGAAAGGGGCTAGAATCGGTGTGCACTCATGGGGAGGTTTTGGAGTTGATGATGCGGCAAAGCTTCCAAAATCAGACCCGGAACATCAAAAGTACCTTCAATACTATAAGGAAATGGGTATCAATAGTGAGTTCTATTGGTATACGCTCAACTCAGCCCCGAACCAGGATATCCATTGGATGACACCAGCAGAGATAAAAAAATACCAAATCACCTCTCAATAATTGAAGTGGCCCCGGTAGCCAGACAGCCTGATCGACGCCAGTTATCAAGATTTATGCACTTATGCCCTGAATTCAGACCTGTTCAAAACCATAAACCTGATTCACAATGCAGACAGATAATAATGAGTATGTGCTGAGAACAGGAGTCCACATGCAAAAACAACAGACAACCATGAAGCCTGCCCCACTCTGGCGACGTCTGGCGGCGATGATATACGACACCTTTCTAGTTATATCACTCATTTTACTGGTGGGTTTTCTCAACCTGGGCATCCTGAAGCTGATCTATGGCATAGATCAGCTTCAACAGATGACCGACAACGGTCAGTTTCTGGACAGCCCGGCTTTACACGTGGCCCTGTATCTGACCATTTTCAGTTTTTTCGGTTATTTCTGGACTCGCAGGGGGCAGACATTAGGAATGCAGGCCTGGCGTTTGCACGTCCTTAATGAGAACGGCACCAGAATATCTGCAAAGCAGGCTCTCATGCGCTTTCTTGTGGCCATTCCATCGGTACTGGCAGGGTGTATCGGTGTGATCTGGGTGCTCTGGGACAAGAATAAAAAAAGCTGGCAGGATTATGCTTCCCGGTCAGGTACATACCACATCCCCGCTCAGAGAGATAACAACCGATAAAACGCTCCAGCGAAGCACCGAACCAGCGATTTATTACTAATCATTACAAGATGATAAGATAAAAGCCGAAATACATATTAGTATTCTTACTTACATCGATTACAATCAACGAAGCGCATGACCATTCAGCGCAGAAACAAAGACCCGGCATTCAGTGAGTGCCTCAACTTTCAGGAACAGGCCATGATCACTTCGCTGCAAAAAGCCATATACTCAATCAAAGACACTCTGGCAGCAATGTTGTTTCCCGCTTCACAGGATATGCAGAAAGCTTTACAACCTGTACCCATTCCAGTTGAACAAGTCCGAAACAGGCAATCATCTGGCAAACTACACCGTCAGCAAAGGGATTATCGTTACTGAGCTAATGCAGGGTCAGTCTGTCTTTGCAGTACAATAAAGCTGAATAACCAACCGTTATATAGACTTTCATAAACTGGCAGCGGTATCGGAAGATACCGCCTGCACACAGATTCCGTCAGATTGCTTTTCTCAAGCTGCTTTTCTCAAGCAGCTTTCCTCAAAAGAACGGCACCAACCAACATACAGATACTGATTGGAAACAGTACCGCCAGGATGGGCGGAAAACCAAATACCAGACTGGAAGGCCCCAGAAGATTTTGCACAATCATAAAGATCACCCCGGTCACCGCCCCGGAAAAAATTCTTAACCCCATACTCACAGACCGCAGTGGACCAAAGACAAACGATATGCCAACCAGTACCAGGGAAAAGATGGACAGCGGCTGCAGTGCTTTTGTCCAGAACGCCAGGTCATACTCACCAGAGTCCAGCCCCTGTTCGTCCAGATAATTGGTGTAGGTTCTCAGACCCGAGATCGAGAGAGCACTCGGATTAACAACCACCACTTTCAACAGCGTTGTGGTCAGGCTGGTATCCCAGGGCTGAATCGTCGCTTTTTCTTCGACAAACTTCTCACCATCAAAGCGGCTGGTCACCGCATCTTCCAACAACCAGTGATCTTTCTGATAGATAGCGCGTTTGGCAAATGCGCTTTCCTGCAACCGCATATTCTCATCAAACTTGTAACGACTAACGCCGTACAACACACCGTTAGGCTCAACAGCATTGAAATACATATACTCATTGCCTTCCCGGTGCCAGATTCCCTCACCGGAATAGGTGCCCTGAGAAGACCTGAGAATACTACGCTGGGTTTCTGCAATCTGCTCAGTGACCGGAGAAACATATTCTCCAATAAACGTCCCCACCACAACCATTAACAGAGCCGGTTTCATAACAGACCAGACCATGCGCCAGAGCGATACGCCTGCTGCCCGCATGACCACCAGTTCACTGTTGGATGCCAGACTTCCCAGCCCGACCAGACAGCCGATCATGGCTGATACGGGTATAAACTCGTAAACCTTCTTTGGAAGTAGCATGATGGTGTACAGCATGGCATCCAGTGGCTCATAATTCGCCCGGACATCGTCCAACTGCCCAAGAAATGAAAACAGTGATTCCAGCATGACCAGCACCATCAGCACCACCAGCATGGCCGCCAGTACATTCCATGCAATGTAACGGTCCAGCTTACGCATTGGCTTTACTCCGACCCAGCTTTAATTGCAGCGTCTCCTGCGACACGAGAAACAGGCCTATGGCCAGATAGATAGCATGCACCCACCAGACGCCTATTGTCGCCGGTATACGCTGATCGTCCACCGCACTGCGGGCAAACATCAGCAGTGCCAGATAAAACAGATACAACAACACTCCCGGAAGCAATTTCACAAATCGTCCCTGACGAGGATTCACCCGGGACAAAGGCACAGCCAGCAAAACAATAATGGGTACGAGCAGGGGCAGGGACAACCGCCACTGCAGCTCGGCTATCAGGCGTGTATCATCCGACTTCATCAGCACATCGGTGGGCAGTGCCTGCTCACGACTGATTTCATTTTTAATAGTGCGCTCTTCCATACGTACACCGTAGGTTTCATACTCAATAACCCGCACATTGCCCATACCGGGTGTCATGTCATAACGAAAACCGTCATTTAGGATCAGGTAACGCTGCCCCTTCTCCTCTGTTGTTGATATACGACCTCTTTCTGCCAAAACCAGCGACATCGCAGCACTGCTATTGTCGTTGGTACGGCTGGCAATAAATACTTTCTGCATCAGCTGACGGTCGTCACTCAGGGCTTCGGTATACGTCACCCGGCTACCACCTTCCAGCGGTTGAAAACGACCAGGCACCAGGGTATCAAACTCAGTCAGGGAATCCTGTTTGGTCAGCAGCATTTCAACCTGCTGAATACCTTTCGGGGCAACAAAAAGGCTCAATACAGCCACCACCACCATCACACCCAGGGCAGGAATCATGGTCATGCGAAGCAGCTGTCCCTGGCTCATACCTGTAGCCCTGAAAACAGTCATTTCATTTTCTACATATAAACGACCATAGGCCATAATAATTCCGAGAAACAAACCCAGGGGAATGATCATCACCAGAAACTCGGGCAACCGGTAGCCCATAATCGCAAACAGGAAATCGGCGTTCAGTGAACCACTGGCGGCCTGCGCCAGATAATTTACAAATCGCCCACTCATGATAATGAGCAAAACAATGCCAGTGACTGCCAGCATGACCTGCAACATCTCTTTGGCTAAATATCGAAATATAATCGAAGGCATGATCGGTTTTTCACAGTTCCGATAGCTGATAAGGGTCTGTCACTGTTGCGAACAAGCGTTCGTCAAAACAACAGTAACCATTTAAACTACATTTCGGAGCACCTATTCAAAACCCAGAGTCAACCCTTAGGGTCAACAGTTCGGGGGGCAGGCATCTTCCGGATTCAAGGCAGATGACTGAAATATTTCACATCCGAACTGTGCTCTGGTCAAATACTCCACCGGGTCATTATCTATCAATACAGCCTGAGTGTGTAGATGTGACCGCATAAAATACTGATATCATCCGTCAGGCTAAGTGTTAACCGGCAGGTTAACAGAAGCGAACATTACAGGATCTACGTCCAACAGGAGCGTTCATGGAATTTGTTGTAAAAAGCGGCGCAGTGGCCAAGCAGAAAACCGGGTTGCTGGTCATTACGACGGATCAGTCTGGTTTATCATCCTCTGCTTCAGACATCGACGAGGTCAGTAACGGTTTACTCTCATCTGTGTTGAAGCGAGGCGACCTGGCGTATAAAGCCGGTAAAATGGTTCTCCTGCCCGTTGTTCCCGAGGCCGCCTGCGAACAGTTGCTACTGGTTGCCACGGGCGAAGGCAAGTCTGCCCTTAAAGAAAAAGACTTTCTGAAAGTGGCTAAGGCTATCGCTGCGCAGCTGAAATCCGGCACCGTTAAAGAGGCAATGGTCTGTATAGACGATGTAGAGGTCGCTGACCGGGATCACTTCTGGAAAGTCCGCCAGCTGGTAGAAGCCATTGAATACGGATTTTACTGCTTCGATGAATTCAAGAGTAAACCAGCGCCTGCGGCGGCACTGAATAAAGTCACCATCATCACCGACCGCAAAGGCAGCAAGCCTGCTAAAGAAGCGGTTGAACAGGGTCAGGCCATCGCTTTCGGTCGCAATATTGCCCGCACCCTGGGCAACCTGCCCGGCAACGTTTGTCACCCGACCTATCTGGGTGATCAGGCTAAAGAGCTGGCAAAAGGCAATAGCAAACTGACGACCAAAGTTCTGGGTGAAACCGAAATGAAAAAGCTGGGCATGAATTCCCTGCTATCGGTCGGTAACGGTTCAGCCCAGGAATCCAAACTGATCCTGATGGATTACAAAGGTGGTAAAAAAGGCGACCAGCCTATTGTATTGCTGGGTAAAGGCATCACCTTTGACACCGGTGGCATCTCCCTGAAGCCGGGCGCTGCCATGGATGAAATGAAATTCGATATGTGTGGCGCGGCCAGCATCATGGGTGTAATGAACACTATTGTGCAATTAGAGCTGCCCCTGAATATCGTCGGCATGATTGCCGCTGCGGAAAATATGCCCAGCAGCACCGCAACTCGTCCTGGTGATATTGTCACGTCCATGTCCGGCAAAACCATCGAAATTCTTAATACTGATGCGGAAGGCCGCCTGGTGCTGTGCGATGCCCTCACCTATGCCGAGCGTTACAAGCCCAAAGCGGTTGTTGATGTTGCCACTCTGACAGGAGCCTGCGTCATCGCCCTGGGACATCACACTACCGGTGTTCTCAGTAACAATGACGAACTGGCTGAGCAACTGCTGACCGCTTCCAACGACGCCTGCGACAAAGCCTGGCAACTGCCAATGGGTGAAGAGTACGACGCCCAGCTGGACAGCAACTTTGCCGATATGGCGAATATTGGTGGCCGCCCTGCGGGTACGATTACTGCGGCCTGCTTTCTGGCCCGTTTTACCGAAGCTTACCCATGGGCGCACCTGGATATTGCCGGTACCGCCTGGTCTTCCGGTAAGAACAAAGGTGCCAGTGGCCGACCTGTACCGATGCTGACTCAGTATCTGTTGAATCAGCTTTAACCCCTCTACCCTGGATTCAAACTTGCGTTGTTAGCAATGCTTGCAAGCCTCGTTTACCCGTACCCGTTTATGCAATAACGGGGACGGGTAGCGTGAACACTAAGTCATACCAGATTATCTTCACCACTGTGCCTGACTTCACTCTCCTTCATTTGCAATAAAGGCTTTTAACTTTTCTTCAGTATCTTTTATGTACTTCGAGTAATCTTCGTAGCTTGCTGCATTCGTCTCCAGACTTTCGAGCCAGTCGATCAGCAACCCTAAGGGAAGCAGCAGAACATAATATACCGCTGTTGGCTGTTGGCTGTTGGCGGTTGGCTGTAAGAGCAGCTAATAGCCAAAAGCCAACAGCCCGGTAAGTTATTGAATGCTGCGCCCCTAAGGCGTAATTACTCAATAACCCCTACATTGACCACATGGAAGCCAGCAAGAAGCGTATTCAATAACATCCGCCAGTCTCGGAAACGAACCGGTGCCGTTTAACCTGTCTGTCAGATAATCCCAAAATGAAAGACCATGCTGGCGACACGTTTTCTTCAGGCTGGCAAAGGTGTTAAACGATTTTTCAATGAGCATCAATATCCACCAGAAGAATTACTATCGCTCTGTCAATCCAGACAACAGCCCCAGATTGGAATGCCTGCGTTAATTTGCCAGTACTCACAGGTTCACGCATCATTTGATATGGAAGGCAGATGCCCAGTACCTGTCAGTCAGGCTGGAGAAAATAATAATGTTCAACTACCTTCAAACAAAGCCTTGCCAGAAGCCTGATATTTCATTCGAAAATGACATAACCAAGCTTTCCGTTATGCACCCGTCCACTCTGCAAATGAATCAGCATGAGGAACCTGAAAATGTTTCGTTTTCAGTATTTGCTTTCAATTTTTTTTATTGTCTCATTTTGTAAAAAATCCACCGCAGAAACGTTATCAGTCGCTACCCCAGATGTGCAAGAGAGCGCTCAGCTGTGCGATGAAGAATCATCGAGGAATACTCTCGAAGAAATTGCATATGTAGCCAGTGCTGAAGTGAAATCAGGGCAGACTGATCCTACATTGACAATATACAAAATCCTCTCAGGAAAAGATCTTACCCTTTCCGGAACAATGAACCGGGGCAATTTTTATCTACACAGATATTGTGTGCACAATGGGTTTCTGACCATTCAATCGGCTGATCTCAAAGAACCATGCACTTCTCGGATTTTCAGGATCATTGTTAACGGAAGGAAAGTTTATTCCAAAAATGATGATATCGTCACTCCACCTTATGTCGACGTTAATGATTTGCCATTTACATCTAAAACATACCCTCTCGGTTTTACTTATATGGTCACTACGACAGGTGTAGGCTGTGACTTTGGGGCAACGTATAGCGTGTTGTTAAAAAACGAAACTAAATATGACATTAGTTTAATTTGCAAAGATTTACCATGGTAACGGTCTCAGGGTAAAAAGGTGTTGTTCAGCTGTTCAGGCATATAATGAAAAAAGGCAAACCTCGCAGAGAGAAAATATGTCAGGTATGCGGTTTGCCTTTCACCTGGCGTAAAAAGTGGGCAAAGTGTTGGGATGATGTTCGTTACTGCTCACAACGTTGCCGGTTACAACGAAAGAAAAAACACCATGAATAATAAATACACAAAGTTGCATCTTATTCTTGGGGATCAGCTTAATGCGGCTCATAGCTGGTTCAACCCAGCCAGGATCGTATCACCGGGGCGCAGAAAGAATATCGTATCTACAAACCGTTAGACCTCAGCAAAATCAACACCGGGCAAAGCGACAGAATAAAGTCCAGAGGGTGCACATTCCGCTGTCGTATAGTAAAGCCCAGTTGTTCAGCCATCTTGAGGAATTCTGACTGATCGAAACAGGTCAGCAGTTTTTTTCAACTAATCTACTATTTGCAGTACTCATCTTGTTTAGCCTTGATATTGTGGTTCAAACTTATTTTGGCTGATCAAGGTGAGTTCTGCCGGTGGGAATACTGTTTTCTTGTGCTTAATGTCTACCCTAAGAGCATCAACTTCCCCACTGTGCCTGACTTCACTCTCCTTCATTTGCAATAAAGGCTTTTAACTTTTCTTCAGTATCTTTTATGTACTTCGAGTAATCTTCGTAGCTTGCGGTATTCGACGCCAGACTTTCGGGCCATTTGGTCAGCTCCTTTAGGACGTTTTTTTCCTCCTTAGAGACATTCAGCGCATTAATGAGCGGCAGTATGGAGTTATTATATAAACGTTTATAATCCCAAAAAGCGACCTTGGCACGTTGCTTAAACGATTCGCCTTGGAACTCACTTCCGAAAAAGTCGATAATTTTTATCGTGTCGTTTGTATCAAACATTATGTTGCCCGGGTGCAGGTCGTTATGCACAATATACTGGATATGCAAGTAATGAACGGCCTGTATCATTTCCAGAATGTATCTTGCTGCTTCAGCGGTGGGTATATAGTCATCCTCTTCCTCTTGTGTTAGTAATTGTGTTAATGATCGGATGAAGTAATCGTAATAACTCTCTGAGCGCCTTTCCCTGTCTTTCTGCTTCAGCCTTTCAATGCGGCTGAAAAGCGTGTCTTTGTTTCTTTCATAAGTATCCATAAACACAAGTTCATTACCTTTAATATCCATTAGAGAGTAATAATTGTACATAGTCGTGCTACTTTTATGTCCGCTATGCCGGTTATAGAACTTAGCGTTATTGTACTGGGCTATTTCGATTGGAAAGGATACTCTGGCGACAAAGGTTTTATTGTCAGCATCTGCACGATATCGAACCAAATACACAGAAGCATCCAACCCCTCTTTTAACAGTTCGATGAAGCACAGATCGTGCAAACTTTCCTGTACATAAGTACTGCCAGATACATCGTATCTATTGACCAAAAAGAGCGACTCTTCCGCAAATTTAATAGAATAGAATTGAATAATGTTGTTGATAGGCAGGCAGGTATCGTCATCCGCTTCACTCTCTTCAGAAGAAGCATGGCTATTGGGGAGCATAACCAGCAAGAGAATTAATAGCCGTAAAGTACGAAAAAATTGTTCCATGATATGTCTCTTCCTTCTATTTTTTTATTGATGCAGATTTCGTTTATCAGTTTCCAGTTAAGGGGACTACACCTGATAATTCCCTCTTTACAACTTGCCTTCGACTGCAATGAATACACTTAACCACTGCATCCATGAAGCTTTGGGCATTAGAGTACAGGTAAGTTCCACAAAAATTACTGATCAAGATTTAATCACAACTTTCCTCTGCCCGAAGAAATGGCAAAAGAATAATCAGCATCAGCAATGCACAGGCACTCAAGGTAATAAAGAAACCATTCCAGCCAAAAGATTCCATGATATGCGCTAGTGGCAAACCTGCCAGTGCCGCGCCAAAATAGGCAAACAGACTGACAAAACCACTGGCAGCACCTGCCGCACTTTTATGAGAGTACTCAACGGCCGCCATACCAATCAGCATTTGAGGACCGTAAACAAAGAAACCAATGAAAAAGAACAAAAGTACCTGAATATAATAAGTACTGACCGGAACAAGCCATAACCCCAGCACACCCAGCAAGACACCCAGTGAAAAAATCGTATTCATCGGCGTTCGGTTCCCGCCGAACCACCAGTCTGAACCCCACCCTGCCACCAGGCAGCCAATAAAACCACCTATTTCAAGCACCGACAAAGCCGAGTTCGCCATGGTCAGGGAGTAATCATAGGTTTCGGTAAGATAGAGATTTCCCCAATCGCTGACGGCAATTCGCACGACATAAACCAGTATGTAACAAAAAGCCAGTAACCACAGATAGCGATTGCTGAGCACATATCTGAAAAAAATATCTCTGCGTGCCAGCCCCTGCCCCTCCTGCTCATGAGCTATTTCCCTTTTGTCGTTGCGCCAGTGTCCAACCGATGGCAACCCCATTGTTTCAGGAATATCCCTGAGCTGAATCAGTAGTAAAAATGCCACAATAAGCGCAAAACCACCCGCAGCATACATACCGTAGCGCCACCCCATAGAGACAACAAAAAAACTCAGCGCAACCGGAGCGATAGCACCTCCTACATTGTGCGCGGTGTTCCACAAGCCCCACCAGAAGCCTCTTTCAGTTCGGGAGAACCAGTTAGTCAGAATCTTGGAACAGGGCGGCCAGCCCCAGCCCTGAAAGAAAGCATTCATGGTCCAGAGGCTGACAAAAGCCCAGAAAGAAGTACTCAATCCGAACAGAATATTCAGAACGCCTGTCAGAAACAGACCCGCTGCCATAAAGTAACGGGGGTTAGAGTGATCACTGACGATGCCGCTGAAAAATTTGCTGGCACCATAAGTAAAATAAAACAGGGTGCTAATCAGTCCAATATCTGTTTTATCGAGTCCCAGATCCTGAATCAGAACCGGCGTCATATAGGTAAATGATTTTCTGGTGATATAAAAAGCCGTATACCCCACATAAATACCTATAAACACATGTAACCGCCAAAAGCGGTACTTCTGGTTTATTTCATCAGCATGGGAAATAAGCACCTGATTAGATTTACATATCTCGTCACTCATAAGAATAATGAACAGCCTGTTGATATATTATTGTTGGGTAAAAAGCCATGTGTTTATTAAATCTCATATCCTTAAGATTTTCTGACTTAATCTAATTACCTATAAGTCTGATTGGTTAAACAATATGACAAGACCGTTAGTTATAGTGGGTAACTGGCTAAATTAACAATTACCGCCTTTATTTATTAACAATTCTTCACAAACCATCAGCAATGACTTCCAGCCTTTCCTCCCTGACCATTTCCGATTACACTCTGACGATGCCTCAAGTTACCTTCTACCTGCTGCAACAACAGTCCACTAAGGCTGTACGAAATTTCGCCTGTCGCCTGACCGACAAGGCGTGGCGTTCTGGTATGCCCGTCCATATTCATACCGACAACGCGATCCAGTGCGAAACCATGGATCGCCTGTTATGGGAGTGGCGGGAAGAGCGCTTTCTGCCCCATGAAATCAAAAGCGGTGACAGCGACGCGCCCATCACCCTGGGCCATACTGACCCCGGTAACATTGAAGGCGCCCTGCTGATCAACCTGGCGTCAGGTATTCCTGACTTTTATAAAAGCTTCCATCGTACCTGCGAAATTGTTGATCAGAGCCCGGGGCCTGTGGAGATCCTGCGGCAGAAATTTCGTGATTACAAAACTGACGGTATTAAACCTGAACTGCACGATATTGCTGCAAGGGGTCAGCATTGAAAACTGAAAAAACCAGCGATCTGTTAAACGAACTGGAACGCCTTAAAGTTTTGCTGGATAAAAACAGCGTATTTGAAAAGACCAGCGGGAACATTCCTTTACTGACCGATGTCATTGACGGACAAGCCCCTACGGAGTCAGGGCGGCAAACCGTCGCCGTGATTAACCTGAGCGAACCCGGCAGCATCGATAACCATGACGACAGTACCACAACGATGCGCCACAAGCTTCGAACGGAAGGCCGTCGACTGATTCGCAGCCTGATTGATGAGGAGCTGGTACGAATCGAAAGCCGTCTGAGTAAAGAGCTGAACGAACACCTTGAGCAATTGCTTGACGATATTCAGCCGGATGCTGAACCTCCTGCGTCGCCCCGGGAATCATAGATTCACCGGCATTAACGGGAGCTAAACAGCCTGCCCCGTTGCGTATCCGGTTTGACCCCAGCCACCCACTAAAAGCACCGATAATAAATAAAACACTGGTTCCATATGTAAAAATAAAAAGTTGACGCCTTTGAAGTTACCTACTTGAATACAGTGCTGGTAATATAACGGTTTCCGTCTACCTGTGTTGTCGTAAGGCTCGTTTTTGTGAGGCGATTACAGATATGCAACTGACAATAATTTTTATTACCGCCTGTTTCATCTCGCCTTTTTCCTATGCCACTCAGTGCCAAAAATGCAATAAGGAGGCAAACAACTGCCGCTGCGTCAGAACAGTCGCTGACCTGCAGAATACAACAAGGTGCACCCATCACGCAGACTCCAATGAAATCCCTTCGCTGGATCCTCCGGACAATCAGACATTGCCCGCTAAGGATAACTCTCGCGCTATCAGGCAGGTCGCAGGCAGCCTTATCATAGTTCCTGACATTAAGGGAGCCGGGGTCACCTTTACCGTTGGCAGCCCATCGGCGAGAGCAACAACTTCCAGTTCACACGGCTGCCGCATAAACAGAAAGAAAGAAAAGCGTCAACCCTTTACCGGGCGTGGGTGTTCACTGCAGACCCCCTCGTCACAAAACAGCGGCGAAAGCGCTGAACATTCTGATATTCTGGGTATTATCGATCAACTATCAAATTTACAGATTAACACTGCTACAGGAGAGCAGGCACAAATCCTGACCGTAATAAACAATGCCTTCACTGCTGCCCTCAATTTACAAAACCAAGCCGATGGTCAACAAGCCAGAGACAGCTTACTGAATGAAACCTTGCAGACTGCCGGGTATCAGCTGAGCACTGTTGAAATTGCTGCCACTAACAACGCTGTCCGTCAAATCAGAACGCTGATGGCTTCTGGCAGCATTACTTACCTGGCATCTGGCAGCGAGCACTATATTTTTATTCCTGACATCAGTGGCGGTATTTTAATGATGTCTTATTTTTTTCAACACCCTTCAAATCCCGAATATCAAAACATCATAAGACATGGCGCAAGCCAGACTCTTTCCACCATAAAACCCAGCAAACTTGAGCATGCCAGGCTTTATATCATTGAAACTCCAGAAGCCAGCCACCAGTCCATATAACCAGTCCATCGAACAATCAGCCTCGCTAAATACACCTTACAGACCTTAACCATTTGCATGTATAATGCACGGTTTATCTTATTACCCCTACCCGCAAGAATCCTGTAGTTATGGAAAAAACGTTCAATCCCCACGCCATCGAGCGCACCTGGTATCAAACCTGGGAGGAAAAAGGTTATTTTGCTCCCTCCGGTGAAGGCAACCCTTACACCATCATGATTCCCCCGCCGAACGTGACCGGTAGCCTCCACATGGGGCATGCGTTCCAGGACTCCATCATGGATGCCCTGACCCGTTATCAGCGCATGAAAGGCAGTAACACCCTGTGGCAGGTGGGTACTGACCACGCCGGTATTGCCACGCAAATGGTCGTTGAGCGCAAAATTCAGTCTGAAGAAGGCAAAACCCGCCACGACTATGGCCGTGAAGCCTTTATGGACAAAGTCTGGGAGTGGAAAGAGGAATCCGGTGGCACCATTACCCGCCAGCTGCGTCGCCTGGGTGCGTCCGTAGACTGGGACAACGAACGCTTCACTATGGACCCCGGCTTCTATAAAGCGGTTCAGGAAGTATTTGTACGTTTGTATGAAGATGATCTGCTGTACCGTGGCAAGCGCCTGGTTAACTGGGACCCGAAACTGCACACCGCCATTTCTGACCTGGAAGTGGAAAACAAAGACGTTAAAGGCCACATGTGGCACCTGCGTTACCCGCTGGCGGATGGCGAGAAAACCGCTGAAGGCAAAGACTATATTGTGGTCGCCACCACCCGTCCGGAAACCATGCTGGGCGATACCGGTGTCGCCGTTAACCCGGAAGACGAACGCTACAAGGCGCTGATCGGCAAAGATATCCTCCTGCCACTGGTGAACCGTCGTATCCCTATCGTTGCGGATGAACACGCCGACATGGAAAAAGGCACCGGCTGTGTAAAAATCACTCCGGCCCATGACTTCAACGATAACGAAGTCGGCAAACGTTGCCAGCTGCCCATGATCAATATCATGACCCTGAACGGTGATATCCGTGACGCGGCAGAAACCTTCAACACCGACGGCGCTGTAAACGACAGCATCGATACATTCATTCCTGAAAAGTATCACGGCATGGAGCGTTTCGCCGCCCGTAAAGCCATCGTTGCCGATATGGACGAGCAGGGGTTGCTGGAAGAGATCAAGGATCACGACCTGATGGTGCCTTACGGTGACCGTTCCGGCGTAGTCATTGAGCCAATGCTGACCGACCAGTGGTTCGTGCGTGCTGCGCCTCTGGCACAACCTGCCATTGAAGCCGTAGAAGACGGACGCATCCAGTTTGTACCAAAACAGTACGAAAACATGTACTTCGCCTGGATGCGCGACATTCAGGACTGGTGCGTATCCCGTCAGCTGTGGTGGGGTCACCGTATCCCAGCCTGGTACGACAACGAAGGCAATGTATTTGTGGGTCGTAACGAGGAAGAAGTTCGCCAGAAGCACAATATTGCCGCTGACATCGAGCTGAAACAGGACGACGACGTGCTCGACACCTGGTTCTCCTCTGCTCTCTGGACCTTCGGTACCCTGGGCTGGCCGGAAATGACCGAGCGCCTGAAAACCTTCCATCCCACCGATGTACTGGTGACCGGTTTCGACATTATCTTCTTCTGGGTAGCGCGCATGATCATGATGACCATGCACTTTATGAAAGACGAAGACGGCAACCCGCACATTCCGTTCAAGCACGTTTACGTGACCGGTCTGATCCGTGACGAGAACGGCGACAAAATGTCCAAGTCCAAGGGTAATGTTCTGGACCCGCTGGACATGATTGACGGGATTGACCTGGAAAGCCTGGTGGCAAAACGCTGCGGCAATATGATGCAGCCACAGCTGGCGCAGAAGATTGAGAAGCGTACCCGCAAGACCTTCGAAGACGGCATTTCTGCCCACGGTACTGACGCCCTGCGTTACACCCTGTACTCGCTGGCCTCCACAGGCCGTGATATCAACTGGGATATGAAGCGCCTGGAAGGTTACCGCAACTTCTGCAACAAGATCTGGAACGCTGCCAGCTATGTGCAGATGAACACTAAAGGGGAAGACTGCGGTCAAACCAATGGTGACGTGGAACTGACCCTGGCAGACCGCTGGGTCATTTCCAAACTGCAACGCCTGGAAGCTCAGATTGAGAAGAACCTGGCCGACTTCCGTCTGGATCACGCTTCCCAGAACCTGTATGACTTTATCTGGAACGAGTACTGCGCCTGGTATCTGGAGCTGTCCAAACCCGTCTTGTGGAATAAGGACGCGCCAGAAGCCCAAAAGCGCGGCACCCGTCGTACACTGGTTCGGGTTCTGGAAAACCTGATGCGCCTGACCCATCCGTTCATGCCATTTATCACCGAAGAAATCTGGCAGAACATCAAGGCAGAAGCAGGCGTTGAAGGCGATACCCTGATGCTGAAGTCTTACCCGGAGTGTGACGACAGCAAGATCGACGAAAAAGCCGAGCAGGACATTGAATGGCTGAAAGGCTTTATTGTCGGTATCCGCAACATCCGTGCTGAACTGAACATTGGCCCAAGCAAGCCGCTGAACGTTATTCTGCGCAACACCACTGCTGACGACGAAAGTCGTCTGGAAGACAACCGCACCTTCCTGCAGGCAATGGCTAAGCTGGACGACATTAGCCTTCTGAATGAAGGTGAAACAGCACCTATGTCCACTACCGCCCTGGTCGGCTCCATGGAAGTGCTGGTACCCATGGCTGGCCTGATTGACAAGGACGCTGAAATTGCCCGTCTGAGCAAGGAAATTGACAAGCTAGCTAAAGAAGTCGCCCGCTTTGAAGGTAAGCTGAATAACGAGAAGTTTATTGGTAAGGCACCGGCTGCGGTGGTCGAGAAGGAGAAAGCCAAACTGGCCGACGCCCTTGACGCCCGATCCAAGCTGGAAGAGCAGATGGAAGCGATTAAAGCGCTGTAATTCATTCTGCTAAGCAGGCTCTCAGGAAGCCCCGAAAACCGGGGTTTTCTGACACCCGGGACATCCATTGCAGCACTCACACCGGACTTAGACGTCTCAGCCTGAAAACAAATACCTTACTTAAATTCAAGTCAAGATTGTTTTGGAACGAAAGTATGCCAACTATTGCTGGGAAAATAGTCCTGAATCCTCAGGAGTTTTTGAATAATCAGCTGAACAGAATTGTTTTTTCCAGTTAGCTTCATAAAAGGAAGCTGGCTTACCACCACACCAGGTATGGTCACTAGAACGTTTTACGCAGCTAGCACCATCTTTTTTTGATATATCCAACTTACAAAGCATCTCAGTCGTTATACTTTGGTAATCAGTACAATAATTTTTTTCAGTGGCATTATCAGGCAGTAACAAACGACGTAACGAGTCAAAACAAAAACTTGGTCCCGAAATGCCTGTAACTGCACGAACATACCATTCATCTTCAGTCACCTGTGTTGAACAATTTTGCTCCTTTAATGACATGAGCCGGTTCCGATTGGCAACATTGTTCAGGTTATCAACCTGCCATCTGAGCGTAGCCAAAGCTATTGGGTGCCTGGCTTCATTACAGGCAAGAAAGTCATTTCGACCATAATAACGAGCAAAAGCAAAACCCAGCTCAATTTTGCAATCGAAGCGAATCTTGTCTCCATCTTTCAGAAAACGCTTGAGTTTATTACCATCAAGAGTATCTGTATCCATGTACAGCATGCCTTTTCCGGTTCGTTCAGTCACTTTTCCCTCTGCCTGATCAACAGCGTCAGCACCGGCGGCCAGTAGTGCGTAGCGAATAACGTCACTGTACATGGCATAATTTTTATGCTCACCCCTGAGCCATTGAAGTGCTGCCTGATACTCTTCCTGCTGATCCGCTCCTTCAAATATTCTTTCCAGACCCGCATCATTAATATCCAGTACCTTGATATTTATTCCCTGCGCCTCTGGAAGTTCAGGGATACATTTCATTAAAGAATCTTCATTTTCTGTTAACAGGGTACGATCTTTCCAGAGAATAATTTCTCGTTTTGCTGGTAATAGTGTTTCCGTTTCATTTGAAATTGATGCCAGCAAGGCAATATTTTCCAGATAGAGGTCTGGTATTAAAGAACCCACCCAGATCAGATTGACCGGAGTATCGTGGGGAAGAAGTTTTCCTACGCCTGAGTCGATGACTGGATTCAGATCACAGGCGCTCATCATCATTTTATCGGAAAAAATCTCTATCAGTTTTTTTTTGGCGATTTCACTCCCGCTAAAAATGGCTGGTAAGTAGCTGCCAAAACGAAAAGCGATCAAAGGGCAAGCATCAGGCAGCAATTTTTTCGGATATCTTCTACAGTATTCGGAAATTTCTTCATAAATAAAAGCACTCTTTCTACGATCAGAGTCATTGTAAAAATAAAAAAGTTTTTTTCCCCCTGAATTTTCCCAGTCTCTAAATTCGCCCGTATAAATTGATTTAAGAGTTTCCGGCGAAAACCCTTTGTATAAGGGAGTAAGGCAGGTTCTTATTTCATCTATAACATGCTGTTCGATTTTTGCGTATGCATCAGTAGTAGTAATGTTTCTTTCAGATATTTTCTGGGCATTAAAAAGAAAAGGGTATGGGTAGTAACCCGATAACCTCGACAGATAAGATTGCTGTTCATCTGGCTTAGCACTTTCCTGAACGGTAGAGTGTTTTTCCTGAATGGTGTGGTGTTCTTGACTGTTCGAGCTAACAGGATTCATATTTACCTCTTTCTTATTAATACAGAAGAGGTAAACCTCTTGATTATGGTATTACAGTAATTCACTCCTTAGGGAAGCAGCAGAACATAATATACCGCTGTTGGCTGTTGGCTGTTGGCTGTTGGCTGTTGGCTGTTGGCTGTTGGCTTTTGGCTGTATGAGCAGCTAATAGCCAACAGCCAAAAGCCCGGTAAGTTATTGAATGCTGCGCCCCTTAGAGAGACCTATCACCAAAAAAGTTCCCGCAGTGGAGTTTTTATGCGAAAACCCTATTAGCCAGTGGAACCCGCACCGCAGGCACACGCACATCAAAACTGGCGGCAGACCGCTATCGCCCGTCTGAGCAAGGAAATTGACAAGCTGGCTAAAGAAGTCGCCCGCTTTGAAGGTAAGCTGAATAACGATAAGTTTATTGGTAAGGCACCGGCTGTCCACCGGTACCTGTTATTTTTCAGATGGTACCAGCCATTCTGACAACTCTCTGGCACCTCCCCCTAATCCGCCCTCTATCGTTTACAAAAAAACAAATAGCGCCGGAATCACACTCTATAATGGCCTGTCATGAGCAATAGAATTTCAAGCTTGGTATCCCCTTCAGGCTGACCCAATAATACCCAATCCTGACAATACAGTTTTTAATATTTAAGAGAATAAGTTATGTGGCTCTCAAAAAATAATCGCTCTGTTACAACAACCCCATTAAGTCTTCAGGCTGGTATTCTGCTGGCAACCCTGACCGTTTTACTTTCTTCCATGGTGTCAGCGGATTCACGCTGCAACAGAGGAAAACCAGAAAATGGGACGGTCAGCACCTGTCAGCTCCAAAACGGCAGTAAAACATTCAAACCATCCCTTTTTGTAACTCAGTGCAGGTATGATCAGTGCGAGGAATCCAAGCCGGTGGATATTTCAGTTCGGGAAACCGAGATTGGTGCTGACGCCGGAACAATGGGGTGTGAACTGCTATCGCTGGGAACCAGTACATACCAGAAAGCCAGCGATTATGCGCCTAAGATAGAGTATTCAGCCTACGACAAAGATGCTCACCTCTCTATGAGTATGCTGCCGGACAAAGAGTATGATCTTTATATCAAAACAGCCTGCTGGTCACCTCAACGAGCATTTTCCCGATTGACTTTACCACAAAGCTTTATCAAATCTGCCAAAAAAAAATTCTCTGAGATGATTATCCATCCAAAGCCGTACGAGACACCGTGGGATCAGGCATTATTAGACAACTCAGACAAAAAATACATAGTCACGAACTCTATGTACCTGAAGCTATACAGTGTCGAAGCATCAGAAGCAGAAACTGATATTCGCATCGATTTAAAAAATATCACCCTGCACCTTGATCTGATTCGCGGAAATGATACAGATTGCATAGTCTGTGAGGATTTCTGGAGAAAAACATTTAATCTTCATGTTACCTGGCACTACCCCTTACCAGCAAAGTCAGACACGACAGCTGACGTGCCAACAACATCAATACTGACTGGCGCCATGGCCGTTGCAGGCACATCAGAAAATGTGACGTTCAGTGCGACAGCTCCAACACCTGAAGGCAACTCCAGCATCCACCTGCGCACAACCTCCTCGTCCAATTCGCTGATCCCATCTCTGGTTGCTATAACCTTATCTGTCATTGCCGGAGTCTTGAAGCAATAGCATGATTCGGATCAGAGCCCAAGAATCATCGGGGCAAGCACGAAAGCAAATGACACACACAGTGAGATACACAGGGTTCCCGGCAGGAAGAACGGGTGATTAAACACCAGCTTGCCAATTCGCGTTGAGCCGGTTTCATCCATTTCAACCGCAGCCAGCAGCGTTGGATAAGTCGGCAATACAAACAGAGCTGATACGGCTGCGAAAGAGGCAATAGCGGTCACCGGATCAACCAGAGTCAGGGCGGCTGGCATCAGCGCCCGGGTAGTGGCAGCCTGTGAGTAAAGCAGCATGGAAGCAAAAAACAGAGTGACCGCCAGTAGCCATGGATAGCCAACCAGAATATTACCCGCCATCGCCTTAATACTCTCGATATGAGCCCCCACAAAAGTGTTACCCAACCATGCAACACCCAGCACACACATTGCCGCACTCATACCAGACTTAAACGTCTGAGCCTTAATAATATCGCTGGTATCAATTTTACACAGTATGACAATCATGCAGGCAGCAAACATCATAAACAGCATAATGGCAGAGTCTCGGGGCAAAGCCGGGTTCTCAATCAGTCCAACCGTTGGGCTGATGGCTGTTGCATAAATCACGACAGCCAGAATACTGAGCGCAAAAATCAAAACCGACAGACCAGCAGTGACTTTCGGGGTCGCCCTCTCATCACGCTTACGCTTTCTGATCAGGCCTGCCGCCATGCGCTCCTGGTAGATTTCATCTTTTTCCAGATCCAGCCCCAGAAAATTGCAAACACAGGCCGTCAGCATAACAGCCACAAAAGAAGTCGGGACAGAAATCGACAGTAGATCCAGATAGCCCACATTGTAGGGTTCCAGAAAATCACTGAAGACAACCACAGCAGCAGACACCGGGGATGCGGTAATGGCAACCTGCGAGGCAATAACAGCAATACTTAAAGGCCGGGATGGGCGAACACCATTTTCTTTAGCCACCTCCGCGATAACCGGGAGTGTCGAAAAGGCAGTATGCCCCGTACCTGCCAGCAACGTCATAAAATAAGTCACTGTCGGTGCCAGAATGGTGATGTATTTAGGCTGACTGCGCAGAATCATCTCAGCCTTTTTAACCAGCCAGTCCAAACCACCCGCCACCTGCATGGAAGCAACGGCACCAATAACCGTCATAATAATGAGTATGACGTCAACAGGAATGGAACCGGGCTCCAGACCCAAACCCAGCGTGAGAACCAGAACACCGATCGCGCCAGCAAAACCAACGCCAATACTACCCAGACGAGATCCCAGATAAATACATGAAAGAACGACAACCAACTGAACCCAGATCATAAGCAACTCCAATGACAACAAAGCGAATGACGAACACTCTTTTGATCAACAAACGTTCAGATTTGCTCACTGAGTATAAAGCATGTCGGAAAGTATTAAGGTTTTGGGCGTCCTTATTTATTCGGCATTTAGTCGTTTAGAGAACGCTCCTGTTCATGGCAGTACTCCTGAAAAAACTCATCCAGCACCTGTCGGGCGAACTGCCCGATAGCCGCATAATTAGCAAGGGTCAGGTTAGCCAGCGAAACCCGCACCGCAGGCACATGCACATCAAAACCGGCGGCAGGCAGCAGCACAATACCGGTTTCGTCCGCCAGCCGGAAAAGAAACTCGGCACAACTGTGCCGACCCAGAAACCAGTCAGCAAAAGCCTGACTATGCAGACGACTGGCCAGCAACCCCAGATCCAGTAATGTGTAATAACCGACAATAGATTCTGAAGGCTCCTCCGGCAGGCCGATATTCTGGTAAAGGGTTTGGTAACGGGAACGAATTAACCGTTTAGCACCGCGTTGATAATGGCCTTCACTGTCAATCAGGCTGCCCAGGGCAAACAGCGTCATCTGCAATTGCTGAGGTGCAGACAACCCTGCGCTGTGATGCAGAGCTACCGAACGACTATCGGCCACCAGTCGCTCAAGAAATGGCAGCTTCTTTGGTTCAGAAGAGATGGAAGCGTAGCGAGCGTTTACCTCATCATCATTCTTATCCTGCACCAACTGGTCATAAACAGAGTGTTTATGCAGGGCAATCACCCCCAGTCGCCAGCCTGTTGCCCCAAAGAACTTGGAAAAAGAGTAAACGCACAAAGTATTACGAGGACAGGTGGCAAATAATGATATAAAGCTGTCTGCAAAGGTCGCATAAACATCATCAGTCACCACCAGCAAATCCTGTCGTTGACTCTGGATCAGCTTCGTCAGAGCCTGAAGTGATGACTGACTTAATGCGACCGATGGCGGATTACTGGGATTAACCAGGCAGAGAAGCTTAATATCAGGGTCATTCAGTTTATGAAGCTCATCAGGCGACAACTGCCAATTACTTTTTTCATCCGCTTCCAGCTCAACAACATGCAGCTGATAATCAGCCAGTTCAGGAATTTCCAGATAGGGCGTAAAAATCGGAGTCAGCAGCGCAACCCTGTCACCCGCTGACAACAAACCATTGGCATGCAGTGACTGAAAAATATAGCTCATGGCAGCTGTACCGCCTTCGGTCGCAAACAGGTGAAAGTCATCCCCGGCTTTCAATCCGTCACACAATTCCTGCCGCAGGTAAGCTTTCACTACCGGCTCAAAGTATTTCAGCATCGACATCGGTTGTGGGTAATAACAGCCCAGCGAAGCATTGACCATCTCCGCCAGCAGCTGTTCAGGCAATATACCCAGCTGGTCCTTAACCAGTGACAGCGCCGCCTGAATAAAGCGCATGCCGACAGCGTCTTCGTGATTGTGGCGAAACACCTCAAACCGCTGCAGCATACCATCGGTTTCCGGCAAACCACCAAAACCACTGTTCAGGTAGGAATAAGATCGCTCCGCTTCCTGCAGAGCAAATTCACCCAGCTGTAAAAAAGCCCGCCTGGGCGCAATCGCAAGAAAATTGGGATTGCCCCGCCCGGCATTCAACATCATGCGATCGGCATGGGAGGAGGCAATAGCAAGAAGTTGATCCTTGAATTCAAAAGGGCTGATTGATTGGCTATCATTGTCGTTTAGGTCAGACATCCTGAAAAAACCATCTAGCTCAAAACTAATGAAAACATAGTTCATACTTTCAAAATCATTCAAATTCCAGCGATCAGTCAGGCTTGAAATTTTTATTGCCGGCAGGCTCTGGCATTGAACTGCGGCATGTCGCAGAAGGTGGTCATTCTTGCAAGATACTGTACTGTTTCTTTTTACCAACGACCTAAGGTTGAGCGACAACCCCGCCTTTTTGGCCGCTGCCGGTAATAGCCGGCGACTGTTGTGTTGTTTTTGTGTTGACCCATGCTGGTTTCGCCCCGGCAGATTCACCACTCACCCTATGGGAAAACATCGCTGGCGTTTTCTCCGGGAAAGTATCAAAAGCCTTGAGGGCCAGCTTGCAGCAAGACAGCAAAAACTGCTCATTCGCTTCCAGACTCCTCGCACCACGATCAGACAACTGGTTATGGCACACGGCATCAGACGGGTTTACCGCAGCCGGCAGGTCGGGTTTGAAGAAAACAGCTATTGGCTTGACCTTAAACAAAGCCTGCCGTCGGTTCAGTTTACTGAGGTGGAAACCTCAACGCTTTTTAACGCACGACAGCTGCCTTTCAAACCGGAGGACTTACCGGAAACCTACAGTCAGTTTCGGCGCAAAGTCGAACAATTACCCCTGACAGCACCTGCCATCGCCCCGGATCTGATTCCGGCTCCCATGACAGGGCTTAACTACCAGGCGGACCCGCTGCCACCAGTCAGCCAGGACTCACTTCCCTCTACACTCTTCACTGGCGGAGAAGAAAATGGGCAGAACCAACTCACTCGCTATTTCCTGACTCAACAGCCTTCAACTTACAAAGAAACCCGCAATGCTTTACAGGGCTGGGAGAACTCAACCAAATTCTCGCCCTGGCTGGCCCTGGGTTGCCTGTCTCCCCGACAGGTGGCTGATGCACTCAAACACTATGAGTCGGAAGTGACGGCTAATGAATCCACCTACTGGATTTTTTTTGAATTATTGTGGCGGGAATATTTCCAATGGTACTCACTGAAACACGGAGTACGCTTGTTTTCTCTGAAAGGCATTAAGCGGAGCCACCGCTTGTCCTGCTTCTATCCTGAACGATTTCAGAAATGGTGTGCTGGCAATACCCCATGGCCAATTGTTAATGCCTGCATGAAAGAACTGAAAGCAACAGGCTACCTTTCCAATCGAGGACGACAACTGGTTGCCAGCTGCTTTATCCATGAGCTTGGGATCGACTGGCGCTATGGCGCAGCGTGGTTTGAGGAACAGTTGATTGACTATGATGTCGGCAGTAACTGGGGCAACTGGCAATACCTGGCAGGAGTGGGTGCTGACCCAAGGGGAATCCGGCATTTTGATCTTGAGAAACAGACTCGTCAGTACGACCCCAATGGCACTTATATTCGATACTGGGGAGGTGAAAAAACCAGCCCACTGGATTCTGTTGATGCTGCCGACTGGCCCATTGACCCGAAACAGTAAAGTCGCCACTTACGGAGTTTAACGACTTGTAGCAACCAAAGAAAATGCCGGAAGCCCGACAGCCCCCGGCATTTTTCTAACCATCTTTTGTCGTACAACTTAGCAGTATGGATTAACCACCAAAGTCGTCCAACATAATGTTTTCAGGTTCAACACCCTGATCTTCCAGCATCTTGATGACGGCCTGGTTCATCATGGGTGGTCCACACATGTAGAACTCGCAGTCTTCAGGTGCGGCATGATCCTTCAGGTAGTTATCCAGCAATACCTGGTGGATAAAGCCGGTGTATCCTGTCCAGTTGTCCTCTGGCAGAGGGTCGGACAAGGCCAGATGCCAGGTGAAGTTTTCGTTTTCTTCCGCCAGCTTGTCGAACTCTTCTACATAGAAAGCTTCACGCAGTGAGCGGGCACCGTACCAGAAAGAGATCTTACGCCTGGAAGACAGACGCTTCAGCTGATCAAAGATATGAGAACGCATGGGCGCCATACCCGCACCGCCGCCAACGAATACCATTTCGGCGTCGGTGTCCTTGGCAAAGAACTCACCGAATGGTCCGTATACGGTCATCTTGTCGCCCGGCTTCAGGTTGAAGACGTAAGAAGACATCTTACCCGGTGGCAGTTGATCCTGACCCGGAGGTGGAGAAGCGATACGAATGTTGAACTTCAACAGCCCCTTCTCTTCCGGATAGTTCGCCATGGAGTAAGCACGAATAGTGGTCTCATCCACTTTAGACACATACTTCCACTGGTCAAACTTGTCCCAGTCGCCACGGTACTCTTCCTGAATCTCGAAATCCTTGTAACGAACTTCGTGGGGAGGACACTCCAGCTGCACGTAACCACCAGCACGGAAGTTAACGTCTTCGCCTTCAGGCAGTTTCAGAACCAGTTCTTTGATGAAAGTCGCCTGGTTGTCGTTGGAAACAACCTCGCACTCCCATTTCTTAACGCCGAACAGTTCCTCTTCCACCTCGATCTTCATGTCCTGCTTTACAGCTACCTGACAGGCCAGACGATAACCTTCTTTCTCTTCACGCTTGGTGAAGTGGGCGCGTTCGGTGGGAAGCATTTCACCGCCACCGTCCAGCACCTTACAGGTACACTGCGCACAGGTACCGCCACCGCCACAGGCGGAAGGCAGGAAGACACCGGAGCCCGCCAGGGTAGTCAGTAGCTTGCCACCTGCGGCTGTGGTAACAGCCTTTTCAGGGTCTTCGTTGATGTCGATGGTGACATTACCGGTGCTGACCAGTTTGGAGCGAGCAGCCAGAATTATCGCGACGAGCGTCAACACGATCACGGTAAAAATGGCGACGCCATAAATAATGTTTAAGTCCATAACTTACGCGATCCTCTTACAGCTGAATGCCAGAGAAGGACAGGAAGCCCAGGGACATCAGACCAACAGTGATGAAGGTGATACCCAGGCCACGCAGACCCGCAGGCACGTCGCTGTACTTCAGCTTTTCGCGGATACCTGCCAGCGCGGCGATTGCCAGCGCCCAGCCCACACCAGAACCCAGACCAAATACCACAGATTCAGCCAGGTCATACTCACGCTGTACCATGAACAGGGAAGCACCCATGATTGCGCAGTTTACGGTGATCAGCGGCAGGAACACACCCAGGGCGTTGTAAAGTGCCGGTACATATTTGTCCAGAAACATTTCCAGAATCTGTACCAGGGCCGCGATAACACCGATGTAGGTAATCAAGCCCAGGAAGCTCAGGTCAACACCGGGTACCAGCGCGCCTTCACGCAGGACATGCTGGTAGATCAGGTTGTTAATCGGCACGGTGATAGTCAGTACAGCGACAACCGCCACACCCAGACCCACAGAGGTCTTGACCTGCTTCGACACCGCCAGGAAGGTACACATACCCAGAAAGAAAGCCAGCGCCATGTTTTCTACGAACACTGCTTTCACAAAAAGTGAGATTAAATGTTCCACGGTTTAATGCGCCTCGCTGAACTGAGTGTTTGCAGCCATCTTGAACTCAGGCTCTTCAACCTGCCTGGCATCAAAAGTACGGATCGCCCAGATCAGCAGACCGATCAGGAAGAACGCACTGGGTGCCAGCAGCATCAGGCCGTTTGGTACATACCAGCCACCGTTGTTGACGGTCTGCAGGATTTCAACACCAAACAGGTTGCCGGCACCGAACAGCTCACGGAAGAATGCCACGATCAGCAGCACCGCACCGTAGCCCAGGCCATTACCAATACCATCCAGAGCGGACAGCTGCGGACCGTTCTTCATGGCAAAGGCTTCCGCGCGACCCATAACGATACAGTTGGTGATGATCAGACCCACGAATACCGACAGCTGCTTGGAGATGTCGTAGGCGTAGGCTTTCAGTACCTGGTCGACCACGATTACCAGCGAAGCAATAACGGTCATCTGACAGATGATTCGAATGCTGTTGGGAATGTGGTTACGAATCAGGGATACCACAAAGTTGGAGCCAGTGGTTACAGCGATTACTGCAATCGCCATCACCAGACTCACCTGCATGCTGGTGGTCACCGCCAGCGCAGAACAGATACCCAGAATCTGCAGCGTGATCGGGTTATTTTTTACGACCGGTTCCAGCAGGATATCTTTAGCTTTCTCAGCCATTATGCCTCTCCCGCTTTCAGGTTAGTCAGGAATGGTTTAAAGCCCTGATCCCCCATCCAGAACTGGAGCAGGTTGGACACACCATTCGAAGTCAGGGTTGCACCTGCCAGACCATCGATCTGCTCAGAAGCACCCGGATTGGAAGGGTCAACGGCACCCTTGATAACATGCAGGGCCACGTTACCCCTGTTGTCATAGACCTTCTTGCCGGGCCAGCGGCCTTTCCAGATCGGGTTATCGACTTCGCCACCCAGTCCCGGTGTTTCCTTCTGGTCGTAGAAACCAAAACCAACGACAGTGTCCAGGTCTTTGATATCCAGAGCCAGGAAGCCGTACATGGTAGACCAAAGACCATAGCCGTGTACTGGCAGCATGATGCTTTCCGTTTTACCGTCTTTCTCAATCAGGTAAACCTTGGCAACATTGGCCTGACGAATAATTCCGGCAATATCCTGAGCACCTTTCAAGGCACGGGACTCAGCAGGCTCTTTGGCCGCTGTGCGCTGATCGTAGGCCGCAATTTCTTCCTCGGAAGCCTGCACATACTTACCGGTTTTCAGGTCAACCAGTGCCGGTTTAACCTGTGCGTACAGTTTTTGCACTTCTGCGGCATCCAGTGCTCTGGCGTTTTTCGCCAGGCCGGAAATACTCAGAATATTACGCTGTACGTCCAGAACCACGTTGTGATCCTGAATCGGCTTCAGGGATACCGCTGCAAAAGACACCACAATCGAGCAGGCCAGGGACAGCAGGATGGTGACCAGCAGGGTCTTTTTAGTAGAGTCATTGCTCATCAGGCACGAGCCTCCCTACGCTTGATATTGGCTTCAACCACAAAGTGGTCAATCAGCGGCGCAAACAGGTTGGCGAACAGGATAGCCAGCATCATACCTTCCGGGTAAGCCGGGTTAACAGTACGAATCAGTATCACCATGACACCAATCAGGGCACCATAATACCAGCGACCCGTATTAGTCATGGACGCCGACACGGGATCAGTGGTCATGAAAATCAGACCGAAGGCGAAACCACCCAGAACCAGGTGCCAGTACCACGGCAGGGCAAACATGGCATTCGTATCGGAACCGACCAGGTTGAACAGGGTCGCGGTGGCAATCATACCCAGCATGGTGCCTGCCACAATTCTCCAGGAAGCGATACCGGTGAACAGCAGAACCGCACCACCAATGAAGATCGCCAGAGTAGAGGTTTCACCCATGGAACCCTGCATGGTGCCAATAAAGGCCTGACCCCAGCTCATCATGTGAGAAACAGCTTCCACACCGCCCTGCTGGGCAACACTCAGCGCTGTCGCGCCGGAGAAGCCGTCAACCGCCGTCCACACCAGGTCACCGGAAATCTGTGCCGGATAAGCGAAGAACAGAAACGCACGGCCTGTCAGAGCCGGGTTCAGGAAGTTCTTGCCAGTACCACCGAAGACTTCTTTACCGATAACAACACCGAAGGAGATACCCAGAGCCACCTGCCACAGTGGAATCGTGGGCGGAACGATCAGGGCAAACAGGATGGAGGTCACGAAGAAGCCTTCGTTAACTTCATGCTTGCGGGTGATCGCGAACAGGATCTCCCAGAATACACCCGCCGCAAAGGTGACAATGTAGACCGGCAGGAAGTGCGCTGCTCCATAGATCATGTTATCCCACAGGCTTGCAGGGTTGTGTCCCGCCAGCAGGTTAATGATCCAGCCGTGCCAGTCAGATGGCGCAGCCAGGCCACCGGCAATAGCAGTGTTTGCCTGGTAACCGATATTCCACATACCAAAGAACATGGCAGGGAAGGCACAGAACCAGACGATACCCATCATACGCTTCAGGTCAACAGCGTCGCGTACGTGGGAAGTGTTATGAGTTTTGTCTGGAACGGAGTAGAACAGCGAGTCTGCCGCTTCAAACAGTGCGTAAAACGTCTCGTACCGGCCACCTTTGGTAAAGTGAGGCTCGAGAGAGTCAAGGATTTTTCTAAGTGCCATAACTGATCAGCCCTCCACTTCAATGCGAGTCAGATTGTCACGCAGGATCGGACCGTACTCGTACTTGCCCGCGCACACATAAGAGCACAGGGACAAATCTTCCTCGTCCAGTTCCAGCGCACCCAGTTTCTGCGCCTGTTCAGTGTCGCCTACCACAATGGCACGCAGCAGCTGAGTCGCCAGAACATCCAGAGGCATCACTTTTTCGTACTGTCCCACGGGAACCATGGCTCGTTCGCCACCGTTGGTTGTGGTCGTGAAGTCCAGCTTCTTACGACTGAACAGCACTTTCAGTACAGAGTGACGCTTAACCATTGGGTTGGCCCAGCCGAGGAACAGGCGCTCATCGCTGTTTTCCAGAACGGACAGTTGGTTGTGGTAACGCCCCAGGAACGCGAACGCGCCTTCAGCGGTTCGGCCACCAAATACGGAACCGGAAATCACACGGTTGGTACCGGCTTTCATTTCGCCGGCGGTCAGCTCGTCGGTGCTGGCACCCAGGCGGGTACGAATCAGACGAGGCTTGTCAACCTGAGGACCCGCCAGAGCCACCACCCGGTCAGTGAACAGTTTACCGGTGGTAAACAGTTTGCCGACAGCGATAACGTCCTGATAGTTAATAGTCCAGACGGTTTTGGTAGCGCTAACCGGATCCAGGAAGTGAATGTGTGTACCGGCCAGACCGGCAGGGTGAGGACCGTCGAACTCTTCAGCGGTAGCGATGCTCGCAGGAATGCGTGCGCCCGGTGCTTTACACAGAAATATTTTGCCGCCACTCAGCTTGCCCAGAACGGTAATACCGGTCTCGAACGCTTCCTTGTGCCCAGCGATAACCACTTCCGGATTCGCAGCCAGAGGGTGAGTATCAATAGCGGTAACAAAGACAGAGTTCGGACGGGAACCCAGTTCAGGTACCTTACTGAACGGGCGGGTACGCAGTGCAGTCCACAGGCCGGACTCGTTCAGGTTCTCCTGAACCTGTTCGGCAGTCAGGCCAGCCAGCTCTGCAGTTTTATAGGCAGTAAAGGTTTCTTCTTCGTTGCCATCGATATCAATGACAACAGACTGAAGAACACGCTTCTCACCACGGTTCACAGCAGCAATAGTGCCACTGGCAGGAGCGGTGTAACGCACTCCAGGTGTTTTCTTGTCGGTAAAGAGCAGTTGCCCTTTTTTAACTCGATCTCCGGCAGCAATCGCCATGGTAGGCTTCATGCCTACGTAGTCAGAACCGATCACAGCGACGGAGCGAACGGCCCGCCCTTCTGTAATGGTCTGTTCAGGCGATCCTGAAATCGGGAGATCCAGCCCCTGTTTGATTTTGATCATACCTTTCGCCTAATCAATCAATTTTCAGGTCAGGAATAACCCGCCTCTCCGATGAACGATAAATGACAACTAATCCTCGCTAGAACAACACATGTTTGAGCAACACTTGCTAAAACACTCGTCTTGAAGAAAGCCCTGATCAGCACACAAAAAAAGACTCCGCTCTCCGTCAATCTGGAAAGGAGCCTTTCTTCGAGTTTCCCAAGGTCATTGGCATTTTTGTTTACCCCTAATCCAGCTAACATATGCCGCACTTAGACTGCCAACAATCTGGCATCATCATTTCTCCTGCGCTGCAACCTGCCACCAATAAGCGCTGTGAATCTATAGCCAGTCAATTTAACTTACTATCGTTCTAAAAACGCTAAAAAGGTCAAAATATACCCGTAGTCCCTGCCAGTCTTTTATCAATTCACCATGGAAAAATGGTGGCGCAATTATAAATAGACTGGCCGCGATATTCCATACTCCACACGGCTCTTACTGACATATTATTTACTTACCATATTAACCAAGCAGGAATTATACAGACTCAGACACAAGTTGCACTTGGTACTTGATCAGAAAAGAATCAGTAGTAAACTTACATCCACTGTAAACAGCCCTTATCCTCAAGGATGTATACGGTTATTCATCCCTTTTGGTGCATATTCCACTCTGCTTCTTTCAACTATGAAGGCGTGACGAATCAACTGGCCAGAGAAAACACTTTAAAGAAATTATCCGCAGTCCGCTGGATAAGGGTTTCCTCCGAAACACCTTTCAGAGAGGCCACGAACTTTGCGACATCCGGCAGATACTTTGGTTCGTTAGACTTGCCCCGGTGAGGAACCGGCGCCAGGTAGGGTGAGTCGGTTTCAATCAACAGTCGGTCCAGTGGCATTTTTCGCACCACATCGCGTAAGGCATCCGCATTGCGAAAAGTGACGATACCGGAAACAGAGATATAAAAATTCATATCCATGGCCGCTTTCGCCATATCCCAGCTTTCGGTAAAGCAGTGCAGAACGCCTGAATACTCTTTATCGGCATGCTCATCCAGCAACGTCAGCGTATCTTCACGGGCGTCACGGGTATGAATAATGACGGGCAGGGAACACTGTCTGGCCGCTTCCAGATGAGTGATAAAGCGTTGCTGCTGAACGGGGATATTGCCTTTGGAATAGTAGTAATCCAGACCCGTTTCACCGATAGCAACAACATGCTCGTTACTGGCCAGCTGAACCAGCTGCTCCAGCGAAGCCTCGGGACCGTCTTTTTCCAGAGGATGAACACCAACAGAGGCAAAGACATCATCGTAACGGCTGGCAATATCGACAACGTCATCCGCATTGTCCAAATCGATACCGATACAGAGCATTCGTTCCACACCCGCGTCACGGGCAGCCTGCACGGCACGATCAAGATCGCCATCGTATTGATCCAGCTTTAGCCGGTCGAGATGGCAATGAGAGTCAATCAACATAAGATAGGTATGAATCTATGAAAACAAGCTTCAATTTAAGCAAATCATTGATTAAACGGCTAGCGTGGATACTTCGCCTGATCCGGAAGCAATGAACGGGAAAGCTGTCAAAAGTCAATAAAGCCGGAGTCTCACTCTTGCTGACAGGAGGCATCCTCCGTTGATATACCCCAAAGGTCATACGGGTCAACTTCGTCGGGAACACCATAATCGACACTGCTGACGCTCTCACCGGTTGCTGAGGTCACTGTCGTCAATGTAGCCGAAGGCGTATAAGTCACCTCAACATGAGCACTCCCCATTTGAGACGCTACGTCACTGATAGTCTTCGTATGGCTGGAAGACGTTATAGTCAGAGTCGTTCCCGTAACCACCCCTGAAGGCTCGACCTGCGAATGTACAGCAGTTGAACGTACACTCCCACTGGCCTGGTCAGGGTGTCGACTTAGTTTGTGTGAATTAGCACCGTCTAAACGATTGAATGTTTTACCGCATACATCACATTTATAAGGCCGTTCAGCTGAATGTATTCGTTCATGTCTGACAAGAGAATCTTTCCGGGAGAAATTCGCCCCACAAATTCCGCATTCATGAGGGCGCTGTTGAGCATGGGTATTCAGATGCCTTTTAAGTTGTTGCTTTGTTCTGAAATCCCTTTGACATATGTTACACACATGATCCCTGGCACCGGTATGAATGAGCATATGACGCGAGAGAGATCCGGGAACGGAAAACTTCCTACCACAGACGTCACACCCAAAAGGCTGTTCACCGGTGTGGACTCGTATGTGATTAGACAGCACCGTTGAAGACTGAAAAACCCGGTCACAGTGAGGGCATTGATGAATAGGCATATCAGCTTCTCCTTGAATGATACATTGGGTATCAGGAAAGAAAGCCTGTGGCGAAGGTTATAGACAAGCTGGCAGAAAATCACAAGCGAAAGCTGCTTGTGCATGGGCGATCTCATTTGGCCCGGGCAATAAAACTGCCCCCAACATCCGACCTCTATGGTGCCCCCCCACTCTTGCTGACTGGAAGTGCCCTAAATTGATATATCCCAAAGGTCATCCGGGTCAACTTCGCCGGGAACACCATAATCGACACTGCTGACGCTCTCACCGGTTGCTGAGGTCACTGTCATCAATGTAGCCGAAGGCGTATAAGTCACCTCAACATGAGCACTCCCCATTTGAGACGTTACGTCACTGATAGTCATCGTATGGCTGGAAGACGTTGTTATAGTCAGAGTCGATGTCGTAACCACCCCTGAAGGCTCGACCTGCGAACGTACATTAATTGAACGCCCACTCCCACTGGCCTGGTCAGGGTGTTCTCTTTGCCCGTGTACCTTAAGAGTGGATGGACGTTTGAATGATTTACCGCATACATCACATTCATAAGGCCGTTCATCTGTATGATTTCGTTCATGGACTTTAAGATTATAAGCCTCGGTGAAAGCCTTTCCACAAGTTTCGCATTTATAATCACGCTTATTATTACTATGAGTTACCAGATGCCTCTTAAGGTGCGATTTCCTGCTAAAGTCCTTTTGACATATTTCACACACATGCTTCCGTTCGCCGGTATGAATGAGCATATGATTCGTTAAAGTTGCTTTGTGGGCAAACCTATGACCACAAACCCCACACGCAAAAGGCTTTACACCAGTGTGGCCTCGCTGGTGTCTTTTCAGTTCCGACGGGCTCCCACAAATCCGGTCACATTGAGGGCATTGATAATTAGGCATATCAGCTTCTCCTTGAATGATACATTGGGTATCAGGAAAGAAAGCCTGTGGCGAAGGTTATAGACAAGCTGGCAGAAAATCACAAGCGAAAGCTGCTTGTGCATGGGCGATCTCATTTGGCCCGGGGCAATAAAACTGCCCTAAAATCTGGCCTCTGCAACCTGATTGTCGGCGATGGCATCAAACCGTGAGCATAATACTATCGCCCTTTACAAAATTCAGGCTGCGACTGGTGGCCAGAACCCGATTGCACCCATGGCTGTCAATGCACCCAATCAGGACGGCAGGGAAAAATCCAGCGCCAGAACAAACGAATAATGGCGTTGGCATGTGAAGGTCATATGGAGTAGTTAATTGACCTCCGTCATAGCCGGAGATTTGCCTGTGTTAATTAGCACTCCTGATGATATGGAATAGTCTAACCTTTTTCCTTCAACAATAGATAAGCACTATAAAAATACTCGATCCCGGGGTTGAAGAGGAAAGGTTCATGATAATAGACAGACGAAATTTTGGTATTTTTCTATTTTTAATTACTTTGTTGTTTCTAACAGTTACTCCAGAGGGTAATGCTTATGTTAACTCTTATTCAGTCAGTGATTCGACTGTCTTAGTTAATACAACAGATACCGATAATACAACCTATGAATACCCTGCTCGATATATTGTGGCGCCTAACGGAGTCCAGCTCAAAGGTTTTTATTTAGACTCTGAAGCCGGCTTTACCATAGGGAAGCCTCTAAAAATATCATTGTCGAAAAAGCATCATGATAAGGAGCCCAACACCGCCTTAGAGTCTGTTATTAAGCGATTGGGAGAAGTGACTGAAAGCATCATCACTAAGCGCCCCATTCCAAACCTGATATTAGATTTTAACTCGTCGGGTCGACATATTAATTGGATTTTCATGACAAGCTATATTTTTCAGGACACCCATATTAATGCATATAATCTAATCAGTTCATCACACCTTCGGCCTTCGGAGCACGGAGAGTTTCGCTTCAATGGTGATAAGCACTATTTAGGATACTTTTGGATAATGTTTTACCCCGATTCAACCATACTCTGGGCTGATTTAGTTGTTGTATATCTTGATCAGGACGTTTACCTGCTTATCCATAACAAAGGCTTCGAATTTCTTGACCTTAAGGGTTTCAGCAAATTCATAGAAGTGACTCTAAAGGCGGGACGTTCATGGCAAACTGCAACCCTGAAAAACACACTAAGTCAATACGTTTATTACTTACTCCAATCCTCACTGTTATACGATACCTCTATCTCAAAAATCATTTCCTTTAAGATACTCGGCGGCCTTTCTGCTGGCCTTGCTGGCATTTATGGGATGAGTCTGCTTTACAAGGACTCCCTGGCAGGCTTTATTACTAACCGAAAGTTTAAAAAAGGCAGATGAAAAAACTAAAGCTGAAAATTATAACGAAGAGGATCGTCACCTCAGCTCTCTGGATATCAGTCTAGACGAAAGCCATTGTAAAAAAGTTTGTGGATATAAAATACAGGCTCAATGCACACAAAAAGGCAAGGCTCTGAATATTCCTAATCGCACAAGAAACTCCTAATGGTTGATTACAACTCTATTTTGAACTGCTGACCTTCAATGGGTTTGATGCAACCCTAACGGACGAGTTCAACCATTAGCTGGATTTGTGATCAGTTAGCGAAGTAACGTAAGTCACAACCAAATGAGAGCATCCTGTACTTATACTTTCTATTGGGTTTTACATCGTGCTGTTAGGTCGATCAGATTGCAACGACCCTGTCAGGTAAGTTTCAATTTTGGAGCGGACAGCATCGGTAGGATCGGTAAACTGAACACCAATCCCCGCTTCCCGTCCGCCCTGAGCGCCGATGGGTGTCACCCAGATGACTTTTCCCGAAACCGGAATTTTCTCCGACTCATCCATCAGCGTCAGCCGGATAAACACCTCATCACCCAACTGGTATGAGCGGGACGTCGGTATAAACAGACCACCTCCTGAGATATACGGCATATAGGAGGCATAGAGCGAGGAAGAATCCTTAATGGTCAGGGATAAAATACCTGACATTCCAGCTTTTCCACGATTCATGATACCCTTCCCTCTCTTTTATTGTTCTTTTCGCTCAGACGACTAAATCAAGATATCGGCAAAACACCCCTTCCATCAACATCTGCGCATTCAGGTTGCCTCCCTCCAACAGGGATTGGCGCTGTTTTATCAGCCAGTCCCGAGCCTCCAGTATCTGTCTTGAAGGCGATTTACCGGCAATATAACCCAGCATTTTGAGCAAATCCTGATTACGCAACCCACTGGCATCACTGCCTGCAAGACTCACTTTAACCGCATCATCCAGCCAGCTCCCCAGCCAGCTGAGGGTCAGCACCAGATCATCCCCCTGCCATTCTTTAGCCAGCTCCACAGGGGAGTGCTCGCCTTTTAACAGACCCTTAACCCCTTTGATCAAATCCTGTCGTTTATCCAGCACACCCTGTTCCGCAAACCGCCTTGCCTCCAGCGGCGCCCCTCCGACCAGATCCAGCAAGGTTCCGGACGAAATACTTTCATCCAGATACTGAGCCAGCCAGTTCAGGGCTGAGACGCGATCAGGGCAGGGAAACATCAACTGCTGACAACGACTGCGAATGGTGGGCAGCATATCACCGGCACGAGCACTGACCAGCAGGAACAGAGTATTTTCCCCAGGCTCCTCCAGGCACTTCAGCAGAGCATTGGCAGCATTAATATTCATAGCTTCAGCCGGATTCATGATGATCACTCTCCGCCCCCCCTGCTGCGCCGTTTTATGGGCAAACTCGTTTAACCTGCGGATTTTATCAATACGAATCGGCCTGCCCGGCTCATCCGGCTCGACAATCGTAATATCAGGGTGAGTACCTGCTTTCAGCAATTCACACTCTTTACAGTGACCGCAGTGCTGAAACGGTGTTGGTGACTTGCATAACAGGTAAGCTGCCAGCGCCCTGGCAAACTGGAACTTGCCCACACCCGGCATTCCCCGCATCAGGTAAGCATGGGCCAGCGTGTCACGCTGGCTACGGGTAATCATTTGCCGCCACAGATCATCTTGCCAGGGCAAAGGGTTCCAGCTATCGGTCATCAACGATCTCCCAGGCGACGCTCCAGCGTCGAAATCAACTGAGCTTTCACCACTTCCAGCGGTTGCCCGGCATCAATCACCTCAAACTGCTCCGGAAACTGGCGGGCTCGTTCCAGATAGGTATTGCGCACACGATTAAAGAAGTCCATGGCTTCCTGTTCAATACGATCCAGCTTACCGCCCTGCTTTAAGGCACGATTACGAGCCCGGGTCAAACCAACTTCCGGCTCAACATCCAATAATATTGTCATATCCGGACGACACTCACCCTGCACCAGGGTTTCAAGGGTAGCAATCTGCTGCACATCCAGCTGTCGACCACCGCCCTGGTAGGCAAAGGTTGCATCGGTAAAACGGTCACACAGCACCACCTGCCCACGCTTCAGAGCCGGTTCAATATTATGGAACAGGTTCTGGGAACGGGCGGCAAACATCAACAGCAGTTCGGTAATATCTGCAACCGCCTCATCGCCATGATCCAGCAGCAGGCTGCGCAGATTCTCAGCCATTGGCGTGCCGCCCGGTTCACGGGTTTCAGTAAAGTCAATGCCGCGACTGCCCAGCCACTGCTTAATCACATTCACCGCTGTGGTTTTACCTGCACCTTCGCAACCTTCAATGGTCAGAAAAAATCCTGTGTTGGCTGATGCCATTACTGTGCCTCCAGAGTCGAACGATAATCCTCTCTGCGTTCGACTATTTGATACTTTCGCACGGCGCGATTATGTTCCGCCAGTGTTTCTGAAAAATGGTGCGTTCCGTCACCCCTGGCAACGAAATAGAGCGCTTTACCGCCTTTCGGATTGAGCGCGGCATTGATCGCCTCCCGCCCCACAAGAGCAATAGGCGTCGGTGGCAAACCATGTCGTGTATAAGTGTTATAGGGCGTATCTTCACGCAGCATGCGACGACTCAAACGTCCCTGATAACGATCACCCATGCCATAAATCACGGTAGGATCAGTCTGCAGGCGCATGCGCTTACCCAGACGACGAACAAAGACACCGGAAATTTCCGGACGCTCCCATCCGGCACCGGTTTCCTTCTCAATCAGCGACGCCATGATTAGCGCCTCATAAGGGGTTTTATAAGGTAGCTTCTTGCTTCTGACTTCCCACTCTTCGGCCAGCACACTGCTCATACGAGCATTCGCCCGACGCAGCACCGACTCAACCGTATCCCCGGCCTGAAAAAAGTAAGTATCCGGATAAAACTGTCCTTCCGGATTACCTTCAATACCCAGCTCTGCCAGCAACCGCTGAAAAGCGTCTCCGTCCAGAGGTTGTGACAACTTTTCATGTTCGTTCAATACCTGCAACGCTTCACCAAGCGTAGAACCTTCAACCAGTACCACGTCGTAATAACGCACATCGCCGCTGACAAACATCTGCAACAGCTCATGTTTATTGATACTGCCGGGAATCAGGTAGTCTCCGGCGTGAATGCCACCGGCCACATTATCATCGATACGTGCCAGCAGGCGTATCACCTGCGGGTACTCAAGCCAGCCAGCATCAGACAGACGGCTGGCAACGCGAATCAGAGAATCACCGGGACGAATGGTAAACTCCAGCACCTCCTCCGGATTCTCCCTTAAAGGCTGTTCGGCGTACCAGTTCAGGCCCACCCAGGCCAGCCCCGCCAGCAACACCAGTGTAAAAAACCCGCTGAAGATTCCCAGCAGCAACTTCTTAACCATTCAATACTTCCAGAACACGATCCCTGACGGTCGCCGTGACCACACCCACCGGCCAGCTGATATGCCGGTAGCGGGCAACAGGCCAGACACCGTTAACACTGTTACAGACAAACACTTCATCAGCATTCAGCAGGGTCTGCTCATCCAGTTCCTGAACAACAACCGGTACTCCCCACCCAGATGCCTGACGCAAAATAAATTCACGACAAATGCCGCTTACCCCGCACCGATTCAGTGCCGGAGTGTATAGCGTACCATTTTTAACCAGAAACAGGTTGGTCATTGTCCCTTCAACCGGCAGACCATCCAGATCCAGCATTAACCCTTCCTGGAACTCCGAACCGTCCCATTCGGCCCTTGCCAGTACATTTTCCAGACGATTCAGGTGCTTCATTCCAGCCAGACTATTGTGTCCAAGGCGGGTTGAGCAGGGATACAGGGTGATTCCGGCATTACGATTGCTTTCCGGATGCTTCGGCAGAGCATGAAAGGAAAGAATTCGTCTTGCCCCGGAACAACCAGCCGGATTATAACCTCGCCCGCCACTGCCACGGGTGATCAACACCTTTAAGACCCCGCCAGATGCCGATTGCAGCGACAGGAAAGTTGCCACTTCCTCCATCAGCCACTCAATATCAAGCGTTATAGCCAGTCGATTCAAACCTTTTGCCAGTCTCTGCCAATGAAACTCTGCCAACGTAGGGCGACGCTTTACAATCCGAATCGTTTCGAACAGCCCATCCCCATAAGCCAGCCCCCGGTCAGTCGCCGGTACACTACTGACAGGCTCACCATCCACCCAGATATCCGTTTTCATCCGCAAAATCAATCCAACCGGGAAAACGCCAGAGTAACATTAGTGCCGCCAAACCCGAATGAGTTGGTCAGCACATGCTCAGCCTGAATTTTACGGAATGTATCCGGCACATAATCGAGGTCACACTCCTGGTCAGGATTCACCAGATTAATGGTGGGTGGTGCCAGCTGTTCCTGCAAAGACTTGATGGCAAAAACTGCTTCCAGAGAACCGGCAGCGCCGAGCAGGTGACCGGTCATCGACTTGGTAGAACTAACCGCCAGCTTATGAGCATGAGCACCAAACACTTTATGTATCGCCCTGGTTTCAGCAATATCTCCCACAGGCGTTGAAGTGCCATGGGCATTAATATACGACACCTGTTCAGGTTTCAGGCCCGCATCTTCAAGAGCCGACTGCATAGCCCTGGCGGCACCACGACCACCTTCAGGTGGAGACGTCATGTGATGGGCATCGCCACTCATACCGACGCCACTGAGTTCAGCATAAATAGTGGCACCACGACGAACCGCATGTTCATACTCTTCCAGTACCACGACAGCTGCACCATCGCCCAACACAAAACCATCCCGGTCTTTATCCCAGGGACGACTGGCCAGCTCAGGCTCATTATTTCGGCTCGACAATGCCCGGGCTGCGGCAAAACCAGTCATTCCCAGCGCGGAAGAACCTTTTTCCGTACCGCCAGCCACCATCACGTCGGCATCGCCGTAAGCTATCGCTCTGGCTGCCAGCCCAATGGAATGACTGCCACTGGCACAGGCTGTCGAAGTAGCGAAGTTAGGTCCCTGAAGGTTGTAGGTCATGGAGAGCCAGCCCGCAGCCATATTAATAATGGCGGCCGGAATAAAAAACGGAGATATACGACGAGGTCCGCTTTTCTGCAGGGTATTGTAATTATTTTCAATCGTTGTCAGACCACCAATTCCAGAACCAATAGCCACGCCATAGCGATGGGCGTTGCCCCCGGTAATCAGGCCTTCTGCATCCAACCCGGCATCTTTGATGGCTTCAATGCCAGCAACCATACCGTACTGTATAAAAACGTCCATTTTGCGGGCATCTTTGGGATTCATATAATCCCCGGCCTTAAAGTTTTTCACCGTTCCGCAGATTTTGACGCTGTAATTTTCAGCATCCAGGTGCTCAATAGTATGAATACCACTCTGTCCCGCCAACACCGACTGCCAGCTATGAGCCACCCCTATACCCACTGGGCACAAAGTACCAAGACCAGTAACAACGACCCTTCTGTGTGACAAGAGCAACCTCCCGGAAATGCTTTTTTTTCGAACTCGTTACGATAATGTTTCGCCTGGTGCAGCAACCAATGACCAACACTAAGGGAAGCAGCAGAACATAATATACCGCTGTTGGCTGTTGGCTGTTGGCGGTTGGCTGTATGAGCAGCTAATAGCCAAAAGCCAACAGCCCGGTAAGTTATTGAATGCTGCGCCCCTAACTCAAGACTGTTAAAATCTTATTTCACCAGAAAAACAAAAACCGCACACAAATCAATGTGTGCGGTTTTTGCTTGGCATGCAACCAGGGTTTGATCAGGAGTGAGCTACGACGTAGTCGACAGCTTCCTGAACAGTGGTGATCTTCTCAGCTTCTTCATCAGGAATCTCAGTTTCGAATTCCTCTTCCAGAGCCATCACCAGCTCTACTGTATCCAGAGAGTCCGCGCCCAGATCCTCTACGAAAGACGCACTGATGGTGACTTCCTCTTCTTTTACGCCAAGCTGTTCGCAAACGATCTTTTTGACGCGCTCTTCAATGGTGCTCATAACCTAGTTGTGCTCCTGTCGATATTCGATAGCGATGCCAAAAGAGAGCCCAGCATCGCGGTCAGTTACTTTATATGATCGATTACGGTAATTTCAAGCTAAGCCCTGTGTATTTACCGTAACTCGAGACATTTGTTTCAAATTGATGCGCTCATTTTGCACTCACTGACAACCGGTTACAAACGATTTTCCGTGCAAAAGTCAGCTATTCATCAGCTCATGTACATGCCGCCATTAACATGCAGGGTTTCCCCGGTAATGTAACCGGCTGGCTCGCTGGCCAGAAAAGCGACTGCCGCAGCAATTTCTTCCGGCTGCCCAAGGCGTGCCGCTGGAATCTGGCTCTGCAACGCTTCACGCTGAGCTTCCGGCAACTCTTTGGTCATATCCGTGTCGATAAACCCTGGCGCTACTGAGTTTACCGTAATGTTACGGGAACCTACTTCTTTAGCCAGAGACCGGGCAAAGCCTTCAGCCGCCGCCTTGGTGGCCGCGTAGTTGGACTGGCCACCGTTACCCATGGAGCCAACCACAGAGCTGATATTGATAATGCGACCCCAGCGGGCTTTAGTCATACCACGCAGTACCGCTTTACTCATGCGGTAGATAGCATTCAGGTTGGTGTCGATCACCGACTCCCACTCATCCTCCTTCATACGCATCAGGATATTGTCACGAGTAATACCGGCATTGTTCACCAGAATCTGTGGCGCGCCAAACTCTTCAGTCACTGCCTTTACAACCGCTACGCAATTATCCGCAGAAGTGACATTCAGCGCCATGCCACAGCCACGAACATCAGCTTCAGCAAAAGTGGCAGAAATTTTTTCAGCCCCACTTTCAGTGGTCGCAGTCCCAACAACAATGGCACCCTTGCGCCCCAACTCCAGCGCAATCGCCCGACCTATGCCCCGACTGGCACCGGTAACAAGCGCTACTTTTCCTTCAAAATCAGACATACTTTCGCGTCCTGAGTCATTCATCATTCTTCTGTGGCCAGCAGCTCATCAAAAGCGGCCGCCGATTCCAGCACAGACACCGGAGTGCGACGAACAATACGCTTGTTCAGACCTGCCAGCACCTTGCCCGGACCACACTCAACAAAACGAGTGACTCCCGATTCGTTGAAACGGTTGATGGTTTCTACCCAACGCACAGGGCTGTATAACTGTGCCACCAGGTTACTGCGAATCTGATCCGGATCGGAGCAGGTATCAGCGGTCACATTATGAATTACTGGTATTTCGGGGGCTTTCAACTCAACGGACAGCAATTCAACCGCCAGCTTATCAGCAGCCGGTTTCATCAGGGCGCAATGGGAAGGCACGCTGACCGGCAACAGCATGGCACGTCTGGCACCCGCCTCTTTCGCCAGCCCTGCCGCACGCTCAACCGCCTGAACATGACCGGCAATAACCACCTGCCCCGGAGCGTTGAAGTTTACTGCTTCAACGACTTCACCCTGAGCCGCTGCGGCACAGATTTCCAGCACTGCGTTATCGTCCAGACCCAGCACCGCCGCCATGGCGCCGGCCCCCTGGGGTACGGCTTCCTGCATAAACAGGCCACGCTGACGGACAATACGCACGGCATCAGCAAACGGCATAACGCCGGCGCAGACCAGTGCCGAGTACTCGCCCAGACTGTGCCCGGCCAGGAAAGCGGGTTTAGCGCCATCAGACTTCTGCTCCCATAAACGCCACAGGGCAACACTGGCCGTCAGCAGTGCAGGTTGAGTATTCTCAGTCTGGTTCAGCACCTGGGCAGGACCTTCTGTAACCAGACTGAGCAAGTCAAAGCCCAGCACTTCGGAAGCTTCCGCAAAGGTCTGCTGTACGACAGGCGTTTCGATATGTTCAGCCAGCATACCGACTGACTGTGATCCCTGGCCCGGGAAGATAAATGCAAGCTTATCCATCATTGCTTTGGGTCATGTCCAGAAAAAACTCAGGCAATTATAGAAAAAGTCGAAGGAAAGGTGCGTAATTTTATGTTTCCATCTACCTGCGAAACGTACCAGAACGCCGGTTACGATTACACGAGGCTTACAACAATGAGACTTGCAAGGAGACAAGCCTGGAAACACGCCAGAAAACAGGCCGGAAAACAAGCACCACCCCGACATCGGTCAGAGCAGCATTTTTTCCACATCAGCCGCCAGTCTGGCAGGCACATCCTTACCAGCTTCCCGGACTGCCTGACAAATGGCCCGGTAGAAGCCCTTTTCATCGGCACCACCATGACTCTTGATCACAGTTCCCCGCAGACCGAGCAGGCTGGCACCATTATGTAATTCCGGATCAACCTTGCGGTTGAATTCTTTGAGAAGGGGGGAGAGTAATACAGCTAACCCTTGCGTGACAAGATTTCGACTGAATATCTCGGTCAGCGTGTCAGCGATCAGGCTGGCCACGCCTTCTCCGGTTTTCAGGGCAATATTGCCAGCAAAACCATCACACACCACTACATCGATATGGTCTGAAAAAATAGTATGCCCTTCGATATAGCCAATGTAATTTAACTGCTTATGTTCACTCAGTCGCTGATGGGCGACACGAACCCGTTCGTTGCCTTTTATTTCTTCTGTGCCAACGTTTAACAGACCAATTCTTGGCCGGTCGATACCATGCACCGCACTCGCCAGCTGCGACCCCATAATGGCAAACTGAACAAGCTGCATGGAGGTACAGTCAACATTAGCCCCAACATCCAGCAGCAAAGTACTGCCGTTTCGACTGGGAACACTGGCAGCAATCGCCGGGCGATCCACGCCAGCAAAGGTTTTCAGGACAAACCGCCCCATGGCCATCAACGCACCGGTATTACCTGCCGACACGCAGGCATCTGCACGCCCGTCAGACACACACTCCAGCGACTGCCACATCGACGAATGTCGCTTGGTTCGCAAAGCCAGAGAGGGCTTTTCATCCATTGCTACGGTAGCGTCGGTATGAACTAAAGAGAGTCGATCCCGGTCATAATGCCCGACATCATTAAGGTAGGATTGCAGCAGGTCGGTATCACCCACCAGCAGAAGTTCGAGATAGCTGAATGCGTTCAGCGCCCTGAGCGCCGCCCGGATACGTGAACGGGGACTTTCGTCCCCGCTCATGATATCAAGTGCGACCCGCATTCTCTGCGTCGAATTGAGTCGTCCCTGAAGCAATGTTCTGACTCTTATTTGTCAGCAACGACTTTCTTACCACGGTAGAAACCGTCGGCAGAAACGTGGTGGCGACGGTGAGTTTCACCGGTAGCGGCTTCCACAGACAGCTGAGCAGAAGTCAGGGCATCGTGGGAACGACGCATGTCGCGACGGGAACGGGTTTTACGGTTTTGTTGAACAGCCATGTGTCCACTCTCCTAATTCGTAGTATCTTTTTTCAGTTCGGCCAGCACGCTGAAAGGGTTACTGCTTGTCCGCTCTTCCTCTACCTGTTCAGCAAAGGCCTGAGCTTCTTCTTCCGACTCAGTGGTAAAGCTTTTCTGAGCCAGGCAGTCTTCAGGTGGATGATAGGCAACGATCGGAAGAGCCAGTAACAACTCTTCTTCCAACAGAGGCACCAGCTCAACCGGTTCTTCGCCCATCATCATTGGGTCAAAGTCTTCCGGCAAAGCCCTGGCTTGCTCATCTGTCAACACACCCATCAGCCGGAGGTCAGCAGTTACCGGTATGTCGGCTACATCCAGACAGCGCTGACAAATCATTTTCAGCGTTGCTGACACTGAGCCTTCCAGGATAACCCTGTGGTCTTCGCTCATATAAAAATGAAGTGAGACCTTAACCTCGCCCTTATCATCAGCCAGACTGTCCACCAGCTGGCCAAACTGTTCCAGAGCCAGCGAACCTTCAAACTGCCTGCCTTGACGCGCGAGTTTTCGCGGATCAAAGGCTTTGGGTAATTGCCCGATAATCATAAGGGCGCAATAATAGGGACATGTCACCCCTCTGTCAAAGGGTTTAACTGCGTATAAGACGAGAAAATCTGCTTAATATCTTGCCTGTCAAGGTTTTATTTGCAACCACGAGAATGCCGCCGCTTCCTCACCTGTAAATAAGCTTTGAAAATGAGCCTGACCTCCGGCAGATCGCCCAGCCTAAGTACACAATCTGCTATTTGAAGTGATAATGATGAAGTACGAAAAGCTGCATGAGTTATTCGATCACCTGGCTGCTATCAAACCCATTGCACCGCAAATAAGTAATCAGCAAAAACCCGGAAACAGTCGTAATGTATTTTTACTGGAAAAAAGTGGCGAACATTATTTCCTGATGCCCAGCCCTTTATTTGAAGGACAGGATTCTCAAGCTACCAACCTGCAAATGCCCAATTTTTTTGGCTGTACTCTGCTCTATGCGATTCTGGCTGAATACCCTCAGCAAGTTATGGTAGGCCTGCCTTATAGGTTATCATTTGACCCCTCTCGCGGTACCAGTGACCAGTTTGTTGATGGACACAGCTCCATCACATTACTCCATGACGTTTTGTATGCGGGCGGTTTGACCTTTGAGGGTGACAGACTGGTTAAATGGTCAAACTTATCAGGACACTATAAGCCACCCCGATCAAGACACATGACTCAATTAACACCCAACGTAAAAAGACTTCTACCCGAAGCCTTGTTTCGTGGGTATTACAGAGATTAGAAAAATCAGACTGGACATCATTTATGAAACTACTCCTTGCCTCCGGCTCCCCCTACCGAAAACAGCTGCTGGAACGACTTGAGCTTGAGTTCTCTTGCCAGGCTCCGAACATTGATGAAACACCCCAGCCGGGAGAAACCGCTAAAGCTCTGGCCCTGAGACTCTCAGAAGCTAAAGCGCAGGCCCTGGCGGAAGACTACCCGAACTATCTGATCATCGCTTCTGACCAGGCAGCCCAACTGGGGCAAGCCATTCTGGGCAAACCCGGCACCCACCACCGCGCGATTGAGCAGCTAATGGCCTGCAGCAATCAGGCAGTCACCTTTTATACAGGTCTTTGCCTACTGAACACCAAAACAGGCAAACAGCAACTTGACTGCATACCTTTTACCGTTCATTTCAGACAACTCAACAGACAACAGGTTGAAAGCTATATAAAGAAGGAAGAACCACTGGATTGCGCCGGCAGCTTTAAATGCGAAGGGCTGGGCATCACCTTGTTCACAAAGATGAGCGGCGACGACCCTAACAGCCTGACCGGACTCCCACTTATACGATTAACCGATATGCTGTTGAATGAAGGCGTTAGCATTATTTGAGTAACGGAAGGGGAAGGGGAGAAACCGCCTTCCGCTGTTGGCTGTTGGCTGCATGAATAGCTCATAGACAGCAGCGGCATATTCTATGCCGATCTCCAGTCAGACTTGCAGATTGGGAAGAGTGCAACGCTTGCGCCCCCGGGTAACTCGCAACACGGGAGCTTAATGTTATTGACCGTGTCGGGAGTCACCCTGAAGGGCACAAGCACTTCGCTCTTACGAACCTGGGTCACGATCCTGGTAATAGCTCCCACCTGGATCCTGGTAATAGCTCCCACCTGGATCCTGGTAATAGCTCCCACCTGGATCCTGGTAATAGCTCCCACCTGGATCCTGGTAATAGCTCCCACCTGGATCCTGGAACGGCGGTGTTTCAGTCGGTTTTGGATCAACGGGCTGACGTGCAACTTCATCATTCCTGATATCGGGCGTATTGCAATGAGGAAATAAATTCTCAAAGGTGTAGTCCTGAATGGAGGGCGGGGGAAAGTGCTGATAGGGGAACGGGGTAAAGTCCCGATAGGGGAACGGGCTAAAGTCCTGAAGGGGGATCGGGGTAGGAGCGAGGACAAGCCACGGCGCATACGCTATAGCCAGCTGTTGCTCCTGCCGTTTTAACTTCCGACTTTTTGCAGATGTCCGGAGAGAGGGGTCATATGACCAGAAACCCGCACCACTCCGATCCATGGGAGGTTCACGTTTGAAAAAAGGATAATGGCTTAAGGTATGTCTGATCACATTCTCTTTTCTTTTTGTATCATAACGGACTCCTCGCATAAGTTGATGGTAAAGCCTGTAGATTTCACTCACCTTCAGCTTTTGTTCATGGCTGTCCTGGATAATATCTGCAAGACACTCAATCAGCGTTTTATTGTGCCAGGGATTTCTATCATCTCCCCCGGCACCACCACCACTACTACTGCCCCCCCCGCAACTAGCAGTATAATGTGCGCCTGTGTAACTATGCCCGGCTACGCTTCCCCCTCCACTGTTGTTACTGTTTTGGCTGGTGGCGGTGCCGGCGCTTGTCTTACCGTAACTGATAATGCCGCTTGAAGGGTGGTATGTATGGCAAAGATAGCCTGATGCGCTTTCAGAAATACCTACAACGAAAGGCTCGGCATTTGCCTGAAAGATAATACGATTATCCATACAGCCTCTGTGTGGATCAAAATCAGTGGGTGGCGAAAGTACTGTGATGTTATTCAGTTTGGCTGACGGGTGAATTCTCAGGCGGCTGCCTTTGTTTTCATCCATTACCAGAACGGCCTCTGGGTATCTGGTATAAGATAACGGCTCTCCTGACAGGACGGACGACCTGAAGCCTGTTTTCTGATCGCTGTCTGTACGGGCGCTTTCTATTCTGAAAAAAACAACAGGTTCATCAGGCTCTGGTTCCTGAAGAGAAGACTTGCCTACAAGGTTAACTTTGATATCAATACTGGCATCAAGAAAGTAAGCGCCTTCTATCTCGACAGTACAACCAGGGGGAGACGTATGTAATACATTAAGTAATTGTTCAGTATCTCCCTTTGGAACTTTAGAAAAGCACCCTTTCTGCTGCCTGTCCGGTAAATGGTTGAAAGGTCGTAATGAATTGTCAGGACTATTTTTGGTGCCTGAGTATTGAGAATTACCAGTGTTTATTGGCCAGAAGTTTGTATTTGTACGAAAGACCAGTGCAGCCATCGCAAAGGCAGCCATCTCCTTACGGACTGGCAAATAACTGGCTGACATTAGCTCTTGTGCAATCAGGCCTTGCGCGCAAAATACAAGTACAGAGAATGGCAGAACAAAATTCACCGTAAAGTATTTATTACGGGAAACAGAAAAAGAAAAAGTAGCAGGAAAAACATCTGATAGTTTGAATAGACGACTAAGCATAAGCACCCGCCCGCACAAGTAGTAATGCGAACTAATCGTAGACGATTGACAACCTTGCGTTACACTATTTTTTGATATGAATTCAGGTTAAATGAAGGCATTAACATTATTTAAGAGCAGCCATCAGTGAAAGGAGGGAAAAGCCCCTCCATCCATTGGCAGAAATGGATCATTAAAGGCCTTGTACTCACCCGATGTATCTGAGCATCTTCAAGTGCCTGCACAACATTATGAAATACAGCAACACCGGTCTTTCAGGGCTTTTAGAGGCGCTTTCAGGGTACCCCAAAATCTATCACTGCCACCCAATCCCCAGATTTGGGCGGTGCCATCTTCAGAGGTGGTCACAAGATGAGTTCCATCTGGGCTGAAGCTGGCACTAGCCAGAGCTTGATGACCATGCTGTATAACGCATTTTTTCTGCCATTGACCGCCAACAACCCCCCAGATTTGGGCGGTGCCATCTTTAGAGGCGGTCACAAGATGATTTCCACATGGGCTGAAGTTGGCATTTAGCACTCCCTTAGCATCAGGGCTGAACCAGGCATTTAGTAACCCTTTAGGGAAGCAGCAGAACATAATATACCGCTGTTGGCTGTTGGCTGTTGGCTGTTGGCGGTTGGCTGTATGAGCAGCTAATAGCCAAAAGCCAACAGCCCGGTAAGTTATTGAATGCTGCGCCCCTTAGAACGCCGGATAATGCGTTTTTCCTGCCATTGGCCATCAACCATCCCCCAGATTTGGACGGTGCCATCTTCAGAGGCGGTCACAAGGTGAGTTCCGTCGGGGCTGAAGTTGGCATCATTTACACGACCTCGACCATCAGGGTCAGCACCATCATGCTTGAATGTGCATTTTTCTTGCCATTTTCCGTCAACTAGCCCCCAGATTTTGACGGTACCATCCTCAGAGGCAGTCACAAGGTGAGTTCCGTCGGGGCTGAAGCTGGCAATACCTGGCCAACCACCATGCTTTATGGTGTCTACTTCCTGCCACTGCCCCTCAACTAGCGCAAAAATCAGGAAGGAACCATCAGTAGCACAACCCACAAGGTGAACTCCGTCGGGGCTTAAGCTGGCATCAACGAACCCGTAAGGACGATACACAAAGGTAGTTTCTTTCTGACATTGCCCGCCAACAAGCCTGCAGACTTTGACGGTGTTACCTTCAGAGACGGTCACCAGACGAGTTCTATCGGGACTGAAGCTGGCATTTAGCATACCCCCAAAATGCCGGATAGTGCATGTTTTCTGCCATTCCCCACCAACAAGCCCCCAGATTTGGGCAGTGCCATCTTCAGAGGCCGTCACAAGATGAGTCCCGCAGGGACTAAAGCTGGCATTTCGTAGCCCCCCAGAATGCTGGATAGTGTGTTTTTTCTGCCATTCCCCACCAACAACCCCCCAGATTTGAGCAGTGCCATCTTCAGAGGCCGTCACAAGATGAGTTCTGTCAGGGCTGAAGCTGGCATTTCGTACCCGCTTAGAATGCGGGATGGAGCATATGAGCCTGGAGGTAAAAGCCTCTGTTTTAGTCAATACTCTATCAGTGAAAAAAAACAACTCTTCAGTAAAGTGACTTTTTCCTTTACGCTTGTCCAGCTGCGCTATTGATTTTCTACCTTCCTCGCCAAAGCAATTCAAACGATTGCGAACGGTTAAGCGGTACAACTCCTCTGAGTTTGCCAAACGGTTGCGATATGGGTGGAAACGACGACAGTGGGCAAGAGACTTTATTGAGTTTGTTTCAATAGCATGCTTCCAATTGCTACAAGTCCGCTCAAAAGAACCTACGTCCCTGACCTCGACCGTGGAAAAGATTTTCTTTAAAATTTCAGGTGGTAAACTTGCTAAAGTTACTTCGTCACTCTTGCTTTCTTTAGTTTCAGATGCGTCATTAGAAGAGAAACCGGAGGGACAGCTAGCATGTCCTTGTACTGTATTCATATACATCTATACCTTTTTTAGTCGTCACTGCATGGTTTGACTTTTTGATGCCGGCTCTGCTTCAGACAACAACTAACAATCAGGTAAGAATACATAACAAAAAAATTCAGGAGGACAGCACTTGGCGTACTCCCCCTGAATTTTGAAAACAGGCTTTTAAGGGCAAACACTCTGACAGGAGAGGAAAGCTCCTTCCTTATTTACAACGACTCCTCAGTCACCGAAAGGTTACACCCTCAAGCCCCAGCGTTTTGATGATCACACCGCCGAAACTAACTCCCATATCTCTGGCAAATTTCTCCAGTGGCGACAGGCGGGCAGAAAAGTCGACAATGGTTTCATTACCCACTATTTCGCGGGCAACATACCCTGCACTACCCAGACCATCAACCAGCCCAAGCTCAACAGCGTTTTCACCTGTCCAGACCATGCCGGAGAAAATCACCTTGTCATCGGTGAGCCGATCACCGCGGCCGACTTTAACAGCGTTGATAAACTGATGATGAATGCTGTCCAGCGATTCCTGCCAGCGTGCTGTAGCTTCTTCATCCATTGGCTGAAATGGATCATTAAAGGCTTTGTACTCACCCGCTGTATAAGTACGGCGGGTAATTCCCAGTTTATCTATGGCTTCAACAAAACCAAAACCAGAAGAAACCACACCGATAGACCCCACAAGACTGGCTTTATCGGCATAAATTTCATCGGCGGCGGCAGCCACGTAATAACCGCCAGAAGCTCCAACATCCATAATCACGGAATACAGTGGCGTCTCGGGATACTTACCCCTTAGACGGCGAATTTCATCATAAATATAACCCGCCTGAACAGGACTCCCACCCGGACTGTTAATACGAAGAATAACGCCTTTGGTGCCGGGATCTTCAAAGGCAGCCCGCAACCCTCCCACAATAACGTCAGCACTGGCATCGTTACCATCAGCAATCACACCGCTAACATCCACTAACGCTGTGTGCCCACCAGAAGGCTCCATTACCGGAACATCAACACGAAAAGCGGAATAAAAAATACCCATCGTGACAAACAGCCAGGTAAAGGTCAGCAGCTTGAAAAAAACACCCCAGCGACGAGCCCGACGCTGTTCTTTCAAGGCACCTTCAGCCAGATTTTCAATCAACTTCCAGGCCTTACCATCATCCTTGTCGGACAGAACCGACTCAGACTCCTTCCAGTTATCTTCCATCTTTACTCCGGGGCTTAGCGCCCAACAACGATTATTTTTTTAATGCGTAGCTTACGTTCAGCTATGTTCAGCCAGGCTCACCCATTCGATCAGATCATCAAAGCTATCTGCGACAAAAACCGGATCATGGCTTAACAGCTTTTCTTTAGGCTGAGCACCATAGGTGACAGCCACCCGATCCATGCCCAGGTTTTCTGCCATTTTCAGGTCAAACCCGGCATCACCCACCATAAGCGCCTGCTCAACAGGAATATCCAACTCTTTGAGCAACTGTTCCAGCATTAACGGATCAGGTTTGGAACGCGTCTCATCAGCACAACGAGATGCCTGAAAATACTCCCGGTATTGGTTGGCCGTCATGGACCGGTTTAAACCATCCCGGCTCTTACCGGTTGCCACCGCCATGCTGACCCCCTGCTCACGCAGCACATTCAGTCCGTCAGTCACACCCGGAAACGGCGTAGAAGGCTGCTTTTCAAGCTGATTGTACTCTTCGCGATACTGCTTAATAAACTGCTGCAACTGTTCATCAGATAGTTCCGGATACAGCTTGCTAATCGCATTTGTCAGGCTCAAGCCAATAACACTTTTATAAGCTACCTCATCCAGCAGCGACAAGCCCATCTGCTCAGCTGCAACAACCAGGGAGCGGGTAATCGTCGGGATAGAATCAATCAGGGTTCCATCCCAGTCAAAAATAATTAACGAATAACGTTTATCCAATTTCTTTAATTCTCTACTTTTCTATAAGGCTGAGGGCTCTATCAGGCTGAGGGCTCTATCAGGCTGAGGGCTCTATCAGGCTGAGGGCTCTATCAGGCTGACGGTCCGTCGCGCTCAGTTCCAAGGGTTTCCAGAACGGCCTGCAAATCAGGCGACAGTGGTGCATCAACGGTCAAAGGCGCGCCATCAGGCAGTGTCAGCTTCAATCGCGCCGCATGCAGAAACAGTCGTCTCAGGCCAAAGTTCCGGTAGCGTTTATTGTCCTCATCCGTTCCGTACTTGTCATCACCCAAAATGGCACAACCAGCGTGCAGACAATGTACACGAATCTGGTGAGTACGTCCGGTAATGGGACTGGCTTCCACCAGGGTCGCGCTTTCACCGTGGTGGTTATATCGCTCCAGTACCTGATAACGGGTTCTGGATTTTTTACCGTCCAGATCAACCCGCACCATGCGCTCACCTGATTGCAGGGTGTTTTTTAACAGCGGCGCATTCACCAACACTTTGCGACTTGGCCAGCGACCAACCACCAGAGCGTTATAAATTTTACTGACCTTGTCTTCCTGAAACTGATTATGCAGATAACGCAACATACTGCGGCGCTTGGCGATCATCAGGCAGCCTGAGGTATCACGATCCAACCGGTGTACCAGCTCCAGACTGCGAGCGTCCGGGCGAATTTTACGCATTGCCTCAATCACGCCAAAATTGATACCACTGCCCCCATGAACAGCAATACCGGAAGGCTTGTTAATAATGATCAGCTGGTCGTCTTCATAAATAATGGAAGACTCCAGTTTTTCTGTAAGGCCTCCACCCACTATGACTTTATCTGTCTTTTCAGCCACACGGATGGGCGGAATACGCAGCACGTCACCATCCTGCAGGCGGTAAGCAGCCGTCACGCGTTTTTTATTTACCCGTACTTCACCTTTGCGAATAATCCGGTAAACACGGGTTTTCGGAACCCCTTTGAGCTCCCGAACCAGGTAGTTGTCAACACGCTGACCAGCATCATCAGCATCGATGCTGACCAGTCGTACTTTAGGGCGATCCACTTGTACAGAAGTCGAATCGCGGGAATCATTGAGTCGTCTGTCCATGGGCGCATCTTACCAGCTTTGGCTCATTTGAAGCACTTACAGATTACTGATATAGTTGAGTGACTGCCCTGCGCATAACCGAAAGGGCAGTTCGATTTACGAAGCCCAGGCAAGACCAGAGCTGAAAATAGCGGTCGCCGACTCAGGACATCACGGAATCACCATAAAGCTTCCCCGATGCCGGGTCGATGAAATACTTGGGACAGAAGTTAAGCCATGAGCAGACAATCCGACTTCATCACTTAAAGTAATAAAGTCGAATTTTCATGGTATAGAGCACGGCAAGAGCCGTGGAAAACATAAACAGAGCTACTCTCTGTCGAGCAACGCCCCCTGATTCCGGGCGTGAGGAAGGTCCCGGGACTGTCAGCGATTATTATCGGCTTTATTTATTTTGAAATGCCGAGTCATTCCCCGGTAAGAATTCCATTCCTGCGCCCAGTACTTGCCTGAACCAAGCACTTCGGGAAGTACTAATGTGCCATATCGTTACCCTCACAGACCACAGAAGTATTGCATACAGGTCTGGCGGTGTAAGTCTGATGGCAGTTAATAAAAACCGGTTTACTCCGCATCGTGTTAAGCCCGAGTGACAAACCGGAAAAGAAAGAGCGGGCCGTGCCGGCACGAGAGGCTAGCCTCTAAACCGTATCGGTACTCTATGAAGAGAATGTTAATCAACGCAACTCAATCGGAAGAGTTGCGTGTTGCACTGGTAGACGGACAGCGCCTGTATGATCTGGATATAGAATCAGGCGCCCGTGAGCAGAAAAAAGCCAACATCTACAAAGGCAAGATCACCCGTGTCGAGCCAAGCCTCGAAGCCGCTTTTGTTGACTTCGGCGCTGAACGTCATGGTTTCCTGCCCCTGAAAGAAATTTCACGGGAATATTTCAACTCATCCTATTCCGGTGGGCGTCCCAGCATTAAGGACGTCATCAAGGAAGGTCAGGAAGTCATTATCCAGGTGGATAAGGAAGAGCGCGGTAACAAAGGCGCTGCTCTGACCACACTGGTCAGCCTGGCTGGGCGCTACCTGGTTCTGATGCCAAACAACCCTCGCGCTGGCGGCATTTCCCGTCGTATTGAAGGTGATGAACGGGCGGAACTGCGTGAAACCCTGAGCCAGCTGAATATCCCTGCTGAAATGGGCGTCATTGTTCGCACCGCAGGCCTGGGCCGTAACCAGGAAGAACTGCAGTGGGATCTGGATTACCTGCTTCAGCTCTGGAGTTCCATCAAGGAGGCCGCCGAGCAGCCAGCCCCTCTGCTGATCTATCAGGAAAGCAACGTCATCATCCGTGCCATTCGCGACTACCTGCGTCAGGACATCGGCGAAGTACTGATCGATAAGCAGTCTGTCTATGACGAAGCCGTTACCTTCATCAAGCAGGTGATGCCGCAGTACGAGCATAAGATCAAGCTCTACAAAGACAGCATTCCACTGTTCAACCGCTTCCAGATCGAATCCCAGATTGAAACCGCCTTCCAGCGTGAAGTACGCCTGCCGTCCGGTGGTTCTATTGTTATCGATCCGACCGAAGCCCTGGTATCCATCGACATCAACTCTGCCCGGGCTACCCGTGGTGGCGATATCGAAGAAACGGCGCTGAACACCAACCTGGAAGCCGCTGACGAAATCGCCCGCCAACTGCGCCTGCGCGATATCGGCGGTCTGATCGTGATCGACTTTATCGACATGAGCCACAACCGCAACCAGCGCGAGGTGGAAAACCGTATCCGTCAGGCTCTGTCCATGGACCGCGCCAGGGTTCAGACTGGTCGCATCTCCCGCTTCGGCCTGCTGGAAATGTCCCGTCAGCGTCTGCGTCCATCTCTTGGTGAAACCAGTGGTGTTGTTTGCCCACGCTGCTCCGGACAAGGCACTATCCGGGATATCGAATCCCTGGCTCTGTCCATCCTGCGCCTGATGGAAGAAGAAGCCATGAAGGACAAGACCTCTGAAATCCGTGCCCAGGTACCGGTATCAGTGGCTGCCTTCCTGCTGAATGAAAAGCGCTCAATGATTGCCAAAATCGAGAAGCGCCACCAGGCCCGCGTTATTGTTATTCCAAACGCCAACCTCGACACGCCACACTACGACGTTCAGCGTCTGCGTGACGATCATGTTGCCGAGCACGTTGAAAGCAGTTATGAAATCCTGAAAGCAGAAGAAGCCGTAGAGCAGCCACTCACCACTGCCAAGTCCGCTTCTCGTCAGGAAGCCGCCGTCAAGACGGTTGCACCGGCACAGCCAGCCCCTGTAAAGCAGGAAAAGCCAGGCCTGATCCGCTCATTTGTTAAAGCACTGGGTGGCTTGTTTGGTTCGGAAAGCGCTGAAGAACAGCCAAAGAAAGCCGAGAGCCGTCAAAAACCTCAGTCTTCTTCCCGTCCCCAGCGTGAACGCCAGCAGCCTCAGCGCAGACAGCGTACCAGCCGCGACTATCGCGAAGGCAGGGACAATCGCGAAGCTCGTGACAGCCGTCGCGAACAGAGTGATGAACAGCGCCAGAACCGTAACGAACGTCGCCGTGGCGGTCGTCAGGATCGCACTGACTCTCGCAGCGAGCAGCGTAACGAGCAACGCAGCGAGCAGACCGACAAACGCCAGCCTCGCCAGAAGCAGGAGCGCCAGGAGAGTCGCAGCCATCGCCCGAAGCAGGAACGCTTCGACCGCGAAGAGCAGACTTCCCGCAAAGAAAGCCGGAGCGATGCCCGTACAAACGACAACCTGAGTCAGGAAACTGAGCAGCAGGGTGAAGACAACCGCCGCCGTCGTCGTCCGGGTTCTGCCCAGCGTCGTCGCAGCAACCGTCCAACTCAGCGCGATCGCGGTGCACAGGACCAGCCAACGCTGCCGTCTCTGTCCAGGCCCCAGGAGTCTAAGCCGCAAGAACCCAAAGTAGAGACTAAGCCAGCCGCTGCCCAGGAACTCAAGCCTGCTCCGGAAGCTAAGCCGACTCCCGAAGCAACAACTGAGACACTAAAAGAGCGTAAGCCTGCACCTCAGCCAGTTGCGAAAGCTGCACCTGCAGAAGCACAGCCAACGCAGAAACCGCAGCCACCAAAGCCTGAGTTACAGACTTCAACAGAAGCAGCAAAAGCAGAGAAACCTGCCATCGCCATGCCTGCAAGCAAGGCAACTGATTCAGCAGAAAAAGCTAAAGCTGCTGCAGACATGCGCAGTGAAGCACCTGAATCTGCCAACCGGGAACCGCGTATGACTGAAATGGCCAAAGCGGTAGCGGCCAGCCATCAGCCCACGATCCCGGTAGAGAGTGCTCCGGTCTCAACTCCGGCTGATTTCTCTCAGCCTGAAGCCCAGGCCGATCAGACGTTCAGTGATGCGGTAGAGCAGCTGCAAAATGCCCTGACTCAGCTGACTGAAAAGCCTGAGGAATCCAGTACTGAAACCGCTCCGGTTGCAAAACCAGCTGTTGAAAAACCAGCAGAAGCTGCGATTCAGCAGAAGCCTGTGAAACCGGTGACTCAGGAAACAGCACCCGCCGCTGAACGGGAGACTGCAACACCTGCTCCAGACGTATCTGAACCTCAGGCTCAGGAAAGCTCTACTGAAGGCCAGAAACCTGTTCGCCGCCGTCGTCGCAGTCGCGCTATGAACGACCCTCGACTGAAGCGACAGCAGCAGACCACGGAAGCCGGTCAGCCAACAGCGCAGACTGACTCCGAGACAGAAGCTTCCCGGTAAACTCTGTTAGTCTGAAACCAAAAAGGGCTGTTTGAGAAACAAACAGCCCTTTTCAGCAAATGACTCTAAAAGCAATGCACTAACAAGTTTTTTAGCAATTCAAGGAGAATTTACCAGGCATCACAATCGCTATCGCTATCGGGCATGTTTTGAATATAATAGAGTGAATCTGCTTCCTCGCACTCAAGCCTTTGCCGCTCTTCTTCCTCACGCTCAAGCCTTTGCCGCTCTTCTTCCTCGCGCTCAAGCCTTTGCCACTCTTCTTCCTCGCGCTGTTGTCTTGCTCGCTTTTCAGCTTCCTGAAGTCTGCGGTTCAGCTCGAACTCAGCTGTCGAACGGCTCACTGGCATCACTGAAGTGGGGACACTGCCACCACCTGGTTTTACCGGAAAGAGTAATTGAGGACCTTTAACATTGCGTTTACGCAGATCCGGAAACTCCGGCGAAGGCATCTTCCCCTTCGGTGGATACTCATCCTCATTAGCTCCGTCTCTTGCTGCCGACTCCTTACTACCAACCGATGCAGGAAGGCCTTTTAAATAAACATCAAGGCAGAGCAATAATGAGCTCAAGAGTGGAAGCCCACCAAACACAACAGCAGCCACCTTCAAATTATGATACTGATCATTCTCTGAAGATTTTTTATCTACCGGGTTTAATCTGGTTCTTGATGCCGTGATCTTGTCAGGTTTTTTCACAGGCCTTTTTACAGGCTTTTCGTGGGAGGCCGCAACACGAGGAAAATAGCCAGCCAAAACTTTTTGGATAGATTTATGATCCTTTGCTGCCTTATTAGTTGTATCGGGTTTAAAGGTATACCAGAGGGTCTTATCCGGGTTTTTCGTAAAAGTATCTATAAAGTATTGACGGTAATGACTAAATGGAGGTTCATGGCCACTGCCTTCTTTTTCAGAATGAAACCTCCGGTTTACGTTTCTCATTGCCCTGGGCTTCCAGAATATTTCATGCAGTTCCGTCAGAATATAAGCGATTTGGTCGGCCAGCTGTTTATGAGTAGATGGTTCGTCTGGATAATGAGCGAAACTGTGGTCAACCGCTTTTACAACCAACTCCCTTAATGACTCTTCTCTGTCCTTAGCATTAAAAGCATCAAATACCCGGTCGTTTCTGTTATAGAGCCATGTGGCTTCCTGAGCCTCCGCTATCACCCGAACATAGAGATGATCCGCCAGAAGGTGGGGCTGTCCCCCCAGGTGGTAACCATTGTTATTCCAGTAATCATCAAAGCCTGACATTACCAGATTAATCAAAGCTGTCCTTCGTGCGCCCCTGTTTGTATTAAAGGCGTTAACCGTTAAACCCTGCTGGTCATAAGCTTTGTGAATATACTCCATTTGGCTGATAAGAAATCTCTTATTTTCACTGGCAAAAACAATACCCAGATAGCGTTCTGATATATGTCTTTTAGCATCCCGAACCCCTTTCTCCTTATCAGTAAGCGTCACCCCAAAGCAGTTGCCAGAGATAAGGAAAATCGCCATCAGCAATCCGGTTGTTATTTTACGTATAGAAAATTCTTCAGCGATAACACAGTCCATTTATTAAACTTCCCAAAAAATAAAAATGTAGACTATCGCTTTGGATGAAAGTTCCGCTGGCTAAAACTTCGCCAGAAGCGCATCATCCAACCGGTAAATATCTTCCCGAAAACGCACCCGACCATTTTTCTCTGGCCAGGCGGTGAAATAAGCAAAATACAGGGGGACTTTCTTATGGAGTTTCAACCTGCTGGTATCACCCAGTTGCTGCAAAGCTCGCACACGGCTCGTCATGCCCTGGCTGGCAAGAATACTGTTGATCAGTTCATCAATATTTTCCACCCTGGTACAGCCAGAGCTGAAAGTGCGTACCGTTTTGTTGAATAACTCAGGCTTATGGGTATCGTGAAGATAAACGCTAAAGCGATTAGGTGAATCCAGCTTATAACGCCCAAGGCGATTCACTTTACCCGGCTTCTGTTCCAACCGATAAGGAAAAGACTGACGGCTCAGGCTGCGCCAGTTAACCTTATCAGGATTAACCTCTCTGGCGTTGCTTTCCCAGCCGGAATAGACGGTAAACCCCTCTCGCTCCAGAAAGGACGAATCCTGTTTAGCCTTGCGCAGAAGACTGGTCGAAGCAATTGACGCAGGCACCCGCCAGGGTGGATTAATGGTAATACTCTCTATTTCATCCTGAAAGACTGGCGTCTGTCTGGATGGCAACCCAACAATCGCTTTAAATTTCTGCTGCTGGTAACGACCTGTCATCCAGAACACCCGAAATCCGGCAATATCCACCCAGACTCTCGGATAAGGCAATGTTCTCGGTAGCCAGCGCAAACGTTCCAGATTGATCCGCAGGGTTTTAATCCGCTCTAACGTCATGGCAATCAGCGCCTGTCGCGTTCTGGGGCCGAGCTTGCCATCTACCGTCAACCGAAACCTCTTCTGTATTTTACTGACTGCTGACTGATGCCTGCCGGAATAGACATTGGCAGGCAAACCATCAGCCAGATCAAGATCTTTTAACCACTGATTCAACTGCCAGATAGAAGCATGACGATCTCCCTTTTCCAACACCCTATCATCAGGGAACTGTTGCAGGGCATTATCCAGCCACCAGCGCAACTGTTTAAGGTGCTGTTTGAGTAGTTTGTATTCAGGCAGTGCCGGCTCAACCAGACTCAGGTTGTCGTTATCAAGATGGTTTTCCAGAGAAGCGAGGACAGGCTGATCCGAAATACGCCACCCCGGTTGATAGACACGCTTGTCCAGCATGCCCGCATCAAGGGCTACAGCAAACTGTCGGGCAATAACACGAATATTTCGGGGAGAAGGGTCCGCTGCCAGTTGCAGCCAATTCTGTTCAGGCAGACTGATGCCATGCTGGGAAGCCGTTCCAAGCCACTGAATAAGCTGCTGCCCCTTACCGGAACTGACGGAGCGATTCACAGGCTCATCAGCAATATCTGAGGTAAGCGATATTGACTGGTCAGGCAGTTCAAGCCAACCAGCGGCCTGCACACTATTAAAAAACACCGAACAGAAAAACAGCAGACTGACAAACAGCAACAACAGGAAAGGACGACAAACTCTGAAGACGAACATGAGGAACCCTTTTAAACAGTAATGCGTTCAAAGCCCTGATGCTTAAAAAGGCGTTGACTATTTATATGACTATTTAAAAGGGTAGACTTTCAGCGCTGACCGTTAATAAACTCTGGGCTCCATTTCCAGCGCCACACCAAACACCACCTTCACCTTTTGCTGAATCACCTCGGCCAGGTGAAGCAACTCCTCAGGTTCCGCATCACCATGATTGACCAGTACCAGCGCCTGGTGCTGCCAGGTTCCAACACGTCCTTCACGATAACCCCGTAAACCCGCCTTATCGATCAACCAGCCAGCCGCCAGTTTCCATTGCTCACCAAAAGGGAAGGCAACCAGATCTGGAAACTCCGCTCGCAGACGTGCAACAATATCTGCACTCACAATTGGGTTTTTAAAGAAACTACCGGCATTACCAAGAACGTTCGGATCAGGGAGTTTCTGCATACGCACATCAGCAACCGCTTCACTGATCTCCATACCTGTTGGCGAACGGCGACCACAGCGCTGAGCCAGCTCCTGCTGTAATTGCCCATAACCCAGCTTTGGCTGCAAACGGGCCGACAAACGAAAGTTCACAGATGTGATAATAAACCGGTCGCGCAGAGCCTGCTTAAACACAGAGTCCCTATAGCCAAACCGGCACTCTTCCAGAGAAAAATGACGAAGTTCACCCGAGTGAATATCAACCGCTTCGAGGCTTGCAAAAAAGTCTTTCAGCTCAACACCGTAAGCCCCAATATTCTGAATGGGGGCAGCACCAACATGGCCGGGAATCAGTGACAGGTTTTCCAGCCCATAAGCTTGTTCAGTCAGGGTCCAGCGCACCAGCTCATGCCAGTTTTCGCCAGCGCCTGCCCGTATCAGGACAGCGTCATCAGAGCGCTCCAGCACAGAGCGTTCCCGCAGGTTAACAGCAATCACCAGCGCTTCAATATGACCACTTAAAACCAGGTTGCTACCACCACCAAGAGGAACGCAATCCAGCTTCTGTTCCCGGGCAAAAGCCAGCGCTTCCTGCAATTGTTCAATCGAGGTAATTTCTACAAAATAGCGGGCTAACACCTGAAAGCCGAAAGTGTTTCGACTTTTCAGGGAGTAATTTTCAACAATATTCATCAAGACATCATTTTTTCTTTAGCTTTTAGCTTTTGGCTTTTAGCTATTGGCTTTTGGCTTCTGGCCTTTGGCTTTTAGCTGTTCATGCAATCACCAACCAATAGCCAATAGCCAATAGCCAACAGCCAATAGCCAATAGCCAATAGCCAATAGCCAATAGCCAACAGCGGCTTTACGCCACAGCTTCCCGCTCTGCGACAATACGACGAACCACTTCCAGATCCTGCTCAGTATCGACACCATGGGGTGGTGTCACCAGAGCATCGGCCACATGAATCCGCTGACCATTCCACAACAGTCTCAGCTGCTCAAGGGATTCTAACTGCTCAATAGGGCTTTGCGGCCACTGAACATACTGGTTTAGCAGGTTCACGCGGTAAGCGTAAATGCCAATATGGCGACGAAAGCAGTCAACATCCGGCAGTGAGGCAGAATTTGCTTCGAAGCTGTTGCGAGCCCATGGCATTGGCGCACGACTGAAGTACAGGGCATTACCGTCTTTATCAGACACGACTTTGACCACTGCCGGGTTGAACAAATCGTCACGCTGGCGGATTGGCTCTGACAGAGTCGCAGCACCTGCATGAAGATTGTCCATCAGGTTCTCTGCCACCTGATCGATAACGGAAGGCGGAATCAGCGGTTCATCCCCCTGCACATTAACAATCACTTCGTCGTCGGACATGCCATACAAACGCGCCACTTCCTGTAAGCGATCCGTTCCTGAAGGGTGATCAGGCAACGTCATGCACACTTCAGCGCCGAAGCCTTTCGCCGCCTTGAAAATACGCTCATCGTCGGTCGCAATAATAACCCTCTGAGCGCAGCTCTCACTGGCTCGTTCATACACATGCTGAACCATTGGCTTGCCACCAATATCAGCCAGAGGCTTACCCGGCAAACGGCTGGAGCCAAAACGGGCGGGAATGACCACTGTAAAAGGGCGGGCTGTATCAGTCATGGAACCTATCTTTCTTTCAACTTCGGACAAATCAGCGCACTGATTCACTATTACCTTTACTTTCATCAAGGCGCTCATCGCTGGTCAGGGTACGCGCTTCACCTTCCAGCATGACAGGAATGCCGTCCCGGATTGGGAACGCCATACCACAGGGTCGGCAAATCAGTTCAGCCGTTTCTTTCGAATACTTTAATTCACCCTTGCACTGTGGGCAGGCAAGAATCTCAAACAACTTTTTATCCATGACATTTATCCATAACGCTTATCCATGATGCTTATGCATAATTTTGTTACCCGTGGCTCTGATTTGACACACAGTCCGGCCCTTTGGTTTCAACCAGCTGAATGATTTTATTCAGTACCGCTTCCGGAATATGTGCCTGCACCGGTAAATACCAGGCATTTGATCCGGCAAAGCTCCGACATTTTACAGCATCTTTGGCCGTCATCAGAACCGGCAGATTATCATGAAACACAATATCGTCCGGGGCAAACGGGTGATGATCCGGGAAAGCATGAGGAATCACACTGAACCCGAGGGATTCCAGGGTATGGAAAAAACGCTCAGGGTTTCCGATTCCCGCCACCGCATGAACTGTTCCCGCTTCAGGTGGAGTACAATCCGAACAGCCAACCGGCACAAGGTCACCAGCTTCCATATAGATACAGTCAAAATCTACCGGCAGATCACTGGTCGGGCGACCGTTAACCAGCACCTGATCCACAGTTTGCAGCCGCTCAGGCGGTTCCCGCAAAGGCCCGGCTGGCAGACACAAACCATTACCCAGCATGCGCTGCCCATCAATCACCACTATTTCGACATGACGCTGCAAACGGTAATGTTGCAGGCCATCATCGGTAATGATCAGGTCACAGCCACAGTTTTCAATCAGTGCTTTGGCAGCAGAAACACGATCCGGGTCGACCACCACCGGTATTCGCAGCTGTTGTGCCAGCATAACAGGCTCATCTCCGGCAATCGCTGGATTGGTGTCCGATGTCACCTGTAATGGCAGATTCTGAGCACCCGCTCTAAAACCGCGACTGGCAATGCCCGGACGATAGCCTTTTGCCTGCAGCGACCGGACCAGTGCCGCCACTACCGGCGTTTTACCCGTCCCACCCACCGAGAGATTACCCACTACCACTACGGGAACCGGCGGCTGCCAGCGGTCAGAGCGGATAATTTTCCAGTAGCGTCGGTGCGCCAGCGACTTGAACAGAACCGTTAAAGGCAATAGCAGCAGGCTCCAGCGCCCGGAGCCATACCAGCAGTTCAACACCGAGTCAGAGAAACGGTCACGCCAGGATTTAGCAGACGTTTTCGAGGAAACAGTAGACATCTTGTTACTCGACATCAGGGAGCTTGTTACTCCCTGTCAGAATCAGCCGGTTTGCGAGTGGTCATGCTCAGGTTGGCAAAGCCCAGCTGACCGGCGGCGTCCATGGCAGTCACCACAGACTGGTAGGGGGTTTTGGCATCGGCCGTGATCACCAGTGGCAGGCTACTGTCACCGTCACTTACTTTACCCAGGGCCGTTTTAAGGGTTTCCAGACGACTGTTCACCAGACTGTTACCGTTTACGGCAAAATCACCTTCTTTACTAATCACAATTTCGACCTGCTTCTGAACCTGTTCCTGCACTTCGCCACTGGCTTCCGGCAAATCAATCGCTAGTCGGGTTTCCTGAGTAAAGGTGGTCGACACCATAAAAAAAATCAACAGCAGGAACACCACGTCAATCAGCGGGGTCAGATTGACCGACACCTCTTCCTGGGTCTGACGACGAAATTTCATCAATTACCCTCGCTGCGGTCTTTCAGCTTACGCTCACCCTGCAGCACTTCAACCAGTTTGGTAGCCTCCTGCTCCATGGCCACCACCAGCTCATCAACACGGCGCACAAAGTAACGATGAAAAATAACCGATGGAATAGCAACACTCAAGCCCGCAGCAGTGGTGATCAGTGCCTTGGAGATACCGCCAGCCAGTACACCCGCATTGCCTGTACCCTCCAGCATAATGACCGTAAAGACATCAATCATGCCGATCACTGTACCCAGCAACCCCAGCAAGGGAGCAATGGCGGCAATAGTGCCCAGTGTGTTGAGATAACGTTCCAGCTCGTGAATCACCCGCCCGGCCTGCTCATCAATGCTCTCTTTCATAATGTCCCGGCCATAGCGGGCATTGGTAATTCCGGCGGCCAGAATCTCTCCCAGCGGTGAACTTTCTCGCAGAGTGGCAACCTTCTTGCTGTCCAGATCGTTACTCTTGATCCACTTCCATACCTGGGACAGAGTGTTACGGGGTGCAATGCGGGAAGGCCTGAGCGTCCACAGGCGCTCAAACACAATAGCCATGGCGATAATGGAGCAAAGTATGATGGGCAGCATTAACCAACCGCCGGATTTCACCAGTTCGAACACTGTTTATTCCCTTTATCTGTGATCTGAGAACTTTAACACAGCACAAGGTCCGGGGTTAACTACCACAATATTCACTTTCCCGATATTGACACTCTGTATATCCTGAAGGACCGGGTACTTATTGCGCACCGGAGCCGGATATTCCCGGCTGTATGGCTTCACCTATTGCCCCGGGTAGCAAATTTTCCAGCTCGCCAAATTGAGCAGAAAGCGGGGCTCGCTGTTGAAGAACTTCTGCAGGCAACCCATTTCGACCAACCACCCCCACAACATTTAAAACAAGCGTCTCCTCCCCTCTCTGGCTGACCTGAACATTGAGACTCCAATCGAATCTTCGGTTACTCGAAATCAAATCTAAATCTAAATCTAAATCTATAGAGCCGTTAGTATCGGTAGATTCTCCTGACAAATAGATAAAGTGTCGTAAATGAGCATGGTTTGCAGTATTAAAAAAATAATGCAATAAACGATTGTCTGAAGTGGACGTTGAATCAAGAAAACCATCCCAGGGAGCTGACCCAGCCAAATGAAAAGTTGTCTCTGCCCGGATACGTGAGCCTGATAATGCCTGCATACTCAATTCTGCCTTGCCATCGTCATGAATGGTTACAACAAAAGAACGACCCCCTAACTTACGATGGGTAAGAATCAGGGCTTGCAATAAACTTTCAATAGAGATCTCTCTGATACTGTCAGGAAACGTGGGTGCAAAACAATAAGTCAAAATCCTGTTAAGCAGCGACGGCCTGGTCGATGTCGAAGCCTGATCTGAAGTGTCAGGCTCCAGGTTATATCGAACGAACTGCCCATTGGCTGGAGACACTGCCTGAACGTCATAACTGGCCCCCCGAGAATACGGCTCCTGCCGCTTAGTAATCTCCAGTAATGACATGCCGTTCAGCTGAATAATAAATTTCTGAAAATTGACGGCACGAGCCGAAGGAAAACAGAAAATAGCCATTGAAAATAAAATAATATGGGCAATGCGTTTTTTCACTGGTTATTCCTTTTGCATGAACAGGCGATTACCGCAAACAATGTAGGAGATAATGTCAGGAATGCAAAAATTACATCAGCGGTCGCTGCCAATAATGACTGCGCCGCTGTCGCCAGAGTCGCACATAGACCGAAAGGCTGACTAGCCTGAGTATCAACTAGCGTGATGGGGCTGTAACAGGCAGTGGGACGTCACCTATTGCTTCGAGTATCAAATTCGCTGCCTCATACAATTCAACATAAAGCGGATCTAGCGGACCAAGAATTTCTCTACCTAACCCACTTCGATTAACTACCCCCACAACATTTAAAACAAGCGCATCCTCGCCACTCTGACGAATCTGGACATCGAGATTCGAGTCGAATCGCTGGTTGCTCGAATTCAAATCTATAGAGAAAGGATTATCGCTATGTCCTTCTGCAAGAGCATTAAAGTAAGATTGTTGATAGATTCTTATAACATTAGAACTAGCAGGGGCAGTACCATTGTTATGCTCGTTTGCCAAATCGATAAAGCGAGATAGTTGAGAATGGTTAATATAATTAAACAAATAGTGCAATAAACGATTGTCTGAAGTAGACGTTGAATCAAGGAAGTTATCCCAGGGAGCTGGCCCAACAGAATCTAAAGTTACCTGCGCCTCGATATGAGAGAAAGGTTCTACAGTGAGCCACACCGGCTCTAGCAAGCCCTCCGCCATTATCTTTACCTGCGCGATTGATGATACCTCCACCTCCATATTCAATTCTGCATTGCCATCGTCATGGATAGTTATATCAAAAGAACGCCCCCCTAACTGATGATGGGTATAAATCAGGGCTGGTAATAAATCGCCGATATAGCTCCTATTGGTGCAACCAAGAGCCATGCTTTCCTCCAAAAAAGCTGTATCCGGGTCAGGCACCGACTGAGGGCTCGTTGTCAAAGCCTGCTCTGAAGTGTCAGGCGCCAGATTATATCGAACAAACCGCCTGTTAGCCGGAGACACTCCCTGAACATTATAGCTCGCACCCTGAGAAGACGACTTTTGACGCTTAGTAATTTCCAGTAAGGGCATGCCGTTCAGCTGAATAATGAATTGCTGATAATTGACCGCAAGGACTGGAGAAGCACAGAAAATAACCATTAAAAATAAAACAATATGGGTATTACATGTTTTCACTGATTATTCCTTTTGCATAAACAGACGATTACCGCAAACAAAGTAGGAGACGATGCCAGGGATGTAAAAAATCACATCAGCGGTCGCTGCCAGTAATGACTGTGCCGCTGTCGCCAGGATCGTAGATCGACCGGTAAGCCCAGGGTAAATTCAAGCGTCCCGCCTGTAGCCGTGTTGAAAACATCGGTTTCCAGAGCCTCCAGACGGTCAAGCACTTCAGCCGAAGGGTGACCAAACCGGTTCAAATATCCCGCCGAGATTAATGTCACTTCAGGCTGAACGGCATTCAGAAAAGCTGATGACCCTGAGTATCGACTGCCGTGGTGAGGCAGTAGCAGGTAGTCAGACTTCAGAACCTTTGAACCTTTCAGCAACGCTGTTTCAACCCGCCCACTAATATCACCGGTCAGCAACAATGACTGCCCGTTCGCCGTCACCTTCAGAACACATGAACGGTCGTTCGTCATGGACCACTGTCCATTGCCAGCAAGAAATTCAAAACGAACCTGATCCCACTCCCAGAACATGCCCGTCTCACAGGGATGTACATAACCGGAATAATCGGGTATGCCAGAACCCGCCCAGACACTGGCGACCCGAATGGATGATTTCAAACTATCAAGACCACCGGCATGATCCCGATCGCCGTGAGAAATCACCACCCGGTCCAGATTGCTGATCTTCTGCTGCCGGAGGTAAGGCAGCACAACACGTTCAGCCATGGAGTAACGAGGCAAGACCGCATCGCCGGTATCGTAAAGCAGACTGTGTGAATGGGTACGAATCAACACCGACAACCCCTGCCCCACATCCAGCACCGCTATTTTCGCCAACCCAAACTCTGGCGTTTTCTGTTTGGGCAATAGCCATGGCAAGAACAAAACCGGCACCAGTCGAAAAAAAGTGAATGCTCCGGGTGCCAGCAAAATAAAAACGGCCAGCGAGGCAAATGTGACACCAGCCATTCCTGCATCGTGACGTTCAACCACCAGACTTTTAAACAGCGGCTGATCCAGCCAGCCAAGACCCAGCAAAAAATACGACATCAGTCGATCAAGCAGTACCAGCAGCCATTGAAACAAAGTAAGGGAGAACAAACTCAACAACAGGGCAAAAAGCGCCGCCGGCACCATCAAACCGGCAACAAAAGGAATAGCGATAAGATTGATCACAGGCGACAGCAGACTCACACCCTGACCATTAAACAACAACAGCGGAAACAGCAACAGAAATACAAGCCACTGAGAATGCCCCCAGCGCTGCCAGTATTCATTCATTCCCAGACGTCCGACAAACCCATAAAGCAAAACAGCGACAGCAGCAAAAGAGTACCATAAGCCAGCACTGGTAATAGCCAGCGGATCAATCGTTAACACCAGAGCCAGTGCCAAAAGGTAGAGCGTTGAAGGCTTCGCCCGGATACCGAACAACGGACCCGACAGAGCCAGCCCGGTCATCACCAGTGCTCGCTGTACCGGAACAGTAAATCCGGCAAGAACGGCGTATGAGAGCGCCATCAACAAAGCCATCACAGCAGCAATAACGGGCAAAGGTACCCGATTGACCGGCAACAGTCCCAGACGCCCCAGCATCAGGGTCAACCAGAACCCAAGCCCTGCCATAAGTCCGATATGCAACCCTGAAATCACCATCAGGTGCGTGGTGCCGGTCTGATTTAGCTGCTGCCACTGCGTAGGCAAAACACCGGACTTGTCGCCAGTCATCAGCGCAATCAACAGGCCGGACGAATCGCTCTGTAACAGTGATTTAACGGTTATGGCAATACGCTGCCGTAACTGATCACGCCAGTCCACCAGAGAGAAACCTCCCTCCCCCAGCCATATCCCTGAAACCACATAACCGGTCGCCTGTATCCCCTCTCTGGCTGCCCATGCCTGCATATCGAACACACCGGGACTGCTGTTTCCCAGCGGAGGTTTTAACTTAACCGTCAGCAACCACTGATCACCGGGTTGCAACTCTGGCCCTCCGTACCAGCTCAGACGAAGCTGTTTAAAGGGCGCTTCCTGACCCGGCAAGAGGGAAACATTAAAGCGCTGAAAATCCCCCAGGTCTGATGGCAACCCCTGAACCTTTGCCTTCATTGTCAACACCTGCCCATACAATCCCTTTTCCACCCACAGATTTTGAGTACTGACGGCATGATAGAAACCGACAGTAAGCCCCAGCAGATAAAACACCGCTGGAATTCTCAGGCGAGAGCAACCTGCACAGAGCGGTATCAATGGCAACAGCAAAACGCCGATAACCTTCAGGCAGAGAGGCAGTGACGGCCCCAGACACAAAGTCGCAAGAACAATGGCAGCGATATACGTAAAAACACAACTGCCCAGACGGATAGAGTGTTTGTTATTTTCAGGGCATAATAGGCGGGTTTTGTTTGTCACAATTGTTGAGTGCCGCTACGCGCAACCTGTGTATGCAAAGCCATTGCAAGACAGCATAGTCGTTAACTGGCCAGTCAATCAGTCTATTGATTGAGACCTGCAGTATCGCTCGTCCCAAGGAACCTGAACAGGCTTCAATTTGAATGATGTACTTTAGCGAGAAACATCTACACTGTGTTGGAATATCTTAACAATGCAGAAGACTGCCTGATCATAAACCCATGCGCCCACGATGAAAAAATTCGCCTTTTTTCAAGACCGTGGGCGACCCGCAAGAGAGACCGTTAGGGACATGGCGAAAAAACTGATACAGCGCTATCTTCCAGACCCGAAAAGCATTATAGAAAACCGCTATCTGGCTTTTCTGGGTAAAGCCCTGCACAACCCGAACCTCTGGCACCTGAATCGTCGCTCGGCCGCCAGTGCTTTTTTCGTTGGCGTCTTTGTTGCGTTTATCCCGATTCCGTTTCAGATGGTTGTGGCCGCTACCCTGGCAGTGGTCTGTCGCTGCAACCTGCCACTGTCTGTTGCCCTGGTCTGGATTACCAATCCACTGACCATGCCAGCCATTTTCTATTTTACCTATAACGTTGGTTGTTATATCCTCAACATTCCTGTCAGCGAGACCTCCTTTGAGCTGACGATTCACGGGGTTGGAGTTGAACTGGTTAGGGTGTGGAAACCGTTATTTCTGGGTTCCATAGTGACCGGAGTGATAGCTGGCGCACTGTGCTACTTTCTGATCCGCCTGTACTGGCGCTGGAATGTTATTCATAACTGGCAACAACGCCGAAACCGCAAACGTCCACCCCGATCCGATTAACAGCAATTCGATTACAGTCATGCAAAGAAGCTTCCAAAAGCGCAAGCCCAAACTGGAAGGCCGCGGCGTTCTTGAAAAAATTATCACCGATGGTCCACACAGCGACTGGCTGGGCATGCCAGACTACTTCATTCACACCCTGACCGTTGCAGGGGAAGAATACAAATACCTGGCAGCTGAAAAAACACTGGGTGTTAGCGAAGGCGACACCGTCGTATTCCGTTACAAGGAACAAGGCAAGGAAAAGCGCATCGACAAGCGCTCTCTGGGAATTTACATCGACCCGGCCCAGTATATGCGGGACTCCTGAAACAGCCTACCCTGTGCGTGCGATGATATCTGCATCGCTGCACAGCCTTGCCGCCAATAACATGAACCACTACTCGTGAATCACAATGACCCCAAAATCGTCTGGTTAAATATTCTTAACCAATGTCCGCATCTGTTTCTACACTTTTCAGACGGTCTTCAGACATTCAGAGATTTTTTGCAAAGTGAGCTCTTCAAGTTCTCCCTCACCCTTCAAAATGCACAAAACAGTACTGGATGGAAAATTCATCCTGTTTACCTGCAACAGGCATAGCAGTAATGTTCAGAACCTGCTTCTTTTAGCACACTCGGCCGTACCCCACTCCTGGAGTACGGCCGGTATTTTCAGGCGTATAGCCGGAACTCACAGCTTTACAGTTCCCAGCTGGACAAGTCTTTATTTTTACACGCCGCACGGCTATACCATCATCGTTCCTAAATACGATGACAGTGGAGTTTACAAGCTTGATGGCTTCATGCTGGGTGAATTCCCTCCTCTGGAAGCCATACTGCCCGGAGAAACTGTGCTTGACTATATTCTGGGATACCAGTTCCCATTTCCCAGCGACGAGCATATGCATCGGTATCTCAACACCTCCAGGTTTAATCCGAATTGCTCGTATCTCGATCAACATCCGTTTCGAATTTATGACATTATCACCCCGGCACCCAATGCGCCGGTATATTCATGCCTGAAAGAATTGCTTGATACACTTTATGTGATGGGTCATGTCTATCCGAGAATTCATTGCATATTTTGCCGTTATGAGTCAGGGTCGGAGCTTAGAAATTATCTACCAGGCTACCACAACCCTCCCTTCAGCCAGTCGTAGAACACCGCTTCCTGCGATCTCAAACATGATCACTTTTTAAGGAGCAGGAAACAGTGCCTTACATTGCTAACTCAACACCAGGCTACCATCTTCAAGCAGACAGGTTTTATCCATCTGCTCAGCAAAGGCCATATCATGGGTCACCACAATAAAGCTCGTGGTCAGCTCTCTGGATAAATCAGTCATCAACTCGTGAATCCTGGACGCGGTATTGGGATCCAGGTTGCCAGTTGGCTCATCCATAAACACCAGATCCGGTTGTGTCACCAACGCCCGGGCAATAGCCACACGCTGTCGTTCACCACCCGACAATTCAGCGGGCTTATGCTTCACCCTGTGTGACATTCCCACCAGCTCCAGCATCTGCTTTGACTGCTGTCGAACCGCCTTCAACGACATACCCTTGCGTAATAAAAGTGGCATGGAAACATTTTCCAGTGCGGTAAATTCCGGCAACAGGTGATGAAACTGATAGACAAAACCCAGGTGCTGGTTACGCAGGCGATTCTGCTCCCGGTCTTTCATGTGTGCCAGAGCATGTCCACAGACCAGCACTTCACCGGAGCTGGGCTGATCCAGCCCTGCCAGTAATTGCAGCAGCGTGGTTTTACCGGAACCGGAGGCCCCGACAATGGCAATACGTTCAGACGGAGAAACATGAAGGTTAACGTCTTTCAGAATCTTCAGTTCCTGGGGCCCTTCATCAAAACTCTTTGCCAGTGCCGTACATTTTAATACGTCGTTTCTCTGTTCTTTCATAGCTGATTCTGTCATAGCCTGCTCAGTCATAACGTAGCGCCTCCGCTGGTTGAGTTTTGGAAGCACGCCAGGCCGGGTACAGAGTCGCCAGAAAACTCATCAACAGACCCGCCACACTGATCACAGCGACATCCTGCCATTGAAGTTCAGAAGGGAGATAAGAAATAAAATAGACATCCGGACTCAGGAAACGAATACTCAGCACCTGCTCAATGGTTGACACAATACCGGCCACATTCAAAGCCGCAATCACACCCAGTACCACACCCAGCACCGTACCAATGATACCGATCAGGGAACCCTGCACCATAAAGATACCCATAATGGTTCTCGGGCTGGCACCCAGCGTCCGCAGGATAGCGATATCAGACTGCTTATCCGTCACCACCATGACCAGGGTAGAGACAATATTAAACGCAGCCACGGCAACAATGAGGGTCAGCAACAAACCCACCATGGTTTTTTCCATTTGAATCGCCTGGAACAAACGTCCCTGGGTACGGGTCCAGTCCTGCACAAAGTAACGTCCGGGCAGTGTCATCGCCAGATCCCAGGCAATCGCCGGAGCCCGGAACAGATCGTGCATTTTCAGACGGATACCTTCCACGCCTTCCGGCACCCGCAGAAAACGGGCAGCGTCCTGAATATGGATATAAGAAAGACTGCCGTCCAGGTCAGCCCCAACAGAGAACAACCCGACCACGGTAAAGCGTCGCATTCTTGGAAACACTCCGGCCAGATTCACATTGGCTTCCGGCAGAACCATGGTCACTTTATCGCCCAGGGTCACACCAAGATACTGGGCAGACAGTTCACCCAGAACAATCCCAAACTCCCCCGGTTTCAGGTCATCCAGCGATCCCTGAACCATGTGGTTATTGATGATGGACACCTGCTTCTCATACTCAGGGTCAATACCATACACCATGGTTCCACGCACAGAACTGCCATTCGCCAGCATACCCTGACCATCAATAAACGGGGCAGCGGCTTCCACGCCGTTGAATTCAACAGCCCGTTCCAGCATCTCCTGCCACTCCGACATCCCCCCACTCACCGCAGTAATAGAGGCGTGAGGAACCATGCCCAGAATTCGGGTGCGCAGCTCCCGGTCAAAGCCGTTCATCACCGACATAACGATAATCAGCACACAGACACCGAGCGTCAGCCCGATCATCGACATCAACGAAATAAAGGAAATAAAATGATTCCGCCGCTTGGCTCGCGTATACCGCAAACCAATGAAAAAGGGTAAGGGTCTGAACATTCAATCCGGGTCCAGTGACGGCCAGTCTTTTCACAAACAAAAGCCAGCCAAATTAATTGTAAGGAAGTTCGCCATTATAACCTGAAAATGGCCAGCGGCGAGGCTGCAACCCATGAAAAAAGTAAAGCCCTGCCAGCCAGATCTTTACAAAAGGCAGGGGCGGTATGCCCACCTATCGGCCAGAGTCCGGGCTCCTGACCTTGGTTTTATTCTTTAAGCGCCAACACGCAGGAGTTCTAATTCGCCGCAACTCCTGAACCACTACTTCCACCTCCCCAACCACCTCCCCAACCACTTCCCCAACCACCTCCCCAACCACCTCCCCAACCACCTGCCCAATCATCGTTATTTTGGCAGTTTTCAGGCGGAGAGCCCCAGAAATCATCATCTTCTCTCTCCTCTGTTGTTGACACGGCTTCTGGTTTAACTACTTTCAGAAGTTCTACAAAATGAAGTTCACCAGGTACTACTTTTCCAGAAGCAGAAAGCTGGTTAGTTAATGAATGGCATATAACTGGTGGAACTTTGTCTCCTAATGGCCGGGGCAGGAAAGGCTGTGGAAATCCATGAGTTATATCAGGCTCAATGAGAGCAATCAGAACGAGATGAAGCAGCCTATGGAGGTTGGCCGGATTAAAATAGAAAGGAGCAACAGGCAGCCCATTAGTGCATACGCCTCTTTTCAAACACCATCCAGATGAGGAAAGACTGTTTTTTTTACAAGAGTAACGAATGCCCTGAGGGGTAGCATTGATCATTGGGTCAACTGAAACCCCGTCAATAGAGCACAGTCTGCCCTGATGACCATGTTGTACATTCAGCTGTTGTGTTGGAGGGCACTTATATTTAAATAGTTTGTCGCTATAAAACCATTTACAGGAAGCGCCCAATTGCTCCCTGAAACTATTAATTATGAGCGACTGGTATGTAGCGTGATCAGCGTCATAGTTATCTAAAGATGGCACGCTCCCCCCTCGCTGAGGGCGCCATAAAACAGGGCCTGAAAACTCCAACGTTCCATCTTGTTGCCCGATAGGCATGAGAGCGATAATAATGGGTACGCCTGATGCTCGAAGCATAATAACTGAAGCCGTTCGATATCGGTCATTAATGGCAACCCCCCCCACAATCTTCACACTCTTTCTATCTTCGCTTGCCTTGGTAATTAAATAATTTCGACAATAGCCTGACGACACCTTAATGCACAGAAGAGTAATCAGCACCACTATAAAAGCCTTTCTCATAAAAACTATTTTCCAGAGTTTAGAGTCATCGTATCTGTTTGTGCCATACCAAAATGGCTCTAACCAGAGAACTTAAGGATTACCCAGAACACCTTAGCCTTGACTTTGATGCTTTGCGTCAGCGAGCCTTCTCCAATATGAAAAAGTAAAGTCTGCCAGCCAGGTCTTTACAAAATGCAGGGGCACCATGCTCGCCTACTGGCCAGAATCTAACCTTCGTTTTATTCTCATACAGGCACCAAGGGTCATTGCTATGGCAAACACAGGAATAACTATGAAGACCACTATCAACTTTACTACCCTTACCGTTGTGGAATCTTTGTTGCAATAAAGTTTGTCGCCACTGCCATAACAGCCGTTTTCACACTCTTTGAATTTGCAGGCTCCTGCCTCACAGTAACTTTTCTCAAGCGTAAATGTGCATGTCGCACCCGAAGCGCACCGAATTAATTCCCGGCAACGAGAGTTATTCCGGATGGCGTGATAGGTCACTGAACAAATGTTCTCATCGTCACAAAAATCGTCGCAGGGTGAATGGTCAGGACACTCCAAAGTATGATTCCCAAGGTGTTTGTAAACAGTAACTGACCTCTTTTGTCTTATTCGCTTCCTGTCATCGTACCGTTCACATTGACTGCTGCCTCCCGGGCTGCTTTCTCCTGAAAAAATACACATTAATTCCATCCCCAAAAATACAGGACTACCCGAAACCAATCCTGCGGGGGGCGCTAAAATCCGATACCCCAGTTGCGGCTCAATGGTAAGACGGACGGCGACAGAATGAAAAACGACAGTGTTATCATGCCTGAATTCCGGATACCAGGCCGTTGCGCTCAAGCGGTCTGCGGGAATGTTTTCTACGGTGTCGGAGAAACGAACAACATCAGGTGCCCTAATGTTCCCTTTTTCAATGACCAGTCTGTCAGCGGTGTGGGTGATGGCCTGAACAAACTGGACATCAGTAAGCTGAAGAACACGATCCCGGCACTGTTTACTGGTAATAAAGTTTTGGTTATCTTCTTCCCGGTAAGCCATGCAGGGCGAATAGCTGGCGTAAATATTACTGAGAGTGACCAGTTTTTCTTCCGGGTGTGGAGCCAAACTGGCAAGACCGTGATTAAAAGACCAGAAAACAGTAATGACAACAGCCAGAATAGTTCTCATGGTAGCCTGCGGCAGTAGCCATAACAGAAAAAGTCAATCTGGACTACAATTTCCAGCCCCGCCACAACCGTTTTTATCCCACTTAATCCACTTCAGGCAGTCTTCCCGTTCAAAGCGATGATTTACCTAGGAGCCTGACCGAGAATAGACTGCCCTACTGCGGCGGCAGTAAATTGGTCTGACTGTTGACTATTCGCCCCGGCAGCGGTCAGAAGTTCCACGCACCTGGTATGACCGCTCTGGGTAGCGGCGTAGAGGGGAGTCTTGCCATACCCTTTAGCATTGACATCCGCCCCGGCATTGATCAGGGCTTGCAAGCACTCGGGTTGACCCCCAATAGCAGCTAAGAACAGGGGAGTAAAGCCACCCATCATCCGTGCATCGACAGTCGCATTTCCCTTGATCAGGACTTCCACACACGGGGAATTGCCGTCCAGGACAGCGAAGTGCAGAGGTGTGGCACCATCCGTCGCCCAGGCAGCATCAACATCCGCCCCGGCCTTGATCAGAAGTTCCACGCACCCGATACGACGGACTTGGGCAGCGAGGTGCAGAGGAGTGGCACCATTCGTCGTCAGGGCAGCCTTAACATCCGCCCCGGCCTTGATCAGAAGTTCCACGCACTCGGTATGACCGCCTCGGGCAGCGATGTGCAGAGGAGTGGCACCATCCGCCGTCCGGGCAGCATCAACAGCTGCCCCGGCCTTGATCAGAAGTTCCATGCACTCGATATGTCCGCCTAGGGCAGCGAGGTGCAGAGAAGTGACACCATCCGTCGTCCGGGCAGCATCAACATCCGCCCCGGCCTTGATCAGAAGCTCCACGCACCCGGTATGACCGTTCTGGGCAGCGATGTGCAGAGGGGTGGCACCATCTGCCCTCAGGGCAGCACCAACAACCGCCCCGGCATCGATCAGGGTTTGCAAAAACCCTGCATGACCCTTCAGGGCAGCAACGTGCAACAAACTGATGCCGGAACCCGAAACGGCTGAACGAAACTGTTCATTGACAATACTACTGTCTATTTCCAGCAGACGCTGCAGTGTTTCCAAATCCCCGTTACGAGCAACATTCAGAGGCAAGGATTCACAGAATTCAGAGTCTTCATAAAGCTTGCTGCCGTTCACTCGCACCAGCGGCAAAGCTCTTTGCCGACAATAAGCACACGAACGTGATGCAAGAGCCGTAGCCGGAGCCTGCTCCCTAAGCCATCCGGCAATGCACTCCAGATGATATTGGTGATTACAGTTCGTCTTGACGACCGAAATAGTGCCTAAGTCACTCCTGCAGATGGAGCACTTGTCACCCTGTAACTTCTCATTTCCTTCTGCAGCGGTTGAGCGCCCCCCCGCTACTGAAATACCAGCTTCTGGCTTCTCCTCTTCGCAAGGTCCGTGACAAGACGGGCAGTCGATGGTCTTGCTGTATGTATGTTTATCGTTGTCGGGTGGCTCTTCCCCTTCATCGCCTTTTTTCCAGCCACTCTCACTCTTATTATCCCGAGACGCTTTGTTTTTGAGGGCGTTTGAATTTGAGCCTTCTTGACTGCCTGCTGCCTCAGATGAACTGGCTTTGCTTTTTTTCTGATTCTGGCCTCCGCCTTCCTGATGGGGTACCTGCCTCTCATCGTACTGGCTTGAAAGATCAGCTGACAACATCGCCCGGAACTGACGCGCCAGCGTTTCAAGACCAGAAACCAGAAACTCAGTTTGTTTTGTTGACACGTTAATGTCGTCTGTTTCCAGCTGCAACTGTTGTTCCAGCCGTCTTCTCAATGCCTGGTAAACCAAACCCGCGTCCGTAAGTCGCCACCGGTCGTAGAACAGGGCTTCTTCATGTGTCAGCTCACCGGGAACAATGAGAATGCTCTGATAGTCAGTGTTTACGTGGTGTTGAGACAGCGACTGTTTCAGGGCGTCATCATCACGTTGCCACAGCTCCCGGTCATCAGTAGCCAGGGATGCCTTCAGGAATGACAAAATCCCCGGAGAACCCTGATCGTTTTCCGTTATTCCGGTTGCGGATGTATCCAAATCAGTCAGGTATTCAAGGTCAGCGGCAATCAGCATGATCCTGTTATCAAGAATCCGGGCCAGGTCACCATGACCCAGGGCTATGGCCTGTTGCATTTTTTTTCGGAGGATTTTTAACAGTTGTCGTTTATTTTCCAGATTCTTCCTGATCAGTTCTTCCGCTGAATCCTGCTCCGGGTACTCCTTGTCGCCATAGATAATGATCAGTGGCTCAGGCTCGGCATCGAAGGTGTAATGAGTGCTGTCATTATCGTCATCGTCACCATCACCGCCACTCCCGGAAGCCACCAGACTACCAGTGACGATACCTGCAATGTCCTTCAGAGCTTCGGTATCCAAAAGTGCGAGGTAGCTTTGCGTCTGGATGTTGAGCAATTTTTCGTACAAAGAAACCAGACTGACACTCCGGAGAATGTTGTCCCGGGTAATAACTACCCGCATAGAGGCATCACTGATAGAAACAACAGCGGCAGGATAAGGCGGTCTTTTAACAAGTCGCTGCCAGTTAGCAATCGCCTGATCCAGCTCTCCCTCAAGCCTGTTTCTTTTTCTGTCGTTTGCCTCTCTGGAAAAAGCACCGTCAGGAATCAGTCTGTTTTTTAACAGTGTTTTTAAAAAGGATGTCCGGGACGGTGATTCCGCCTGTAACGGGTTTTTGTGGCTTAATACGTTTCCGGGTCTGCCCGAAAAAACAACACCGGCGCTTCCGGCAGTTGAAAAAACGGTTGACAGGAAATAGAAAAGCAAACTGTCAGAGAAAGGAGAAAAAACTGCTCTGCTATCGTCAACAGGTTTAAAACATACCTGACCGCTGTCGGCTAAAAACGAATCAGCTAAAAACGCCTTTCCTGGAAAACCTGCCGTTAAATCACTGACTGGTTTACAGATAACACCGTCGGTGGCAGCAAAAAGCGCTGAACTGGCAAACAGGAAGATAATAAAAAGTCGTAAAAAGTCAGCACTCAGAGATGTCAGGTAATTATGCACCATTAAGCTCCTGCCTACCGTATTTAGCCAGTTATTGGTCTGACGGTTGGCTATTCTCCTCGGCAGCGGTCAGAAGTTTCGCGCAACCGGTCTGGCCGTTCCGGTTAGCGGTGCGCAGCGGAGTGTCACCATTCGTCGTCAGGGCAGCCTTAACATTCGCCCTGGCCTTGATCAGAAGCTCCACGCACCCGGTACGACCTTTCAGGGCAGCGAGGTGCAAAGGAGTGGTACCATCCGCCGTCCGGGCAGCATCAACAGCCGCCCCGGCCTTAATCAGAAGCTCCACGCACTCGATATGACCGCCTAGGACAGCGAGATGCAAAGGAGTGGCACCATCCGCCGTCCGGGTAGCATCAACAGCCGCCCTGGCCTTAATCAGAAGCTCCACGCACTCGGTATGACCGCCTTGGGCAGCGAGGTGCAGAGGAGTGTCACCAAACGTCGTCCGGGCAGCATCAACAGCCGCCCCAGCCTTGATCAGAAGTTTCATGCACTTGGTATGACCTTTGTGGGCAGCGAGGTGCAGAGGAGTGGCACCATCCGTCGTCCAGGCAGCATCAACAGCCGCCCTGGCCTTAATCAGAAGCTCCACGCACTCGATATGACCGCCTAGGACAGCGAGATACAAAGGAGTGGCACCATCCGCCGTCCGGGTAGCATCAACAGCCGTCCTGGCCTTGATCAGAAGCTCCACGCACTCGATATGACCGCCTTCGGCAGCGCGGTGCAGAGGAGTGGCACCATTCGTCGTCAGGGCAGCCTTAACATCCGCCCCAGCCTTGATCAGAAGTTCCACGCACTCGGTATGACCTTTCAGGGCAGCGAGGTGCAGAGGAGTGACACCATCCGTCGTCAGGGCAGCCTTAACATCCGCCCTGGCCTTGATCAGAAGCTCCACGCACTCGGTATGACCGCCTTGGGCAGCGAGGTGCAGAGGAGTGTCACCAAACGTCGTCCGGGCAGCATCAACAGCCGCCCCAGCCTTGATCAGAAGTTTCATGCACTTGGTATGACCTTTGTGGGCAGCGAGGTGCAGAGGAGTGGCACCATCCGTCGTCCAGGCAGCATCAACAGCCGCCCTGGCCTTAATCAGAAGCTCCACGCACTCGATATGACCGCCTAGGACAGCGAGATGCAAAGGAGTGGCACCATCCGCCGTCCGGGTAGCATCAACAGCCGTCCTGGCCTTGATCAGAAGCTCCACGCACTCGATATGACCGCCTTCGGCAGCGCGGTGCAGAGGAGTGGCACCATTCGTCGTCAGGGCAGCCTTAACATCCGCCCCAGCCTTGATCAGAAGTTCCACGCACTCGGTATGACCTTTCAGGGCAGCGAGGTGCAGAGGAGTGACACCATCCGTCGTCAGGGCAGCCTTAACATCCGCCCTGGCCTTAATCAGAAGCTCCACGCACTCGGTATGACCGCCTTGGGCAGCGAGGTGCAGAGGAGTGTCACCAAACGTCGTCCGGGCAGCATCAACAGCCGCCCCAGCCTTGATCAGAAGTTTCATGCACTTGGTATGACCTTTGTCGGCAGCGAGGTGCAGAGGAGTGGCACCATCAGTCGTCCAGGCAGCATCAACAGCCGCCCTGGCCTTGATCAGAAGTTCCACGCACTCGATATGACCGCCATGGGCAGCGAGGTGCAAAGGAGTGGCACCACTTGTCATCCGGGCAGCATCAACAGCCGCCCCGGCCTTGATCAGAAGCTCCACGCACTCGATATGACCGCCTTCGGCAGCGAGATGCAGAGGAGTGGTACCATCCGTCGTCAGGGTAGCATCAACAGCCGCCCCAGCCTTGATCAGAACTTTCACGCACTCGGTATGACCGCCTTGGGCAGCGATGTGCAGAGGAGTGGCGCCATTCGTCGTCTGGGCAGCATCAACATCCGCCCCAGCCTTGATCAGAAGTTCCACACACTCGGTATGATTGTTCTCGGCAGCGAAGTGCAAGGGAATGCGACCATCCGCCGTCAGGGTAGCCTTAACATCCGCCCTGGCCTTAATCAGAAGCTCCACGCACCCGTTATGACCTTTGTAGGCAGAGAGATGCAAAGGAGTGTCACCAAACGTCGTACGGGCAGCATCAACAGCCGCCCCGGCCTTGATCAGAAGTTCCATGCACCCGGTATAACCGTACTTGGCAGCGGAGTACAGAGGAGTGGTACCATCCGTCGTCCGGGCAGCATCAACAGCCGCCCCGGCCTTAATCAGAAGCTCCACGCCCCCGGTATGACCTTTGTCGGCAGCGATGTGCAGAGGAGTGGCACCATTCGTCGTCAGGGCAGCATCAACAGCCGCCCCAGCCTTGATCAGAACTTTCAGGCACTCGGTATGACCGCCTTGGGCAGCGAGGTGCAGAGGAGTGGCACCATTCGTCGTCAGGGCAGCATCAACAGCCGCCCCAGCCTTGATCAGAACTTTCAGGCACTCGGTATAACCTTTGTCGGCAGCGATGTGCAGGAGGGTGAGACCATCTGCCCTCAGGGCAGCATCAACAACTGCCCCGGCATCAATCAGGGGTTGCAAGCACTTCGTATGACCATTCAGGACAGCAGCGTGCAACAAACTGATGTCGGAATTCGAAACAGCTAAACGAAATTTTTTATTGGCAATACTACTGTTCTTATTCAGCAGACTCTGCAGCGTTTCCAAATCCCCCGCACGACAAGCTTGCAGAGGCAGGGATTCACAAAATTCAGAGTCTTCATCGAGCTTGCCACCGTTCACTCGCACTAGCGGCAAGGCTTTTTGTCGACAATAAGCACACGAACGTGATGCAAGAGCCGTAGCCGGAGCCTGCTCCCTAAGCCATCCGGCAATGCACTCCAGATGATATTGGTGATTACAGTTCGTCTTGACGACCGAAATAGTGCCTAAGTCATCCTTGCAGATGGAGCACTTGTCACCCTGTAACTTCTCATTTCCTTCTGCAGCGGTTGAGCGCCCCCCCGCTACTGAAATACCAGCTTCTGGCTTCTCTTTTTTGCAAGGTCCGTGGCAAGGTGAGCAGTCGATGGTCTTACTGTATGTATGTTTATCGTTGTCGGGTGGCTCTTCCCCCTCATCGCCTTTCTTCCAGCCACTCTCATTTTTATTGCCCCGGGGAACTTTGTTTCGGGGGACGTTTGAATTTGAGCCTTCTTGACTGCCTGCTGCCTCAGATGAACTGGCCTTGCGTTTTTTCTGATTCTGGCCTCCGCCTTCCTGATGGGGTACCTGCCTCTCATCGTACTGGCTTGAAAGATCAGCTGACAACATAGCCCGGAACTGACGCACCAGTGTTTCAAGACCAGAAACCAGAAACTCAGTTTGTTTTGTTGACACGTTAATGTCGTCTGTTTCCAGCTGCAACTGTTGTTCCAGCCGTCTTCTCAATGCCTGGTAAACCAAACCCGCGTCCGTAAGTCGCCACCGGTCGTAGAACAGGGCTTCTTCATGCGTCAGCTCACCGGGAACAATGAGAATGCTCTGATAGTCAGTGTTTACGTGGTGTTGAGACAGCGCCTGTTTCAGGGCGTCATCATCACGCTGCCACAGCTCCCGGTCATCAGTAGCCAGCGATGCCTTCAGGAATGACAAAATCCCCGGGGAACCCTGATCGTTTTCCGTTATTCCGGTTGCGGATGTATCCAAATCAGTCAGGTATTCAAGGTCAGCGGCAATCAGCATAATCCTGTTATCAAGAATCCGGGCCAGGTCACCATGACCCAGGGCTATGGCCTGTTGCATTTTTTTTCGGAGGATTTTTAACAGTTGTCGTTTATTTTCCAGATTCTTCCTGATCAGTTCTTCCGCTGAATCCTGCTCCGGGTACTCCTTGTCGCCATAGGCAATGATCAGTGGCTCAGGCTCGGCATCGAAGGTGTAATGAGTGCTGTCATTATCGTTATCGTCACCATCACCGCCACTCCCGGAAGCCAACAGACTACCTGTGACGATACCTGCAATGTCCTTCAGAGCTTCGGTATCCAAAAGTGCGAGGTAGCTTTGTGTCTGGATGTTGAGCAGTTTTTCGTACAAAGCAACCAGGCTGGCGCTCTGGAGAATGTTGTCCCGGGTAATAACTACCCGCATAGAGGCATCACTCACAGAAACAACAGCGGCAGGATAAGACGGTCTTTTAACAAGTCGCTGCCAGTTAGCAATCGCCTGATCCAGCTCTCCCTCAAGCCTGTTTCTTTTTCTGTCGTTTGCCTCTCTGGAAAAAGCACCGTCAGGAAGCAATCTGTTTTTTAACAGTGTTTTTAAAAAGGATGTCCGGGACGGTGATTCCGCCTGTAACGGGTTTTTGTGGCTTAATACGTTTCCGGGTCTGCCCGAAAAAACAACACCGGCGCTTCCGGCAGTTGAAAAAACGGTTGACAGGAAATAGAAAAGCAAACTGTCAGAGAAAGGAGAAAAAACTGCCCTGCTATCGTCAACAGGCTTAAAACATACCTGACCGCTGTCGGCTAAAAACGAATCAGCTAAAAACGCCTTTCCTGGAAAGCCTGCCGTTAAATCACTGACTGGTTTACAGATAACACCGTCGGTGGCAGCAAAAAGCGCTGAACTGGCAAACAGGAAGATAATAAAAAGTCGTAAAAAGTTAGCACTCATAGATGTCAAGTAATTATGCACCTTTAAGCTCCTGCCTACAGTTCGGAGTTATTGAAATTATGCACAAGACAACACTCAGCTAGTTCTCGTCCCAAACGTTCATGGCCGGTAACTGGCCACCCCGAAGCATGAAAATGTTGAAGTCTTCATCCAGACTTGGAGTGGGCGGCAAGGCCTGATCATGGTCGACAAATTTTTCAGAGGCTTTTGACCCTGAATCCAAACTGACCTGGACGGATCGCTCGTACCCCTAATCGTTTCCCGTCTTACGACGTTGAACGGATAGTAAAAAGACCTCTGCCGATCCTCGGCTTATGGCCCACGATCAATCCATCAGACCTTGCCATCTTCCATGATCCATAGGGAGATTAGTCTGATGCAGTCAATTTTGAAATGTTGTGCTGGCCTCGATGTTCACAAGATGATGGTCATGGCGACTGTTCAGACCGAAGACGAGAACGGCGAAATCAAAGAGATCACTCAATCGTTCAAGACGTATCGACGTGAACGCAGGAAGCTTCGCGATTTCCTGGTGAAACATCAGGTTGAGCTCGTAGTCATGGAAAGCACTGGCGTTTACTGGAAATGCGTTCACGAAACTCTGATTAAAGCAGGCCTCAAGGTCTGGGTTGTCAATGCCCGTCACGTCAAGAATGTGCCCGGTCGCAAGACCGATGTCCAGGACAGTCAGTGGCTGGCAACACTGGGTCGGTGTGGTTTGCTTCGCCCCAGCTTTGTACCGCCTCCTGATATCGAGCAGCTGAGGTTGCTGTTTCGCCGTCGTCAGAAACTGGTGGGGCAGCTTGCCGGTGAAAAGACCCGTCTGCATAAAGTTCTGGACGACGCCGGTATCCGTCTCGGTGGTGTAGTGAGTGACATACATGGCAAGTCCGCACAGGAAATGATTCAGGGGCTGATTGATGGCCTGCCTCCGCAAGAGCTGGTGAAGTTTGCCCGTGGCAAGCTGAAGAGCAAAACCAAAGAGTTATTCGACAGCATGGAAGGCTCCCTGTCTTCAGCACACCTGACAGTGCTTAAGAGCATCCGGAAACATATTCAGTACCTGGATGATGAGGTTGCTGAATTGGATGCAGGAATACGCAATATTGTACAAACTCAGTACCGGGAACCCTGGCAGCTATTGCAAACCCTTCCTGGAGTCGATGAGATCGCAGCAGCAGGGTTGATTGCTGAGATCGGTGATGACATGAGTGCCTTTGGCAGCCGGGAGTCTCTGGCATCCTGGGCAGGCCTCTGTCCGGGTAACAATGAAAGCGCCGGTAAGCGTAAGAGTGGTAAAACTCGTAAGGGCAACCAGTCCTTACGACGGCTGATGTGTGAGATAAGTCAGGCAGCTGTAAAGACCAAAAGTCAGTTTAAAGGCAAGCACCAGAGCCTGACCATTCGCCGAGGATATAAGCGCAGCATCATTGCCATCGGACATAAAATGTTGCGGGTGATCTACTGCATCCTCACTAAGCTTACGCCCTACAAGGATCCAGAGATTGATTACGAAGCACTGACGGTTCGCAGGAATGCACCGCGCTGGTTACAGATGCTCCAGAAATATAATTATCTGCCGGCTTTAACCAAAGAATAAAAACTCATCCGAGGCTGCGAGTGAGAACCTTGCCTGTCGATGAGGGTGGAGTGCTTTGCGAGTTCGGAGCTCTATTTTCATAGTAAATTATGCACAAGACAACACTCAGCTAGTTCTCGTCCCAAACGTTCATGGCCGGTAACTGGCCACCCCGAAGCATGAAAATGTTGAAGTCTTCATCCAGACTTGGAGTGGGCGGCAAGGCCTGATCATGGTCGACAAATTTTTCAGAGGCTTTTGACCCTGAATCCAAACTGACCTGGACGGATCGCTCGTACCCCTAATCGTTTCCCGTCTTACGACGTTGAACGGATAGTAAAAAGACCTCTGCCGATCCTCGGCTTATGGCCCACGATCAATCCATCAGACCTTGCCATCTTCCATGATCCATAGGGAGATTAGTCTGATGCAGTCAATTTTGAAATGTTGTGCTGGCCTCGATGTTCACAAGATGATGGTCATGGCGACTGTTCAGACCGAAGACGAGAACGGCGAAATCAAAGAGATCACTCAATCGTTCAAGACGTATCGACGTGAACGCAGGAAGCTTCGCGATTTCCTGGTGAAACATCAGGTTGAGCTCGTAGTCATGGAAAGCACTGGCGTTTACTGGAAATGCGTTCACGAAACTCTGATTAAAGCAGGCCTCAAGGTCTGGGTTGTCAATGCCCGTCACGTCAAGAATGTGCCCGGTCGCAAGACCGATGTCCAGGACAGTCAGTGGCTGGCAACACTGGGTCGGTGTGGTTTGCTTCGCCCCAGCTTTGTACCGCCTCCTGATATCGAGCAGCTGAGGTTGCTGTTTCGCCGTCGTCAGAAACTGGTGGGGCAGCTTGCCGGTGAAAAGACCCGTCTGCATAAAGTTCTGGACGACGCCGGTATCCGTCTCGGTGGTGTAGTGAGTGACATACATGGCAAGTCCGCACAGGAAATGATTCAGGGGCTGATTGATGGCCTGCCTCCGCAAGAGCTGGTGAAGTTTGCCCGTGGCAAGCTGAAGAGCAAAACCAAAGAGTTATTCGACAGCATGGAAGGCTCCCTGTCTTCAGCACACCTGACAGTGCTTAAGAGCATCCGGAAACATATTCAGTACCTGGATGATGAGGTTGCTGAATTGGATGCAGGAATACGCAATATTGTACAAACTCAGTACCGGGAACCCTGGCAGCTATTGCAAACCCTTCCTGGAGTCGATGAGATCGCAGCAGCAGGGTTGATTGCTGAGATCGGTGATGACATGAGTGCCTTTGGCAGCCGGGAGTCTCTGGCATCCTGGGCAGGCCTCTGTCCGGGTAACAATGAAAGCGCCGGTAAGCGTAAGAGTGGTAAAACTCGTAAGGGCAACCAGTCCTTACGACGGCTGATGTGTGAGATAAGTCAGGCAGCTGTAAAGACCAAAAGTCAGTTTAAAGGCAAGCACCAGAGCCTGACCATTCGCCGAGGATATAAGCGCAGCATCATTGCCATCGGACATAAAATGTTGCGGGTGATCTACTGCATCCTCACTAAGCTTACGCCCTACAAGGATCCAGAGATTGATTACGAAGCACTGACGGTTCGCAGGAATGCACCGCGCTGGTTACAGATGCTCCAGAAATATAATTATCTGCCGGCTTTAACCAAAGAATAAAAACTCATCCGAGGCTGCGAGTGAGAACCTTGCCTGTCGATGAGGGTGGAGTGCTTTGCGAGTTCGGAGCTCTATTTTCATAGTAAACGTTCATGGCCGGTAACTGGCCACCCCGAAGCATGAAAATGTTGAAGTCTTCATCCAGACTTGGAGTGGGCGGCAAGGCCTGATCATGGTCGACAAATTTTTCAGAGGCTTTTGACCCTGAATCCAAACTGACCTGGACGGATCGCTCGTACCCCTAATCGTTTCCCGTCTTACGACGTTGAACGGATAGTAAAAAGACCTCTGCCGATCCTCGGCTTATGGCCCACGATCAATCCATCAGACCTTGCCATCTTCCATGATCCATAGGGAGATTAGTCTGATGCAGTCAATTTTGAAATGTTGTGCTGGCCTCGATGTTCACAAGATGATGGTCATGGCGACTGTTCAGACCGAAGACGAGAACGGCGAAATCAAAGAGATCACTCAATCGTTCAAGACGTATCGACGTGAACGCAGGAAGCTTCGCGATTTCCTGGTGAAACATCAGGTTGAGCTCGTAGTCATGGAAAGCACTGGCGTTTACTGGAAATGCGTTCACGAAACTCTGATTAAAGCAGGCCTCAAGGTCTGGGTTGTCAATGCCCGTCACGTCAAGAATGTGCCCGGTCGCAAGACCGATGTCCAGGACAGTCAGTGGCTGGCAACACTGGGTCGGTGTGGTTTGCTTCGCCCCAGCTTTGTACCGCCTCCTGATATCGAGCAGCTGAGGTTGCTGTTTCGCCGTCGTCAGAAACTGGTGGGGCAGCTTGCCGGTGAAAAGACCCGTCTGCATAAAGTTCTGGACGACGCCGGTATCCGTCTCGGTGGTGTAGTGAGTGACATACATGGCAAGTCCGCACAGGAAATGATTCAGGGGCTGATTGATGGCCTGCCTCCGCAAGAGCTGGTGAAGTTTGCCCGTGGCAAGCTGAAGAGCAAAACCAAAGAGTTATTCGACAGCATGGAAGGCTCCCTGTCTTCAGCACACCTGACAGTGCTTAAGAGCATCCGGAAACATATTCAGTACCTGGATGATGAGGTTGCTGAATTGGATGCAGGAATACGCAATATTGTACAAACTCAGTACCGGGAACCCTGGCAGCTATTGCAAACCCTTCCTGGAGTCGATGAGATCGCAGCAGCAGGGTTGATTGCTGAGATCGGTGATGACATGAGTGCCTTTGGCAGCCGGGAGTCTCTGGCATCCTGGGCAGGCCTCTGTCCGGGTAACAATGAAAGCGCCGGTAAGCGTAAGAGTGGTAAAACTCGTAAGGGCAACCAGTCCTTACGACGGCTGATGTGTGAGATAAGTCAGGCAGCTGTAAAGACCAAAAGTCAGTTTAAAGGCAAGCACCAGAGCCTGACCATTCGCCGAGGATATAAGCGCAGCATCATTGCCATCGGACATAAAATGTTGCGGGTGATCTACTGCATCCTCACTAAGCTTACGCCCTACAAGGATCCAGAGATTGATTACGAAGCACTGACGGTTCGCAGGAATGCACCGCGCTGGTTACAGATGCTCCAGAAATATAATTATCTGCCGGCTTTAACCAAAGAATAAAAACTCATCCGAGGCTGCGAGTGAGAACCTTGCCTGTCGATGAGGGTGGAGTGCTTTGCGAGTTCGGAGCTCTATTTTCATAGTAAACGTAGCCACCTGATAATCAATAAAATTTGATCTGAGAATGAATGAAGCTCATCTGCTTTTTATAAACTATCTTTCCCGGAGCCTTTAATCACAAGTGACAGCAAAGGACAGCAAAAAAGAAAAGGCTTCAAATGCATAAAAAAGCAATCAGCAGTGTAGTCTGAATTTCCTATGTACGGAACAAAAAGCCTCTTCCAATATGAACGATGGAAGTTGTTGGGGAAGTACGGAGTACCGCCTTTATTCAAAAGACGCATGGTCAGCCTGATCAGATGACCATGATCGCGCTGCACATCAAACACACCTTCGAACTTCCTGGAGTTTGAGAAGGTAGGCGGGTCGATAAAAATCGAGCCATAGTCGTTTTTATCCCGTTCAAAGCGATGATTTACTTAGGGGCGCAGCATTCAATAACTTACCGGGCTTTTGGCTGTTGGCTGTTGGCTATTAGCTGCTCATACAGCCAAAAGCCAAAAGCCAAAAGCCAACAGCGGTATATTATGTTCTGCTGCTTCCCTTAGCACTGCAAGTCGTATTTAGCCAGTTATTGGTCTGACGGTTGACAATTCTCCTCGGCAGCGGTCAGAAGTTCCGCGCACCCGGTCTGGCCGCTCCAGTTAGCGGTGCGCAGCGGAGTGTCACCATTCGTCGTCAGGGCAGCCTTAACATTCGCCCCAGCCTTGATCAGAAGCTCCACGCACCCGGTACGACCTTTCAGGGCAGCGATGTGCAGAGGAGTGGCACCATCCGCCGTCCGGGCAGCATCAACATCCGCCCCGGCCTTGATCAGAAGTTCCATGCATTCGGTATGACCGCCTTGGGCAGCGATGTGCAGATGAGTGACACCATCCGTCGTCCGGGCAGCATCAACATCCGCCCCAGCCTTGATCAGAAGTTCCACGCACCTGGTATGACCGTCTTGGGCAGCGATGTGCAGAGGAGTGACACCATCCGTCGGGGCAGCATCAACAACCGCCCGAGCCTTGATCAGAAGTTCCACGCACTCAGTACGACCATTCTCGGCAGCGAAATACAGAGGAGTGACACCATCCATTGCCCGGCGAGCATCAACAGCCGCCCCAGCCTTGATCAGAACTTTCAGGCACTCGGTATGACCTTTGTGGGCAGCGAGGTGCAGAGGAGTGGCACCATCCGCCGTCAGGACAGCATCAACAACCGCCTCGGCGTTGATCAGAAGTTCCACGCACTGCTTATGACCATTCAGGACAGCAGCGTGCAACAAACTGATGCCGGAACCCGAAACAGCTGAACGAAACTGTTCATTGACAATACTACTGTCTATTTCCAGCAGACGCTGCAGTGTTTCCAAATCCCCGTTACGAGCAACATTCAGAGGCAAGGATTCACAGAATTCAGAGTCTTCATAAAGCTTGCTGCCGTTCACTCGCACCAGCGGCAAAGCTCTTTGCCGACAATAAGCACACCGTGATGCAAGAGCCTTAGCCGGAGCCTGCTCCCTAAGCCATCCGGCAATGCACTCCAGATGATATTGGTGATTACAGTTCGTCTTGACGACCGAAATATCTCCTAAGTCATTCATGCAGATGGAGCACCTGTCGCCCTGTAACTTCTCATTTCCTTCTGCAGCGGTTGAGCGCCCCCCCGCTACTGAAATACCAGCTTCTGGCTTTTCCTTTTTGCAAGGTCCGTGGCAAGGTGAGCAGTCGATAGTCTTGCTGTATGTATGTTTATCGTTGTCGGGTGGCTCTTCCCCCTCATCGCCTTTCTTCCAGCCACTCTCATTTTTATTGCCCCGGGAAACTTTGTTTCGGGGGACGTTTGAATTTGAGCCTTCTTGACTGTCTGCTGCCTCAGATGAACTGGCTTTGCTTTTTTTCTGATTCTGGCCTCCGCCTTCCTGATGGGGTACCTGCCTCTCATCGTACTGGCTTGAAAGATCAGCTGACAACATCGCCCGGAACTGACGCACCAGCGTTTCAAGACCAGAAACCAGAAACTCAGTTTGTTTTGTTGACACGCTAATGTCGTCTGTTTCCAGCTGCAACGGCTGTTCCAGCCGTCTTCTCAATGCCTGGTAAACCAAACCCGCGTCCGTAAGTCGCCACCGGTCGTAGAACAGGGCTTCTTCATGTGTCAGCTCACCGGGAACAATGAGAATGCTCTGATAGTCAGTGTTTACCTGGTGTTGAGACAGCGACTGTTTCAGGGCGTCATCATCACGCTGCCACAGCTCCCGGTCATCAGTAGCCAGCGATGCCTTCAGGAATGACAAAATCCCCGGGGAACCCTGATCGTTTTCCGTTATTCCGGTTGCGGATGTATCCAAATCAGTCAGGTATTCAAGGTCAGCGGCAATCAGCATGATCCTGTTATCAAGAATCCGGGCCAGGTCACCATGACCCTGGGCTATGGCCTGTTGCATTTTTTTTCGGAGGATTTTTAACAGCTGTCGTTTATTTTCCAGATTCTTCCTGATCAGTTCTTCCGCTGAATCCTGCTCCGGGTACTCCTTGTCGCCATAGATAATGATCAGTGGCTCAGGCTCGGCATCGAAGGTGTAATGAGTGCTGTCATTATCGTCATCGTCACCATCACCGCCACTCCCGGAAGCCACCAGACTACCAGTGACGATACCTGCAATGTCCTTCAGAGCTTCGGTATCCAAAAGTGCGAGATAGCTTTGCGTCTGGATGTTGAGCAGTTTTTCGTACAAAGCAACCAGGCTGGCACTCCGGAGAATGTTGTCCCGGGTAATAACTACCCGCATAGAGGCATCACTCACAGAAACAACAGCGGCAGGATAAGACGGTCTTTTAACAAGTCGCTGCCAGTTAGCAATCGCCTGATCCAGCTTTCCCTCAAGCCTGTTTCTTTTTCTGTCGTTTGCCTCTCTGGAAAAAGCACCGTCAGAAAGCAATCTGTTTTTTAACAGTGTTTTTAAAAAGGATGTCCGGGACGGTGATTCCGCCTGTAACGGGTTTTTGTGGCTTAATACGTTTCCGGGTCTGCCCGAAAAAACAACACCGGCGCTTCCGGCAGTTGAAAAAACGGTTGACAGGAAATAGAAAAGCAAACTGTCAGAGAAAGGAGAAAAAACTGCCCTGCTATCGTCAACAGGCTTAAAACATACCTGACCTCTGTCGGCTAAAAACGAATCAGCTAAAAACGCCTTTCCTGGAAAACCTGCCGTTAAATCACTGACTGGTTTACAGATAACACCGTCGGTGGCAGCAAAAAGCGCTGAACTGGCAAACAGGAAGATAGTAACAAGTCGTAAAAAGTCAGCACTCAGAGATGTCAAGTAATTATGCACAAGACGGCACTCAGCTAGTTCTCGTCCAAAAACGTAGCCACCTGATAATCGATAAAATTTGATCTGAGAATGAATGAAGCTCATCTGCTTTTTATAAACTATCTTTCCCGGAGCCTTTAATCACAAGTGACAGCAAAGGACAGCAAAAAAGAAAAGACCTCAAATGCGTAAAAAAAGCAATCAGCAGTGTAGTCTGAATTTCCTATGTAAGGGGCGCAGCATTCAATAACTTACCGGGCTGTTGGCTTTTGGCTATTAGCTGCTCATACAGCCAACCGCCAAAAGCCAACAGCCAACAGCCAACAGCCAACAGCCAACAGCCAACAGCGGTATATTATGTTCTGCTGCTTCCCTAAGTCTTCTCCAATATGAACGACGGAAGTTGTTGGAGAAGTACAGAGTACCGCCTTTATTCAAACGACGCATGGCCAGCCTGATCAGATGACCATGATCGCGCTGCACATCAAACACGCCTTCGAACTTCCTGGAGTTTAAGAAGGTGGGCGGGTCGATAAAAATTGGGTCATTGTCGTTTTTATCCCGTTCAAAGCGGTGATTTATGTAGCACTGCAAGTCGTATTTAGCCAGTTATTGGTCTGGCAGTTGACAATTCTCCTCGGCAGCGGTCAGAAGTTCCGCGCACCCGGTCTGGCCGTTCCGGTTAGCGATGTGCAGCGGAGTGTCACCGTTCGTCGTCAGGGAAGCCTTAGGGAAGCAGCAGAACATAATATACCGCTTTTGGCTTTTGGCTTTTGGCTTTTGGCTGTTGGCTGTTGGCTGTTGGCTATTGGCGGTTGGCGGTTGGCTGTACGAGCAGCTAATAGCCAAAAGCCAACAGCCCGGTAAGTTATTGAATGCTGCACCCCTTAACATTCACCCTGGCCTTGATCAGAAGCTCCACGCACCCGGTACGACCTTTCAGGGTAGCGAGGTGCAAAGGAGTGGCACCATCCGCCGTCCGGGTAGCATCAACAGCCGCCCTGGCCTTGATCAGAAGCTCCACGCACCCGGTATGACCGCCTTGGGCAGCGATGTGCAGAGGAGTGCTACCATCTGTCGTCAGGGCAGCATCAACACCCGCCCCGGCCTTGATCAGAAGTTCCACGCACCCGGTATGACCGTTCTCGGCAGCTAAGTACAGAGGAGTGCTACCATCTGCCGTCAGGGCAGCATCAACACCCGCCCCGGCCTTGATCAGAAGTTCCACGCACCCGGTATGACCGTTCTCGGCAGCGTAGGAAAGAGGGGTGGCACCATCCGTCGTCAGGGCAGCATCAACAGCCGCCCCGGCCTTGATCAGAAGCTCCACGCACTCGGTATGACCGCCTTGGGCAGCGAGGTGCAGAGGAGTGTCACCAAACGTCGTCCGGGCAGCATCAACAGCCGCCCCGGCCTTGATCAGAAGTTCCACGCACTCGGTATGACCTTTGTCGGCAGCGATGTGCAGAGAAGTGGCACCATCCGTCGTCCAGGCAGCATCAACAGCCGCCCTAGCCTTGATCAGAAGTTCCACGCACTCGATATGACCGCCATGGGCAGCGAGGTGCAAAGGAGTGGCACCACTTGTCATCCGGGCAGCATCAACAGCCGCCCCGGCCTTGATCAGAAGCTCCACGCACTCGATATGACCGCCTTCGGCAGCGAGATGCAGAGGAGTGGTACCATCCGTCGTCAGGGTAGCATCAACAGCCGCCCCAGCCTTGATCAGAACTTTCACGCACTCGGTATGACCGCCTTGGGCAGCGATGTGCAGAGGAGTGGCGCCATTCGTCGTCTGGGCAGCATCAACATCCGCCCCAGCCTTGATCAGAAGTTCCACACACTCGGTATGATTGTTCTCGGCAGCGAAGTGCAAGGGAATGCGACCATCCGCCGTCAGGGTAGCCTTAACATCCGCCCTGGCCTTAATCAGAAGCTCCACGCACCCGTTATGACCTTTGTAGGCAGAGAGATGCAAAGGAGTGTCACCAAAAGTCGTACGGGCAGCATCAACAGCCGCCCCGGCCTTGATCAGAAGTTCCATGCACCCGGTATAACCGTACTTGGCAGCGGAGTACAGAGGAGTGGTACCATCCGTCGTCCGGACAGCATCAACAGCCGCCCCGGCCTTAATCAGAAGCTCCACGCCCCCGGTATGACCGCATTGGGCAGCGATGTGCAGAGGAGTGGCACCATTCGTCGTCAGGGCAGCATCAACAGCCGCCCCAGCCTTGATCAGAACTTTCAGGCACTCGGTATGACCGCCTTGGGCAGCGAGGTGCAGAGGAGTGGCACCATTCGTCGTCAGGGCAGCATCAACAGCCGCCCCAGCCTTGATCAGAACTTTCAGGCACTCGGTATGACCGCCTTGGGCAGCGAGGTGCAGAGGAGTGGCACCATTCGTCGTCAGGGCAGCATCAACAGCCGCCCCAGCCTTGATCAGAACTTTCAGGCACTCGGTATAACCTTTGTCGGCAGCGATGTGCAGGAGGGTGAGACCATCTGCCCTCAGGGCAGCATCAACAACTGCCCCGGCATCAATCAGGGGTTGCAAGCACTTCGTATGACCATTCAGGACAGCAGCGTGCAACAAACTGATGTCGGAATTCGAAACAGCTAAACGAAATTTTTTATTGGCAATACTACTGTTCTTATTCAGCAGACTCTGCAGCGTTTCCAAATCCCCCGCACGACAAGCTTGCAGAGGCAGGGATTCACAAAATTCAGAGTCTTCATCGAGCTTGCCACCGTTCACTCGCACTAGCGGCAAGGCTTTTTGTCGACAATAAGCACACGAACGTGATGCAAGAGCCGTAGCCGGAGCCTGCTCCCTAAGCCATCCGGCAATGCACTCCAGATGATATTGGTGATTACAGTTCGTCTTGACGACCGAAATAGTGCCTAAGTCATCCTTGCAGATGGAGCACTTGTCACCCTGTAACTTCTCATTTCCTTCTGCAGCGGTTGAGCGCCCCCCCGCTACTGAAATACCAGCTTCTGGCTTTTCCTTTTTGCAAGGTCCGTGGCAAGGTGAGCAGTCGATAGTCTTGCTGTATGTATGTTTATCGTTGTCGGGTGGCTCTTCCCCCTCATCGCCTTTCTTCCAGCCACTCTCATTTTTATTGCCCCGGGAAACTTTGTTTCGGGGGACGTTTGAATTTGAGCCTTCTTGACTGACTGCTGCCTCAGATGAACTGGCCTTGCGTTTTTTCTGATTCTGGCCTCCGCCTTCCTGGTGGGGTACCTGCCTCTCATCGTACTGGCTTGAAAGATCAGCTGACAACATCGCCCGGAACTGACGCACCAGTGTTTCAAGACCAGAAACCAGAAACTCAGTTTGTTTTGTTGACACGCTAATGTCGTCTGTTTCCAGCTGCAACTGCTGTTCCAGCCGTCTTCTCAATGCCTGGTAAACCAAACCCGCGTCCGTAAGTCGCCACCAGTCGTAGAACAGGGCTTCTTCATGTGTCAGCTCACCGGGAACAATGAGAATGCTCTGATAGTCAGTGTTTACGTGGTGTTGAGACAGCGACTGTTTCAGGGCGTCATCATCACGCTGCCACAGCTCCCGGTCATCAGTAGCCAGCGATGCCCTCAGGAATGACAAAATCCCCGGGGAACCCTGATCGTTTTCCGTTATTCCGGTTGCGGATGTATCCAAATCAGTCAGGTATTCAAGGTCAGCGGCAATCAGCATGATCCTGTTATCAAGAATCCGGGCCAGGTCACCATGACCCCGGGCTATGGCCTGTTGCATTTTTTTTCGGAGGATTTTTAACAGTTGTCGTTTATTTTCCAGATTCTTCCTGATCAGTTCTTCCGCTGAATCCTGCTCCGGGTACTCCTTGTCGCCATAGACAATGATCAGTGGCTCAGGCTCGGCATCGAAGGTGTAATGAGTGCTGTCATTATCGTCATCGTCATCGTCACCATCACCGCCACTCCCGGAAGCCACCAGACTACCTGTGACGATACCTGCAATGTCCTTCAGAGCTTCGATATCCAAAAGTGCGAGGTAGCTTTGCGTCTGGATGTTGAGCAGTTTTTCGTACAAAGCAACCAGGCTGGCACTCCGGAGAATGTTGTCCCGGGTAATAACTACCCGCATAGAGGCATCACTGATAGAAACAACAGCGGCAGGATAAGGCGGTCTTTTAACAAGTCGCTGCCAGTTAGCAATCGCCTGATCCAGCTCTCCCTCAAGCCTGTTTCTTTTTCTGTCGTTTGCCTCTCTGGAAAAAGCATCGTCAGGAAGCAATCTGTTTTTTAACGGTGTTTTTAAAAAGGATGTCCGGGACGGTGATTCCGCCTGTAACGGGTTTTTGTGGCTTAATACGTTCCCGGGTCTGCCCGAAAAAACAACACCGGCGCTTCCGGCAGTTGAAAAAACGGTTGACAGGAAATAGAAAAGCAAACTGTCAGAGAAAAGAGAAAAAACTGCTCTGCTATCGTCAACAGGTTTAAAACATACCTGATCGCTGTCGGCTAAAAACGAATCAGCTAAAAACGCCTTTCCTGGAAAGCCTGCCGTTAAATCACTGACTGGTTTACAGATAACACCGTCGGTGGCAGCAAAAAGCGCTGAACTGGCAAACAGGAAGATAATAAAAAGTCGTAAAAAGTCAGCACTCAGAGATGTCAAGTAATTATGCACCTTTAAGCTCCTGCCTACAGTTCGGAGTTATTGAAATTATGCACAAGACAACACTCAGCTAGTTCTCGTCCCAAAACGTAGCCACCTGATAATCAATAAAATTTGATCTGAAAATGAATGAAGCTCATCTGCTTTTTATAAACTATCTTTCCCGGAGCCTTTAATCACAAGTGACAGCAAAGGACAGCAAAGGACAGCAAAGGACAGCAAAAAAGAAAAGGCTTCAAATGCATAAAAAAAGCAATCAGCAGTGTAGTCTGAATTTCCTATGTACGGAACAAAAAGCCTCTTCCAATATGAACGATGGAAGTTGTTGGGGAAGTACGGAGTACCGCCTTTATTCAAAAGACGCATGGTCAGCCTGATCAGATGACCATGATCGCGCTGCACATCAAACACACCTTCGAACTTCCTGGAGTTTAAGAAGGTGGGCGGGGCGATAAAAATCAGGTCATAGTCGTTTTTATCCCGTTCAATCCACTTCAGGCGGTCTTACCGTTCAAAGCGATGATTTACGTAGCACTGCAAGTCGTATTTAGCCAATTCTTGGTCTGACTGTTGACTACTCTCCTCGGCAGCGGTCAGAAGTTCCGCGCACCCGGTCTGGCCGTTCAGGTTAGCGATGCACAGAGGAGTCACACCATTCGTCGTCAGGGCAGCCTTAACATCCGCCTTGGCATTAATCAGAAGCTTCACGCACCCGGTACGACCTTTCAGGGCAGCGAGGTGCAGAGGAGTGGCACCATCCGCCGTCCGGGCAGCATCAACATCCGCCCCGGCCTTGATCAGAAGTTCCATGCATTCGGTATGACCGCCTTGGGCAGCGATGTGCAGATGAGTGGTACCATCCGTCGTCCGGGCAGCATCAACATCCGCCCCAGCCTTGATCAGAAGTTCCACGCACCTGGTATGACCGTCTTGGGCAGCGATGTGCAGAGGAGTGACACCATCCGTCGGGGCAGCATCAACAACCGCCCCAGCCTTGATCAGAAGTTCCACGCACTCAGTACGACCATTCTCGGCAGCGAAATACAGAGGAGTGACACCATCCATTGCCCGGCCAGCATCAACAGCCGCCCCAGCCTTGATCAGAACTTTCAGGCACTCGGTATGACCTTTGTGGGCAGCGAGGTGCAGAGGAGTGGCACCATCCGTCGTCAGGGTAGCCTTAACATCCGCCCCGGCCTTGATCAGAACTTTCAGGCACTCGGTATAACCTTGGGCAGCGAGGTGCAGAGGAGTGGCACCATCCGTCGTCAGGGTAGCCTTAACATCCGCCCCGGCCTTGATCAGAACTTTCAGGCACTCGGTATAACCTTGGGTAGCGAGGTGCAGAGGAGTGGCACCATCCGTCGTCCGGGCAGCATCAACATCCGCCCCAGCCTTGATCAGAAGTTCCACGCACCTGGTATGACCGTCTTGGGCAGCGATGTGCAGAGGAGTGACACCATCCGTCGGGGCAGCATCAACAACCGCCCGAGCCTTGATCAGAAGTTCCACGCACTCAGTATGACCATTCTCGGCAGCGAAATACAGAGGAGTGACACCATCCATTGCCCGGCCAGCATCAACAGCCGCCCCAGCCTTGATCAGAACTTTCAGGCACTCGGTATGACCTTTGTGGGCAGCGAGGTGCAGAGGAGTGGCACCATCCGTCGTCAGGACAGCATCAACAACCGCCTCGGCGTTGATCAGAAGTTCCACGCACTGCTTATGACCATTCAGGACAGCAGCGTGCAACAAACTGATGCCGGAACCCGAAACAGCTGAACGAAACTGTTTATTGGCAATACTACTGTTCTTATTCAGCAGACTCTGCAGCGTTTCCAAATCCCCGGCACGACAAGCTTGCAGAGGCAGGGATTCACAAAATTCAGAGTCTTCATCGAGCTTGCCGCCGCCCACTCGCACGAGCGGCAAAGCTTTTTGCCGACAATAAGCACACCGTGATGCAAGAGCCTTAGCCGGACCCTGCTCCCTAAGCCATCCGGCAATGCACTCCAGATGATATTGGTGATTACAGTTCGTCTTGACGACCGAAATACCTCCTAAGTCATTCATGCAGATGGAGCACCTGTCGCCCTGTAACTTCTCATTTCCTTCTGCAGCGGTTGAGCGCCCCCCCGCTACTGAAATGCCAGCTTCTGGCTTTTCCTTTTTGCAAGGTCCGTGGCAAGGTGAGCAGTCGATAGTCTTGCTGTATGTATGTTTATCGTTGTCGGGTGGCTCTTCCCCCTCATCGCCTTTCTTCCAGCCACTCTCATTTTTATTGCCCCGGGAAACTTTGTTTCGGGGGACGTTTGAATTTGAGCCTTCTTGACTGTCTGCTGCCTCAGATGAACTGGCTTTGCTTTTTTTCTGATTCTGGCCTCCGCCTTCCTGATGGGGTACCTGCCTCTCATCGTACTGGCTTGAAAGATCAGCTGACAACATCGCCCGGAACTGACGCGCCAGCGTTTCAAGACCAGAAGCCAGAAACTCAGTTTGTTTTGTTGACACGCTAATGTCGTCTGTTTCCAGCTGCAACTGCTGTTCCAGCCGTCTTCTCAATGCCTGGTAAACCAAACCCGCGTCCGTAAGTCGCCACCGGTCGTAGAACAGGGCTTCTTCATGTGTCAGCTCACCGGGAACAATGAGAATGCTCTGATAGTCAGTGTTTACCTGGTGTTGAGACAGCGCCTGTTTCAGGGCGTCATCATCACGCTGCCACAGCTCCCGGTCATCAGTAGCCAGCGATGCCTTCAGGAATGACAAAATCCCCGGGGAACCCTGATCGTTTTCCGTTATTCCGGTTGCGGATGTATCCAAATCAGTCAGGTATTCAAGGTCAGCGGCAATCAGCATGATCCTGTTATCAAGAATCCGGGCCAGGTCACCATGACCCCGGGCTATGGCCTGTTGCATTTTTTTTCGGAGGATTTTTAACAGTTGTCGTTTATTTTCCAGATTCTTCCTGATCAGTTCTTCCGCTGAATCCTGCTCCGGGTACTCCTTGTCGCCATAGATAATGATCAGTGGCTCAGGCTCGGCATCGAAGGTGTAATGAGTGCTGTCATTATCGTCATCGTCACCATCACCGCCACTCCCGGAAGCCACCAGACTACCAGTGACGATACCTGCAATGTCCTTCAGAGCTTCGGTATCCAAAAGTGCGAGGTAGCTTTGCGTCTGGATGTTGAGCAGTTTTTCGTACAAAGAAACCAGGCTGACACTCCGGAGAATGTTGTCCCGGGTAATAACTACCCGCATAGAGGCATCACTGATAGAAACAACAGCGGCAGGATAAGGCGGTCTTTTAACAAGTCGCTGCCAGTTAGCAATCGCCTGATCCAGCTCTCCCTCAAGCCTGTTTCTTTTTCTGTCGTTTGCCTCTCTGGAAAAAGCACCGTCAGGAAGCAATCTGTTTTTTAACAGTGTTTTTAAAAAGGATGTCCGGGACGGTGATTCCGCCTGTAACGGGTTTTTGTGGCTTAATACGTTTCCGGGTCTGCCCGAAAAAACAACACCGGCGCTTCCGGCAGTTGAAAAAACGGTTGACAGGAAATAGAAAAGCAAACTGTCAGAGAAAGGAGAAAAAACTGCCCTGCTATCGTCAACAGGCTTAAAACATACCTGACCTCTGTCGGCTAAAAATGAATCAGCTAAAAACGCCTTTCCTGGAAAACCTGCCGTTAAATCACTGACTGGTTTACAGATAACACCGTCGGTGGCAGCAAAAAGCGCTGAACTGGCAAACAGGAAGATAATAAAAAGTCGTAAAAAGTCAGCACTCAGAGATGTCAAGTAATTATGCACCTTTAAGCTCCTGCCTACAGCTCAGAGTTATTGAAATTATGCACAAGACGGCACTCAGCTAGTTCCCGCCCAAAAACGTAGCCACCTGATAATCGATAAAATTTGATCTGAGAATGAATGAAGCTCATCTGCTTTTTATAAACTATTTTTCCCGGAGCCTTTAATCACAAGTGACAGCAAAGGACAGCAAAAAAGAAAAGACCTCAAATGCGTAAAAAAAGCAATAAGCAGTGTAGTCTGAATTTCCTATGTAAGTCTTCTCCAATATGAACGACGGAAGTTGTTGGAGAAGTACAGAGTACCGCCTTCATTCAAACGACGCATGGCCAGCCTGATCAGATGACCATGATCGCGCTGCGCATCAAACACGCCTTCGAACTTCCTGGAGTTTGAGAAGGTGGGCGGGTCGATAAAAATCGAGCCATAGTCGTTTTTATCCCGTTCAAAGCGATGATTTACTTAGCACTGCAAGTCGTATTTAGCCAGTTATTGGTCTGACGGTTGACAATTCTCCTCGGCAGCGGTCAGAAGTTCCGCGCACCCGGTCTGGCCGCTCCAGTTAGCGGTGCGCAGCGGAGTGTCACCATTCGTCGTCAGGGCAGCCTTAACATTCGCCCCAGCCTTGATCAGAAGCTCCACGCACCCGGTACGACCTTTCAGGGCAGCGATGTGCAGAGGAGTGATACCATCCGTCGTCCGGGCAGCATCAACAGCCGCCCCGGCCTTGATCAGAAGCTCCACGCACCCGGTACGACCTTTCAGGGCAGCGATGTGCAGAGGAGTGATACCAAACGTCGTCCGGGCAGCATCAACAGCCGCCCCGGCCTTGATCAGAAGTTCCATGCACTCGGTATGACCGCCTTGGGCAGCGAAGTGCAGAGGAGTGGCACCATCCGTCGTCAGGGTAGCCTTAACATCTGCCCCGGCCTTGATCAGAAGTTTCATGCACTCGGTATGACCGACTTGGGCAGCGATGTGCAGAGGAGTGACACCATCCGTCGTCCGGGCAGCATCAACAGCCGCCCCAGCCTTGATCAGAAGTTTCATGCACTCGATATGTCCGCCTTGGACAGCGAGGGGCAGAGAAGTGACACCATTCGTCGTCCGGGCAGCATCAACACCCGCCCCGGCCTTGATCAGAAGTTTCATGCACTCGATATGTCCGCCTTGGGCAGCGAGGTGCAGAGGAGTGTCACCATTCGTCGTCAGGGCAGCCTTAACATCCGCCCCGGCCTTGATCAGAACTTTCAGGCACTCGGTATAACCTTTGTAGGCAGCGATGTGCAGAGGAGTGGCACCATTTGTCGTCAGGGCAGCATCAATAGCCGCCTTGGCCTTGATCAGAAGCTCCACGCACTCGGTATGACCGACTTGGGCAGCGATGTGCAGAGGAGTGTCACCATCCGTCGTCCGGGCAGCATCAACAGCCGCCCCAGCCTTGATCAGAAGTTCCATGCACTCGATATGTCCGCCTTGGGCAGCGAGGTGCAGAGAAGTGACACCATCCGTCGTCCGGGCAGCATCAACATCCGCCCCGGCCTTGATCAGAAGCTCCACGCACCCGGTATGACCGCCTTGGGCAGCGATGTGCAGAAGAGTGTTACCATTCGTCGTCCGGGCAGCCTTAACATCCGCCCCGGCCTTGATCAGAAGTTCCATGCCCCTGGTATGACCGCCTTGGGCAGCGCAGTGCAGGGGAGTGACACCATCCGTCGTCAGGGTAGCCTTAATATCCGCCCCGGCCTTGATCAGAACTTTCAGGCACTCGGTATAACCTTTGTAGGCAGCGATGTGCAGAAGGGGGAGACCATCTGCCCTCAGGGCAGCACCAACAACTGCCCCGGCATCAATCAAGGTTTGCAAGCACTCCGTATGACCATTCAGGACAGCAGCGTGCAACAAACTGATCCCGGAACCCGAAACAGCTGAACGAAATTTTTTATTGGCAATACTACTGTTCTTATTCAGCAGACTCTGCAGCGTTTCCAAATCCCCCGCACGACAAGCTTGCAGAGGCAGGGATTCACAAAATTCAGAGTCTTCATCGAGCTTGCCACCGTTCACTCGCACTAGCGGCAAGGCTTTTTGTCGACAATAAGCACACGAACGTGATGCAAGAGCCGTAGCCGGAGCCTGCTCCCTAAGCCATCCGGCAATGCACTCCAGATGATATTGGTGATTACAGTTCGTCTTGACGACCGAAATAGTGCCTAAGTCATCCTTGCAGATGGAGCACTTGTCACCCTGTAACTTCTCATTTCCTTCTGCAGCGGTTGAGCGCCCCCCCGCTACTGAAATACCAGCTTCTGGCTTCTCTTTTTTGCAAGGTCCGTGGCAAGGTGAGCAGTCGATGGTCTTACTGTATGTATGTTTATCGTTGTCGGGTGGCTCTTCCCCCTCATCGCCTTTCTTCCAGCCACTCTCATTTTTATTGCCCCGGGGAACTTTGTTTCGGGGGACGTTTGAATTTGAGCCTTCTTGACTGCCTGCTGCCTCAGATGAACTGGCCTTGCGTTTTTTCTGATTCTGGCCTCCGCCTTCCTGATGGGGTACCTGCCTCTCATCGTACTGGCTTGAAAGATCAGCTGACAACATAGCCCGGAACTGACGCACCAGTGTTTCAAGACCAGAAACCAGAAACTCAGTTTGTTTTGTTGACACGTTAATGTCGTCTGTTTCCAGCTGCAACTGTTGTTCCAGCCGTCTTCTCAATGCCTGGTAAACCAAACCCGCGTCCGTAAGTCGCCACCGGTCGTAGAACAGGGCTTCTTCATGCGTCAGCTCACCGGGAACAATGAGAATGCTCTGATAGTCAGTGTTTACGTGGTGTTGAGACAGCGCCTGTTTCAGGGCGTCATCATCACGCTGCCACAGCTCCCGGTCATCAGTAGCCAGCGATGCCTTCAGGAATGACAAAATCCCCGGGGAACCCTGATCGTTTTCCGTTATTCCGGTTGCGGATGTATCCAAATCAGTCAGGTATTCAAGGTCAGCGGCAATCAGCATAATCCTGTTATCAAGAATCCGGGCCAGGTCACCATGACCCAGGGCTATGGCCTGTTGCATTTTTTTTCGGAGGATTTTTAACAGTTGTCGTTTATTTTCCAGATTCTTCCTGATCAGTTCTTCCGCTGAATCCTGCTCCGGGTACTCCTTGTCGCCATAGGCAATGATCAGTGGCTCAGGCTCGGCATCGAAGGTGTAATGAGTGCTGTCATTATCGTTATCGTCACCATCACCGCCACTCCCGGAAGCCAACAGACTACCTGTGACGATACCTGCAATGTCCTTCAGAGCTTCGGTATCCAAAAGTGCGAGGTAGCTTTGTGTCTGGATGTTGAGCAGTTTTTCGTACAAAGCAACCAGGCTGGCGCTCTGGAGAATGTTGTCCCGGGTAATAACTACCCGCATAGAGGCATCACTCACAGAAACAACAGCGGCAGGATAAGACGGTCTTTTAACAAGTCGCTGCCAGTTAGCAATCGCCTGATCCAGCTCTCCCTCAAGCCTGTTTCTTTTTCTGTCGTTTGCCTCTCTGGAAAAAGCACCGTCAGGAAGCAATCTGTTTTTTAACAGTGTTTTTAAAAAGGATGTCCGGGACGGTGATTCCGCCTGTAACGGGTTTTTGTGGCTTAATACGTTTCCGGGTCTGCCCGAAAAAACAACACCGGCGCTTCCGGCAGTTGAAAAAACGGTTGACAGGAAATAGAAAAGCAAACTGTCAGAGAAAGGAGAAAAAACTGCTCTGCTATCGTCAACAGGTTTAAAACATACCTGACCGCTGTCGGCTAAAAACAAATCAGCTAAAAACGCCTTTCCTGGAAAACCTGCCGTTAAATCACTGACTGGTTTACAGATAACACCGTCGGTGGCAGCAAAAAGCGCTGAACTGACAAACAGGAAGGTAATAAAAAGTCGTAAAAAGTCAGCACTCAGAGATGTCAAGTAATTATGCACCTTTAAGCTCCTGCCTACAGCTCGGAGTTATTGAAATTATGCACAAGACGGCTCTCAGCTAGTTCTCGTCCAAAAACGTAGCCACCTGATAATCGATAAAATTTGATCTGAGAATGAATGAAGCTCATCTGCTTTTTATAAACTATCTTTCCCGGAGCCTTTAATCACAAGTGACAGCAAAGGGCAGCAAAAAAGAAAAGACCTCAAATGCGTAAAAAAAGCAATCAGCAGTGTAGTCTGAATTTCCTATGTACGGAACAAAAAGCCTCTTCCAATATGAACGATGGAAGTTGTTGGGGAAGTACAGAGTACCGCCTTTATTCAAACGACGCATGGTCAGCCTGATCAGATGACCATGATTGCGCTGCACATCAAACACACTTTCGAACTTCCTGGAGTTTGAGAAGGTGGGCGGGTCGATAAAAATCGGCCATAGTCGTTTTTATCCCGTTCAAAGCGATGATTTACGTAGCACTGCAAGTCGTATTTAGCCAGTTATTGGTCTGACGGTTGACAATTCTCCTCGGCAGCGGTCAGAAGTTCCGCGCACCCGGTCTGGCCGTTCCGGTTAGCGATGCGCAGCGGAGTGTCACCATTCGTCGTCAGGGCAGCCTTAACATTCGCCCCGGCCTTGATCAGAAGCTCCACGCACCCGGTACGACCTTTCAGGGCAGCGATGTGCAGAGGAGCGACACCATTCGTCGTCAGGGCAGCATCAACATCCGCCCCGGCCTTGATCAGAAGTTTCATGCACTCGGTATGACCGCCTTGGGCAGCGATGTGCAGAGGAGTGACACCATTCGTCGTCCGGGCAGCATCAACACCCGCCCCGGCCTTGATCAGAAGTTCCACGCACCCGGTATGACCGTTCTCGGCAGCGTAGGAAAGAGGGGTGGCACCATTCGTCGTCAGGGCAGCATCAACATCCGCCCCAGCCTTGATCAGAAGTTCCATGCACTCGGTACGACCTTTCAGGGCAGCGATGTGCAGAAGAGTGGCACCACTTGTCGTCAGGGCAGCATCAATAGCCGCCTTGGCCTTGATCAGAAGCTCCACGCACTCGGTATGACCGACTTGGGCAGCGATGTGCAGAGGAGTGACACCATCCGTCGTCCGGGCAGCATCAACAGCCGCCCCAGCCTTGATCAGAAGTTCCATGCACTCGATATGTCCGCCTTGGGCAGCGAGGTGCAGAGAAGTGACACCATCCGTCGTCCGGGCAGCATCAACATCCGCCCCGGCCTTGATCAGAAGCTCCACGCACCCGGTATGACCGCCTTGGGCAGCAAAGTGCAGAGGAGTGTCACCATCCGTCGTCAGGGCAGCCTTAACATCCGCCCCGGCCTTGATCAGAAGTTCCATGCCCCTGGTATGACCGCCTTGGGCAGCGGAGTGCAGGGGAGTGACACCATCCGTCGTCAGGGTAGCCTTAATATCCGCCCCGGCCTTGATCAGAACTTTCAGGCACTCGGTATAACCTTTGTAGGCAGCGATGTGCAGAAGGGTGAGACCATCTGCCCTCAGGGCAGCACCAACAACTGCCCCGGCATCGATCAGGGTTTGCAAAAACCCTGCATGACCGTTCAGGGCAGCAACGTGCAACAAACTGATGCCGGAACCCGAAACGGCTGAACGAAACTGTTCATTGACAATACTACTGTCTATTTCCAGCAGACGCTGCAGTATTTCCAAATCCCCGTTACGAGCAACATTCAGAGGCAAGGATTCACAGAATTCAGAGTCTTCATAAAGCTTGCTGCCGTCCACTCGCACCAGCGGCAAAGCTCTTTGCCGACAATAAGCACACGAACGTGATACAAGAGCCGTAGCCGGAGCCTGCTCCCTAAGCCATCCGGCAATGCACTCCAGATGATATTGGTGATTACAGTTCGTCTTGACGACCGAAATAGTGCCTAAGTCACTCCTGCAGATGGAGCACTTGTCACCCTGTAACTTCTCATTTCCTTCTGCAGCGGTTGAGCGCCCCCCCGCTACTGAAATACCAGCTTCTGGCTTCTCTTTTTTGCAAGGTCCGTGGCAAGGTGAGCAGTCGATGGTCTTACTGTATGTATGTTTATCGTTGTCGGGTGGCTCTTCCCCCTCATCGCCTTTCTTCCAGCCACTCTCATTTTTATTGCCCCGGGGAACTTTGTTTCGGGGGACGTTTGAATTTGAGCCTTCTTGACTGCCTGCTGCCTCAGATGAACTGGCCTTGCGTTTTTTCTGATTCTGGCCTCCGCCTTCCTGGTGGGGTACCTGCCTCTCATCGTACTGGCTTGAAAGATCAGCTGACAACATAGCCCGGAACTGACGCACCAGTGTTTCAAGACCAGAAACCAGAAACTCAGTTTGTTTTGTTGACACGTTAATGTCGTCTGTTTCCAGCTGCAACTGTTGTTCCAGCCGTCTTCTCAATGCCTGGTAAACCAAACCCGCGTCCGTAAGTCGCCACCGGTCGTAGAACAGGGCTTCTTCATGTGTCAGCTCACCGGGAACAATGAGAATACTCTGATAGTCCGTGTTTACGTGGTGTTGAGACAGCGCCTGTTTCAGGGCGTCATCATCACGCTGCCACAGCTCCCGGTCATCAGTAGCCAGCGATGACTTCAGGAATGACAAAATCCCCGGGGAGCCCTGATCGTTTTCCGTTATTCCGGTTGCGGATGTATCGAAATCAGTCAGGTATTCAAGGTCAGCGGCAATCAGCATGATCCTGTTATCAAGAATCCGGGCCAGGTCACCATGACCCCGGGCTATGGCCTGTTGCATTTTTTTTCGGAGGATTTTTAACAGTTGTCGTTTATTTTCCAGATTCTTCCTGATCAGTTCTTCCGCTGAATCCTGCTCCGGGTACTCCTTGTCGCCGTAGACAATGATCAGTGGCTCAGGCTCGGCATCGAAGGTGTAATGAGTACTGTCATTATCGTCATCGTCACCGCCACTCCCGGAAGCCACCAGACTACCAGTGACGATACCTGCAATGTCCTTCAGAGCTTCGGTATCCAAAAGTGCGAGATAGCTTTGCGTCTGGATGTTGAGCAGTTTTTCGTACAAAGCAACCAGGCTGGCACTCCGGAGAATGTTGTCCCGGGTAATAACTACCCGCATAGAGGCATCACTCACAGAAACAACAGCGGCAGGATAAGGCGGTCTTTTAACAAGTCGCTGCCAGTTAACAATCGCCTGATCCAGCTCTCCCTCAAGCCTGTTTCTTTTTCTGTCGTTTGCCTCTCTGGAAAAAGCACCGTCAGGAATCAGTCTTTTTTTTAACGGTGTTTTTAAAAAGGATGTCCGGGACGGTGATTCCGCCTGTAACGGGTTGTTGTGGCTTAATACGTTCCCGGGTCTGCCCGAAAAAACAACACCGGCGCTTCCGGCAGTTGAAAAAACGGTTGACAGGAAATAGAAAAGCAAACTGTCAGAGAAAGGAGAAAAAACTGCCCTGCTATCGTCAACAGGTTTAAAACATACCTGACCGCTGTCGGCTAAAAACGAATCAGCTAAAAACGCCCTTCCCGGAAAACCTGCCGTTAAATCACCGACGGGTTTACAGATAACACCGTCTGTGGCAGCAAAAAGCGCTGAACTGGCAAACAGGAAGATAATAACAAGTCGTAAAAAGTCAGCACTCAGAGATGTCAAGTAATTATGCACAAGACGGCACTCAGCTAGTTCTCGTCCAAAAACGTAGCCACCTGATAATCGATAAAATTTGATCTGAGAATGAATGAAGCTCATCTGCTTTTTATAAACTATCTTTCCCGGAGCCTTTAATCACAAGTGACAGCAAAGGGCAGCAAAAAAGAAAAGACCTCAAATGCGTAAAAAAAGCAATAAGCAGTGTAGTTTGAATTTCCTATGTAAGTCTTCTCCAATATGAACGACGGAAGTTGTTGGAGAAGTACAGAGTACCGCCTTCATTCAAACGACGCATGGCCAGCCTGATCAGATGACCATGATCGCGCTGCACATCAAACACACCTTCGAACTTCCTGGAGTTTAAGAAGGTGGGCGGGTCGATAAAAATCGGGCCATAGTCGTTTTTATCCCGTTCAAAGCGATGATTTACTTAGCACTGCAAGTCGTATTTAGCCAGTTATTGGTCTGACGGTTGACAATTCTCCTCGGCAGCGGTCAGAAGTTCCGCGCACCCGGTCTGGCCGCTCCAGTTAGCGGTGCGCAGCGGAGTGTCACCATTCGTCGTCAGGGCAGCCTTAACATTCGCCCCAGCCTTGATCAGAAGCTCCACGCACCCGGTACGACCTTTCAGGGCAGCGAGGTGCAGAGGAGTGGCACCATCCCCCGTCCGGGCAGCATCAACATCCGCCCCGGCCTTGATCAGAAGTTCCATGCATTCGGTATGACCGCCTTGGGCAGCGATGTGCAGAGGAGTGACACCATCCGTCGTCCGGGCAGCATCAACATCCGCCCCAGCCTTGATCAGAAGTTCCACGCACCTGGTATGACCGTCTTGGGCAGCGATGTGCAGAGGAGTGACACCATCCGTCGTCCGGGCAGCATCAACATCCGCCCCAGCCTTGATCAGAAGTTCCACGCACCTGGTATGACCGTCTTGGGCAGCGATGTGCAGAGGAGTGACACCATCCGTCGTCCGGGCAGCATCAACATCCGCCCGAGCCTTGATCAGAAGTTCCACGCACTCAGTACGACCATTCTCGGCAGCGAAATACAGAGGAGTGACACCATCCATTGCCCGGCCAGCATCAACAGCCGCCCCAGCCTTGATCAGAACTTTCAGGCACTCGGTATGACCTTTGTGGGCAGCGAGGTGCAGAGGAGTGGCACCATCCGTCGTCAGGACAGCATCAACAACCGCCTCGGCGTTGATCAGAAGTTCCACGCACTGCTTATGACCATTCAGGAGAGCAGCGTGCAACAAACTGATGCCGGAACCCGAAACAGCTGAACGAAACTGTTTATTGGCAATACTACTGTTCTTATTCAGCAGACTCTGCAGCGTTTCCAAATCCCCGGCACGACAAGCTTGCAGAGGCAGGGATTCACAAAATTCAGAGTCTTCATCGAGCTTGCCGCCGCCCACTCGCACGAGCGGCAAAGCTTTTTGCCGACAATAAGCACACCGTGATGCAAGAGCCTTAGCCGGACCCTGCTCCCTAAGCCATCCGGCAATGCACTCCAGATGATATTGGTGATTACAGTTCGTCTTGACGACCGAAATATCTCCTAAGTCATTCATGCAGATGGAGCACCTGTCGCCCTGTAACTTCTCATTTCCTTCTGCAGCGGTTGAGCGCCCCCCCGCTACTGAAATACCAGCTTCTGGCTTTTCCTTTTTGCAAGGTCCGTGGCAAGGTGAGCAGTCGATGGTCTTGCTGTATGTATGTTTATCTTTGTCAGGTGGCTCTTCCCCTTCATCGCCTTTTTTCCAGCCGCTCTCACTCTTATTATCCCGAGACGCTTTGTTTTTGCGGGCGTTTGAATTTGAGCCTTCTTGACTGCCTGCTGCCTCAGATGAACTGGCCTTGCGTTTTTTCTGATTCAGGTCTCCGCCTTCCTGATGGGGTACCTGCCTCCTATCGTAATGGCTTGAAAGATCAGCCGAAAACATAGCCCGGAACTGACGCGCCAGCGTTTCAAGACCAGAAACCAGAAACTCAGTTTGTTTTGTTGACACGCTAATGTCGTCTGTTTCCAGCTGCAACTCCTGTTCCAGCCGTCTTCTCAATGCCTGGTAAACCAAACCCGCGTCCGTAAGTCGCCACCGGTCGTAGAACAGGGCTTCTTCATGTGTCAGCTCACCGGGAACAATGAGAATGCTCTGATAGTCAGTGTTTATCTGGTGTTGAGACAGCGACTGTTTCAGGGCGTCATCATCACGCTGCAACAGCTCCCGGTCATCAGTAGCCAGCGATGCCTTCAGGAATGACAAAATCCCCGGGGAACCCTGATCGTTTTCCGTTATTCCGGTTGCGGATGTATCCAAATCAGTCAGGTATTCAAGGTCAGCGGCAATCAGCATGATCCTGTTATCAAGAATCCGGGCCAGGTCACCATGACCCCGGGCTATGGCCTGTTGCATTTTTTTTCGGAGGATTTTTAACAGTTGTCTTTTATTTTCCAGATTCTTCCTGATCAGTTCTTCCGCTGAATCCTGCTCCGGGTACTCCTTGTCGCCATAGATAATGATCAGTGGCTCAGGCTCGGCATCGAAGGTGTAATGAGTGCTGTCATTATCGTCATCGTCACCATCACCGCCACTCCCGGAAGCCACCAGACTACCAGTGACGATACCTGCAATGTCCTTCAGAGCTTCGGTATCCAAAAGTGCGAGGTAGCTTTGCGTCTGGATGTTGAGCAGTTTTTCGTACAAAGAAACCAGACTGACACTCCGGAGAATGTTGTCCCGGGTAATAACTACCCGCATAGAGGCATCACTGATAGAAACAACAGCGGCAGGATAAGGCGGTCTTTTAACAAGTCGCTGCCAGTTAGCAATCGCCTGATCCAGCTCTCCCTCAAGCCTGTTTCTTTTTCTGTCGTTTGCCTCTCTGGAAAAAGCACCGTCAGGAAGCAATCTGTTTTTTAACAGTGTTTTTAAAAAGGATGTCCGGGACGGTGATTCCGCCTGTGACGGTTTTTTGTGGCTTAATACGTTTCCGGGCCTGCCCGAAAAAACAACACCGGCGCTTCCGGCAGTTGAAAAAACGGTTGACAGGAAATAGAAAAGCAAACTGTCAGAGAAAGGAGAAAAAACTGCCCTGCTATCGTCAACAGGCTTAAAACATACCTGACCTCTGTCGGCTAAAAACAAATCAGCTAAAAACGCCTTTCCTGAAAAACCTGCCGTTAAATCACTGACTGGTTTACAGATAACACCGTCGGTGGCAGCAAAAAGCGCTGAACTGGCAAACAGGAAGATAATAAAAAGTCGTAAAAAGTCAGCACTCAGAGATGTCAGGTAATTATGCACCATTAAGCTCCTGCCTACCGTATTTAGCCAGTTATTGGTCTGACGGTTGGCTATTCTCCTCGGCAGCGGTCAGAAGTTTCGCGCAACCGGTCTGGCCGTTCCGGTTAGCGGTGCGCAGCGGAGTGTCACCATTCGTCGTCAGGGCAGCCTTAACATTCGCCCTGGCCTTGATCAGAAGTTCCACGCACCCGGTACGACCTTTCAGGGCAGCGAGGTGCAAAGGAGTGGCACCATCCGCCGTCCGGGCAGCATCAACAGCCGCCCCGGCCTTGATCAGAAGTTCCACGCACTCGGTATGACCGCCTTGGGCAGCGATGTGCAGAGGAGTGCCACCATCCGTCGTCAGGGCAGCATCAACAGCCGCCCCAGCCTTGATCAGAACTTTCAGGCACTCGGTATGACCGCCTTGGGCAGCGATGTGCAGAGGAGTGGCACCATTCGTCGTCAGGGCAGCATCAACAGACGCCCCAGCCTTGATCAGAAGTTCCACACACTCGGTATCATTGTTCTTGGCAGCGAAGTGCAGAGGAGTGGCACCATCCGTCGTCAGGGCAGCCTTAACAGCCGCCCCAGCCTTGATCAGAACTTTCAGGCACTCGATATGTCCGCCTTTGGCAGCGAGGTGCAGAGGTGTGTCACCATTCGTCGTCAGGGCAGCCTTAACAGCCGCCCCAGCCTTGATCAGAACTTTCAGGCACTCGGTATGACCGCCTTGGGCAGCAAAGTGCAGAGAAGTGGCGCCATTCGTCGTCTGGGCAGCATCAACATCCGCCCCAGCCTTGATCAGAAGTTCCACACACTCGGTATGATTGTTCTCGGCAGCGAAGTGCAAGGGAGTGCGACCATCCGTCGTCAGGGTAGCCTTAACATCCGCCCTGGCATTAATCAGAAGCTCCACGCACCCGTTATGACCTTTGTAGGCAGAGAGATGCAAAGGAGTGTCACCAAACGTCGTACGGGCAGCATCAACAACCGCCCCGGCCTTGATCAGAAGCTCCACGCACCCGGTGCGACCGCCTTGGGTAGCGAGGTGCAGAGGAGTGGCACCATCCGTCGTCAGGGCAGCATCAACAGCCGCCCTAGCCTTGATCATAAGCTCCACGCCCCCGGTATGACCGCATTGGGCAGCGATGTGCAGAGGAGTGGCACCATTCGTCGTCAGGGCAGCATCAACAGCCGCCCCGGCCTTAATCAGAAGTTCCATGCACTCGATATGACCGCCACGGGCAGCGAGGTGCAAAGGAGTGGCACCACCTGTCATCCGGGCAGCATCAACAGCCGCCCAAGCCTTGATCAGAACTTTCAGGCACTCGGTATAACCTTTGTCGGCAGCGATGTGCAGGAGGGTGAGACCATCTGCCCTCAGGGCAGCATCAACAACTGCCCCGGCATCAATCAGGGGTTGCAAGCACTTCGTATGACCGTTCAGGACAGCAGCGTGCAACAAACTGATGTAGGAATTCGAAACAGCTAAACGAAATTTTTTATTGGCAATACTACTGTTCTTATTCAGCAGACTCTGCAGCGTTTCCAAATCCCCCGCACGACAAGCTTGCAGAGGCAGGGATTCACAAAATTCAGAGTCTTCATCGAGCTTGCCACCGTCCACTCGCACTAGCGGCAAGGCTTTTTGTCGACAATAAGCACACGAACGTGATGCAAGAGCCGTAGCCGGAGCCTGCTCCCTAAGCCATCCGGCAATGCACTCCAGATGATATTGGTGATTACAGTTCGTCTTGACGACCGAAATATCTCCTAAGTCATTCATGCAGATGGAGCACCTGTCGCCCTGTAACTTCTCATTTCCTTCTGCAGCGGTTGAGCGCCCCCCCGCTACTGAAATACCAGCTTCTGGCTTCTCTTTTTTGCAAGGTCCGTGGCAAGGTGAGCAGTCGATGGTCTTACTGTATGTATGTTTATCGTTGTCGGGTGGCTCTTCCCCCTCATCGCCTTTCTTCCAGCCACTCTCATTTTTATTGCCCCGGGGAACTTTGTTTCGGGGGACGTTTGAATTTGGGTCTTCTTGCCTGCCTTCTGCCACAGATGAACTGGCTTTGCGTTTTTTCTGATTCTGGCCTCCGCCTTCCTGGTGGGGTACCTGCCTCTCATCGTACTGGCTTGAAAGATCAGCTGACAACATCGCCCGGAACTGACGCGCCAGCGTTTCAAGACCAGAAACCAGAAACTCAGTTTGTTTTGTTGACACGTTAATGTCGTCTGTTTCCAGCTGCAACTGTTGTTCCAGCCGTCTTCTCAATGCCTGGTAAACCAAACCTGCGTCCGTAAGTCGCCACCGGTCGTAGAACAGGGCTTCTTCATGTGTCAGCTCACCGGGAACAATGAGAATACTCTGATAGTCCGTGTTTACCTGGTGTTGAGACAGCGCCTGTTTCAGGGTGTCATCATCACGCTGCCACAGCTCCCGGTCATCAGTAGCCAGCGATGCCCTCAGGAATGACAAAATCCCCGGGGAACCCTGATCGTTTTCCGTTATTCCGGTTGCGGATGTATCCAAATCAGTCAGGTATTCAAGGTCAGCGGCAATCAGCATGATCCTGTTATCAAGAATCCGGGCCAGGTCACCATGACCCCTGACTATGGCCTGTTGCATTTTTTTTCGGAGGATTTTTAACAGTTCTCGTTTATTTTCCAGATTCTTCCTGATCAGTTCTTCCGCTGAATCCTGCTCCGGGTACTCCTTGTCGCCATAGGCAATGATCAGTGGCTCAGGCTCGGCATCGAAGGTGTAATGAGTGCTGTCATTATCGTCATCGTCACCATCACCGCCACTCCCGGAAGCCACCAGACTACCAGTGACGATACCTGCAATGTCCTTCAGAGCTTCGGTATCCAAAAGTGCGAGGTAGCTTTGCGTCTGGATGTTGAGCAGTTTTTCGTACAAAGAAACCAGGCTGACACTCCGGAGAATGTTGTCCCGGGTAATAACTACCCGCATAGAGGCATCACTCACAGAAACAACAGCGGCAGGATAAGACGGTCTTTTAACAAGTCGCTGCCAGTTAGCAATCGCCTGATCCAGCTCTCCCTCAAGCCTGTTTCTTTTTCTGTCGTTTGCCTCTCTGGAAAAAGCACCGTCAGGAAGCAATCTGTTTTTTAACAGTGTTTTTAAAAAGGATGTCGGGGACGGTGATTCCGCCTGTGACGGGTTTTTGTGGCTTAATACGTTTCCGGGCCTGCCCGAAAAAACAACACCGGCGCTTCCGGCAGTTGAAAAAACGGTTGACAGGAAATAGAAAAGCAAACTGTCATAGAAAGGAGAAAAAACTGCCCTGCTATCGTCAACAGGTTTAAAACATACCTGACCGCTGTCGGCTAAAAACGAAACAGCTAAAAACGCCTTTCCTGGAAAGCCTGCCGTTAAATCACTGACTGGTTTACAGATAACACCGTCGGTGGCAGCAAAAAGCGCTGAACTGGCAAACAGGAAGATAATAAAAAGTCGTAAAAAGTCAGCACTCAGAGATGTCAAGTAATTATGCACCTTTAAGCTCCTGCCTACAGTTCGGAGTTATTGAAATTATGCACAAGACAACACTCAGCTAGTTCTCGTCCCAAAACGTAGCCACCTGATAATCAATAAAATTTGATTTGAGAATGAATGAAGCTCATCTGCTTTTTATAAACTATCTTTCCCGGAGCCTTTAATCACAAGTGACAGCAAAGGACAGCAAAAAAGAAAAGACTTCAAATGCGTAAAAAAAGCAATCAGCAGTGTAGTCTGAATTTCCTATGTACGGAACAAAAAGCCTCTTCCAATATGAACGATGGAAGTTGTTGGGAAAGTACAGAGTACCGCCTTTATTCAAACGACGCATGGCCAGCCTGGTCAGATGACCGTGATCGCGCTGCGCATCAAACCACCTTCGAACTTCCTGGAGTTTGAGAAGGTAGGCGGGTCGATAAAAATCGGGCCATAGTCGTTTTTATCCCGTTCAAAGCGATGATTTACGTAGCACTGCAAGTCGTATTTAGCCAGTTATTGGTCTGACGGTTGACAATTCTCCTCGGCAGCGGTCAGAAGTTCCGCGCACCTGGTCTGGCCGTTCCGGTTAGCGATGCGCAGCGGAGTGTCACCATTCGTCGTCAGGGCAGCCTTAACATTCGCCCCGGCCTTGATCAGAAGCTCCACGCACCCGGTACGACCTTTCAGGGCAGCGATGTGCAGAGGAGTGGCACCATTCGTCGTCAGGGCAGCATCAACATCCGCCCCAGCCTTGATCAGAAGTTCCACGCACCCGGTATGACCATTCTCAGCAGCTAAGTACAGAGGAGTGGTACCATCCGTCGTCCGGGCGGCATCAACAACCGCCCCAGCCTTGATCAGAAGTTCCACGCACCCGATATGACCGTTCTCGGCAGCGAAGGAAAGAGGAGTGGCACCATTCGTCGTCCGGGCGGCATCAACACCCGCCCCGGCCTTGATCAGAAGTTCCACGCACCCGGTATGACCGTTCTCAGCAGCTAAGTACAGAGGAGTGGTTCCAACCGTCGTCAGGGCAGCATCAACAACCGCCCCGGCCTTGATCAGAAGTTCAACGCACCCGATATGACCGTTCTCGGCAGCGAGGTGCAGAGGAGTGTCACCAAACGTCGTCAGGGCAGCCTTAACATCCGCCCCGGCCTTGATCAGAAGTTCAACGCACCCGATATGACCGTTCTCGGCAGCGAAGGAAAGAGGAGTGGCACCATCCGTCGTCCGGGCGGCATCAACAACCGCCCCGGCCTTGATCAGAAGTTCCACGCACCCGATATGACCGTTCTCAGCAGCTAAGTACAGAGGAGTGGTTCCAAACGTCGTCAGGGCAGCATCAACAACCGCCCCGGCCTTGATCAGAAGTTCAACGCACCCGATATGACCGTTCTCGGCAGCGAGGTGCAGAGGAGTGTCACCAAACGTCGTCAGGGCAGCCTTAACATCCGCCCCGGCCTTGATCAGAAGTTTCATGCACTCGGTATGACCGACTTGGGCAGCGATGTGCGAAGGAGTGGCACCATTTGTCGTCAGGGCAGCATCAATAGCCGCCTTGGCCTTGATCAGAAGCTCCACGCACTCGGTATGACCGACTTGGGCAGCGATGTGCAGAGGAGTGATACCATCCGTCGTCCGGGCAGCATCAACAGCCGCCCCAGCCTTGATCAGAAGTTCCATGCACTCGATATGTCCGTCTTGGGCAGCGAGGTGCAGAGAAGTGACACCATCCGTCGTCCGGGCAGCATCAACATCCGCCCCGGCCTTGATCAGAAGCTCCACGCACCCGGTATGACCGCCTTGGGCAGCAAAGTGCAGAGGAGTGTCACCATCCGTCGTCAGGGCAGCCTTAACATCCGCCCCGGCCTTGATCAGAAGTTCCATGCCCCTGGTATGACCGCCTTGGGCAGCGGAGTGCAGGGGAGTGACACCATCCGTCGTCAGGGTAGCCTTAACATCCGCCCCGGCCTTGATCAGAACTTTCAGGCACTCGGTATAACCTTTGTAGGCAGCGATGTGCAGAAGGGTGAGACCATCTGCCCTCAGGGCAGCACCAACAACCGCCCCGGCATCGATCAGGGTTTGCAAAAACCCTGTATGACCGTTCAGGGCAGCAACGTGCAACAAACTGATGCCGGAACCCAAAATGGCTGAACGAAACTGTTCATTGACAATACTACTGTCTATTTCCAGCAGACGCTGCAGTGTTTCCAAATCCCCGTTACGAGCAACATTCAGAGGTAAGGATTCACAGAATTCAGAGTCTTCATAAAGCTTGCTGCCGTCCACTCGCACCAGCGGCAAAGCTCTTTGCCGACAATAAGCACACGAACGTGATACAAGAGCCGTAGCCGGAGCCTGCTCCCTAAGCCATCCGGCAATGCACTCCAGATGATATTGGTGATTACAGTTCGTCTTGACGACCGAAATAGCGCCTAAGTCACTCCTGCAGATGGAGCACTTGTCACCCTGTAACTTCTCATTTCCTTCTGCAGCGGTTGAGCGCCCCCCCGCTACTGAAATACCAGCTTCTGGCTTCTCCTTTTTGCAAGGTCCGTGGCAAGGTGAGCAGTCGATGGTCTTGCTGTATGTATGTTTATCGTTGTCGGGTGGCTCTTCCCCCTCATCGCCTTTCTTCCAGCCACTCTCATTTTTATTGCCCCGGGGAACTTTGTTTCGGGGGACGTTTGAATTTGGGTCTTCTTGCCTGCCTTCTGCCACAGATGAACTGGCTTTGCGTTTTTTCTGATTCTGGCCTCCGCCTTCCTGGTGGGGTACCTGCCTCTCATCGTACTGGCTTGAAAGATCAGCTGAAAACATCGCCCGGAACTGACGCGCCAGCGTTTCAAGACCAGAAACCAGAAACTCAGTTTGTTTTGTTGACGCGTCAATGTCGTCTGTTTCCAGCTGCAACTGTTGTTCCAGCCGTATTCTCAATGCCTGGTAAACCAAACCCGCGTCCGTAAGTCGCCACCGGTCGTAGAACAGGGCTTCTTCATGTGTCAGCTCACCGGGAACAATGAGAATGCTCTGATAGTCAGTGTTTACGTGGTGTTGAGACAGCGCCTGTTTCAGGGCGTCATCATCACGCTGCCACAGCTCCCGGTCATCAGTAGCCAGCGATGCCTTCAGGAATGACAAAATCCCCGGGGAACCCTGATCGTTTTCCGTTATTCCGGTTGCGGATGTATCCAAATCAGTCAGGTATTCAAGGTCAGCGGTAATCAGCATGATCCTGTTATCAAGAATCCGGGCCAGGTCACCATGACCCCGGGCTATGGCCTGTTGCATTTTTTTTCGGAGGATTTTTAACAGTTGTCGTTTATTTTTCAGATTCTTCCTGATCAGTTCTTCCGCTGAATCTTGCTCCGGGTACTTCTTGTCGCCGTAGACAATGATCAGTGGCTCAGGCTCGGCATCGAAGGTGTAATGAGTGCTGTCATTATCGTCATCGCCACCATCACCGCCACTCCCGGAAGCCACCAGGCTACCAGTGACGATACCTGCAATGTCCTTCAGAGCTTCGGTATCCAAAAGTGCGAGGTAGCTTTGCGTCTGGATGTTGAGCAGTTTTTCGTACAAAGCAACCAGGCTGGCACTCTGGAGAATGTTGTCCCGGGTAATAACTATCCGCATAGAGGCATCACTGATAGAAACAACAGCGGCAGGATAAGGCGGTCTTTTAACAAGTCGCTGCCAGTTAGCAATCGCCTGATCCAGATCTCCCTCAAGCCTGTTTCTTTTTCTGTCGTTTGCCTCTCTGGAAAAAGCACCTTCAGGAATCAGTCTGTTTTTTAACAGTGTTTTTAAAAAGGATGTCCGGGACGGTGATTCCGCCTGTAACGGTTTTTTGTGGCTTAATACGTTTCCGGGTCTGCCCGAAAAAACAACACCGGCGCTTCCGGCAGTTGAAAAAACGGTTGACAGGAAATAGAAAAGCAAACTGTCAGAGAAAGGAGAAAAAACTGCTCTGCTATCGTCAACAGGTTTAAAACATACCTGACCGCTGTCGGCTAAAAACGAATCAGCTAAAAACGCCTTTCCTGGAAAACCTGCCGTTAAATCACTGACTGGTTTACAGATAACACCGTCGGTGGCAGCAAAAAGCGCTGAACTGGCAAACAGGACGATAATAAAAAGTCGTAAAAAGTCAGCACTCAGAGATGTCAAGTAATTATGCACCTTTAAGCTCCTGCCTACAGCTCGGAGTTATCGAAATTATGCACAAGACGGCTCTCAGCTAGTTCCCGCCCAAAAACGTAGCCAACTGATAATCGATAAAATTTGATCTGAGAATGAATGAAGCTCATCTGCTTTTTATAAACTATCTTTCCCGGAGCCTTTAATCACAAGTGACAGCAAAGGGCAGCAAAAAAGAAAAGACCTCAAATGCGTAAAAAAAGCAATAAGCAGTGTAGTCTGAATTTCCTATGTAAGTCTTCTCCAATATGAACGACGGAAGTTGTTGGAGAAGTACAGAGTACCGCCTTCATTCAAACGACGCATGGCCAGCCTGATCAGATGACCATGATCGCGCTGCGCATCAAACACGCCTTCGAACTTCCTGGAGTTTGAGAAGGTGGGCGGGTCGATAAAAATCGAGCCATAGTCGTTTTTATCCCGTTCAAAGCGATGATTTACTTAGCACTGCAAGTCGTATTTAGCCAGTTATTGGTCTGACGGTTGACAATTCTCCTCGGCAGCGGTCAGAAGTTTCGCGCACCCGGTCTGGCCGTTCCAGTTAGCGATGCGCAGCGGAGTGTCACCATTCGTCGTCAGGGCAGCCTTAACATTCGCCCCGGCCTTGATCAGAAGCTCCACGCACCCGATACGACCTTTCAGGGCAGCGAGGTGCAGAGGAGTGGCACCATCCGCCGTCCGGGCAGCCTTAACATTCGCCCCGGCCTTGATCAGAAGCTCCACGCACCCGGTACGACCTTTCAGGGTAGCGAGGTGCAAAGGAGTGGCACCATCCGCCGTCCGGGTAGCATCAACAGCCGCCCTGGCCTTGATCAGAAGCTCCACGCACCCGGTATGACCGCCTTGGGCAGCGATGTGCAGAGGAGTGCTACCATCTGTCGTCAGGGCAGCATCAACACCCGCCCCGGCCTTGATCAGAAGTTCCACGCACCCGGTATGACCGTGCCCGGCAGCATAGTACAGAGGAGTGATACCAACCGTCGTCAGGGCAGCATCAACAACCGCCCCGGCCTTGATCAGAAGTTCCACGCACCCGGTATGACCGTTCTCAGCAGCTAAGTACAGAGGAGTGGTTCCAACCGTCGTCAGGGCAGCATCAACAACCGCCCCGGCCTTGATCAGAAGTTCCACGCACCCGATATGACCGTTCTCGGCAGCGATGTGCAGAGGAGTGGCACCATTCGTCGTCCGGGCAGCATCAACAGCCGCCCCGGCCTTGATCAGAAGTTCCATGCACTCGGTATGACCGCCTTGGGCAGCGATGTGCAGAGGAGTGACACCACCCGTCGTCCGGGCAGCATCAACAGCCGCCCTGGCCTTGATCAGAAGTTCCACGCACCCGGTATGACCGTGCCCGGCAGCATAGTAGAGAGGAGTGGTACCATCCGTCGTCAGGGCAGCATCAACAAACGCCTCGGCCTTGATCAGAAGTTCCACGCACCCGATATGACCGTTCTCGGCAGCGAAGGAAAGAGGAGTAGCACCATTCGTCGTCCGGGCAGCATCAACAGCCGCCCCGGCCTTGATCAGAAGTTCCACGCACTCGGTACGACCTTTCAGGGCAGCGAGGTGCAGAGGAGTGTCACCATCCGTCGTCCGGGCAGCATCAACAGCCGCCCCGGCCTTGATCAGAAGTTCCACGCACCCGGTATGACCGTACCCGCCAGCATAGTAGAGAGGAGTGGTACCATCCGTCGTCAGGGCAGCATCAACAGCCGCCCCGGCCTTGATCAGAAGTTCCGCGCACCCGATATGACCGTTCTCGGCAGCGAAGTAAAGAGGAGTGGCACCATTCGTCGTCCGGGCAGCATCAACATCCGCCCCGGCCTTGATCAGAAGTTCCACGCACTCGGTACGACCTTTCAGGGCAGCGAGGTGCAGAGGAGTGGCACCATTTGTCGTCAGGGCAGCCTTAACATCCGCCCCGGCCTTGATCAGAAGTTTCATGCACTCGGTATGACCGACTTGGGCAGCGATGTGCAGAGGAGTGACACCATCCGTCGTCCGGGCAGCATCAACAGCCGCCCCAGCCTTGATCAGAAGTTCCATGCACTCGATATGTCCGCCCTGGACAGCGAGGGGCAGAGAAGTGACACCATTCGTCGTCCGGGCAGCATCAACAGCCGCCCCGGCCTTGATCAGAAGTTTCATGCACTCGATATGTCCGCCTTGGGCAGCGAGGTGCAGAGGAGTGTCACCATTCGTCGTCAGGGCAGCCTTAACATCCGCCCCGGCCTTGATCAGAAGTTTCATGCACTCGGTATGACCGACTTGGGCAGCGATGTGCAGAGGAGTGGCACCATTCGTCGTCAGGGTAGCCTTAACATCCGCCCCGGCCTTGATCAGAAGTTCCACGCACCCGATATGACCGTTCTCAGCAGCTAAGTACAGAGGAGTGGTTCCAAACGTCGTCAGGGCAGCATCAACAACCGCCCCGGCCTTGATCAGAAGTTCAACGCACCCGATATGACCGTTCTCGGCAGCGAGGTGCAGAGGAGTGTCACCAAACGTCGTCAGGGCAGCCTTAACATCCGCCCCGGCCTTGATCAGAAGTTTCATGCACTCGGTATGACCGACTTGGGCAGCGATGTGCGAAGGAGTGGCACCATTTGTCGTCAGGGCAGCATCAATAGCCGCCTTGGCCTTGATCAGAAGCTCCACGCACTCGGTATGACCGACTTGGGCAGCGATGTGCAGAGGAGTGATACCATCCGTCGTCCGGGCAGCATCAACAGCCGCCCCAGCCTTGATCAGAAGTTCCATGCACTCGATATGTCCGTCTTGGGCAGCGAGGTGCAGAGAAGTGACACCATCCGTCGTCCGGGCAGCATCAACATCCGCCCCGGCATCGATCAGGGTTTGCAAGCACTCCGTATGACCATTCAGGACAGCGACGTGCAACAAACTGATCCCGGAACCCGAAACAGCTGAACGAAACTGTTTACTGGCAATCCTGCTGTCTAGTTCAAGCGAACGCTGCAGCGTTTTCAAATCCCCGGCACGACAAGCTTGCAGAGGCAGGTCTTCGCAGAATTCAGAGTCTTCATCGAGCTTGCCACCGTCCACTCGCACCAGCGGCAAAGCTCTTTGCCGACAATAAGCACACGAACGTGATGCAAGAGCCGTAGCCGGAGCCTGCTCCCTAAGCCATCCGGCAATGCACTCCAGATGATATTGATGATTACAGTTCGTCTTGACGACCGAAATAGCGCCTAAGTCCTCCTTGCAGATGGAGCACTTGTCACCCTGTAACTTCTCATTTCCTTCTGCAGCGGTTGAGCGCCCCCCCGCTACTGAAATACCAGCTTCTGGCTTCTCCTCTTCGCAAGGTCCGTGACAAGACGGGCAGTCGATGGTCTTGCTGTATGTATGTTTATCGTTGTCGGGTGGCTCTTCCCCCTCATCGCCTTTTTTCCAGCCACTCTCACTCTTATTATCCCGAGACGCTTTGTTTTTGCGGGCGTTTGAATTTGAGCCTTCTTGACTGCCTGCTGCCTCAGATGAACTGGCTTTGCGTTTTTTCTGATTCTGGCCTCCGCCTTCCTGGTGGGGTACCTGCCTCTCATCGTACTGGCTTGAAAGATCAGCTGAAAACATCGCCCGGAACTGACGCGCCAGCGTTTCAAGACCAGAAACCAGAAACTCAGTTTGTTTTGTTGACGCGTCAATGTCGTCTGTTTCCAGCTGCAACTGTTGTTCCAGCCGTATTCTCAATGCCTGGTAAACCAAACCCGCGTCCGTAAGTCGCCACCGGTCGTAGAACAGGGCTTCTTCATGTGTCAGCTCACCGGGAACAATGAGAATGCTCTGATAGTCAGTGTTTACGTGGTGTTGAGACAGCGCCTGTTTCAGGGCGTCATCATCACGCTGCCACAGCTCCCGGTCATCAGTAGCCAGCGATGCCTTCAGGAATGACAAAATCCCCGGGGAACCCTGATCGTTTTCCGTTATTCCGGTTGCGGATGTATCCAAATCAGTCAGGTATTCAAGGTCAGCGGTAATCAGCATGATCCTGTTATCAAGAATCCGGGCCAGGTCACCATGACCCCGGGCTATGGCCTGTTGCATTTTTTTTCGGAGGATTTTTAACAGTTGTCGTTTATTTTTCAGATTCTTCCTGATCAGTTCTTCCGCTGAATCTTGCTCCGGGTACTTCTTGTCGCCGTAGACAATGATCAGTGGCTCAGGCTCGGCATCGAAGGTGTAATGAGTGCTGTCATTATCGTCATCGCCACCATCACCGCCACTCCCGGAAGCCACCAGGCTACCAGTGACGATACCTGCAATGTCCTTCAGAGCTTCGGTATCCAAAAGTGCGAGGTAGCTTTGCGTCTGGATGTTGAGCAGTTTTTCGTACAAAGCAACCAGGCTGGCACTCTGGAGAATGTTGTCCCGGGTAATAACTATCCGCATAGAGGCATCACTGATAGAAACAACAGCGGCAGGATAAGGCGGTCTTTTAACAAGTCGCTGCCAGTTAGCAATCGCCTGATCCAGATCTCCCTCAAGCCTGTTTCTTTTTCTGTCGTTTGCCTCTCTGGAAAAAGCACCTTCAGGAATCAGTCTGTTTTTTAACAGTGTTTTTAAAAAGGATGTCCGGGACGGTGATTCCGCCTGTAACGGTTTTTTGTGGCTTAATACGTTTCCGGGTCTGCCCGAAAAAACAACACCGGCGCTTCCGGCAGTTGAAAAAACGGTTGACAGGAAATAGAAAAGCAAACTGTCAGAGAAAGGAGAAAAAACTGCTCTGCTATCGTCAACAGGTTTAAAACATACCTGACCGCTGTCGGCTAAAAACGAATCAGCTAAAAACGCCTTTCCTGGAAAACCTGCCGTTAAATCACTGACTGGTTTACAGATAACACCGTCGGTGGCAGCAAAAAGCGCTGAACTGGCAAACAGGACGATAATAAAAAGTCGTAAAAAGTCAGCACTCAGAGATGTCAAGTAATTATGCACCTTTAAGCTCCTGCCTACAGCTCGGAGTTATCGAAATTATGCACAAGACGGCTCTCAGCTAGTTCCCGCCCAAAAACGTAGCCAACTGATAATCGATAAAATTTGATCTGAGAATGAATGAAGCTCATCTGCTTTTTATAAACTATCTTTCCCGGAGCCTTTAATCACAAGTGACAGCAAAGGGCAGCAAAAAAGAAAAGACCTCAAATGCGTAAAAAAAGCAATAAGCAGTGTAGTCTGAATTTCCTATGTAAGTCTTCTCCAATATGAACGACGGAAGTTGTTGGAGAAGTACAGAGTACCGCCTTCATTCAAACGACGCATGGCCAGCCTGATCAGATGACCATGATCGCGCTGCGCATCAAACACGCCTTCGAACTTCCTGGAGTTTGAGAAGGTGGGCGGGTCGATAAAAATCGAGCCATAGTCGTTTTTATCCCGTTCAAAGCGATGATTTACTTAGCACTGCAAGTCGTATTTAGCCAGTTATTGGTCTGACGGTTGACAATTCTCCTCGGCAGCGGTCAGAAGTTTCGCGCACCCGGTCTGGCCGTTCCAGTTAGCGATGCGCAGCGGAGTGTCACCATTCGTCGTCAGGGCAGCCTTAACATTCGCCCCGGCCTTGATCAGAAGCTCCACGCACCCGATACGACCTTTCAGGGCAGCGAGGTGCAGAGGAGTGGCACCATCCGCCGTCCGGGCAGCCTTAACATTCGCCCCGGCCTTGATCAGAAGCTCCACGCACCCGGTACGACCTTTCAGGGTAGCGAGGTGCAAAGGAGTGGCACCATCCGCCGTCCGGGTAGCATCAACAGCCGCCCTGGCCTTGATCAGAAGCTCCACGCACCCGGTATGACCGCCTTGGGCAGCGATGTGCAGAGGAGTGCTACCATCTGTCGTCAGGGCAGCATCAACACCCGCCCCGGCCTTGATCAGAAGTTCCACGCACCCGGTATGACCGTGCCCGGCAGCATAGTACAGAGGAGTGATACCAACCGTCGTCAGGGCAGCATCAACAACCGCCCCGGCCTTGATCAGAAGTTCCACGCACCCGGTATGACCGTTCTCAGCAGCTAAGTACAGAGGAGTGGTTCCAACCGTCGTCAGGGCAGCATCAACAACCGCCCCGGCCTTGATCAGAAGTTCCACGCACCCGATATGACCGTTCTCGGCAGCGATGTGCAGAGGAGTGGCACCATTCGTCGTCCGGGCAGCATCAACAGCCGCCCCGGCCTTGATCAGAAGTTCCATGCACTCGGTATGACCGCCTTGGGCAGCGATGTGCAGAGGAGTGACACCACCCGTCGTCCGGGCAGCATCAACAGCCGCCCTGGCCTTGATCAGAAGTTCCACGCACCCGGTATGACCGTGCCCGGCAGCATAGTAGAGAGGAGTGGTACCATCCGTCGTCAGGGCAGCATCAACAAACGCCTCGGCCTTGATCAGAAGTTCCACGCACCCGATATGACCGTTCTCGGCAGCGAAGGAAAGAGGAGTAGCACCATTCGTCGTCCGGGCAGCATCAACAGCCGCCCCGGCCTTGATCAGAAGTTCCACGCACTCGGTACGACCTTTCAGGGCAGCGAGGTGCAGAGGAGTGTCACCATCCGTCGTCCGGGCAGCATCAACAGCCGCCCCGGCCTTGATCAGAAGTTCCACGCACCCGGTATGACCGTACCCGCCAGCATAGTAGAGAGGAGTGGTACCATCCGTCGTCAGGGCAGCATCAACAGCCGCCCCGGCCTTGATCAGAAGTTCCGCGCACCCGATATGACCGTTCTCGGCAGCGAAGTAAAGAGGAGTGGCACCATTCGTCGTCCGGGCAGCATCAACATCCGCCCCGGCCTTGATCAGAAGTTCCACGCACTCGGTACGACCTTTCAGGGCAGCGAGGTGCAGAGGAGTGGCACCATTTGTCGTCAGGGCAGCCTTAACATCCGCCCCGGCCTTGATCAGAAGTTTCATGCACTCGGTATGACCGACTTGGGCAGCGATGTGCAGAGGAGTGACACCATCCGTCGTCCGGGCAGCATCAACAGCCGCCCCAGCCTTGATCAGAAGTTCCATGCACTCGATATGTCCGCCCTGGACAGCGAGGGGCAGAGAAGTGACACCATTCGTCGTCCGGGCAGCATCAACAGCCGCCCCGGCCTTGATCAGAAGTTTCATGCACTCGATATGTCCGCCTTGGGCAGCGAGGTGCAGAGGAGTGTCACCATTCGTCGTCAGGGCAGCCTTAACATCCGCCCCGGCCTTGATCAGAAGTTTCATGCACTCGGTATGACCGACTTGGGCAGCGATGTGCAGAGGAGTGGCACCATTCGTCGTCAGGGTAGCCTTAACATCCGCCCCGGCCTTGATCAGAACTTTCAGGCACTCGGTATAACCTTGGGCAGCGAGGTGCAGAAGAGTGTGACCATCTGCCCTCAGGGCAGCACCAACAACTGCCCCGGCATCGATCAGGGTTTGCAAAAACCCTGCATGACCCTTCAGGGCAGCAACGTGCAACAAACTGATGCCGGAACCCGAAACGGCTGAACGAAACTGTTCATTGACAATACTACTGTCTATTTCCAGCAGACGCTGCAGTGTTTCCAAATCCCCGTTACGAGCAACATTCAGAGGCAAGGATTCACAGAATTCAGAGTCTTCATAAAGCTTGCTGCCGTCCACTCGCACCAGCGGCAAAGCTCTTTGCTGACAATAAGCACACGAAGGTGATGCAAGAGCCGTAGCAGGACCCTGCTCCCTAAGCCATCCGGCAATGCACTCCAGATGATATTGGTGATTACAGTTCGTCTTGACGACCGAAATAGTGCCTAAGTCACTCCTGCAGATGGAGCACTTGCCACCCTGTAACTTCTCATTTCCTTCTGCAGCGGTTGAGCGCCCCCCCGCTACTGAAATACCAGCTTCTGGCTTCTCCTTTTTGCAAGGTCCGTGGCAAGGTGAGCAGTCGATGGTCTTGCTGTATGTATGTTTATCGTTGTCGGGAGGCTCTTCCCCCTCATCGCCTTTCTTCCAGCCACTCTCATTTTTATTGCCCCGGGGAACTTTGTTTCGGGGGACGTTTGAATTTGAGCCTTCTTGACTGCCTGCTGCCTCAGATGAACTGGCCTTGCGCTTTTTCTGATTCTGGCCTCCGCCTTCCTGATGGGGTACCTGCCTCTCATCGTACTGGCTTGAAAGATCAGCTGACAACATAGCCCGGAACTGACGCGCCAGCGTTTCAAGACCAGAAACCAGAAACTCAGTTTGTTTTGTTGACACGTTAATGTCGTCTGTTTCCAGCTGCAACTGTTGTTCCAGCCGTCTTCTCAATGCCTGGTAAACCAAACCCGCGTCCGTAAGTCGCCACCGGTCGTAGAACAGGGCTTCTTCATGTGTCAGCTCACCGGGAACAATGAGAATGCTCTGATAGTCAGTGTTTACGTGGTGTTGAGACAGCGACTGTTTCAGGGCGTCATCATCACGCTGCCACAGCTCCCGGTCATCAGTAGCCAGCGATGCCTTCAGGAATGACAAAATCCCCGGAGAACCCTGATCGTTTTCCGTTATTCCGGTTGCGGATGTATCCAAATCAGTCAGGTATTCAAGGTCAGCGGCAATCAGCATGATCCTTTTATCAAGAATCCGGGCCAGGCCACCATGACCCCGGACTATGGCCTGTTGCATTTTTTTTCGGAGGATTTTTAACAGTTGTCGTTTATTTTTCAGATTCTTCCTGATCAGTTCTTCCGCTGAATCCTGCTCCGAGTACTCCTTGTCGCCGTAGACAATGATCAGTGGCTCAGGCTCGGCATCGAAGGTGTAATGAGTGCTGTCATTATCGTCATCGTCACCGCCACTCCCGGAAGCCACCAGACTACCAGTGACGATACCTGCAATGTCCTTCAGAGCTTCGGTATCCAAAAGTGCGAGGTAGCTTTGCGTCTGGATGTTGAGCAGTTTTTCGTACAAAGAAACCAGACTGACACTCCGGAGAATGTTGTCCCGGGTAATAACTACCCGCATAGAGGCATCACTGATAGAAACAACAGCGGCAGGATAAGGCGGTCTTTTAACAAGTCGCTGCCAGTTAGCAATCGCCTGATCCAGCTCTCCCTCAAGCCTGTTTCTTTTTCTGTCGTTTGCCTCTCTGGAAAAAGCACCGTCAGGAATCAGTCTGTTTTTTAACAGTGTTTTTAAAAAGGGTGTCCGGGACGGTGATTCCGCCTGTAACGGGTTGTTGTGGCTTAATACGTTTCCGGGTCTGCCCGAAAAAACAACACCGGCGCTTCCGGCAGTTGAAAAAACGGTTGACAGGAAATAGAAAAGCAAACTGTCAGAGAAAGGAGAAAAAACTGCTCTGCTATCGTCAACAGGTTTAAAACATACCTGACCGCTGTCGGCTAAAAACGAATCAGCTAAAAACGCCTTTCCTGAAAAACCTGCCGTTAAATCACTGACTGGTTTACAGATAACACCGTCGGTGGCAGCAAAAAGCGCTGAACTGGCAAACAGGAAGATAATAAAAAGTCGTAAAAAGTCAGCACTCAGAGATGTCAAGTAATTATGCACCTTTAAGCTCCTGCCTACAGCTCGGAGTTATTGAAATTATGCACAAGACGGCTCTCAGCTAGTTCTCGTCCAAAAACGTAGCCACCTGATAATCGATAAAATTTGATCTGAGAATGAATGAAGCTCATCTGCTTTTTATAAACTATCTTTCCCGGAGCCTTTAATCACAAGTGACAGCAAAGGGCAGCAAAAAAGAAAAGACCTCAAATGCGTAAAAAAAGCAATAAGCAGTGTAGTCTGAATTTCCTATGTACGGAACAAAAAGCCTCTTCCAATATGAACGATGGAAGTTGTTGGGAAAGTACAGAGTACCGCCTTTATTCAAACGACGCATGGCCAGCCTGGTCAGATGACCGTGATCGCGCTGCGCATCAAACCACCTTCGAACTTCCTGGAGTTTGAGAAGGTAGGCGGGTCGATAAAAATCGGGCCATAGTCGTTTTTATCCCGTTCAAAGCGATGATTTACGTAGCACTGCAAGTCGTATTTAGCCAGTTATTGGTCTGACTGTTGACTATTCTCCTCGGCAGCGGTCAGAAGTTCCGCACACCCGGTCTGGCCGTTCCGGTTAGCGATGTGCAGCGGAGTGTCACCGTTCGTCGTCAGGGAAGCCTTAACATTCGCCCTAGCCTTGATCAGAAGCTCCACGCACCCGGCATGACCGCCTTGGGCAGCGATGTGCAGAGGAGTGGCACCATTCGTCGTCCGGGCAGCCTTAACATCCGTCCCGGCCTTGATCAGAAGTTCCACGCACCCGGTATGACCGTTCTCGGCAGCTAAGTACAGAGGAGTGCTACCATCTGTCGTCAGGGCAGCATCAACACCCGCCCCGGCCTTGATCAGAAGTTCCACGCACCCGGTATGACCGTTCTCGGCAGCGTAGGAAAGAGGGGTGGCACCATCCGTCGTCAGGGCAGCATCAACAGCCGCCCCGGCCTTGATCAAAAGTTCCACGCACCCGATATGACCGTTCTCGGCAGCGAGGTGCAAAGGAGTGGCACCATCCGTCGTCAGGGCAGCATCAACATCCGCCCCGGCCTTGATCAGAAGTTCCACGCACTCGGTACGACCTTTCAGGGCAGCGAGGTGCAGAGGAGTGGCACCATTTGTCGTCAGGGCAGCCTTAACATCCGCCCCGGCCTTGATCAGAAGTTTCATGCACTCGGTATGACCGACTTGAGCAGCGAGGTACAGAGGAGTGGCACCATCCGTCGTCCGGGCAGCATCAACAGCCGCCCCAGCCTTGATCAGAAGTTTCATGCACTCGATATGTCCGCCTTGGACAGCGAGGGGCAGAGAAGTGACACCATTCGTCGTCCTGGCAGCATCAACAGCCGCCCCGGCCTTGATCAGAAGTTTCATGCACTCGGTATGACCGACTTGGGCAGCGAGGTGCAGAGGAGTGTCACCATTCGTCGTCAGGGCAGCCTTAACATCCGCCCCGGCCTTGATCAGAAGTTTCATGCACTCGGTATGACCGACTTGGGCAGCGATATGCAGAGGAGTGGCACCATTCGTCGTCAGGGCAGCCTTAACATCCGCCCCGGCCTTGATCAGAAGTTTCATGCACTCGGTATGACCGACTTGGGCAGCGATATGCAGAGGAGTGGCACCATTCGTCGTCAGGGTAGCCTTAACATCCGCCCCGGCCTTGATCAGAAGTTTCATGCACTCGGTATGACCGACTTGGGCAGCGATATGCAGAGGAGTGGCACCATTCGTCGTCAGGGTAGCCTTAACATCCGCCCCGGCCTTGATCAGAACTTTCAGGCACTCGGTATAACCTTGGGCAGCGAGGTGCAGAAGAGTGTGACCATCTGCCCTCAGGGCAGCACCAACAACTGCCCCGGCATCGATCAGGGTTTGCAAAAACCCTGCATGACCCTTCAGGGCAGCAACGTGCAACAAACTGATGCCGGAACCCGAAACGGCTGAACGAAACTGTTCATTGACAATACTACTGTCTATTTCCAGCAGACGCTGCAATGTTTCCAAATCCCCGTTACGAGCAACATTCAGAGGCAAGGATTCACAGAATTCAGAGTCTTCATAAAGCTTGCTGCCGTCCACTCGCACCAGCGGCAAAGCTCTTTGCCGACAATAAGCACACGAAAGTGATGCAAGAGCCGTAGCCGGAGCCTGCTCCCTAAGCCATCCGGCAATGCACTCCAGATGATATTGGTGATTACAGTTCGTCTTGACGACCGAAATAGTGCCTAAGTCACTCCTGCAGATGGAGCACTTGTCACCCTGTAACTTCTCATTTCCTTCTGCAGCGGTTGAGCGCCCCCCCGCTACTGAAATACCAGCTTCTGGCTTCTCCTTTTTGCAAGGTCCGTGGCAAGGTGAGCAGTCGATGGTCTTGCTGTATGTATGTTTATCGTTGTCGGGTGGCTCTTCCCCCTCATCGCCTTTCTTCCAGCCACTCTCATTTTTATTGCCCCGGGGAACTTTGTTTCGGGGGACGTTTGAATTTGAGCCTTCTTGACTGCCTGCTGCCTCAGATGAACTGGCCTTGCGTTTTTGCTGATTCTGGCCTCCGCCTTCCTGGTGGGGTACCTGCCTCTCATCGTACTGGCTTGAAAGATCAGCCGAAAACATCGCCCGGAACTGACGCGCCAGTGCTTCAAGACCAGAAACCAGAAACTCAGTTTGTTTTGTTGACACGTTAATGTCGTCTGTTTCCAGCTGCAACTGTTGTTCCAGCCGTCTTCTCAATGCCTGGTAAACCAAACCCGCGTCCGTAAGTCGCCACCGGTCGTAGAACAGGGCTTCTTCATGTGTCAGCTCACCGGGAACAATGAGAATGCTCTGATAGTCAGTGTTTACGTGGTGTTGAGACAGCGCCTGTTTCTCGGCGTCATCATCACGCTGCCACAGCTCCCGGTCATCAGTAGCCAGCGATGCCCTCAGGAATGACAAAATCCCCAGGGAACCCTGATCGTTTTCCGTTATTCCGGTTGCGGATGTATCCAAATCAGTCAGGTATTCAAGGTCAGCGGCAATCAGCATGATCCTGTTATCAAGAATCCGGGCCAGGTCACCATGACCCCGGACTATGGCCTGTTGCATTTTTTTTCGGAGGATTTTTAACAGTTGTCGTTTATTTTCCAGATTCTTCCTGATCAGTTCTTCCGCTGAATCCTGCTCCGGGTACTCCCTGTCGCCGTAGACAATGATCAGTGGTTCAGGCTCGGCATCGAAGGTGTAATGAGTGCTGTCATTATCGTCATCGTCACCGCCACTCCCGGAAGCCACCAGACTACCAGTGACGATACCTGCAATGTCCTTCAGATCTTCAGTATCCAATAATGCGAGATAGCTTTGTGTCTGGATGTTGAGCAGTTTTTCGTACAAAGCAACCAGGCTGACACTCTGGAGAATGTTGTCCCGGGTAATAACTACCCGCATAGAGGCATCACTGACAGAAACAACAGCGACAGGATAAGACGGTCTTTTAACAAGTTGCTGCCAGTTAGCAATCGCCTGATCCAGCTCTCCCTCAAGCCTGTTTCTTTTTCTGTCGTTTGCCTCTCTGGAAAAAGCACCGTCAGGAATCAATCTGTTTTTTAGCAGTGTTTTTAAAAAAGATGTCCAGAACGGTGATTCCGCCTGTAACGGATTTTTGTGGCTTAATACGTTTCCGGGTCTGCCAGAAAAAACAACACCGGCGCTTCCGGCAGTTGAAAAAACGGTTGACAGGAAATAGAAAAGCAAACTGTCAGAGAAAGGAGAAAAAACTGCCCTGCTATCGTCAACAGGTTTAAAACATACCTGACCGCTGTCGGCTAAAAACGAATCAGCTAAAAACGCCTTTCCTGAAAAACCTGCCGTTAAATCACTGACTGGTTTACAGATAACACCGTCGGTGGCAGCAAAAAGCGCTGAACTGGCAAACAGGAAGATAATAAAAAGTCGTAAAAAGTCAGCACTCAGAGATGTCAGGTAATTATGCACCATTAAGCTCCTGCCTACCGTATTTAGCCAGTTATTGGTCTGACGGTTGGCTATTCTCCTCGGCAGCGGTCAGAAGTTTCGCGCAACCGGTCTGGCCGTTCCGGTTAGCGGTGCGCAGCGGAGTGTCACCATTCGTCGTCAGGGCAGCCTTAACATTCGCCCCGGCCTTGATCAGAAGTTCCACGCACCCGGTATGACCGTTCTCGGCAGCTAAGTACAGAGGAGTGCTACCATCTGTCGTCAGGGCAGCATCAACACCCGCCCCGGCCTTGATCAGAAGTTCCACGCACCCGGTATGACCGTTCTCGGCAGCTAAGTACAGAGGAGTGCTACAATCTGTCGTCAGGGCAGCATCAACACCCGCCCCGGCCTTGATCAGAAGTTCCATGCACTCGGTATGACCGCCTTGGGCAGCGAAGTGCAGAGGAGTGGCACCATCCGTCGTCAGGGTAGCCTTAACATCCGCCCCGGCCTTGATCAGAAGTTTCAGGCACTCGGTATAACCTTTGTTGGCAGCGATGTGCAGAGGAGTGACACCATCCGTCGTCAGGGCAGCATCAACAGCCGCCCCGGCCTTGATCAGAAGTTTCATGCACTCGGTATGACCGACTTGGGCAGCAAAGTGCAGAGGAGTGGCACCATCCACCGTCTGGTCAGCACCAACATCCGCCCCGGCCTTGATCAGAAGTTTCATGCACTCGATATGTCCGCCTTGGGCAGCGAGGTGCAGAGAAGTGTCACCATTCGTCGTCAGGGCAGCCTTAACATCCGCCCCGGCCTTGATCAGAACTTTCAGGCACTCGGTATGACCGACTTGGGCAGCGATATGCAGAGGAGTGGCACCATTCGTCGTCAGGGTAGCCTTAACATCCGCCCCGGCCTTGATCAGAACTTTCAGGCACTCGGTATAACCTTGGGCAGCGAGGTGCAGAGGAGTGCCACCATCCGTCGTCCGGGCAGCATCAACAGCCGCCCCGGCCTTGATCAGAAGCTCCACGCACCCGGTATGACCGTCTTGGGCAGCAAAGTGCAGAGGAGTGGCACCATCCACCGTCTGGTCAGCACCAACATCCGCCCCGGCCTTGATCAAAAGTTCCATGCACCTGGTATGACCGCCTTGGGCAGCGGAGTGCAGGGGAGTGACACCATCCGTCGTCAGGGTAGCCTTAATATCCGCCCCGGCCTTGATCAGAACTTTCAGGCACTCGGTATAACCTTTGTAGGCAGCGATGTGCAGAAGGGTGAGACCATCTGCCCTCAGGGCAGCACCAACAACTGCCCCGGCATCAATCAGGGGTTGCAAGCACTCCGTATGACCATTCAGGACAGCAGCGTGCAACAAACTGATCCCGGAACCCGAAACAGCTGAACGAAACTGTTTACTGGCAATCCTGCTGTCTAGTTCAAGCGAACGCTGCAGCGTTTTCAAATCCCCGGCACGACAAGCTTGCAGAGGCAGGTCTTCGCAGAATTCAGAGTCTTCATCGAGCTTGCCACCGTCCACTCGCACCAGCGGCAAAGCTCTTTGCCGACAATAAGCACACGAACGTGATGCAAGAGCCGTAGCCGGAGCCTGCTCCCTAAGCCATCCGGCAATGCACTCCAGATGATATTGATGATTACAGTTCGTCTTGACGACCGAAATAGCGCCTAAGTCATCCTTGCAGATGGAGCACTTGTCACCCTGTAACTTCTCATTTCCTTCTGCAGCGGTTGAGCGCCCCCCCGCTACTGAAATACCAGCTTCTGGCTTCTCCTCTTCGCAAGGTCCGTGACAAGACGGGCAGTCGATGGTCTTGCTGTATGTATGTTTATCGTTGTCGGGTGGCTCTTCCCCCTCATCGCCTTTTTTCCAGCCACTCTCACTCTTATTATCCCGAGACGCTTTGTTTTTGCGGGCGTTTGAATTTGAGCCTTCTTGACTGCCTGCTGCCTCAGATGAACTGGCCTTGCGTTTTTTCTGATTCTGGCCTCCGCCTTCCTGGTGGGGTACCTGCCTCTCATCGTACTGGCTTGAAAGATCAGCTGACAACATCCCCCGGAACTGACGCGCCAGCGTTTCAAGACCAGAAACCAGAAACTCAGTTTGTTTTGTTGACACGTTAATGTCGTCTGTTTCCAGCTGCAACTGTTGTTCCAGCCGTCTTCTCAATGCCTGGTAAACCAAACCCGCGTCCGTAAGTCGCCACCGGTCGTAGAACAGGGCTTCTTCATGTGTCAGCTCACCGGGAACAATGAGAATGCTCTGATAGTCAGTGTTTACGTGGTGTTGAGACAGCGACTGTTTCAGGGCGTCATCATCACGCTGCCACAGCTCCCGGTCATCAGTAGCCAGGGATGCCTTCAGGAATGACAAAATCCCCGGGGAACCCTGATCGTTTTCCGTTATTCCGGTTGCGGATGTATCCAAATCAGTCAGGTATTCAAGGTCAGCGGCAATCAGCATGATCCTGTTATCAAGAATCCGGGCCAGGCCACCATGACCCCGGACTATGGCCTGTTGCATTTTTTTTCGGAGGATTTTTAACAGTTGTCGTTTATTTTCCAGATTCTTCCTGATCAGTTCTTCCGCTGAATCCTGCTCCGGGTACTCCCTGTCGCCGTAGACAATGATCAGTGGTTCAGGCTCGGCATCGAAGGTGTAATGAGTGCTGTCATTATCGTCATCGTCACCGCCACTCCCGGAAGCCACCAGACTACCAGTGACGATACCTGCAATGTCCTTCAGATCTTCAGTATCCAATAATGCGAGATAGCTTTGTGTCTGGATGTTGAGCAGTTTTTCGTACAAAGCAACCAGGCTGACACTCTGGAGAATGTTGTCCCGGGTAATAACTACCCGCATAGAGGCATCACTGACAGAAACAACAGCGACAGGATAAGACGGTCTTTTAACAAGTTGCTGCCAGTTAGCAATCGCCTGATCCAGCTCTCCCTCAAGCCTGTTTCTTTTTCTGTCGTTTGCCTCTCTGGAAAAAGCACCGTCAGGAATCAATCTGTTTTTTAGCAGTGTTTTTAAAAAAGATGTCCAGAACGGTGATTCCGCCTGTAACGGATTTTTGTGGCTTAATACGTTTCCGGGTCTGCCAGAAAAAACAACACCGGCGCTTCCGGCAGTTGAAAAAACGGTTGACAGGAAATAGAAAAGCAAACTGTCAGAGAAAGGAGAAAAAACTGCCCTGCTATCGTCAACAGGTTTAAAACATACCTGACCGCTGTCGGCTAAAAACGAATCAAACGAATCAGCTAAAAACGCCTTTCCTGAAAAACCTGCCGTTAAATCACTGACTGGTTTACAGATAACACCGTCGGTGGCAGCAAAAAGCGCTGAACTGGCAAACAGGAAGATAATAAAAAGTCGTAAAAAGTCAGCACTCAGAGATGTCAGGTAATTATGCACCATTAAGCTCCTGCCTACCGTATTTAGCCAGTTATTGGTCTGACGGTTGGCTATTCTCCTCGGCAGCGGTCAGAAGTTTCGCGCAACCGGTCTGGCCGTTCCGGTTAGCGATGCGCAGCGGAGTGTCACCATTCGTCGTCAGGGCAACCTTAACATTCGCCCTGGCCTTGATCAGAAGTTCCACGCACCCGGTACGACCTTTCAGGGCAGCGAGGTGCAAAGGAGTGGCACCATCCGCCGTCCGGGCAGCATCAACAGCCGCCCCGGCCTTGATCAGAAGTTCCACGCACTCGGTATGACCGCCTTGGGCAGCGATGTGCAGAGGAGTGCCACCATCCGTCGTCAGGGCAGTATCAACAGCCGCCCCAGCCTTGATCAGAACTTTCAGGCACTCGGTATGACCGCCTTGGGCAGCGATGTGCAGAGGAGTGGCACCATTCGTCGTCAGGGCAGCATCAACAGCCGCCCCAGCCTTGATCAGAAGTTCCACACACTCGGTATCATTGTTCTTGGCAGCGAAGTGCAAAGGAGTGACACCATCCGTCGTCCGGGCAGCAACAGCCGCCCCTGCCTTGATCAGAAGTTCCATGCACTCGGTAAGACCGCCTATGGCAGCGATGTGTAGAGGAGTGACACCATCCGTCGTCCGGGCGGCATAAACAACCGCCCCAGCCTTGATCAGAAGTTCCACGCACTTGGTATGACCTTTCAGGGCAGCGAGATGCAGAGGAGTGGCACCATCCGTCGTCCGGACAGGATCAACAGCCGCCCCTGCCTTGATCAGAAGTTCCATGCACTCGGTAAGACCGCCTAGGGCAGCGATGTGTAGAGGAGTGACACCATCCGTCGTCCGGGCAGCATCAACATCCGCCCCGGCCTTGATCAGAAGTTCCACGGATCCGGTAAGACCTTTCAGGGCAGCGAGGTGCAGAGGAGTGGCACCATCCGTCGTCCGGGCAGCATCAACAGCCGCCTCGGCATTGATCAGAAGTTCCATGCACTTGGTATGACCTTTGAGGGCAGCGATGTGCAGAGGAGTGGCACCATTCGTCGTCCGGGCAATATCAACAGTCGCTCTGGCCTTGATCAGAAGTTCCACGCACCCGGTATGACCGTTCTCGGCAGCGATGTGCAGAGGAGTGGCACCATTCGTCACCAGGGCAGCATCAACAGCCGCCCCAGCCTTGATCAGAAGTTCCACGGACCCGGTATGACCTTTCAGGGCAGCGAGGTGCAGAGGAGTGGCACCATCCGTCACCAAGGCAGCATCAACAGCCGCCCCAGCCTTGATCAGAAGTTCCACGCACTCGGTATGACCGCCTTGGGCAGCGAAGTGCAGAGGAGTGACACCATCCGTTGTCAGGACAGCATCAACAGCCGCCCCAGCCTTGATCAGAACTTTCAGGCACTCGGTATGACCTTTTTGAGCAGCCATGTGCAGAGGGGTGGCACCATTCGTCGTCAGTACAGCATCAACAAGCGCCCCGGCATCGATCAGAGGTTGCAAGCACTCTTTGTGACCGTTCAGGGCAGCAGCGTGCAATAAACTGATGCCGAAACCCGAAACGGCTGAACGAAACTGTATCCTGGCAATACTACTGTTCCTATTCAGCAGACTCTGCAGTGTTTCCAAATCCCCGGCACGACAGGCTTGCAGAGGCAGGGATTCAAAAAATTCAGAGTCTTCATCGAGCTTGCCGCCGTCCACTCGTACCAGCGGCAAGGCTTTTTGTCGACAATAAGCACACGAAGGTGATGTAAGAGCCGTAGCCGGACCCTGCTCCCTAAGCCATCCGGCAATGCACTCCAGATGATATTGGTGATTACAGTTCGTCTTGACGACCGAAATATCTCCTAAGTCATTCATGCAGATGGAGCACTTGTCGCCCTGTAACTTCTCATTTCCTTCTGCAGCGGTTGAGCACTCCCCCGCTACTGAAGTACCAGCTTCTGGCTTTTCCTTTTTGCAAGGTCCGTGGCAAGGTGAACAGTCGATGGTCTTGCTGTATGTATGTTTATCGTTGTCGGGTGGCTCTTCCCCCTCATCGCCTTTCTTCCAGCCACTCTCCTTCTTATTGTCCAGAGGCGCTTTGTTTGTGCGGGTGTTTAAATTTGAGCCTTCTTGCCTGCCTTCTGCAGTGGCTTTGTGTTTTTCCTGATTCTGACCTCCGCCTTCCTGATGGGGTACCTGCCTCTCATCGTACTGGCTTGAAAGATCAGCCGAAAACATCGCCCGGAACTGACGCGCCAGTGCTTCAAGACCAGAAACCAGAAACTCAGTTTGTTTTGTTGACACGTTAATGTCGTCTGTTTCCAGCTGCAACTGTTGTTCCAGCCGTCTTCTCAATGCCTGGTAAACCAAACCCCCGTCCGTAAGTCGCCACCGGTCGTAGAACAGGGCTTCTTCATGTGTCAGCTCACCGGGAACAATGAGAATGCTCTGATAGTCAGTGTTTACGTGGTGTTGAGACAGCGCCTGTTTCAGGGCGTCATCATCACGCTGCCACAGCTCCCGGTCATCAGTAGTCAGCGATGCCTTCAGGAATGACAAAATCCCCGGGGAACCCTGATCGTTTTCCGTTATTCCGGTTGCGGATGTATCCAAATCAGTCAGGTATTCAAGGTCAGCGGCAATCAGCATGATCCTGTTATCAAGAATCCGGGCCAGGTCACCATGACCCCGGACTATGGCCTGTTGCATTTTTTTTCGGAGGATTTTTAACAGTTGTCGTTTATTTTCCAGATTCTTCCTGATCAGTTCTTCCGCTGAACCCTGCTCCGGGTACTCCCTGTCGCCGTAGACAATGATCAGTGGTTCAGGCTCGGCATCGAAGGTGTAATGAGTGCTGTCATTATCGTCATCGTCACCGCCACTCCCGGAAGCCACCAGACTACCAGTGACGATACCTGCAATGTCCTTCAGAGCTTCGGTATCCAAAAGTGCGAGATAGCTTTGCGTCTGGATGTTGAGCAGTTTTTCGTACAAAGCAACCAGGCTGGCACTCCGGAGAATGTTGTCCCGGGTAATAACTACCCGCATAGAGGCATCACTGATAGAAACAACAGCGGCAGGATAAGACGGTCTTTTAACAAGTCGCTGCCAGTTAGCAATCGCCTGATCCAGCTTTCCCTCAAGCCTGTTTCTTTTTCTGTCGTTTGCCTCTCTGGAAAAAGCACCGTCAGGAAGCAATCTGTTTTTTAACAGTGTTTTTAAAAAGGATGTCCGGGACGGTGATTCCGCCTGTGACGGGTTTTTGTGGCTTAATACGTTTCCGGGTCTGCCCGAAAAAACAACACCGCCGCTTCCGGCAGTTGAAAAAATGGTTGACAGGAAATAGAAAAGCAAACAGTCAGAGAAAGGAGAAAAAACTGCTCTGCTATCGTCAACAGGTTTAAAATATACCTGACCGCTGTCGGCTAAAAACGAATCAGCTAAAAACGCCTTTCCTGGAAAGCCTGCCGTTAAATCACTGACTGGTTTACAGATAACACCGTCGGTGGCAGCAAAAAGCGCTGAACTGGCAAACAGGAAGATAATAAAAAGTCGTAAAAAGTCAGCACTCAGAGATGTCAAGTAATTATGCACCTTTAAGCTCCTGCCTACAGCTCGGAGTTATTGAAATTATGCACAAGACGGCTCTCAGCTAGTTCTCGTCCAAAAAACGTAGCCACTTGATAATCAGTAAAATTTGATTTGAAAATGAATGAAGCTCATCTGCTTTTTATAAACTATCTTTCCTGAAGCCTTTAATCACAAGTGACATCAAAGGACAGCAAAAAAGAAAAGACTTCAAATGCGTAAAAAAGCAATTAGCAGTGTAGTCTAAATTTCCTATGTACGGGACAAAAAGTCTCTACCAATATGAACGACGGAAGTTGTTGGAGAAGTACAGAGTACCGCCTTCATTCAAATGACGTATGGCCAGCCTGATCAGATGACCATGATCGCGCTGCGCATCAAACACGCCTTCGAACTTCCTGGAGTTTAAGAAGGTGGGCGGGTCGATAAAAATTGGGTCATAGTCGTTTTTATCCCGTTCAAAGCGGTGATTTACGTAGCACTGCAAGTCGTATTTAGTCAGTTATTGGTCTGACGGTTGACTATTCTCCTCGGCAGCGGTCAGAAGTTCCGCGCACCCGGTCTGGCCGTTCCGGTTAGCGATGCGCAGCGGAGTGTCACCGTTCGTCGTCAGGGAAGCCTTAACATTCGCCCTGGCCTTGATCAGAAGCTCCACGCACCCTGTATGACCGCCTTGGGCAGCGATGTGCAGAGGAGTGGTACCATCCGTCGTCCGGGCAGCCTTAACATCCGTCCCGGCCTTGATCAGAAGTTCCACGCACCCGGTATGACCGTTCCCGGCAGCATAGTACAGAGGAGTGATACCAACCGTCGTCAGGGCAGCATCAACAACCGCCCCGGCCTTGATCAGAAGTTCCACGCACCCGATATGACCGTTCTCGGCAGCGAGGTGCAGAGGAGTGTCACCAAACGTCGTCCGGGCAGCATCAACAGCCGCCCCAGCCTTGATCAGAACTTTCAGGCACCCGGTATGACCACCTTGGGCAGCGATGTGCAGAGGAGTGACACCATCCATCGTGAGGGCAGCCTTAACATCCGCCCCGGCCTTGATCAGAAGTTCCACGCACCCGGTATGACCGCATTGGGCAGCGATGTGCAGAGGAGTGGCACCATTCGTCGTCAGGGCAGCATCAACAGCCGCCCCGGCATTGATCAGAAGTTCCACGCACTCGGTACGACCTTTCAGGGCAGCGAGGTGCAGAGGAGTGACACCATCCGTCGTCCGGGCAGCATCAACAGCCGCCCCAGCCTTGATCAGAAGTTTCATGCACTCGGTATGACCTTTGTGGGCAGCGAGGTGCAGAGGAGTGGCACCATCTGTCGTCAGGGCAGCATCAACATCCGCCTTGGAATTGATCAGAAGTTTCACGCACTTGGTATGACCGCACTGGACAGCGATGTACAGAGGTGTGGCAGCATTTGTCGGCAGGGCAGCACCAACAACCGCCCCGGCATCGATCAGGGTTTGCAAAAACCCTGCATGACCATTCAGGGCAGCAACGTGCAACAAACTGATGCAGGAACCCGAAACGGCTGAACGAAACTGTTCATTGACAATACTACTGTCTATTTCCAGCAGACGCTGCAGTGTTTCCAAATCCCCGTTACGAGCAACATTCAGAGGCAAGGATTCACAGAATTCAGAGTCTTCATAAAGCTTGCTGCCGTCCACTCGCACTAGCGGCAAGGCTTCTTGTCGACAATAAGCACACGAACGTGATGCAAGAGCCGTAGCCGGAGCCGGAGCCTGCTCCCTAAGCCATCCGGCAATGCACTCCAGATGATATTGGTGATTACAGTTCGTCTTGACGACCGAAATAGTGCCTAAGTCACTCCTGCAGATGGAGCACCTGTCACCCTGTAACTTCTCACTTCCTTCTGCAGCGGTTGAGCGCCTCCCCGCTACTGAAATACCAGCTTCTGGCTTCTCCTCTTCGCAAGGTCCGTGACAAGACGGGCAGTCGATGGTCTTGCTGTATGTATGTTTATCTTTGTCAGGTGGCTCTTCCCCTTCATCGCCTTTTTTCCAGCCGCTCTCACTCTTATTATCCCGAGACGCTTTGTTTTTGCGGGCGTTTGAATTTGAGCCTTCTTGACTGCCTGCTGCCTCAGATGAACTGGCCTTGCGTTTTTTCTGATTCAGGTCTCCGCCTTCCTGATGGGGTACCTGCCTCCTATCGTAATGGCTTGAAAGATCAGCCGAAAACATAGCCCGGAACTGACGCGCCAGCGTTTCAAGACCAGAAACCAGAAACTCAGTTTGTTTTGTTGACACGCTAATGTCGTCTGTTTCCAGCTGCAACTCCTGTTCCAGCCGTCTTCTCAATGCCTGGTAAACCAAACCCGCGTCCGTAAGTCGCCACCGGTCGTAGAACAGGGCTTCTTCATGTGTCAGCTCACCGGGAACAATGAGAATGCTCTGATAGTCAGTGTTTATCTGGTGTTGAGACAGCGACTGTTTCAGGGCGTCATCATCACGCTGCAACAGCTCCCGGTCATCAGTAGCCAGCGATGCCTTCAGGAATGACAAAATCCCCGGGGAACCCTGATCGTTTTCCGTTATTCCGGTTGCGGATGTATCCAAGTCAGTCAGGTATTCAAGGTCAGCGGCAATCAGCATGATCCTGTTATCAAGAATCCGGGCCAGGTCACCATGACCCCGGGCTATTGCCTGTTGCATTTTTTTTCGGAGGATTTTTAACAGTTGTCGTTTATTTTCCAGATTCTTCCTGATCAGTTCTTTCGCTGAATCCTGCTCCGGGTACTCCTTGTCGCCATAGGCAATGATCAGTGGCTCAGGCTCGGCATCGAAGGTGTAATGAGTGCTGTCATTATCGTCATCGTCACCATCACCGCCACTCCCGGAAGCCACCAGACTACCAGTGACGATACCTGCAATGTCCTTCAGAGCTTCGGTATCCAAAAATGCGAGGTAGCTTTGCGTCTGGATGTTGAGCAGTTTTTCGTACAAAGAAACCAGACTGACACTCCGGAGAATGTTGTCCCGGGTAATAACTACCCGCATAGAGGCATCACTCACAGAAACAACAGCGGCAGGATAAGACGGTCTTTTAACAAGTCGCTGCCAGTTAGCAATCGCCTGATCCAGCTCTCCCTCAAGCCTGTTTCTTTTTCTGTCGTTTGCCTCTCTGGAAAAAGCACCGTCAGGAAGCAATCTGTTTTTTAACGGTGTTTTTAAAAAGGATGTCCGGGACGGTGATTCCGCCTGTAACGGTTTTTTGTGGCTTAATACGTTTCCGGGTCTGCCCGAAAAAACAACACCGGCGCTTCCGGCAGTTGAAAAAACGGTTGACAGGAAATAGAAAAGCAAACTGTCAGAAAAAGGAGAAAAAACTGCTCTGCTATCGTCAACAGGTTTAAAACATACCTGACCGCTGTCAGCTAAAAACGAATCAGCTAAAAACGCCTTTCCTGGAAAGCCTGCCGTTAAATCACTGACTGGTTTACAGATAACACCGTCGGTGGCAGCAAAAAGCGCTGAACTGACAAACAGGAAGGTAATAAAAAGTCGTAAAAAGTCAGCACTCAGAGATGTCAAGTAATTATGCACCTTTAAGCTCCTGCCTACAGCTCGGAGTTATTGAAATTATGCACAAGACGGCGCTCAACTAGTTCCCGCCCAAAAACGTAGCCAACTGATAATCGATAAAATTTGATCTGAGAATGAATGAAGCTCATCTGCTTTTTATAAACTATCTTTCCCGGAGCCTTTAATCACAAGTGACAGCAAAGGGCAGCAAAAAAGAAAAGACCTCAAATGCGTAAAAAAAGCAATAAGCAGTGTAGTCTGAATTTCCTATGTAAGTCTTCTCCAATATGAACGACGGAAGTTGTTGGAGAAGTACAGATTACCGCCTTCATTCAAACGACGCATGGCCAGCCTGATCAGATGACCATGATCGCGCTGCACATCAAACACGCCTTCGAACTTCCTGGAGTTTGAGAAGGTGTGCGGGTCGATAAAAATCGGGTCATAGTCGTTTTTATCCCGTTCAAAGCGATGATTTACGTAGCACTGCAAGTCGTATTTAGCCAGTTATTGGTCTGACGGTTGACAATTCTCCTCGGCAGCGGTCAGAAGTTCCGCGCACCTGGTCTGGCCGTTCCGGTTAGCGATGCGCAGCGGAGTGTCACCATTCGTCGTCAGGGCAGCCTTAACATTCGCCCCGGCCTTGATCAGAAGCTCCACGCACCCGGTACGACCTTTCAGGGCAGCGATGTGCAGAGGAGTGGCACCATTAGTCGTCAGGGCAGCATCAACATCCGCCCCGGCCTTGATCAGAAGTTCCAAGCACCCGGTATGACCGTTCTCGGCAGCTAAGTACAGAGGAGTGCTACCATCTGTCGTCAGGGCAGCATCAACACCCGCCCCGGCCTTGATCAGAAGTTCCATGCACTCGGTATGACCGCCTTGGGCAGCGAGGTGCAGAGGAGTGTCACCATTCGTCGTCAGGGCAGCCTTAACATCCACCCCGGCCTTGATCAGAACTTTCAGGCACCCGGTATGACCGCCTTGGGCAGCGATGTGCAGAGGAGTGGCACCATTTGTCGTCAGGGCAGCATCAATAGCCGCCTTGGCCTTGATCAGAAGCTCCACGCACTCGGTACGACCGACTTGGGCAGCGATGTGCAGAGGAGTGACACCATCCGTCGTCCGGGCAGCATCAACAGCCGCCCCAGCCTTGATCAGAAGTTCCATGCACTCGATATGTCCGCCTTGGGCAGCGAGGTGCAGAGAAGTGACACCATCCGTCGTCCGTGCAGCATCAACATCCGCCCCGGCCTTGATCAGAAGCTCCACGCACCCGGTATGACCGCCTTGGGCAGCAAAGTGCAGAGGAGTGTCACCATCCGTCGTCAGGGCAGCCTTAACATCCGCCCCGGCCTTGATCAGAACTTTCAGGCACTCGGTATAACCTTTGTAGGCAGCGATGTGCAGAAGGGTGAGACCATCTGCCCTCAGGGCAGCACCAACAACTGCCCCGGCATCGATCAGGGTTTGCAAAAACCCTGCATGACCGTTCAGGGCAGCAACGTGCAACAAACTGATGCCGGAACCCAAAATGGCTGAACGAAACTGTTCATTGACAATACTACTGTCTATTTCCAGCAGACGCTGCAGTGTTTCCAAATCCCCGTTACGAGCAACATTCAGAGGCAAGGATTCACAGAATTCAGAGTCTTCATAAAGCTTGCTGCCGTCCACTCGCACCAGCGGCAAGGCTCTTTGCCGACAATAAGCACACGAACGTGATACAAGAGCCGTAGCCGGAGCCTGCTCCCTAAGCCATCCGGCAATGCACTCCAGATGATATTGGTGATTACAGTTCGTCTTGACGACCGAAATAGTGCCTAAGTCACTCCTGCAGATGGAGCACTTGTCACCCTGTAACTTCTCATTTCCTTCTGCAGCGGTTGAGCGCCCCCCCGCTACTGAAATACCAGCTTCTGGCTTCTCCTTTTTGCAAGGTCCGTGGCAAGGTGAGCAGTCGGTGGTCTTGCTGTATGTATGTTTATCGTTGTCGGGAGGCTCTTCCCCCTCATCGCCTTTCTTCCAGCCACTCTCATTTTTATTGCCCCGGAGAACTTTGTTTCGGGGGACGTTTGAATTTGAGCCTTCTTGACTGCCTGCTGCCTCAGATGAACTGGCCTTGCGCTTTTTCTGATTCTGGCCTCCGCCTTCCTGATGGGGTACCTGCCTCTCATCGTACTGGCTTGAAAGATCAGCCGAAAACATCGCCCGGAACTGACGCGCCAGCGTTTCAAGACCAGAAACCAGAAACTCAGTTTGTTTTGTTGACACGTTAATGTCGTCTGTTTCCAGCTGCAACTGTTGTTCCAGCCGTCTTCTCAATGCCTGGTAAACCAAACCCGCGTCCGTAAGTCGCCACCGGTCGTAGAACAGGGCTTCTTCATGTGTCAGCTCACCGGGAACAATGAGAATACTCTGATAGTCCGTGTTTACGTGGTGTTGAGACAGCGACTGTTTCAGGGCGTCATCATCACGCTGCCACAGCTCCCGGTCATCAGTAGCCAGCGATGCCCTCAGGAATGACAAAATCCCCGGGGAACCCTGATCGTTTTCCGTTATTCCGGTTGCGGATGTATCCAAATCAGTCAGGTATTCAAAGTCAGCGGCAATCAGCATGATCCTGTTATCAAGAATCCGGGCCAGGTCACCATGACCCCGGGCTATGGCCTGTTGCATTTTTTTTCGGAGGATTTTTAACAGTTGTCGTTTATTTTCCAGATTCTTCCTGATCAGTTCTTCCGCTGAATCCTGCTCCGGGTACTTCTTGTCGCCGTAGACAATGATCAGTGGCTCAGGCTCGGCATCGAAGGTGTAATGAGTGCTGTCATTATCGTCATCGTCACCATCACCGCCACTCCCGGAAGCCACCAGACTACCAGTGACGATACCTGCAATGTCCTTCAGAGCTTCGGTATCCAAAAGTGCGAGATAGCTTTGCGTCTGGATGTTGAGCAGTTTTTCGTACAAAGCAACCAGGCTGACACTCCGGAGAATGTTGTCCCGGGTAATAACTACCCGCATAGAGGCATCACTCACAGAAACAACAGCGGCAGGATAAGGCGGTCTTTTAACAAGTCGCTGCCAGTTAACAATCGCCTGATCCAGCTCTCCCTCAAGCCTGTTTCTTTTTCTGTCGTTTGCCTCTCTGGAAAAAGCACCGTCAGGAATCAGTCTTTTTTTTAACGGTGTTTTTAAAAAGGATGTCCGGGACGGTGATTCCGCCTGTAACGGGTTGTTGTGGCTTAATACGTTCCCGGGTCTGCCCGAAAAAACAACACCGGCGCTTCCGGCAGTTGAAAAAACGGTTGACAGGAAATAGAAAAGCAAACTGTCAGAGAAAGGAGAAAAAAACGCTCTGCTATCGTCGACAGGTTCAAAACATACCTGACCGCTGTCGGCTAAAAACGAATCAGCTAAAAACGCCCTTCCCGGAAAACCTGCCGTTAAATCACCGACGGGTTTACAGATAACACCGTCTGTGGCAGCAAAAAGCGCTGAACTGGCAAACAGGAAGATAATAAAAAGTGTCATTACTCAATAACCCCTACATTGACCACATGGAAGCCAGCAAGAAGCGTATTCAATAACATCCGCCAATCTCGGAAACGAACCGGTGCCGTTTAACCTGTCTGTCAGGTAATCCCAAAATAGCAGTGTTCTTCAGAGACAGGAGGGCTGGGAGGCTGAGACCTTTTTTTGCGAGTAGAGTCGTCTGGTTTATCTACCTCTGATTTTCGGCTTGATGCGTCATTGTTTCCTGTGCTGTCTGTGCTAGCACTGTCGCTGGAGTCGGGAGGGTTATCGGAATTGCTGTCGTCTGGTGGTTTGGTATTGGGCTTGATGTTGGGTTTTGGATTCAACTTCTTCAGACGTATGATTTCGGCTTTCAGAACCTCTATTCGTGCCTGCTGCTGGGCAATCAGTTCCTGTTGCCTGACCATGTATTCAAGCAGGCTGGGGGAAAGGTCTTCAGGAGGAAAAGTAATCATGGGTTTGAAGGTTAGACGACAAACTCAGGTTTTGCCTCTTCATGTACCGGCTTTTGAGTACTTACAGCGCTTCTTATCTGGGCTGGGAACATGGTTGGAAAATCCTCTTTTCAGTCAAATCATCCCGGCAGTAACCTGTGTAAAGTTACTCTGTTTCCATGCCTACATGCGGTTGCCGTTTAAATAGAAAACTCTTTGACCAATAAGGAGAGGACAAGTTCCGTAACTATTGTGAGTGAGCAGATTTTAAAACTGGAGGCAGAGAACAAGGAGTTACCGGCTTACGCCCTCTGCCTCCCTGATCTTACAATGCTAAAAAAGGTAGTCCGGAGCCGAGTTCGGCCGAACACAATAATGGCACACATCTGTTGTTGCCTTTCTCGATTGCGAGTTGCAGAGGCGTCAAACCATTATTGTCTTTCTTATTGCCCTGAATGCCGGGCACTCTCAGCAACGCCTCAACGCACTCAACATCAGCCCCTTCGGCTGCATAGTGCAATGGTGTCGAACCATCACTATCTTTCTCATTGACCTGGATGTCGGGTGCTTCAAGTAACGCCTTAATGCACCTGATTTCGCCGCAGCGGACAGCGAAGTGCAATGGTGTCGCGCCAGAATTGCATTTCTCATTGATTTGGGTTTCTGACACACCCAGTAATGCATTAAGGCATTCGCTAAAGCCTTTGAAGGCAGCGTGGTGCAGGGGCATACAGCCATTGCTATCCTTCTTGTTGACTTTGATTCCGGGCATTTCCAATAACTTGTTAATGCATTCCACTTTATTAGAACAAACAGCTTCGTGCAGAGGCGTAAAACCTTTGTTACACTTGCTGTTGACCTCAATTCCGGTCTTTCCCAGTAATGCCATAAGGCAATCAAGTTGATTCTGCCGGGCAATGTAGTGCAGGAGCGTACGGCCCATATTATCCGCCTTGTTGACATCAATGCCGTCTGCTTCCAATAGCTTCTGAATGCACTCTGCGTGACCTGCTGAGGCTGCAACAGTCAGGGGCGCACAGCCCTCATTATTCGCCTTGTTGACATCAATGCCGTCTGCTTTCAATAGCTCCGGAATGCATTTCACTTTATTAAAGAAAGCAGCCGAGATGAGGGGCGTATTGCCTGTATTATCCGGTTTGTTGACATCAATGCCGTCTGCTTTCAACAGCTCCGGAATGCATTTCACTTTATCAGAGCGAGCAGCCCAGATGAGGGGCGTAAAGCCCTGATTATTCGCCTTGTTGACATCAATGCCGTCTGCTTTCAACAGCTCCGGAATGCATTTCACTTTATTAGAGCGAACAGCCCGGATCAGGGGCGTACAGCCTATATTATCCGGTTTGTTGACTTCAATGCCGTGTGCTTTCAATAGCTCCGGAATGCATTCCACTTTATTAGAGAGAACAGCCCGGTGCAATGGTGTAAAGCCATTATTATCTGTCTCATTGACCTGAATGCCGAACACTTCCAGAAGTGCCTTAACGCCATCGAGGCCGTTTTCGACAGCATAGTGCAGGGGCGTAAGGCCATATTTACACCTATTGTTGACCTCAATTCCGGGCTTATTCAGTAATGCCTTAAGGCAATCAAGTTGATCCTTTTGGACAATGTAGTGCAGGGGCGTAAGGCCTCTGTTATTCTTCTCATTGACTTGAATGTCAGTCGCGTTCAGCAGCATCTGAATGCACTTTGCGTGGCCTCCTGAGACAGCGTAGATCAGGGGCGTAAAGCCCTCATTATCCTTCTTGTTGACTTTAATGCCGGGCGCGTCCAGTAGCTTCTGAACGCACTCTTCGTGACCTCCTGAGGCAGCACGGATCAGGGGCGTAAAGCCCTCATTATCCTTCTTGTTGACTTTAATGCCGGGCGCGTCCAGTAGCTTCTGAACGCACTCTGCGTGACCTCTTGAGGCAGCACAGATCAGGGGCGTAAAGCCCTCATTATTCGGTTTGTTGATTTGAATGCCATCTGCTTTCAATAGCTGCTGAATGCACTTTGCGTGACCTTCTGAGGCTGCAAGAGTCAGGGGTGTGTGACCCCAGACATTCGCTTTGTTGACCTGAATGCCGCGTGCTTTCAGTAGCTCCTGAATGCACCTTGCGTGACCTCCTGTGGCAGCGTGCTGCAGTGCCGTAAAGCTCCCATTATCCTGCTTGTTGACCTGAATGCCGCGTGCTTTCAGTAGCTCCTGAATGCACCTTGCGTGACCTCCTGAGGCTGCAACCATCAGGGGCGTAAGGCCATTATTATCCTCCGCATTGACCTGAATGTCGGGCGCTCTCAGTAGCTCCTGAATGCACCTTGCGTGACCTCCTGAGGCTGCAACCATCAGGGGCGTAAAGCCATTATTATCCTCCGCATTGACCTGAATGTCGGGTTCGCACAGTAAGGACTCGATGCACTTTGCGTGACCGTTCCGGGCAGCGCTGTAAAGGGGGGTCTGACCCCATATGTTTCTATGGGTAACCTCTTCTCTGCTCCCCCATACGTTTCCATGGGTAAGCTCTCGACTGTTCAATACCAGAAGATATTGCACCCCATGCACCGCACCAAGGCGTACCAAAACGCCGAGGAGGTTTTCTCCATTATTGTTGAGTCGACCTGTTAATTGATCGCAATGGCCCGTTAACAGGAGACGAGACATTGTGTCACCCTGTTCCAGAGCGTAAGCCCGTTCAAATAATCGTTGACAATCCTGAGGTGTCAGCAATTGGTCTGTAGCCTTTTGTGAAAAGTTTGAGATTTGCCAACTGTTCAGACTTTGTGTGATCGGCGAAATATTGATTCCTCGCACACGGAGTTCTGACAAGACGGGCTCCAGTAATGGGGTGTCCACTAACCAGCGCAGAACATCTGGCGAAACGGGGTTTGTGCCGGAGCTGGCCAACTGGTTGGCGACGTGCCAACACAATTTCTCTTTGAAACCTCTATCGCTGTGAGCCAGTTTATCGGTCAGTTGACTGGAAAGTGCCTGAATCACGGATGGTGGTATTTTACGGAGTTGTTCACGGGTGGCGTCATGCAGGAAAAACGAAGCAATATCCCCGGCACTTTGGGTCTGTTCCATGGCCTGGGTCAGTAAAGCGTGGCCAACTTCTGCCCAGGTGCTGAAGTCAATGGCCTGTAAATGATAGAGTTGAAGTGAGTCGTGATTGCCCGCATCAAAAGTGCACTCCTCTCCCGCACCCAGACAGTGGTCGTTGCGAAATACCCAGAAGAAATGCCCACCAATCGTTCCTATACAGGATTTCGAGTCAGCTTCGCCGGGAATGGCGGAGAGAACCTTAACCGATGAAGAGTCGCAGAAGTGGCCGCTGACCCAGGCCAGTAATTTTTCCCGGTAGCGGGCAAGGGAAAAATTACCCTCCTCTTTTTCTTCCATCAGTGTCCAGAGATTAAGGGATTGTTCCCCGGTTGTTTCCAGTAAATAGTTAACCGGTTTGCAGAGTTGATTTTCCAGTGCCACGGTTTTGTCCGCAGTCAGCGCGGCGGGAGCAATGTCGTTGGTTTCCCATGCTGACACATCCAGCTGTTGAAGAGACTCTTTAAGCTGCTCAGACCATTCATTCGCCATTGCCCGAAGAATAGTGCCCCCGTTAACTGACAGTTTTACCTCAGAACAAAAACGCTGGACCAGGTCAGCGTCCAAATAGGTTGGAGCCGATGGATCAGCAACATTGGGAAGTCCCAGAGATTCACAGTAAAGGTTGTAAAACCCGTTACCCCAGTGGGTTTCCATACCTGACGGAATCTTAGTAACGCCCTCCCGTTGCAGTTGAAACAGAAAAGAATCAACAAATTGTTTAAGCAGGCGTTTTTTTACGGTGAACAGTTTCGCGTCCAGCCCGTTTTCCCGGGACGCCTGGAAATAAAGAAAGTTGTGGCTAAAACGACCGTGAACGCCTTGCAGGCAAAGATCGATACCGTACAGGCACTCATGGAGTAGAGAAGTGATATGTGTTTTTTGGGCATCGTTTTGAGAGCCTTGTAAATCTTTAAGCTGGGTGACCAGTTGATGGATCTGGAAGCGAGTCTCACGATACAGGGGCCACAAGAATTGCCTGAGATGTTCCGGTGCTTTATCCAGGTTGTCTAAGAAAGTGTCTATTTGCCTGTCGTATTGATGGTCAACATAGTTGCAGGCCAGCGTCTTGAGTGCCTTAATATCATCCAGAAACTTGGATTTAATTTCCAGAAAGGAGTGATGAGACTCCAGTTCCTGATAACTACGCACGTCTGGCAACTCAATATAATCAGGCTGATGATCAGACGTTTGAGGCAGATCGTCTTCAGTGGACGAAGTGGGTTGCCAGGGCTGGAAAAGCCTTGAGTGAGCGCTTTTCATCTGGGCTGGGAGTAACTTCTCATTTTCTTCTGCAGCGGTTGAGCGCCCCCCCGCTACTGAAATACCAGCTTCTGGCTTTTCCTTTTTGCAAGGTCCGTGGCAAGGTGAGCAGTCGATGGTCTTGCTATATGTATGTTTATCGTTGTCGGGTGGCTCTTCCCCCTCATCGCCTTTCTTCCAGCCACTCTCATTTTTATTGCCCCGGGAAACTTTGTTTGGGGGGGCGTTTGAATTTGGGTCTTCTTGCCCGCCTTCTGCCACAGATGAACTGGCTTTGCGTTTTTTCTGATTCTGGCCTCCGCCTTCCTGATGGGGTACCTGCCTCTCATCGTACTGGCTTGAAAGATCAGCTGAAAACATCGCCCGGAACTGACGCGCCAGCGTTTCAAGACCAGAAACCAGAAACTCAGTTTGTTTTGTTGACGCGTCAATGTCGTCTGTTTCCAGCTGCAACTGTTGTTCCAGCCGTATTCTCAATGCCTGGTAAACCAAACCCGCGTCCGTAAGTCGCCACCGGTCGTAGAACAGGGCTTCTTCATGTGTCAGCTCACCGGGAACAATGAGAATGCTCTGATAGTCAGTGTTTACGTGGTGTTGAGACAGCGCCTGTTTCAGGGCGTCATCATCACGCTGCCACAGCTCCCGGTCATCAGTAGCCAGCGATGCCTTCAGGAATGACAAAATCCCCGGGGAACCCTGATCGTTTTCCGTTATTCCGGTTGCGGATGTATCCAAATCAGTCAGGTATTCAAGGTCAGCGGTAATCAGCATGATCCTGTTATCAAGAATCCGGGCCAGGTCACCATGACCCCGGGCTATGGCCTGTTGCATTTTTTTTCGGAGGATTTTTAACAGTTGTCGTTTATTTTTCAGATTCTTCCTGATCAGTTCTTCCGCTGAATCCTGCTCCGGGTACTTCTTGTCGCCGTAGACAATGATCAGTGGCTCAGGCTCGGCATCGAAGGTGTAATGAGTGCTGTCATTATCGTCATCGCCACCATCACCGCCACTCCCGGAAGCCACCAGGCTACCAGTAACGAGACCTGCAATGTCCTTCAGAGCTTCGGTATCCAAAAGTGCGAGGTAGCTTTGCGTCTGGATGTTGAGCAGTTTTTCGTACAAAGCAACCAGGCTGGCACTCTGGAGAATGTTGTCCCGGGTAATAACTATCCGCATAGAGGCATCACTGATAGAAACAACAGCGGCAGGATAAGACGGTCTTTTAACAAGTCGCTGCCAGTTAGCAATCGCCTGATCCAGCTCTCCCTCAAGCCTGTTTCTTTTTCTGTCGTTTGCCTCTCTGGAAAAAGCACCTTCAGGAATCAGTCTGTTTTTTAACAGTGTTTTTAAAAAGGATGTCCGGGACGGTGATTCCGCCTGTAACGGGTTTTTGTGGCTTAATGCGTTTCCGGGTCTGCCCGAAAAAACAACACCGGCGCTTCCGGCAGTTGAAAAAACGGTTGACAGGAAATAGAAAAGCAAACTGTCAGAGAAAGGAGAAAAAACTGCCCTGCTATCGTCAGCAGGTTTAAAACATACCTGACCGCTGTCGGCTAAAAATGAATCAGCTAAAAACGCCTTTCCTGGAAAACCTGCCGTTAAATCACTGACTGGTTTACAGATAACACCGTCGTTGGCAGCAAAAAGCGCTGAACTGGCAAACAGGAAGATAATAAAAAGTCGTAAAAAGTCAGCACTCAGAGATGTCAAGTAATTATGCACCTTTAAGCTCCTGCCTACAGCTCGGAGTTATTGAAATTATGCACAAGACGGCACTCAGCTAGTTCTCGTCCAAAAACGTAGCCACCTGATAATCGATAAAATTTGATCTGAGAATGAATGAAGCTCATCTGCTTTTTATAAACTATCTTTCCCGGAGCCTTTAATCACAAGTGACAGCAAAGGGCAGCAAAAAAGAAAAGACCTCAAATGCGTAAAAAAAGCAATAAGCAGTGTAGTCTGAATTTCCTATGTAAGTCTTCTCCAATATGAACGACGGAAGTTGTTGGAGAAGTACAGAGTACCGCCTTCATTCAAACGACGCATGGCCAGCCTGATCAGATGACCATGATCGCGCTGCGCATCAAACACGCCTTCGAACTTCCTGGAGTTTGAGAAGGTGGGCGGGTCGATAAAAATCGAGCCATAGTCGTTTTTATCCCGTTCAAAGCGATGATTTACCTAGCACTGCAAGTCGTATTTAGCCAGTTATTGGTCTGACGGTTGACAATTCTCCTCGGCAGCGGTCAGAAGTTTTGCGCACCCGGTCTGACCGTTCCGGTTAGCGGTGCGCAGCGGAGTGTCACCGTTCGTCGTCAGGGAAGCCTTAACATTCGCTCTGGCCTTGATCAGAAGCTCCACGCACCCGGTACGACCTTTCAGGGCAGCGAAGTGCAGAGGAGTGGCACCATCCGCCGTCCGGGTAGCATCAACAGCCGCCCCGGCCTTGATCAGAAGCTCCACGCACCCGGTACGACCTTTCAGGGTAGCGAGGTGCAAAGGAGTGGCACCATCCGCCGTCCGGGTAGCATCAACAGCCGCCCTGGCCTTGATCAGAAGCTCCACGCACCCGGTATGACCGCCTTGGGCAGCGATGTGCAGAGGAGTGCTACCATCTGTCGTCAGGGCAGCATCAACACCCGCCCCGGCCTTGATCAGAAGTTCCACGCACCCGGTATGACCGCCTTGGGCAGCGATGTGCAGAGGAGTGATACCATCCGTCGTCCGGGCAGCATCAACACCCGCCCCGGCCTTGATCAGAAGTTCCACGCACCCGGTATGACCGTTCTCGGCAGCTAAGTACAGAGGAGTGCTACCATCTGTCGTCAGGGCAGCATCAACACCCGCCCCGGCCTTGATCAGAAGTTCCACGCACCCGGTATGACCGTTCTCGGCAGCGTAGGAAAGAGGGGTGGCACCATCCGTCGTCAGGGCAGCATCAACAGCCGCCCCGGCCTTGATCAGAAGTTCCACGCACCCGATATGACCGTTCTCGGCAGCGAGGTGCAAAGGAGTGGCACCATCCGTCGTCAGGGCAGCATCAACAGCCGCCTTGGCCTTAATCAGAAGCTCCACGCACTCGATATGACCGCCTAGGACAGCGAGATGCAAAGGAGTCTCACCAAACGTCGTCCGGGCAGCATCAATAGCCGCCTTGGCCTTGATCAGAAGCTCCACGCACTCGGTATGACCGACTTGGGCAGCGACGTGCAGAGGAGTGATACCATTCGTCGTCAGGGCAGCATCAACATCCGCCCCAGCCTTGATCAGAAGTTCCATGCACTCGATATGTCCGCCTTGGGCAGCGAGGTGCAGAGAAGTGACACCATTCGTCGTCCGGGCAGCATCAACATCCGCCCCGGCCTTGATCAGAAGTTCCACGCACCCGGTATGACCGCCTTGGGCAGCGAGGTGCAGAGGAGTGTCACCATTCGTCGTCAGGGCAGCCTTAACAGCCGCCCCAGCCTTAATCAGAAGTTTCATGCACTCGGTATGTCCGCCTTGGGCAGCGAGGTGCAGAGGAGTGCCACCATCTGTCGTCAGGGCAGCATCAACATCCGCCTTGGCATTGATCAGAAGTTTCACGCACCTGGTATGACCGTACTCAACAGCGACGCACAGAGGTGTGGCAGCATTTGTCGGCAGGGCAGCACCAACAACCGCCCCGGCATCGATCAGGGTTTGCAAAAACCCTGCATGACCGTTCAGGGCAGCAACGTGCAACAAACTGATGCCGGAACCCAAAACGGCTGAACGAAACTGTTCATTGACAATACTACTGTCTATTTCCAGCAGACGCTGCAGTGTTTCCAAATCCCCGTTACGAGCAACATTCAGAGGCAAGGATTCACAGAATTCAGAGTCTTCATAAAGCTTGCTGCCGTCCACTCGCACCAGCGGCAAGGCTCTTTGCCGACAATAAGCACACGAACGTGATACAAGAGCCGTAGCCGGAGCCTGCTCCCTAAGCCATCCGGCAATGCACTCCAGATGATATTGGTGATTACAGTTCGTCTTGACGACCGAAATAGTGCCTAAGTCACTCCTGCAGATGGAGCACTTGTCACCCTGTAACTTCTCATTTCCTTCTGCAGCGGTTGAGCGCCCCCCCGCTACTGAAATACCAGCTTCTGGCTTCTCCTTTTTGCAAGGTCCGTGGCAAGGTGAGCAGTCGATGGTCTTGCTGTATGTATGTTTATCGTTGTCGGGAGGCTCTTCCCCCTCATCGCCTTTCTTCCAGCCACTCTCATTTTTATTGCCCCGGGGAACTTTGTTTCGGGGGACGTTTGAATTTGAGCCTTCTTGACTGCCTGCTGCCTCAGATGAACTGGCCTTGCGCTTTTTCTGATTCTGGCCTCCGCCTTCCTGATGGGGTACCTGCCTCTCATCGTACTGGCTTGAAAGATCAGCCGAAAACATCGCCCGGAACTGACGCGCCAGCGTTTCAAGACCAGAAACCAGAAACTCAGTTTGTTTTGTTGACACGTTAATGTCGTCTGTTTCCAGCTGCAACTGTTGTTCCAGCCGTCTTCTCAATGCCTGGTAAACCAAACCCGCGTCCGTAAGTCGCCACCGGTCGTAGAACAGGGCTTCTTCATGTGTCAGCTCACCGGGAACAATGAGAATACTCTGATAGTCCGTGTTTACGTGGTGTTGAGACAGCGACTGTTTCAGGGCGTCATCATCACGCTGCCACAGCTCCCGGTCATCAGTAGCCAGCGATGCCCTCAGGAATGACAAAATCCCCGGGGAACCCTGATCGTTTTCCGTTATTCCGGTTGCGGATGTATTCAAACCAGTCAGGTATTCAAAGTCAGCGGCAATCAGCATGATCCTGTTATCAAGAATCCGGGCCAGGTCACCATGACCCCGGGCTATGGCCTGTTGCATTTTTTTTCGGAGGATTTTTAACAGTTGTCGTTTATTTTCCAGATTCTTCCTGATCAGTTCTTTCGCTGAATCCTGCTCCGGGTACTCCTTGTCGCCGTAGACAATGATCAGTGGCTCAGGCTCGGCATCGAAGGTGTAATGAGTGCTGTCATTATCGTCATCGTCACCGCCACTCCCGGAAGCCACCAGACTACCAGTGACGATACCTGCAATGCCCTTCAGAGCTTCGGTATCCAAAAGTGCGAGGTAGCTTTGCGTCTGGATGTTGAGCAGTTTTTCGTACAAAGAAACCAGGCTGACACTCCGGAGAATGTTGTCCCGGGTAATAACTACCCGCATAGAGGCATCACTCACAGAAACAACAGCGGCAGGATAAGGCGGTCTTTTAACAAGTCGCTGCCAGTTAACAATCGCCTGATCCAGCTCTCCCTCAAGCCTGTTTCTTTTTCTGTCGTTTGCCTCTCTGGAAAAAGCACCGTCAGGAATCAGTCTTTTTTTTAACGGTGTTTTTAAAAAGGATGTCCGGGACGGTGATTCCGCCTGTAACGGGTTGTTGTGGCTTAATACGTTCCCGGGTCTGCCCGAAAAAACAACACCGGCGCTTCCGGCAGTTGAAAAAACGGTTGACAGGAAATAGAAAAGCAAACTGTCAGAGAAAGGAGAAAAAACTGCCCTGCTATCGTCAACAGGTTTAAAACATACCTGACCGCTGTCGGCTAAAAACGAATCAGCTAAAAACGCCTTTCCTGGAAAACCTGCCGTTAAATCACTGACTGGTTTACAGATAACACCGTCGGTGGCAGCAAAAAGCGCTGAACTGGCAAACAGGAAGATAATAAAAAGTCGTAAAAAGTCAGCACTCAGAGATGTCAAGTAATTATGCACCTTTAAGCTCCTGCCTACAGCTCGGAGTTATTGAAATTATGCACAAGACGGCACTCAGCTAGTTCCCACCCAAAAACGTAGCCAACTGATAATCAATAAAATTTGATCTGAGAATGAATGAAGCTCATCTGCTTTTTATAAACTATCTTTCCCAGAGCCTTTAATCACAAGTGACAGCAAAGGGCAGCAAAAAAGAAAAGACCTCAAATGCGTAAAAAAAGCAATCAGCAGTGTAGTCTGAATTTCCTATGTAAGGGGCGCAGCATTCAATGTCTTACCGGGCTTTTGGCGGTTGGCTATTAGCTGCTCAGACAGCCAACCACCAAAAGCTAATAGCCAACAGCGGTATATTCTAACCTTCCGTTCCCCTAAGTCTTCTCCAATATGAACGACGGAAGTTGTTGGAGAAGTACAGAGTACCGCCTTCATTCAAACGACGCATGGCCAGCCTGGTCAGATGACCATGATCGCGCCGCACATCAAACACGCCTTCGAACTTCCTGGAGTTTAAGAAGGTGGGCGGGTCGATAAAAATCGAGCCATAGTCGTTTTTATCCCGTTCAAAGCGATGATTTACGTAGCACTGCAAGTCGTATTTAGCCAGTTATTGGTCTGACTGTTGACTATTCTCCTCGGCAGCGGTCAGAAGTTCCGCACACCCGGTCTGGCCGTTCCGGTTAGCGATGCGCAGCGGAGTGTCACCGTTCGTCGTCAGGGCAGCCTTAACATTCGCCCCGGCCTTGATCAGAAGCACCACGCACCCGGTACGACCTTTCAGGGCAGCGAGGTGCAGAGGAGTGGCACCATCCGCCGTCCGGGCAGCCTTAACATTCGCCCCGGCCTTGATCAGAAGCTCCACGCACCCGGTACGACCTTTCAGGGTAGCGAGGTGCAAAGGAGTGGCACCATCCGCCGTCCGGGTAGCATCAACAGCCGCCCTGGCCTTGATCAGAAGCTCCACGCACCCGGTATGACCGCCTTGGGCAGCGATGTGCAGAGGAGTGCTACCATCTGTCGTCAGGGCAGCATCAACACCCGCCCCGGCCTTGATCAGAAGTTCCACGCACCCGGTATGACCGTGCCCGGCAGCATAGTACAAAGGAGTGATACCAACCGTCGTCAGGGCAGCATCAACAACCGCCCCGGCCTTGATCAGAAGTTCCACGCACCCGGTATGACCGTTCTCGGCAGCGAGGTGCAGAGGAGTGTCACCAAACGTCGTCCGGGTAGCATCAACAGCCGCCCCAGCCTTGATCAGAACTTTCAGGCACCCGGTATGACCGCCTTGGGCAGCGAGGTGCAGAGGAGTGACACCATCCGTCGTCCGGGCAGCATCAACATCCGCCCCGGCCTTGATCAAAAGTTCCATGCACTCGATATGTCCGCCTTGGGCAGCGAGGTGCAGAGAAATGACACCATTCGTCGTCCGGGCAGCATCAACATCCGCCCCGGCCTTGATCAGAAGTTCCACGCACTCGGTATGACCGACTTGGGCAGCGAGGTGCAGAGGAGTGTCACCATTCGTCGTCAGGGCAGCCTTAACATCCGCCCCGGCCTTGATCAGAACTTTCAGGCACTCGGTATAACCGCCTTGGGCAGCGAAGTGCAGAGGAGTGGCACCATTTGTCGTCAGGGCAGCATCAACATCCGCCCCGGCCTTGATCAGAATTTTCAGGCACTCGGTATAACCTTTGTGGGCAGCGATGTGCAGAAGAGTGTGACCATCTGCCCTCAGGGCAGCACCAACAACTGCCCCGGCATCAATCAGGGGTTGCAAGCACTCCGTATGACCATTCAGGACAGCAGCGTGCAACAAACTGATGCCGAAACCCGAAACAGCTGAACGAAACTGTTTACTGGCAATCCTGCTGTCTAGTTCAAGCGAACGCTGCAACGTTTTCAAATCCCCGGCACGACAAGCTTGCAGAGGCAGGTCTTCACAGAATTCAGAGTCTTCATAAAGCATGCCACCGTCCACTCGCACCAGCGGCAAGGCTTGTTGCCGACAATAAGCACACGAAGGTGATGCAAGAGCCGTAGCCTGAGCCTGCTCCCTAAGCCATCCGGCAATGCACTCCAGATGATATTGATGATTACAGTTCGTCTTGACGACCGAAATAGCGCCTAAGTCATCCTTGCAGATGGAGCACTTGTCACCCTGTAACTTCTCATTTCCTTCTGCAGCGGTTGAGCGCCCCCCCGCTACTGAAATACCAGCTTCTGGCTTCTCCTCTTCGCAAGGTCCGTGACAAGACGGGCAGTCGATGGTCTTGCTGTATGTATGTTTATCGTTGTCGGGTGGCTCTTCCCCCTCATCGCCTTTTTTCCAGCCACTCTCACTCTTATTATCCCGAGACGCTTTGTTTTTGCGGGCGTTTGAATTTGAGCCTTCTTGACTGCCTGCTGCCTCAGATGAACTGGCTTTGCTTTTTTTCTGATTCTGGCCTCCGCCTTCCTGGTGGGGTACCTGCCTCTCATCGTACTGGCTTGAAAGATCAGCTGACAACATCCCCCGGAACTGACGCACCAGCGTTTCAAGACCAGAAACCAGAAACTCAGTTTGTTTTGTTGACACGCTAATGTCGTCTGTTTCCAGCTGTAACTGCTGTTCCAGCCGTCTTCTCAATGCCTGGTAAACCAAACCCGCGTCCGTAAGTCGCCACCGGTCGTAGAACAGGGCTTCTTCATGTGTCAGCTCACCGGGAACAATGAGAATGCTCTGATAGTCAGTGTTTACGTGGTGTTGAGACAGCGCCTGTTTCAGGGCGTCATCATCACGCTGCCACAGCTCCCGGTCATCAGTAGCCAGCGATGCCTTCAGGAATGACAAAATCCCCGGGGAACCCTGATCGTTTTCCGTTATTCCGGTTGCGGATGTATCCAAATCAGTCAGGTACTCAAGGTCAGCGGCAATCAGCATGATCCTGTTATCAAGAATCCGGGCCAGGTCACCATGACCCCGGGCTATGGCCTGTTGCATTTTTTTTCGGAGGATTTTTAACAGTTGTCGTTTGTTTTCCAGATTCTTCCTGATCAGTTCTTCCGCTGAATCCTGCTCCGGGTACTCCTTGTCGCCGTAGACAATGATCAGTGGCTCAGGCTCGGCATCGAAGGTGTAATGAGTGCTGTCATTATCGTCATCGTCACCATCACCGCCACTCCCGGAAACCACCAGACTACCAGTGACGATACCTGCAATGTCCTTCAGAGCTTCGGTATCCAAAAGTGCGAGATAGCTTTGCGTCTGGATGTTGAGCAGTTTTTCGTACAAAGAAACCAGACTGACACTCCGGAGAATGTTGTCCCGGGTAATAACTACCCGCATAGAGGCATCACTGATAGAAACAACAGCGGCAGGATAAGGCGGTCTTTTAACAAGTCGCTGCCAGTTAGCAATCGCCTGATCCAGCTCTCCCTCAAGCCTGTTTCTTTTTCTGTCGTTTGCCTCTCTGGAAAAAGCACCGTCAGGAAGCAATCTGCTTTTTAACGGTGTTTTTAAAAAGGATGTCCGGGACGGTGATTCCGCCTGTAACGGGTTTTTGTGGCTTAATACGTTTCCGGGTCTGCCCGAAAAAACAACACCGGCGCTTCCGGCAGTTGAAAAAACGGTTGACAGGAAATAGAAAAGCAAACTGTCAGAGAAAGGAGAAAAAACTGCTCTGCTATCGTCAACAGGTTTAAAAAATACCTGACCGCTGTCGGCTAAAAACGAATCAGCTAAAAACGCTTTTTCTGGAAAACCTGCCGTTAAATCACTGACTGGTTTACAGATAACACCGTCGGTGGCAGCAAAAAGCGCTGAACTGGCAAACAGGAAGATAATAAAAAGTCGTAAAAAGTCAGCACTCAGAGATGTCAAGTAATTATGCACCTTCAAGCTCCTGCCTACAGCTCGGAGTTATTGAAATTATGCACAAGACGGCATTCAGCTAGTTCCCGCCCAAAAACGTAGCCAACTGATAATCGATAAAATTTGATCTGAGAATGAATGAAGCTCATCTGCTTTTTATAAACTATCTTTCCCGGAGCCTTTAATCACAAGTGACAGCAAAGGGCAGCAAAAAAGAAAAGACCTCAAATGCGTAAAAAAAGCAATAAGCAGTGTAGTCTGAATTTCCTATGTAAGTCTTCTCCAATATGAACGACGGAAGTTGTAAACGACGCATGGCCAGCCTGATCAGATGACCATGATCGCGCTGCGCATCAAACACGCCTTCGAACTTCCTGGAGTTTAAGAAGGTGGGCGGGTCGATAAAAATTGGGTCATAGTCGTTTTTATCCCGTTCAAAGCGATGATTTACGTAGCACTGCAAGTCGTATTTAACCAGTTATTGGTCTGACGGTTGACAATTCTCCTCGGCAGCGGTCAGAAGTTTCGCGCACCCGGTCTGGCCGTTCCGGTTAGCGATGCGCAGCGGAGTGTCACCATTCGTCGTCAGGGCAGCCTTAACATTCGCCCCGGCCTTGATCAGAAGCTCCACGCACCCGGTATGACCGTTCTCGGCAGCGTAGGAAAGAGGGGTGGCACCATCCGTCGTCAGGGCAGCATCAACAGCCGCCCCGGCCTTGATCAGAAGTTCCACGCACCCGATATGACCGTTCTCGGCAGCGAGGTGCAAAGGAGTGGCACCATCCGTCGTCAGGGCAGCATCAACATCCGCCCCGGCCTTGATCAGAAGTTCCACGCACTCGGTACGACCTTTCAGGGCAGCGAGGTGCAGAGGAGTGGCACCATTTGTCGTCAGGGCAGCCTTAACATCCGCCCCGGCCTTGATCAGAAGTTTCATGCACTCGATATGTCCGCCTTGGACAGCGAGGGGCAGAGAAGTGACACCATTCGTCGTCCGGGCAGCATCAACAGCCGCCCCGGCCTTGATCAGAAGTTTCATGCACTCGATATGTCCGTCTTGGGCAGCGAGGTGCAGAGGAGTGTCACCATTCGTCGTCAGGGCAGCCTTAACATCCGCCCCGGCCTTGATCAGAAGTTTCATGCACTCGGTATGACCGCCTTGGGCAGCGAAGTGCAGAGGAGTGGCACCATCCGTCGTCAGGGTAGCCTTAACATCCGCCCCGGCCTTGATCAGAAGTTTCATGCACTCGGTATGACCGACTTGGGCAGTGATGTGCAGAGGAGTGACACCATCCGTCGTCCGGGCAGCATCAACAGCCGCCCCAGCCTTGATCAGAAGTTTCATGCACTCGATATGTCCGCCTTGGGCAGCGAGGTGCAGAGAAGTGACACCATTCGTCGTCCGGGCAGCATCAACAGCCGCCCCGGCCTTGATCAGAAGTTTCATGCACTCGATATGTCCGTCTTGGGCAGCGAGGTGCAGAGGAGTGTCACCATTCGTCGTCAGGGCAGCCTTAACATCCGCCCCGGCCTTGATCAGAAGTTTCATGCACTCGGTATGACCGACTTGGACAGCGATGTGCAGAGGAGTGGCACCATTTGTCGTCAGGGCAGCATCAATAGCCGCCTTGGCCTTGATCAGAAGCTCCACGCACTCGGTATGACCGACTTGGGCAGCGATGTGCAGAGGAGTGATACCATCCGTCGTCCGGGCAGCATCAACAGCCGCCCCAGCCTTGATCAGAAGTTCCATGCACTCGATATGTCCGTCTTGGGCAGCGAGGTGCAGAGAAGTGACACCATCCGTCGTCCGGGCAGCATCAACATCCGCCCCGGCCTTGATCAGAAGCTCCACGCACCCGGTATGACCGCCTTGGGCAGCAAAGTGCAGAGGAGTGTCACCATCCGTCGTCAGGGCAGCCTTAACATCCGCCCCGGCCTTGATCAGAAGTTCCATGCCCCTGGTATGACCGCCTTCGGCAGCGCAGTGCAGGGGAGTGACACCATCCGTCGTCAGGGTAGCCTTAATATCCGCCCCGGCCTTGATCAGAACTTTCAGGCACTCGGTATAACCTTTGTAGGCAGCGATGTGCAGAAGGGTGAGACCATCTGCCCTCAGGGCAGCACCAACAACTGCCCCGGCATCGATCAGGGTTTGCAAAAACCCTGCATGACCCTTCAGGGCAGCAACGTGCAACAAACTGATGCCGGAACCCGAAACGGCTGAACGAAACTGTTCATTGACAATACTACTGTCTATTTCCAGCAGACGCTGCAGTGTTTCCAAATCCCCGTTACGAGCAACATTCAGAGGCAAGGATTCACAGAATTCAGAGTCTTCATAAAGCTTGCTGCCGTCCACTCGCACCAGCGGCAAGGCTTGTTGCCGACAATAAGCACACGAACGTGATGCAAGAGCCGTAGCCGGAGCCTGCTCCCTAAGCCATCCGGCAATGCACTCCAGATGATATTGATGATTACAGTTCGTCTTGACGACCGAAATAGCGCCTAAGTCATCCTTGCAGATGGAGCACTTGTCACCCTGTAACTTCTCATTTCCTTCTGCAGCGGTTGAGCGCCCCCCCGCTACTGAAATACCAGCTTCTGGCTTCTCCTTTTTGCAAGGTCCGTGGCAAGGTGAGCAGTCGATGGTCTTGCTGTATGTATGTTTATCGTTGTCGGGTGGCTCTTCCCCCTCATCGCCTTTTTTCCAGCCACTCTCACTCTTATTATCCCAAGACGCTTTGTTTTTGCGGGCGTTTGAATTTGAGTCTTCTTGACTGCCTGCTGCCTCAGATGAACTGGCATTGTATTTTTTCTGATTCTGGCCTCCGCCTTCCTGATGGGGTACCTGCCTCTCATCGTACTGGCTTGAAAGATCAGCTGACAACATCCCCCGGAACTGACGCACCAGCGTTTCAAGACCAGAAACCAGAAACTCAGTTTGTTTTGTTGACACGCTAATGTCGTCTGTTTCCAGCTGTAACTGCTGTTCCAGCCGTCTTCTCAATGCCTGGTAAACCAAACCCGCGTCCGTAAGTCGCCACCGGTCGTAGAACAGGGCTTCTTCATGTGTCAGCTCACCGGGAACAATGAGAATGCTCTGATAGTCAGTGTTTACCTGGTGTTGAGACAGCGACTGTTTCAGGGCGTCATCATCACGCTGCCACAGCTCCCGGTCATCAGTAGCCAGCGATGCCTTCAGGAATGACAAAATCCCCGGGGAACCCTGATCGTTTTCCGTTGTTCCGGTTGCGAATGTATCCAAATCAGTCAGGTATTCAAGGTCAGCGGCAATCAGCATGATCCTGTTATCAAGAATCCGGGCCAGGTCACCATGACCCCGGGCTATGGCCTGTTGCATTTTTTTTCGGAGGATTTTTAACAGTTGTCGTTTATTTTCCAGATTCTTCCTGATCAGTTCTTCCGCTGAATCCTGCTCCGGGTACTCCTTGTCGCCATAGGCAATGATCAGTGGCTCAGGCTCGGCATCGAAGGTGTAATGAGTGCTGTCATTATCGTCACCATCACCGCCACTCCCGGAAGCCACCAGACTACCAGTGACGATACCTGCAATGTCCTTCAGAGCTTCGGTATCCAAAAGTGCGAGGTAGCTTTGCGTCTGGATGTTGAGCAGTTTTTCGTACAAAGAAACCAGGCTGACACTCCGGAGAATGTTGTCCCGGGTAATAACTACCCGCATAGAGGCATCACTGATAGAAACAACAGCGGCAGGATAAGGCGGTCTTTTAACAAGTCGCTGCCAGTTAGCAATCGCCTGATCCAGCTCTCCCTCAAGCCTGTTTCTTTTTCTGTCGTTTGCCTCTCTGGAAAAAGCACCGTCAGGAATCAGTCTGTTTTTTAACAGTGTTTTTAAAAAGGGTGTCCGGGACGGTGATTCCGCCTGTAACGGGTTGTTGTGGCTTAATACGTTTCCGGGTCTGCCCGAAAAAACAACACCGGCGCTTCCGGCAGTTGAAAAAACGGTTGACAGGAAATAGAAAAGCAAACTGTCAGAGAAAGGAGAAAAAACTGCTCTGCTATCGTCAACAGGTTTAAAACATACCTGACCTCTGTCGGCTAAAAACGAATCAGCTAAAAACGCCTTTCCTGAAAAACCTGTCGTTAAATCACTGACTGGTTTACAGATAACACCGTCGGTGGCAGCAAAAAGCGCTGAACTGGCAAACAGGAAGATAATAAAAAGTCGTAAAAAGTCAGCACTCAGAGATGTCAAGTAATTATGCACCTTTAAGCTCCTGCCTACAGCTCGGAGTTATTGAAATTATGCACAAGACGGCTCTCAGCTAGTTCTCGTCCAAAAACGTAGCCACCTGATAATCGATAAAATTTGATCTGAGAATGAATGAAGCTCATCTGCTTTTTATAAACTATCTTTCCCGGAGCCTTTAATCACAAGTGACAGCAAAGGGCAGCAAAAAAGAAAAGACCTCAAATGCGTAAAAAAAGCAATAAGCAGTGTAGTCTGAATTTCCTATGTAAGTCTTCTCCAATATGAACGACGGAAGTTGTAAACGACGCATGGCCAGCCTGATCAGATGACCATGATCGCGCTGCGCATCAAACACGCCTTCGAACTTCCTGGAGTTTGAGAAGGTGGGCGGGTCGATAAAAATCGAGCCATAGTCGTTTTTATCCCGTTCAAAGCGATGATTTACTTAGCACTGCAAGTCGTATTTAACCAGTTATTGGTCTGACGGTTGACTATTCTCCTCGGAGCCTGACCGAGAATAGCTTAGGCAGTCCTCCTAAGGGTTTCACAAAATTCAAAATGAGCAAAAAACAACCACTTTTTGAGGTTAATTTGCTCATTTTTGCAAATTTACAGCTTTTCTTTACCTTTATGCCGCTTTTCTAACCTTTTTTAAATCCTCAAGACGGATTGAACCCGTTGAAGCTTTCTTCACAATTTTTTTGAAACTATGCACTGTGCATACCAGTGAAAACTCTGCTTCCACTTTCTCTTTCCCGCGCAGACTGAAACTCCTGAATCCAGAGTTTTCTATCTGACCAAACGGCGGTTCCGCTATTACTTTGCGACGTTCGTATACTGCCTTCGCTTGGCTTGTTTCCATTTTTTTTATTCATGGCTTGTCGTGCAGTTTCAAACTTGTCTGTGCGAATTACCCTGCCTGCACTTTTTTTGGAGCCACTGCATCTGGAGCGGTAAGGGCACTCTCGGCATACTTCCTTGTTTGCCCGGTAGCCTTTCCTCTTAGCTTTACTGGCCGGATTGGTAACCAATTTTTCCCCAGCCGGACAGATGAAGACGTCCGCTTCAATATCATATGTAAAATCCGCTTTGACAAACTTTCGATCAGTATTTTCAAAATCGGTGGCAGCCGGTTTTTCTTCCCTGTCAGTAGCGATATAACCGTCTATTCCGTGTTTATCCACAGCGTGCAGATTTGGCCCTGAAAAATAGCCGTTATCCATACTCCATTTATCCACAGCTGCGCCATCGGTAGACTCTGACAGAGCCTGAAGAGCAGGTTCTACTTACTGTACGTCGTTGGCGCGTTGACTGGTGTGTTGGCCGACAATGATCTGGTGATCCGAATCTACATTAATTTGGGCATTGTAGCTGTATTCGCAGTACCCCTTCTTGCTCATCATCCGGGCATCATGGTCTGCAAAGCTAATCTGCTTCTTGTCGTCTATTGGCTCGTCCGGATTGAGGGCTTTCTCACGCTCTTCCAGTGCTTTTTTGGCTGCCTTAATTTTCTTCAGCCGTTCTTCTTTAAACTGGAGGTCTTCAGGAATACTGTAGCCATTGGTTTCTTTGTAGGCGTCGTCTTCTTCCTAATCGCACTGGCTGGCTTTTTTGATCAGTTCATCAACCTCAGCGCTGAGTTCTGCCTCTTTGGCTTTAAGCCGGCCGTAGCTCATGGCCTTATGCTTTGAGCTGTTGGCTTTGAATTTCGAACCATCCAGACTGATATGCCCAAGCGATGCCAGTTTCAGCTCCATCGCCAGCTTGACGGACTGTTTGAAACAGTCATGAAAAAACGACAGGTTGTTTTTGCGGAAGTCCCCCAGGACACGAAAGTTTGGGCAATTCATCTGAGAGATGTACATGAATGTGAATGCCAGATCCTGCCGACACCGTTTTTCTATTTCACGGGAGCTGAATACACCATGACTGTAGGCGTAGATCAGGATACCTACGATCAGCTTGGGTGGGTAGGCATGCAGTCCAAGGTGATGGTACTGCTTTTCAACTTTCGAGGTATCAATGTTCTGGAAGATGGTCTCATAGATGTAGCAATCATGATCTTTGGGAAGAAGATCAAAGATGTTGGTTGGAAACAGCAGGTGCTGGTCAAACTCAACAGGGCTATCCTTGAATTTTGGAGGTGGCGACATCAGGCTTCATCAGGGCTGCGTTTTGAACGCTATTATATCAGATAAATCTTATTCTCGGTCAGGCTCCTCGGCAGCGGTCAGAAGTTTCGCGCACCCGGTGTGGCCGTTCCGGTTAGCAATGCGCAGCGGAGTGGCACCATTCGTCGTCAGGGCAGCCTTAACATCCGCCTTGGCATTAATCAGAAGCTTCACGCACCCGGTACGACCTTTCAGGGCAGCGAGGTGCAGAGGAGTGGCACCATCCACCGTCTGGGCAGCACCAACATCCGCCCCGGCCTTGATCAAAAGTTCCATGCACCCGATATGACCGCCCTGGGCAGCGAGGTGCAGAGGAGTGACACCATCCACCGTCCGGGCAGCATCAACAATCGCCCCGGCCTTGATCAGAAGTTCCACGCACCCGGTATGACCGCCTTGGGTAGCGAGGTGCAGAGAAGTGCTACCATCCTTCGTCAGGACAGCATCAACAACCGCCCCAGCCTTGATCAGAAGTTCCACGCACCCGGTATGACCGCCTTGGGCAGCGAAGTGCAGAGGAGTGCCACCAAACGTCGTCAGGGCAGCATCAACAGCCGCCCTGGCCTTGATCAGAAGCTCCACGCACCCGGTACGACCTTTCAGGGTAGCGAGGTGCAAAGGAGTGGCACCATCCGCCGTCCGGGTAGCATCAACAGCCGCCCTGGCCTTGATCAGAAGCTCCACGCACCCGGTATGACCGCCTTGGGCCGCGATGTGCAGAGGAGTGATACCATCCGTCGTCCGGGCAGCATCAACAGCCGCCCCGGCATTGATAAGAAGTTCCACGCACCCGGCATGACCGTTCTCGGCAGCGAGGTGCAGAGGAGTGCTACCATCTGTCGTCAGTGCAGCATCAACACCCGCCCCGGCCTTGATCAGAAGTTCCACGCACCCGGCATGACCGTTCTCGGCAGCGAGGTGCAGAGGAGTGTCACCAAACGTCGTCCGGGCAGCATCAACAGCCGCCCCGGCCTTGATCAGAAGTTCCACGCACCCGGCATGACCGTTCTCGGCAGCGAGGTGCAGAGGAGTGTCACCAAACGTCGTCCGGGCAGCATCAACAGCCGCCCCGGCATTGATAAGAAGTTCCACGCACCCGGTATGACCGCCTTGGGCAGCGAAGTGCAGAGGAGTGCCACCAAACGTCGTCAGGGCAGCATCAACAGCCGCCCCGGCCTTGATCAGAAGTTCCATGCACTCGGTATGACCGACTTGGGCAGCAAAGTGCAGAGGAGTGGCACCATCCACCGCCTGGTCAGCACCAACATCCGCCCCGGCCTTGATCAGAAGTTTCATGCACTCGATATGTCCGCCTTGGGCAGCGAGGTGCAGAGGAGTGTCACCATTCGTCGTCAGGGCAGCCTTAACATCCGCCCCGGCCTTGATCAGAAGTTTCATGCACTCGGTATGACCGACTTGGGCAGCGATATGCAGAGGAGTGGCACCATTCGTCGTCAGGGTAGCCTTAACATCCGCCCCGGCCTTGATCAAAAGTTCCATGCACCCGATATGACCGCCCTGGGCAGCGAGGTGCAGAGGAGTGACACCATCCACCGTCTGGTCAGCACCAACATCCGCCCCGGCCTTGATCAAAAGTTCCATGCACCCGATATGACCGCCCTGGGCAGCGAGGTGCAGAGGAGTGACACCATCCACCGTCCAGGCAGCATCAACAATCGCCCCGGCCTTGATCAGAAGCTCCACGCACCCGGTATGACCGTCTTGGGCAGCGAAGTGCAGAGGAGTGGCACCATCCGTCGTCAGGGTAGCCTTAACATCCGCCCCGGCCTTGATCAGAACTTTCAGGCACTCGGTATAACCTTTGTGGGCAGCGATGTGCAGAAGAGTGTGACCATCTTCCCACAGGGCAGCACCAACAACTGCCCCGGCATCAATCAGGGGTTGCAAGCACTCCGTATGACCATTCAGGACAGCAGCGTACAACAAACTGATGCCGAAACCCGAAACAGCTGAACGAAACTGTTTATTGGCAATCCTGCTGTCTAGTTCAAGCGAACGCTGCAGCGTTTTCAAATCCCCGGCACGACAAGCTTGCAGAGGCAGGTCTTCACAGAATTCAGAGTCTTCATAAAGCATGCCACCGTCCACTCGCACCAGCGGCAAGGCTTGTTGCCGACAATAAGCACACGAAGGTGATGCAAGAGCCGTAGCCGGAGCCTGTTCCCTAAGCCATCCGGCAATGCACTCCAGATGATATTGATGATTACAGTTCGTCTTGACGACCGAAATAGCGCCTAAGTCATCCTTGCAGATGGAGCACTTGTCACCCTGTAACTTCTCATTTCCTTCTGCAGCGGTTGAGCGCCCCCCCGCTACTGAAATACCAGCTTCTGGCTTCTCCTCTTCGCAAGGTCCGTGACAAGACGGGCAGTCGATGGTCTTGCTGTATGTATGTTTATCGTTGTCGGGTGGCTCTTCCCCCTCATCGCCTTTTTTCCAGCCACTCTCACTCTTATTATCCCGAGACGCTTTGTTTTTGCGGGCGTTTGAATTTGAGCCTTCTTGACTGCCTGCTGCCTCAGATGAACTGGCTTTGCTTTTTTTCTGATTCTGGCCTCCGCCTTCCTGGTGGGGTACCTGCCTCTCATCGTACTGGCTTGAAAGATCAGCTGACAACATCCCCCGGAACTGACGCACCAGCGTTTCAAGACCAGAAACCAGAAACTCAGTTTGTTTTGTTGACACGCTAATGTCGTCTGTTTCCAGCTGTAACTGCTGTTCCAGCCGTCTTCTCAATGCCTGGTAAACCAAACCCGCGTCCGTAAGTCGCCACCGGTCGTAGAACAGGGCTTCTTCATGTGTCAGCTCACCGGGAACAATGAGAATGCTCTGATAGTCAGTGTTTACCTGGTGTTGAGACAGCGACTGTTTCAGGGCGTCATCATCACGCTGCCACAGCTCCCGGTCATCAGTAGCCAGCGATGCCTTCAGGAATGACAAAATCCCCGGGGAACCCTGATCGTTTTCCGTTATTCCGGTTGCGGATGTATCCAAATCAGTCAGGTATTCAAGGTCAGCGGCAATCAGCATGATCCTGTTATCAAGAATCCGGGCCAGGTCACCATGACCCCGGACTATGGCCTGTTGCATTTTTTTTCGGAGGATTTTTAACAGTTGTCGTTTATTTTCCAGATTCTTCCTGTTCAGTTCTTTTGCTGAATCCTGCTCCGGGTACTCCTTGTCGCCATAGGCAATGATCAGTGGCTCAGGCTCGGCATCGAAGGTGTAATGAGTGCTGTCATTATCGTCATCGTCACCATCACCGCCACTCCCGGAAGCCACCAGACTACCAGTGACGATACCTGCAATGTCCTTCAGAGCTTCGGTATCCAAAAGTGCGAGATAGCTTTGCGCCTGCATGTTGAGCAGTTTTTCGTACAAAGCAACCAGGCTGACACTCCGGAGAATGTTGTCCCGGGTAATAACTACCCGCATAGAGGCATCGCTCACAGAAACAACAGCGGCAGGATAAGACGGTCTTTTAACAAGTCGCTGCCAGCTAGCAATCGCCTGATCCAGCTCTCCCTCAAGCCTGTTTCTTTTTCTGTCGTTTGCCTCTCTGGAAAAAGCACCGTCAGGAAGCAATCTGTTTTTTAACAGTGTTTTTAAAAAGGATGTCCGGGACGGTGATTCCGCCTGTAACGGGTTGTTGTGGCTTAATACGTTCCCGGGTCTGCCCGAAAAAACAACACCGGCGCTTCCGGCAGTTGAAAAAACGGTTGACAGGAAATAGAAAAGCAAACTGTCAGAGAAAGGAGAAAAAACTGCTCTGCTATCGTCAACAGGCTTAAAACATACCTGACCTCTGTCGGCTAAAAACGAATCAGCTAAAAACGCCTTTCCTGAAAAACCTGCCGTTAAATCACTGATTGGTTTACAGATAACACCGTCGGTGGCAGCAAAAAGCGCTGAACTGGCAAACAGGAAGATAATAAAAAGTCGTAAAAAGTCAGCACTCAGAGATGTCAAGTAATTATGCATAAGACGGCACTCAGCTAGTTCTCGTCCAAAAACGTAGCCACCTGATAATCGATAAAATTTGATCTGAGAATGAATGAAGCTCATCTGCTTTTTATAAACTATCTTTCCCGGAGCCTTTAATCACAAGTGACAGAAAAGGGCAGCAAAAAAGAAAAGACCTCAAATGCGTAAAAAAAGCAATAAGCAGTGTAGTCTGAATTTCCTATGTAAGTCTTCTCCAATATGAACGACGGAAGTTGTAAACGACGCATGGCCAGCCTGATCAGATGACCATGATCGCGCTGCGCATCAAACACGCCTTCGAACTTCCTGGAGTTTAAGAAGGTGGGCGGGTCGATAAAAAGTCGTTTTTATCCCGTTCAAAGCGATGATTTACGTAGCACTGCAAGTCGTATTTAACCAGTTATTGGTCTGACGGTTGACTATTCTCCTCGGAGCCTGACCGAGAATAGCTTAGGCAGTCCTCCTAAGGGTTTCACAAAATTCAAAATGAGCAAAAAACAACCACTTTTTGAGGTTAATTTGCTCATTTTTGCAAATTTACAGCTTTTCTTTACCTTTATGCCGCTTTTCTAACCTTTTTTAAATCCTCAAGACGGATTGAACCCGTTGAAGCTTTCTTCACAATTTTTTTGAAATTATGCACTGTGCATACCAGTGAAAACTCTGCTTCCACTTTCTCTTTCCCGCGCAGACTGAAACTCCTGAATCCAGAGTTTTTTATCTGACCAAACGGCGGTTCCGCTATTACTTTGCGACGTTCGTATACTGCCTTCGCTTCGCTTGTTTCCATTTTTTTTATTCATGGCTTGTCGTGCAGTTTCAAACTTGTCTGTGCGAATTACCCTACATGCACTTTTTTTGGAGCCACTGCATCTGGAGCGGTAAGGGCACTCTCGGCATACTTCCTTGTTTGCCCGGTAGCCTTTCCTCTTAGCTTTACTGGCCGGATTGGTAACCAATTTTTCCCCAGCCGGACAGATGAAGACGTCCGCTTCAATATCATATGTAAAATCCGCTTTGACAAACTTTCGATCAGTATTTTCAAAATCGGTGGCAGCCGGTTTTTCTTCCCTGTCAGTAGCGATATAACCGTCTATTCCGTGTTTATCCACAGCGTGCAGATTTGGCCCTGAAAAATAGCCGTTATCCATACTCCATTTATCCACAGCTGCGCCATCGGTAGACTCTGACAGAGCCTGAAGAGCAGGTTCTACTTCCTGTACGTCGTTGGCGCGTTGACTGATGTGTTGGCCGACAATGATCTGGTGATCCGAATCTACATTAATTTGGGCATTGTAGCTGTATTCGCAGTACCCCTTCTTGCTCATCATCCGGGCATCATGGTCTGCAAAGCTAATCTGCTTCTTGTCGTCTATTGGCTCGTCCGGATTGAGGGCTTTCTCACGCTCTTCCAGTGCTTTTTTGGCTGCCTTAATTTTCTTCAGCCGTTCTTCTTTAAACTGGAGGTCTTCAGGAATACTGTAGCCATTGGTTTCTTTGTAGGCGTCGTCGTCTTCCTGATCGCACTGGCTGGCTTTTTTGATCAGTTCATCAACCTCAGCGCTGAGTTCTGCCTCTTTGGCTTTAAGTCGGCCGTAGCTCATGGCCTTATGCTTTGGGCTGTTGGCTTTGAATTTCGAACCATCCAGACTGATATGCCCAAGCGATGCCAGTTTCAGCTCCATCGCCAGCTTGACGGACTGTTTGAAACAGTCATGAAAAAACGACAGGTTGTTTTTGCGGAAGTCCCCCAGGACACGAAAGTTTGGGCAATTCATCTGAGAGATGTACATGAATGCCAGATCCTGCCGACACCGTTTTTCTATTTCACGGGAGCTGAATACACCATGACTGTAGGCGTAGATCAGGATACCTACGATCAGCTTGGGTGGGTAGGCATGCAGTCCAAGGTGATGGTACTGCTTTTCAACTTCCGAGGTGTCAATGTTCTGGAAGATGGTCTCATAGATGTAGCAGTCATGATCCTTGGGAAGAAGATCAAAGATGTTGGTTGGGAACAGCAGGTGCTGGTCGAACTCAACAGGGCTATCCTTGAATTTTGGAGGTGGCGACATCAGGCTTCATCAGGGCTGCGTTTTGAACGCTATTATATCAGATAAATCTTATTCTCGGTCAGGCTCCTCGGCAGCGGTCAGAAGTTTCGCGCACCCGGTGTGGCCGTTCCGGTTAGCAATGCGCAGCGGAGTGGCACCATTCGTCGTCAGGGCAGCCTTAACATCCGCCTTGGCATTAATCAGAAGCTTCACGCACCCGGTACGACCTTTCAGGGCAGCGAGGTGCAGAGGAGTGGCACCATCCACCGTCTGGGCAGCACCAACATCCGCCCCGGCCTTGATCAAAAGTTCCATGCACCCGATATGACCGCCCTGGGCAGCGAGGTGCAGAGGAGTAACACCATCCACCGTCCGGGCAGCATCAACAATCGCCCCGGCCTTGATCAGAAGTTCCACGCACCCGGTATGACCGCCTTGGGCAGCGAGGTGCAGAGAAGTGGTACCATCCTTCGTCAGGACAGCATCAACAACCGCCCCAGCCTTGATCAGAAGTTCCATGCACCCGGTATGACCGTTTTCGGCAGCTAAGTGCAGAGGAGTGACACCATTCGTCGTCATTGCAGCATCAACAATCGCCCCAGACTTGATCAGAAGCTCCACGCACCTGGTACAACCTTTCAGGGCAGCGAGGTGCAGAGAAGTGCCACCATCCGCCGTCCGGGTAGCATCAACAGCCGCCCTGGCCTTGATCAGAAGCTCCACGCACCCGGTATGACCGCCTTGGGCCGCGATGTGCAGAGGAGTGATACCATCCGTCGTCCGGGCAGCATCAACAGCCGCCCCGGCATTGATAAGAAGTTCCACGCACCCGGCATGACCGTTCTCGGCAGCTAAGTGCAGAGGAGTACTACCATCTGTCGTCAGTGCAGCATCAACACCCGCCCCGGCCTTGATCAGAAGTTCCACGCACCCGGCATGACCGTTCTCGGCAGCGATGTGCAGAGGAGTGTCACCATCCGTCGTCCGGGCAGCATCAACAGCCGCCCCGGCATTGATAAGAAGTTCCACGCACCCGGTATGACCGTTCTCGGCAGCTAAGTACAGAGGAGTGCTACCATTTATCGTCAGTGCAGCATCAACACCCGCCCCGGCCTTGATCAGAAGTTCCACGCACCCGGTATGACCGCCTTGGGCCGCGATGTGCAGAGGAGTGCCACCAAACGTCGTCCGGGCAGCATCAACAGCCGCCCCGGCCTTGATCAGAAGTTCCATGCACTCGGTATGACCGACTTGGGCAGCGATGTGCAGAGGAGTGGCACCATTCGTCGTCAGGGTAGCCTTAACATCCGCCCCGGCCTTGATCAGAACTTTCAGGCACTCGGTATAACCTTGGGCAGCGAGGTGCAGAAGAGTGTGACCATCTGCCCTCAGGGCAGCACCAACAACTGCCCCGGCATCAATCAGGGGTTGCAAGCACTCCGTATGACCATTCAGGACAGCAGCGTGCAACAAACTGATGCCGAAACCCGAAACAGCTGAACGAAACTGTTTACTGGCAATCCTGCTGTCTAGTTCAAGCGAACGCTGCAACGTTTTCAAATCCCCGGCACGACAAGCTTGCAGAGGCAGGTCTTCACAGAATTCAGAATCTTCATAAAGCATGCCACCGTCCACTCGCACTAGCGGCAAGGCTTCTTGTCGACAATAAGCACACGAACGTGATGCAAGAGCCGTAGCCGCAGCCTGCTCCCTAAGCCATCCGGCAATGCACTCCAGATGATATTGGTGATTACAGTTCGTCTTGACGACCGAAATATCTCCTAAGTCATTCATGCAGATGGAGCACTTGTCGCCCTGTAACTTCTCATTTCCTTCTGCAGCGGTTGAGCACTCCCCCGCTACTGAAGTACCAGCTTCTGGCTTTTCCTTTTTGCAAGGTCCGTGGCAAGGTGAACAGTCGATGGTCTTGCTGTATGTATGTTTATCGTTGTCGGGTGGCTCTTCCCCCTCATCGCCTTTCTTCCAGCCACTCTCCTTCTTATTGTCCAGAGGCGCTTTGTTTGTGCGGGTGTTTAAATTTGAGCCTTCTTGCCTGCCTTCTGCAGTGGCTTTGTGTTTTTCCTGATTCTGACCTCCGCCTTCCTGATGGGGTACCTGCCTCTCATCGTACTGGCTTGAAAGATCAGCCGAAAACAGCGCCCGGAACTGACGCGCCAGTGCTTCAAGACCAGAAACCAGAAACTCAGTTTGTTTTGTTGACACGTTAATGTCGTCTGTTTCCAGCTGCAACTGTTGTTCCAGCCGTCTTCTCAATGCCTGGTAAACCAAACCCCCGTCCGTAAGTCGCCACCAGTCGTAGAACAGGGCTTCTTCATGTGTCAGCTCACCGGGAACAATGAGAATGCTCTGATAGTCAGTGTTTACGTGGTGTTGAGACAGCGCCTGTTTCTCGGCGTCATCATCACGCTGCCACAGCTCCCGGTCATCAGTAGCCAGCGATGCCCTCAGGAATGACAAAATCCCCGGGGAACCCTGATCGTTTTCCGTTATTCCGGTTGCGGATGTATCCAAATCAGTCAGGTATTCAAGGTCAGCGGTAATCAGCATGATCCTGTTATCAAGAATCCGGGCCAGGTCACCATGACCCCGGGCTATGGCCTGTTGCATTTTTTTTCGGAGGATTTTTAACAGTTGTCGTTTATTTTTCAGATTCTTCCTGATCAGTTCTTCCGCTGAATCCTGCTCCGGGTACTTCTTGTCGCCGTAGACAATGATCAGTGGCTCAGGCTCGGCATCGAAGGTGTAATGAGTGCTGTCATTATCGTCATCGCCACCATCACCGCCACTCCCGGAAGCCACCAGGCTACCAGTGACGATACCTGCAATGTCCTTCAGAGCTTCGGTATCCAAAAGTGCGAGGTAGCTTTGCGTCTGGATGTTGAGCAGTTTTTCGTACAAAGCAACCAGGCTGGCACTCTGGAGAATGTTGTCCCGGGTAATAACTATCCGCATAGAGGCATCACTGATAGAAACAACAGCGGCAGGATAAGACGGTCTTTTAACAAGTCGCTGCCAGTTAGCAATCGCCTGATACAGCTCTCCCTCAAGCCTGTTTCTTTTTCTGTCGTTTGCCTCTCTGAAAAAAGCACCTTCAGGAATCAGTCTGTTTTTTAACAGTGTTTTTAAAAAGGATGTCCGGGACGGTGATTCCGCCTGTAACGGGTTTTTGTGGCTTAATGCGTTTCCGGGTCTGCCCGAAAAAACAACACCGGCGCTTCCGGCAGTTGAAAAAACGGTTGACAGGAAATAGAAAAGCAAACTGTCAGAGAAAGGAGAAAAAACTGCTCTGCTATCGTCAACAGGTTTAAAACATACCTGACCACTGTCGGCTAAAAACGAATCAGCTAAAAACGCCTTTCCTGAAAAACCTGCCGTTAAATCACTGACTGGTTTACAGATAACACCGTCGGTGGCAGCAAAAAGCGCTGAACTGGCAAACAGGAAGATAATAAAAAGTCGTAAAAAGTCAGCACTCAGAGATGTCAAGTAATTATGCACCTTTAAGCTCCTGCCTACAGCTCGGAGTTATTGAAATTATGCACAAGACGGCTCTCAGCTAGTTCTCGTCCAAAAACGAAGCCACCTGATAATCGATAAAATTTGATCTGAGAATGAATGAAGCTCATCTGCTTTTTATAAACTATCTTTCCCGGAGCCTTTAATCACAAGTGACAGCAAAGGGCAGCAAAAAAGAAAAGACCTCAAATGCGTAAAAAAAGCAATAAGCAGTGTAGTCTGAATTTCCTATGTAAGTCTTCTCCAATATGAACGACGGAAGTTGTAAACGACGCATGGCCAGCCTGATCAGATGACCATGATCGCGCTGCGCATCAAACACGCCTTCGAACTTCCTGGAGTTTGAGAAGGTGGGCGAGTCGATAAAAATCGGGTCATAGTCGTTTTTATCCCGTTCAAAGCGATGATTTACGTAGCACTGCAAGTCGTATTTAGCCAGTTATTGGTCTGACGGTTGACAATTCCCCTCGGCAGCGGTCAGAAGTTTCGCGCACCCGGTCTGGCCGTTCCGGTTAGCGATGCGCAGCGGAGTGTCACCATTCGTCGTCAGGGCAGCCTTAACATTCGCCCCGACCTTGATCAGAAGCTCCACGCACCCGGTACGACCTTTCAGGGCAGCGATGTGCAGAGGAGTGATACCATCCGTCGTCCGGGCAGCATCAACAGCCGCCCCGGCCTTGATCAAAAGTTCCACGCACCCGATATGACCGCCCTGGGCAGCGAGGTGCAGAGGAGTGACACCATCCACCGTCCGGGCAGCATCAACAGCCGCCCCGGCCTTGATCAGAAGTTCCATGCACTCGGTATGACCGCCTTGGGCAGCGAAGTGCAGAGGAGTGGCACCATCCGTCGTCAGGGTAGCCTTAACATCCGCCCCGGCCTTGATCAGAAGTTTCATGCACTCGGTATGACCGACTTGGGCAGCGATGTGCAGAGGAGTGACACCATCCGTCGTCAGGGCAGCCTTAACATTCGCCCCGGCCTTGATCAGAAGTTTCATGCACTCGATATGTCCGCCTTGGACAGCGAGGGGCAGAGAAGTGACACCATTCGTCGTCCGGGCAGCATCAACAGCCGCCCCGGCCTTGATCAGAAGTTTCATGCACTCGATATGTCCGTCTTGGGCAGCGAGGTGCAGAGGAGTGTCACCATTCGTCGTCAGGGCAGCCTTAACATCCGCCCCGGCCTTGATCAGAAGTTTCATGCACTCGGTATGACCGCCTTGGGCAGCGATGTGCAGAGGAGTGGCACCATTTGTCGTCAGGGCAGCATCAATAGCCGCCTTGGCCTTGATCAGAAGCTCCACGCACTCGGTATGACCGACTTGGGCAGCGATGTGCAGAGGAGTGTCACCATCCGTCGTCCGGGCAGCATCAACAGCCGCCCCGGCCTTGATCAGAAGTTTCATGCACTCGATATGTCCGCCTTGGACAGCGAGGGGCAGAGAAGTGACACCACTCGTCGTCCGGGCAGCATCAACAGCCGCCCCGGCCTTGATCAGAAGTTTCATGCACTCGATATGTCCGCCTTGGGCAGCGAGGTGCAGAGGAGTGTCACCATTCGTCGTCAGGGCAGCCTTAACATCCGCCCCGGCCTTGATCAGAAGTTTCATGCACTCGGTATGACCGACTTGGGCAGCGATATGCAGAGGAGTGGCACCATTCGTCGTCAGGGTAGCCTTAACATCCGCCCCGGCCTTGATCAGAACTTTCAGGCACTCGGTATAACCTTGGGCAACGAGGTGCAGAAGAGTGTGACCATCTGCCCTCAGGGCAGCACCAACAACTGCCCCGGCATCGATCAGGGTTTGCAAAAACCCTGCATGACCCTTCAGGGCAGCAACGTGCAACAAACTGATGCCGGAACCCGAAACGGCTGAACGAAACTGTTCATTGACAATACTACTGTCTATTTCCAGCAGACGCTGCAGTGTTTCCAAATCCCCGTTACGAGCAACATTCAGAGGCAAGGATTCACAGAATTCAGAGTCTTCATAAAGCTTGCTGCCGTCCACTCGCACCAGCGGCAAGGCTTGTTGCCGACAATAAGCACACGAACGTGATGCAAGAGCCGTAGCCGGAGCCTGCTCCCTAAGCCATCCGGCAATGCACTCCAGATGATATTGATGATTACAGTTCGTCTTGACGACCGAAATAACGCCTAAGTCATCCTTGCAGATGGAGCACTTGTCACCCTGTAACTTCTCATTTCCTTCTGCAGCGGTTGAGCGCCCCCCCGCTACTGAAATACCAGCTTCTGGCTTCTCCTTTTTGCAAGGTCCGTGGCAAGGTGAGCAGTCGATGGTCTTGCTGTATGTATGTTTATCGTTGTCGGGTGGCTCTTCCCCCTCATCGCCTTTTTTCCAGCCACTCTCACTCTTATTATCCCAAGACGCTTTGTTTTTGCGGGCGTTTGAATTTGAGCCTTCTTGACTGCCTGCTGCCTCAGATGAACTGGCATTGCATTTTTTCTGATTCTGGCCTCCGCCTTCCTGGTGGGGTACCTGCCTCTCATCGTACTGGCTTGAAAGATCAGCTGACAACATCCCCCGGAACTGACGCGCCAGCGTTTCAAGACCAGAAACCAGAAACTCAGTTTGTTTTGTTGACACGTTAATGTCGTCTGTTTCCAGCTGCAACTGTTGTTCCAGCCGTCTTCTCAATGCCTGGTAAACCAAACCCGCGTCCGTAAGTCGCCACCGGTCGTAGAACAGGGCTTCTTCATGCGTCAGCTCACCGGGAACAATGAGAATGCTCTGATAGACAGTGTTTACGTGGTGTTGAGACAGCGCCTGTTTCAGGGCGTCATCATCACGCTGCCACAGCTCCCGGTCATCAGTAGCCAGCGATGCCTTCAGGAATGACAAAATCCCCGGGGAACCCTGATCGTTTTCCGTTATTCCGGTTGCGGATGTATCCAAATCAGTCAGGTATTCAAGGTCAGCGGTAATCAGCATGATCCTGTTATCAAGAATCCGGGCCAGGTCACCATGACCCCGGACTATGGCCTGTTGCATTTTTTTTCGGAGAATTTTTAACAGTTGTCGTTTATTTTCCAGATTCTTCCTGATCAGTTCTTCCGCTGAATCCTGCTCCGGGTACTCCTTGTCGCCGAAGACAATGATCAGTGGCTCAGGCTCGGCATCGAAGGTGTAATGAGTGCTGTCATTATCGTCATCGCCACCATCACCGCCACTCCCGGAAGCCACCAGACTACCAGTGACGATACCTGCAATGTCCTTCAGAGCTTCGGTATCCAAAAGTGCGAGATAGCTTTGCGTCTGGATGTTGAGCAGTTTTTCGTACAAAGCAACCAGGCTGGCACTCCGGAGAATGTTGTCCCGGGTAATAACTACCCGCATAGAGGCATCACTCACAGAAACAACAGCGGCAGGATAAGGCGGTCTTTTAACAAGTCGCTGCCAGTTAACAATCGCCTGATCCAGCTCTCCCTCAAGCCTGTTTCTTTTTCTGTCGTTTGCCTCTCTGGAAAAAGCACCGTCAGGAATCAGTCTGTTTTTTAACAGTGTTTTTAAAAAGGATGTCCGGGACGGTGATTCCGCCTGTAACGGGTTGTTGTGGCTTAATACGTTTCCAGGTCTGCCCGAAAAAACAACACCGGCGCTTCCGGCAGTTGAAAAAACGGTTGACAGGAAATAGAAAAGCAAACTGTCAGAGAAAGGAGAAAAAACTGCTCTGCTATCGTCAACAGGCTTAAAACATACCTGACCTCTGTCGGCTAAAAACGAATCAGCTAAAAACGCCTTTCCTGGAAAACCTGCCGTTAAATCACTGATTGGTTTACAGATAACACCGTCGGTGGCAGCAAAAAGCGCTGAACTGGCAAACAGGAAGATAATAAAAAGTCGTAACAAGTCAGCACTCAGAGATGTCAAGTAATTATGCACAAGACGGCACTCAGCTAGTTCTCGTCCAAAAACGTAGCCACCTGATAATCGATAAAATTTGATCTGAGAATGAATGAAGCTCATCTGCTTTTTATAAACTATCTTTCCCGGAGCCTTTAATCACAAGTGACAGCAAAGGGCAGCAAAAAAGAAAAGACCTCAAATGCGTAAAAAAAGCAATAAGCAGTGTAGTCTGAATTTCCTATGTAAGTCTTCTCCAATATGAACGACGGAAGTTGTAAACGACGCATGGCCAGCCTGATCAGATGACCATGATCGCGCTGCGCATCAAACACGCCTTCGAACTTCCTGGAGTTTAAGAAGGTGGGCGGGTCGATAAAAAGTCGTTTTTATCCCGTTCAAAGCGATGATTTACGTAGCACTGCAAGTCGTATTTAACCAGTTATTGGTCTGACGGTTGACTATTCTCCTCGGAGCCTGACCGAGAATAGCTTAGGCAGTCCTCCTAAGGGCAATGGCACTGACTTAAGACTTAATCCCTTGGCATGAAAGGCTTGCCCAAGAACAAATCATCTATAAATAGATGAAGTTAACAGAGCCCTCGAGCAAGCCATGAACAAGTCTAGCCCAGAATATCTAAAACTCGCTGACCAATGTCTGAAGCAGTTTGCACAAACATCTGAAGACGCCTTGGCTTCTCTACTCTCCACAGAGATCCTGAATGCCTTTGAGAAAAAATCGACCTCCAGAGTTAGAGATTATCCAGCCCTGAAAACCCTTACTCTTTTTATGCGTCAGGTGTCCAATGAAGACAAGTCCTGCAGAAAGGTTCTTGTACAGGAGTCACTTGAACAAGCAGCAAATGACGAAGTGTCCGACAAAACCAAGAATGACGCCTACTGCAAAGCACGTAAACGGTTGCCGGAAGATCAGGTAAAGTCATTGTTTCAGATTTCAGGAAAACGACTGGATGAAGAAAGCCCGGAATCATGGTTGTGGCACGGTCGGCGGGTTGTTATTGCCGATGGAACCACTGCTAATATGCCTGACACGACTGAAAACCAACAGCTCTATCCCCAGTCAAAATCCCAAAAAAAAGAAGTAGGGTTCCCTACTGTCAGGATGCTTGCCTTTATCACGCTGGGAAGTGGAGCTCTCATTGAGACAGCCATGGGAGCTTGTGAGGGAAAAGGCAGTGGAGAGCAATCTCTGATGATACAAATGATCCCGAACTTGAATGCTGACGACATTGTGCTTGGCGATGCCATTTTCGAGACGTATTTCATCCTGGCACTTTTGCTTATAGCAGGTGTTGACGGTGTTTTTGAAAAAAATGGTGCGCGTAAAATCGACTTCAGAAAATCCTTCATGAAACTGGGAAAAAAAGATGCTTTATTCAGATTGGAGCGTCCTCCAAAACCACCCTGGATGAGCAGAGAGTTTTACGATCAGTGGACACCGGATCACCTGATTATCCGTGCCATTAAAACGAAGAATCGTATCATCGTTACCACATTGATTGATGCAGAAGCATATCCACGCTCTGACATTAGCGCACTGTACACCAAACGCTGGAATATTGAGTTGGACTTCAGATCCATCAAAACAATTATGAATATGGAGATGTTGCGCTGTAAGACTCCAGCGATGGTGCGTAAAGAAATTTATGTTCATTTTCTGGTTTACAATTTGATACGGGCATTAATGGCGCGAGTGGCCAAAGCCACAGAGCAAGTTCCGAGGGATGTGAGCTTCAAGGCAGCAAAACAGACGCTAAATGGGGCTCGGGTTTTACTGTTATTCTGTCCAAATTGCACTCTCAACCAGGTTCAAGCTCAAATGATAGTTATCATTGGAGAACATAAAGTTGGAGACCGACCGGGACGATCAGAACCAAGAGCTGTAAAGAGGCGACCAAAGGCATTTAAAAAGCTCCAGCACTCTAGGGCTAAAGCTCGTCAACTCAATAAGTACAAGGGGTGAGAGCTTAAGTCAGTGCCATTGCTCCTAAGGGTTTCACAAAATTCAAAATGAGCAAAAAACAACCACTTTTTGAGGTTAATTTGCTCATTTTTGCAAATTTACAGCTTTTCTTTACCTTTATGCCGCTTTTCTAACCTTTTTTAAATCCTCAAGACGGATTGAACCCGTTGAAGCTTTCTTCACAATTTTTTTGAAATTATGCACTGTGCATACCAGTGAAAACTCTGCTTCCACTTTCTCTTTCCCGCGCAGACTGAAACTCCTGAATCCAGAGTTTTTTATCTGACCAAACGGCGGTTCCGCTATTACTTTGCGACGTTCGTATACTGCCTTCGCTTCGCTTGTTTCCATTTTTTTTATTCATGGCTTGTCGTGCAGTTTCAAACTTGTCTGTGCGAATTACCCTGCCTGCACTTTTTTTGGAGCCACTGCATCTGGAGCGGTAAGGGCACTCTCGGCATACTTCCTTGTTTGCCCGGTAGCCTTTCCTCTTAGCTTTACTGGCCGGATTGGTAACCAATTTTTCCCCAGCCGGACAGATGAAGACGTCCGCTTCAATATCATATGTAAAATCCGCTTTGACAAACTTTCGATCAGTATTTTCAAAATCGGTGGCAGCCGGTTTTTCTTCCCTGTCAGTAGCGATATAACCGTCTATTCCGTGTTTATCCACAGCGTGCAGATTTGGCCCTGAAAAATAGCCGTTATCCATACTCCATTTATCCACAGCTGCGCCATCGGTAGACTCTGACAGAGCCTGAAGAGCAGGTTCTACTTCCTGTACGTCGTTGGCGCGTTGACTGATGTGTTGGCCGACAATGATCTGGTGATCCGAATCTACATTAATTTGGGCATTGTAGCTGTATTCGCAGTACCCCTTCTTGCTCATCATCCGGGCATCATGGTCTGCAAAGCTAATCTGTTTCTTGTCGTCTATTGGCTCGTCCGGATTGAGGGCTTTCTCACGCTCTTCCAGTGCTTTTTTGGCTGCCTTAATTTTCTTCAGCCGTTCTTCTTTAAACTGGAGGTCTTCAGGAATACTGTAGCCATTGGTTTCTTTGTAGGCGTCATCTTCTTCCTGATCGCACTGGCTGGCTTTTTTGATCAGTTCATCAACTTCAGCGCTGAGTTCTGCCTCTTTGGCTTTAAGCCGGCCGTAGCTCATGGCCTTATGCTTTGAGCTGTTGGCTTTGAATTTCGAACCATCCAGACTGATATGCCCAAGCGATGCCAGTTTCAGCTCCATCGCCAGCTTGACGGACTGTTTGAAACAGTCATGAAAAAACGACAGGTTGTTTTTGCGGAAGTCCCCCAGGACACGAAAGTTTGGGCAATTCATCTGAGAGATGTACATGAATGCCAGATCCTGCCGACACCGTTTTTCTATTTCACGGAAGCTGAATACACCATGACTGTAGGCGTAGATCAGGATACCTACGATCAGCTTGGGTGGGTAGGCATGCAGTCCAAGGTGATGGTACTGCTTTTCAACTTCCGAGGTGTCAATGTTCTGGAAGATGGTCTCATAGATGTAGCAGTCATGATCCTTGGGAAGAAGATCAAAGATGTTGGTTGAGAAGAAGATCAAAGATGTTGGTTGGGAACAGCAGGTGCTGGTCGAACTCAACAGGGCTATCCTTGAATTTTGGAGGTGGCGACATCAGGCTTCATCAGGGCTGCGTTTTGAACGCTATTATATCAGATAAATCTTATTCTCGGTCAGGCTCCTCGGCAGCGGTCAGAAGTTTCGCGCACCCGGTGTGGCCGTTCCGGTTAGCAATGCGCAGCGGAGTGGCACCATTCGTCGTCAGGGCAGCCTTAACATCCGCCTTGGCATTAATCAGAAGCTTCACGCACCCGGTACGACCTTTCAGGGCAGCGAGGTGGAGAGGAGTGGCACCATCCACCGTCTGGGCAGCACCAACATCCGCTCCGGCCTTGATCAAAAGTTCCATGCACCCGATATGACCGCCCTGGGCAGCGAGGTGCAGAGGAGTGACACCATCCACCGTCCGGGCAGCATCAACAATCGCCCCGGCCTTGATCAGAAGTTCCACGCACCCGGTATGACCGCCTTGGGCAGCGAGGTGCAGAGAAGTGGTACCATCCTTCGTCAGGACAGCATCAACAACCGCCCCAGCCTTGATCAGAAGTTCCATGCACCCGGTATGACCGTTCTCGGCAGCTAAGTGCAGAGGAGTGACACCATTCGTCGTCATTGCAGCATCAACAATCGCCCCAGACTTGATCAGAAGCTCCACGCACCTGGTACAACCTTTCAGGGCAGCGAGGTGCAGAGAAGTGCCACCATCCGCCGTCCGGGCAGCATCAACATCCGCCCCGGCCTTGATCAGAAGTTCCATGCACTCGGTATGACCGTTAACGACAGCGAAGAAAAGAGGAGAGACACCATCCGTCGTCCGGGCACCATCAACAGCCGCCCCAGCTTTGATCAGAACTTTCAGGCACCCGGTATGACCTTTGTGGGCAGCGAGGTTCAGAGGAGTGGCACCATCCGTCGTCCGGGCAGCATCAACAGCCGCCCCAGTCTTGATCAGAACTTTCAGGCACCCGGTATGACCTTTGTGGGCAGCGAGGTGCAGAGGAGTGGCACCATCCGTCGTCAGGGCAGCATCAACAGCCGCCCCAGCTTTGATCAGAACTTTCAGGCACCCGGTATGACCTTTGTGGGCAGCGATGTGCAGAAGGGTGAAACCATCTGTCCTCAGGGTAGCACCAACAACTGCCCCGGCATCAATAAGGGGTTGCAAGCACTTCGTATGACCATTCAGGACAGTAGCGTGCAACAAACTGATGCCGGAACCCGAAACAGGTGAACGAAATTGTTTATTGGCAATTCTACTGTCTAGTTCAAGCGAACGCTGCAGCGTTTCCAAATCCCCCGTACGACAAGCTTGCAGAGGCAGGTCTTCACAGAATTCAGAATCTTCATAAAGCATGCCACCGTCCATTCGCACCAGCGGTAGGGCTTCTTGCCGACAATAAGCACACGAACGTGATGCAAGAGCCTTAGCCTTAGCCGGACCCTGTTCCCTAAGCCATACGGCAATGCACTCCAGATGATATTGGTGATTACAGTTCGTCTTGACGACCGAAATAACGCCTAAGTCATTCCTGCAGATGGAGCACTTGTCGCCCTGTGACTTCTCATTTCCTTCTGCAGCGGTTGAGCACCCCCCCGCTACTGAAATACCAGCTTCTGGCTTTTCCTTTTTGCAAGGTCCGTGGCAAGGTGAGCAGTCGATGGTCTTACTATATGTATGTTTATCGTTGTCGGGTGGTTCTTCCCCCTCATCGCCTTTCTTCCAGCCACTCTCCTCCTTATTGTCCAGAGGCGCTTTGTTTGTGCGGGTGTTTAAATTTGAACCTTCTTGCCTGCCTTCTGCCGTGGCTTTGTGTTTTTCCTGATTCTGGCCTCCGCCTTCCTGATGGGGTACCTGCCTCTCATCGTACTGGCTTGAAAGATCAGCCGAAAACATCGCCCGGAACTGACACGCCAGCGTTTCAAGACCAGAAACCAGAAACTCAGTTTGTTTTGTTGACACGTTAATGTCGTCTGTTTCCAGCTGCAACTCCTGTTCCAGCCGTCTTCTCAATGCCTGGTAAACCAAACCCGCGTCCGTAAGTCGCCACCGGTCGTAGAACAGGGCTTCTTCATGCGTCAGCTCACCGGGAACAATGAGAATGCTCTGATAGTCAGTGTTTACGTGGTGTTGAGACAGCGCCTGTTTCAGGGCGTCATCATCACGCTGCCACAGCTCCCGGTCATCAGTAGCCAGCGATGCCTTCAGGAATGACAAAATCCCCGGGGAACCCTGATCGTTTTCCGTTATTCCGGTTGCGGATATATCCAAATCAGTCAGATATTCAAGGTCAGCGGCAATCAGCATGATCCTGTTATCAAGAATCCGGGCCAGGTCACCATGACCCCGGACTATGGCCTGTTGCATTTTTTTTCGGAGGATTTTTAACAGTTGTCGTTTGTTTTCCAGATTCTTCCTGATCAGTTCTTCCTCTGAATCCTGCTCCGGGTACTCCTTGTCGCCATAGATAATGATCAGTGGCTCAGGCTCGGCATCGAAGGTGTAATGAGTGCTGTCATTATCGTCATCGTCACCATCACCGCCACTCCCGGAAGCCACCAGACTACCAGTGACGATACCTGCAATGTCCTTCAGAGCTTCGGTATCCAAAAGTGCGAGGTAGCTTTGCGTCTGGATGTTGAGCAGTTTTTCGTACAAAGAAACCAGACTGACACTCCAGAGAATGTTGTCCCGGGTAATAACTACCCGCATAGAGGCATCACTGATAGAAACAACAGCGGCAGGATAAGGCGGTCTTTTAACAAGTCGCTGCCAGTTAGCAATCGCCTGATCCAGCTCTCCCTCAAGCCTGTTTCTTTTTCTGTCGTTTGCCTCTCTGGAAAAAGCACCGTCAGGAATCAGTCTGTTTTTTAACAGTGTTTTTAAAAAGGATGTCCGGGACGGTGATTCCGCCTGTAACGGGTTGTTGTGGCTTAATACGTTTCCGGGTCTGCCCGAAAAAACAACACCGGCGCTTCCGGCAGTTGAAAAAACGGTTGACAGGAAATAGAAAAGCAAACTGTCAGAGAAAGGAGAAAAAACTGCTCTGCTATCGTCAACAGGTTTAAAACATACCTGACCGCTGTCGGCTAAAAACGAATCAGTTAAAAACGCCTTTCCTGGAAAGCCTGCCGTTAAATCACTGACTGGTTTACAGATAACACCGTCGGTGGCAGCAAAAAGCGCTGAACTGGCAAACAGGAAGGTAATAAAAAGTCGTAAAAAGTCAGCACTCAGAGATGTCAAGTAATTATGCACCTTTAAGCTCCTGCCTACCGTATTTAGCCAGTTATTGGTCTGACGGTTGGCTATTCTCCTCGGCAGCGGTCAGAAGTTTCGCGCAACCGGTCTGGCCGTTCCGGTTAGCGGTGCGCAGCGGAGTGTCACCATTCGTCGTCAGGGCAGCCTTAACACCCGCCCCGGCCTTGATCAGAAGTTCCACGCACCCGGTATGACCGTTCTCGGCAGCTAAGTACAGAGGAGTGCTACCATCTGTCGTCAGGGCAGCATCAACACCCGCCCCGGCCTTGATCAGAAGTTCCACGCACCCGGTATGACCGTTCTCGGCAGCTAAGTACAGAGGAGTGCTACCATCTGTCGTCAGGGCAGCATCAACACCCGCCCCGGCCTTGATCAGAAGTTCCATGCACTCGGTATGACCGCCTTGGGCAGCGAAGTGCAGAGGAGTGGCACCATCCGTCGTCAGGGTAGCCTTAACATCCGCCCCGGCCTTGATCAGAAGTTTCAGGCACTCGGTATAACCTTTGTTGGCAGCGATGTGCAGAGGAGTGACACCATCCGTCGTCCGGGCAGCATCAACAGCCGCCCCAGCCTTGATCAGAAGTTTCATGCACTCGATATGTCCGCCTTGGATAGCGAGGGGCAGAGAAGTGACACCATTCGTCGTCCGGGCAGCATCAACAGCCGCCCCGGCCTTGATCAGAAGTTTCATGCACTCGATATGTCCGTCTTGGGCAGCGATGTGCAGAGGAGTGTCACCATCCATCGTGAGGGCAGCCTTAACATCCGCCCCGGCCTTGATCAGAAGTTTCATGCACTCGGTATGACCGACTTGGGCAGCGATGTGCAGAGGAGTGGCACCATTTGTCGTCAGGGCAGCATCAATAGCCGCCTTGGCCTTGATCAGAAGCTCCACGCACTCGGTATGACCGCCTTGGGCAGCGATGTGCAGAGGAGTGTCACCATCCGTCGTCCGGGCAGCATCAACAGCCGCCCCAGCCTTGATCAGAAGTTCCATGCACTCGATATGTCCGCCTTGGGCAGCGAGGTGCAGAGAAGTGACACCATCCGTCGTCCGGGCAGCATCAACATCCGCCCCGGCCTTGATCAGAAGCTCCACGCACCCGGTATGACCGCCTTGGGCAGCGATGTGCAGAAGAGTGGCACCATTCGTCGTCCGGGCAGCCTTAACATCCGCCCCGGCCTTGATCAGAAGTTCCATGCCCCTGGTATGACCGCCTTCGGCAGCGCAGTGCAGGGGAGTGACACCATCCGTCGTCAGGGTAGCCTTAATATCCGCCCCGGCCTTGATCAGAACTTTCAGGCACTCGGTATAACCTTTGTAGGCAGCGATGTGCAGAAGGGTGAGACCATCTGCCCTCAGGGCAGCACCAACAACTGCCCCGGCATCGATCAAGGTTTGCAAGCACTCCGTATGACCATTCAGGACAGCGACGTGCAACAAACTGATCCCGGAACCCGAAACAGCTGAACGAAACTGTTTACTGGCAATCCTGCTGTCTAGTTCAAGCGAACGCTGCAGCGTTTTCAAATCCCCGGCACGACAAGCTTGCAGAGGCAGGTCTTCGCAGAATTCAGAGTCTTCATCGAGCTTGCCACCGTCCACTCGCACCAGCGGCAAAGCTCTTTGCCGACAATAAGCACACGAACGTGATGCAAGAGCCGTAGCCGGAGCCTGCTCCCTAAGCCATCCGGCAATGCACTCCAGATGATATTGATGATTACAGTTCGTCTTGACGACCGAAATAGCGCCTAAGTCCTCCTTGCAGATGGAGCACTTGTCACCCTGTAACTTCTCATTTCCTTCTGCAGCGGTTGAGCGCCCCCCCGCTACTGAAATACCAGCTTCTGGCTTCTCCTCTTCGCAAGGTCCGTGACAAGACGGGCAGTCGATGGTCTTGCTGTATGTATGTTTATCGTTGTCGGGTGGCTCTTCCCCCTCATCGCCTTTTTTCCAGCCACTCTCACTCTTATTATCCCGAGACGCTTTGTTTTTGCGGGCGTTTGAATTTGAGCCTTCTTGACTGCCTGCTGCCTCAGATGAACTGGCCTTGCGTTTTTTCTGATTCTGGCCTCCGCCTTCCTGGTGGGGTACCTGCCTCTCATCGTACTGGCTTGAAAGATCAGCTGACAACATCCCCCGGAACTGACGCGCCAGCGTTTCAAGACCAGAAACCAGAAACTCAGTTTGTTTTGTTGACACGTTAATGTCGTCTGTTTCCAGCTGCAACTGTTGTTCCAGCCGTCTTCTCAATGCCTGGTAAACCAAACCTGCGTCCGTAAGTCGCCACCGGTCGTAGAACAGGGCTTCTTCATGTGTCAGCTCACCGGGAACAATGAGAATGCTCTGATAGTCAGTGTTTACGTGGTGTTGAGACAGCGCCTGTTTCAGGGCGTCATCATCACGCTGCCACAGCTCCCGGTCATCAGTAGCCAGCGATGCCTTCAGGAATGACAAAATCCCCGGGGAACCCTGATCGTTTTCCGTTATTCCGGTTGCGGATGTATCCAAATCAGTCAGGTATTCAAAGTCAGCGGCAATCAGCATGATCCTGTTATCAAGAATCCGGGCCAGGTCACCATGACCCCGGGCTATGGCCTGTTGCATTTTTTTTCGGAGGATTTTTAACAGTTGTCGTTTATTTTCCAGATTCTTCCTGATTAGTTCTTCCGCTGAATCCTGCTCCGGGTACTCCTTGTCGCCATAGGCAATGATCAGTGGCTCAGGCTCGGCATCGAAGGTGTAATGAGTGCTATCATTATCGTCACCATCACCGCCACTCCCGGAAGCCACCAGGCTACCAGTGACGATACCTGCAATGTCCTTCAGAGCTTCGGTATCCAAAAGTGCGAGATAGCTTTGCGTCTGGATGTTGAGCAGTTTTTCGTACAAAGCAACCAGGCTGACACTCTGGAGAATGTTGTCCCGGGTAATAACTACCCGCATAGAGGCATCACTGATAGAAACAACAGCGGCAGGATAAGGCGGTCTTTTAACAAGTCGCTGCCAGTTAGCAATCGCCTGATCCAGCTCTCCCTCAAGCCTGTTTCTTTTTCTGTCGTTTGCCTCTCTGGAAAAAGCACCGTCAGGAAGCAATCTGTTTTTTAACAGTGTTTTTAAAAAGGATGTCCGGGACGGTGATTCCGCCTGTAACGGGTTTTTGTGGCTTAATACGTTTCCGGGTCTGCCCGAAAAAACAACACCGGCGCTTCCGGCAGTTGAAAAAACGGTTGACAGGAAATAGAAAAGCAAACTGTCAGAGAAAGGAGAAAAAACTGCTCTGCTATCGTCAACAGGTTTAAAACATACCTGACCGCTGTCGGCTAAAAACGAATCAGCTAAAAACGCCTTTCCTGGAAAGCCTGCCGTTAAATCACTGACTGGTTTACAGATAACACCGTCGGTGGCAGCAAAAAGCGCTGAACTGGCAAACAGGAAGATAATAACAAGTCGTAAAAAGTCAGCACTCAGAGATGTCAAGTAATTATGCACAAGACGGCACTCAGCTAGTTCTCGTCCAAAAACGTAGCCACCTGATAATCGATAAAATTTGATCTGAGAATGAATGAAGCTCATCTGCTTTTTATAAACTATCTTTCCCGGAGCCTTTAATCACAAGTGACAGCAAAGGACAGCAAAAAAGAAAAGACCTCAAATGCGTAAAAAAAGCAATAAGCAGTGTAGTCTGAATTTCCTATGTAAGTCTTCTCCAATATGAACGACGGAAGTTGTTGGAGAAGTACAGAGTACCGCCTTCATTCAAACGACGCATGGCCAGCCTGATCAGATGACCATGATCGCGCTGCGCATCAAACACGCCTTCGAACTTCCTGGAGTTTGAGAAGGTGGGCGGGTCGATAAAAATCGAGCCATAGTCGTTTTTATCCCGTTCAAAGCGATGATTTACTTAGCACTGCAAGTCGTATTTAGCCAGTTATTGGTCTGACGGTTGACTATTCTCCTCGGCAGCGGTCAGAAGTTCTGCGCACCCGGTCTGGCCGTTCCGGTTAGCGATGCGCAGCGGAGTGTCACCGTTCGTCGTCAGGGAAGCCTTAACATTCGCCCTGGCCTTGATCAGAAGCTCCACGCACCCGGTATGACCGCCTTGGGCAGCGATGTGCAGAGGAGTGGTACCATCCGTCGTCCGGGCAGCCTTAACATCCGTCCCGGCCTTGATCAGAAGTTCCACGCACCCGGTATGACCGTTCTCGGCAGCTAAGTACAGAGGAGTGCTACCATCTGTCGTCAGGGCAGCATCAACACCCGCCCCGGCCTTGATCAGAAGTTCCACGCACCCGGTATGACCGTTCTCGGCAGCGTAGGAAAGAGGGGAGGCACCATCCGTCGTCAGGGCAGCATCAACATCCGCCCCAGCCTTGATCAGAAGTTCCATGCACTCGGTATGACCGCCTTGAGCAGCGAAGTGCAGAGGAGTGCTACCATCCGTCGTCCGGGCAGCATCAACAGCCGCCCCGGCCTTGATCAGAAGTTCCATGCACTCGGTATGACCGTCTTGGGCAGCGAAGTGCAGAGGAGTGGCACCATCCGTCGTCAGGGTAGCCTTAACATCCGCCCCGGCCTTGATCAGAATTTTCAGGCACTCGGTATAACCTTTGTGGGCAGCGATGTGCAGAAGAGTGTGACCATCTGCCCACAGGGCGGCACCAACAACTGCCCCGGCATCAATCAGGGGTTGCAAGCACTCCGTATGACCATTCAGGACAGCGGCGTGCAACAAACTGATGCCGGAACTCGAAATAGCTGAACGAAACTGTTTACTGGCAATCCTGCTGTCTAGTTCAAGCGAACGCTGCAGCGTTTTCAAATGCCCGGCACGACAAGCTTGCAGAGGCAGGTCTTCACAGAATTCAGAGTCTTCATAAAGCATGCCACCGTCCACTCGCACTAGCGGCAAGGCTTCTTGTCGACAATAAGCACACGAAGATGATGCAAAAGCCTTAGCCTGAGCCTGCTCCCTAAGCCATCCGGAAATGCACTCCAGATGATATTGGTGATTACAGTTCGTCTTGACGACCGAAATAGCGCCTAAGTCATTCCTGCAGATGGAGCACTTGTCGCCCTGCAACTTCTCACTTCCTTCTGCAGCGATTGAGCGTCCCCCCGCTACTGAAATACCAGCTTCTGGCTTCTCCTCTTCGCAAGGTCCGTGACAAGACGGGCAGTCGATGGTCTTGCTGTATGTATGTTTATCGTTGTCGGGTGGCTCTTCCCCCTCATCGCCTTTTTTCCAGCCACTCTCACTCTTATTATCCCAAGACGCTTTGTTTTTGCGGGCGTTTGAATTTGAGCCTTCTTGACTGCCTGCTGCCTCAGATGAACTGGCATTGCATTTTTTCTGATTCTGGCCTCCGCCTTCCTGGTGGGGTACCTGCCTCTCATCGTACTGGCTTGAAAAATCAGCCGAAAACATCGCCCGGAACTGACGCGCCAGCGTTTCAAGACCAGAAACCAGAAACTCAGTTTGTTTTGTTGACACGTTAATGTCGTCTGTTTCCAACTGCAACTGTTGTTCCAGCCGTCTTCTCAATGCCTGGTAAACCAAACCCGCGTCCGTAAGTCGCCACCGGTCGTAGAACAGGGCTTCTTCATGCGTCAGCTCACCGGGAACAATGAGAATGCTCTGATAGACAGTGTTTAAGTGGTGTTGAGACAGCGCCTGTTTCAGGGCGTCATCATCACGCTGCCACAGCTCCCGGTCATCAGTAGCCAGCCATGCCTTCAGGAATGACAAAATCCCCGGGGAACCCTGATCGTTTTCCGTTATTCCGGTTGCGGATGTATCCAAATCAGTCAGGTATTCAAGGTCAGCGGCAATCAGCATGATCCTGTTATCAAGAATCCGGGCCAGGTCACCATGATCCCGGGCTATGGCCTGTTGCATTTTTTTTCGGAGGATTTTTAACAGTTGTCGTTTATTTTCCAGATTCTTCCTGATCAGTTCTTCCGCTGAATCCTGCTCCGGGTACTCCTTGTCGCCGTAGGCAATGATCAGTGGCTCAGGCTCGGCATCGAAGGTGTAATGAGTGCTGTCATTATCGTCATCGTCACCATCACCGCCACTCCCGGAAGCCACCAGACTACCAGTGACGATACCTGCAATGTCCTTCAGAGCTTCAGTATCCAAAAGTGCGAGATAGCTTTGCGTCTGGATGTTGAGCAGTTTTTCGTACAAAGCAACCAGGCTGGCACTCCGGAGAATGTTGTCCCGGGTAATAACTACCCGCATAGAGGCATCACTGATAGAAACAACAGCGGCAGGATAAGGCGGTCTTTTAACAAGTCGCTGCCAGTTAGCAATCGCCTGATCCAGCTCTCCCTCAAGCCTGTTTCTTTTTCTGTCGTTTGCCTCTCTGGAAAAAGCACCGTCAGGAAGCAATCTGTTTTTTAACAGTGTTTTTAAAAAGGATGTCCGGGACGGTGATTCCGCCTGTAACGGGTTTTTGTGGCTTAATACGTTTCCGGGCCTGCCCGAAAAAACAACACCGGCGCTTCCGGCAGTTGAAAAAACGGTTGACAGGAAATAGAAAAGCACACTGTCAGAGAAAGGCGAAAAAACTGCTCTGCTATCGTCAACAGGTTTAAAACATACCTGACCACTGTCGGCTAAAAACGAATCAGCTAAAAACGCCTTTCCTGGAAAACCTGCCGTTAAATCACTGACTGGTTTACAGATAACACCGTCGTTGGCAGCAAAAAGCGCTGAACTGGCAAACAGGAAGATAATAAAAAGTCGTAAAAAGTTAGCACTCAGAGATGTCAAGTAATTATGCACAAGACGGCACTCAGCTAGTTCTCGTCCAAAAACGTAGCCACCTGATAATCGATAAAATTTGATCTGAGAATGAATGAAGCTCATCTGCTTTTTACAAACTATCTTCCCCGGAGCCTTTAATCACAAGTGACAGCAAAGGCCAGCAAAAAAGAAAAGACCTCAAATGCGTAAAAAAAGCAATAAGCAGTGTAGTCTGAATTTCCTATGTAAGTCTTCTCCAATATGAAATGAGCCTGCTGCTATTGGGGCTTTCATCCATTATTACGGAATGAAAGTCATCATGAACACAAAGCTCGTAAAGACTCTGCAACAGGTGCGGGAACTGCTCCAAAGCGCTCCTGGTATCGAATCTGGCTATACGGTGCAGCAGCGACGGGCCGGAATTTTTCGCCCGATTTTCAAGCGCCTGCAATAGCCACAGGCGATTAAAAATCAGCGGTTATTTATGGAAATCAGTGTCTGTGACAAATCATCCAGCTACGGTGAATATTGCTGCGCCGCTGGAAGTCCTTATCAACGGTCTGGCCGGAAATTTCTTTCACCTCAAACTCAGCCGCTACTTTCTCATCCAGCTTGAAACGACGGAAGTTGTTGGAGAAGTACAGGGTACCGCCTTCATTCAAACGACGCATGGCCAGCTTGATCAGATGACCATGATCGCGCTGCACATCAAACACGCCTTCGAACTTTTTGGAGTTTGAGAAAGTGGGCGGGTCGATAAAAATCAGGTCATAGTCGTTTTTATCCCGTTCAATCCACTTCAGGCAGTCTTCCCGCTCAAAGCGATGACGCACTTCACTCAGACCGTTCAGAGCCAGGTTTTTACGCCCCCAGTCCAGGTAGGTATTCGATAAATCAACACTGGTGGTGGTACTGGCTCCGCCAACGGCCGCATGAACCGTTGCGGTTGCGGTATAACAGAACAGGTTAAGGAACTTTTTACCTTTCGCCTCCTTCTGAATACGAAGGCGCATCTGACGATGATCCAGGAACAGGCCAGTATCCAGATAGTCGTGCAGGTTGACCAACAGACGACAGCCGACTTCTTCAACTTCCATCATCCGGCCAACCTCATCTACCCGGCTGTACTGGCTGGTACCGGACTGGCGTTTACGCTGTTTGAAGACCACATGCTCACGGGGAATTTCCAGAGTCTCAGGAATGACGCCCAACGCTTCCAGCAGACGTTCTTTCGCTTTTTCCTCATTAATGGAAGCCGGTGCAGCGTATTCCTGCACATGCACCCAGTCACCGTAAACATCCACAGCCACCGCGTACTCCGGCATATCCGCATCGTACAGGCGGTAACACTGGATTTTACTTTTACGTGCCCATTTGCCAATGGTTCGGAGGTTTTTCTTCAAACGATTGCCAAACATCGTGGCACCTTCTGAACGGTAAGTAACAGAAGGAATATTGGCTTTTGTTGGTTTAGCACTGGCAGAAAGCGGCTGCTCCTGCTTTTCCCGAATATCGTACAGGAACAATTTACACGGCAGCGCACCATTAAACAGGGAGTACGTCTTTTTCGGCCCCATACCCAGGCTGCGAACCAGCGCGGGCGTACCGGTAAAAATAGCGGCTTCCCAGCCCGGACAACTCTGCTTCAGCTTCTCACCCAGATGTTGATACAGGTACACCAGACTGGCTTCATCCCCCATACGCTCACCATAAGGGGGATTACAGATCACCAGACCGGTGGGCAGGTCAGCATCCAGTCGCAAATCCTTCAACTCCTGCTGACAAACACTGACCAGCCTGGAAAGCCCCATGCGTTCGAGGTTCGATTTTGCCCGGTGAGCCACCGACGACAGCCCTTCAAAACCAACAATTCTGGACTCAGCACTGGCTAGCCCAACCTTGCGACGTTCACGGGCTTCTTCCAGAATATTCATCCAGATTTTCGGCACATGCCCCATCCAGCGGTCAAAGCCAAAACGCGCCCGCATCAGGCCAGGCGCAATGTCCGCCATCATCATGGCACCTTCAATCAGCAAGGTGCCAGAGCCACACATAGGGTCAACCAGGGTGGCGCCCGTTTTCATTTTCTCCTGCCAGCCAGCGCGAACCAGCAATGCAGCAGCCAGGTTCTCCTTCAGCGGTGCCGAACCCGCTTCCAGCCGGTAACCACGCTGATGCAGACTCTGTCCGGAAAGATCGATGGACACAAACGCTTTTTCACCACGGGCATGCACATTGATACGCAGATCCGGATTACTGGCATTGACCGAAGGACGCCAGCCATGCTCATCACGCAGCTGATCAACAATGGCGTCTTTCACCACCTGGGCACCAAAGCGTGTGTGATTGATATCTGGTGTTGAGCCCGTGAAATCAATGCGAAAGCTGCTGTTGCTGTCCAGATGATCGTCCCACTCAAAAGACTTCACCCCATCGTAGAGCTGTTCTTTGGTGGCACTGTTGATCTCACCCAGTCGCAACAGAATCCGGCTCGCAAGCCGGGACCACATGCAGCCACGGTAAGCGACTTCCAGATCACCACTGAAGCTGACTCCGGCTACGGTTTCCTGGACGGTCTGGGCACCAAGCTGTTTCAGCTCCTGAGCCAGCAGGTATTCCAGCCCTTTCGGGCAACTGGCAAAAAATTCAATTGAACTCATTTCTGAACTCTGTTCTTTTGGAGAGTGATTTTTTTAGAGAGTGCCTTGGAAAGCACCGGTAAAGCGCTCTCATTCTCACCTCTCACTCTCATGGACGATTTGCTCAGGAAAGACTGCGCAGCTGCGGGTTTTCCTGAAGAATTAATGACTTATAACGCCACGACGATGGCACTATAAATTCTAAATAGTTATAAAAAACTTTATTTTTATCGTATTTTATTTCTCGACAGCTCAATTAATATTAGATAGAAATTGACCCGTAGACTTTCCCTGCAAGACATGCTCCCGGAGCCTTCAGCAGCTTCCAGGATGGCTTCAACTCAGGAAGCTACCGGAACGCTGTATACCGGGGAGCATCAAGGGATGCCATGGAGGCAGTCAACAAACGTACCAGCAAGAGGCAGTACCGCATGATGAAAAGACAGAAAAGGGATAAATCAGACAGAGCCTATACCAAGGGGTATCAAACAGGCGTGTCTGGCCGCTCCAAGGATATCTGCCCACACGTGGAACCACAACTTCGTCAGGCCTGGCTGAGTGGCTGGCGGGAAGGTCGTATCGACAATTGGGATGGCATGATCGGTGTATCAGGTGTACACCGAATATCCGACACCAGCCATCTTTGACTTATAACCCTTCAGAAATAGCCTTACAGGACAAGAAAGCCCCGGCTTAACCGGGGCTTTCTTGTGTTTTGCCGGTTGCAACTATCTACAGATAGCTATCAAGCAGAACAATCAGCGGTCGCAGGAGTATACTGCTTCCGCCGCTTCACGAATCAAGGCCGGGCCTTTGTAGATAAATCCAGAGTACAGCTGAACCAGGCTGGCACCCGCCTTAATCTTGTCAGCTGCGGTTCTGCCATCCATCACACCACCTACACCAATGATCGGCAGTCGACCAGACAGTTCGGAAGAGAGCAGCTGAATGACCTCGGTGGAACGATCGCCCAGTGGTGCGCCGCTCAAACCGCCCTGCTCCTGGGCATTAGGCAGCCCCAGCACAGCATCACGGGACAGGGTGGTATTGGTAGCAATCACGCCATCCAGCTCATACGCCACCAGCTCCTGAGCAATGCCAGCGATTTCTTCTTCCGTCATATCCGGGGCAATTTTGATAGCAATGGGTACTTTACGACCATAACGCTCAGTCAGGGCAACCTGTTCCTGTTTCAGCATATCCAGCAGGCTTTTCAGGGCGTCGCCATATTGCAGTTTACGCAGTCCCGGAGTGTTCGGGGAAGACAGGTTCACCGCCACATAACCTGCATGGGCGTAAACCTTGCGCAGACAAATTTGATAGTCACTGTTGGCATTTTCAACCGGGGTATCGACGTTTTTACCGATATTGATGCCGATCACGCCCTTGTAATTGCACTTGCGTACGTTCTCAACCAGGTGATCCACACCCTTATTGTTGAAGCCCATACGGTTGATCAGGGCATTGCGCTCAGGGATACGAAAAGCGCGGGGCTTCGGGTTACCCGGCTGAGGGCGAGGGGTAACAGTACCCAGCTCAACATGGCCAAACCCCAGGGCACCCATACCATCGATGCAGTCCGCATCTTTATCCATGCCCGCAGCCAGACCGACCGGGTTATCAAACGTCAGCCCCATCACCTGACGCGGGCGGGAAGGCACTTTCGGTGCAATCAGCCCGGCAAGGCCCAGACGTTGACCAGCCGCAATCATCTCAAGCGCCATATCGTGAGCATTTTCAGCAGAAAGACAGAACAGTAATTTGCGGCCAAGTTGATACATGCAGAAATCCGAAGAAGAAGTGTCAAGATAAACCGGCTGGATTATACGGCTTTCTGATACAAACACCAGATTTTGAACTTCTTTTATGCAATTTAGTCATAAACTCTGTCATTACTTCTTCCATCTGCTGTCATTGTCAGGATAACTGACATTAATGACAGCCAGTCTGACCAGCTAGCGAACTTCCTTAATAATGCCGGGTCTCAATTTACACAGAGATCATATACAGGCAATCCAGGGAGACCCGCCATGATGAACCTGACATCCACCCAAACCCGGAACACCCGCACTGCCAGCGGTCGATCCTATGATGATACAGGTATTTCTACAGCGTCATCATCGGAGCACAGTCAGGTCAGCACGGTAGGTCATACCTCTCTGAGGCCTGCCTCCGGGTCATTAAACTCCCTCCCCGCAACCCTCCAGAAAACTTTGTGTACACGCGCTATTTCACAATCCCAACAGGGGCTGGAAGAACAACTGAATGAATTACTGGCTGCCTATGACAGCAACGGTCTGGAACGTGAGGAAACTGCGATCCTGCACCCCTACGGCATTCTGGGCCAGATTAGCGAAGACCATCCCGAGTTTGCCTCAGCCCTGCTCAGACAGCGCCTGAAAGAAATCAAAGCGGATGCCGCCACCTGGTGGAGCCGTGCCAACCGGGAGCATGCGAACCAGCAACTCGCCTCAATGGAGCAGCTGCTGGCATCCGGTCAGTACGAAGAACTGTTAGCCCTGCTGGTGAAACTGGAAAAGGACAACAAGAAAATCTCTTTCTGCCAGGTAATGAACGCGAAGTTTCTTGACCCGGATAATCATAAAGCGACACCGCTGTTCAAGCCTTTTAAAAACGAAAGCTGGTTCTCGAACCTTTGCACTGCCATTCTGTGCGATCTACAAAAAACAGACGCCATTGCGGGCGCCTCTGCGGCGTTTCATGCCCTGCAACAGAGCTTTGAGAAGCTACAGCATCGCAGTGCTGACAAAGTACGCTCCCCCAAAGACCTGACAGATTATATGCTGCTGGCAGAGCCAGTCCCCGTCAGGGAATATCTGAAAAGCCAGTGCGGATATCGCTTACAGGAACTGCGCCTGAAGCTGAAAGACACCGGTCAGTCCCTGACTGACTCAGAACGCGCGGAAGTGAAAGAGCTCTCCAGCCAGTTGCAGCAGCTTGGCCGGGCCACCGACCGCAAAGCGCTTAAGGCTTTTCTGGCAGACCCTGCCAACGGGGAACTGAACAAGGCTTTGGAAAGCGTATTGGTCGATGTCTACCTGCAACAGCTAAGCCACAGAATTGTGACTACCGACTATAGCCACATAAATAAAGCCCAGCTCCATGAAATGGTTAAGAGCAGCCAGCGGTTTAAAGAGCTGATGGCGACTTACAAAGCGGCGCAGGTTCTCAGTGAAGAAGAGCAGGAAGCCCTGGCGGCTATGGATAAAGCGGTTGAAAACTTTGAACGTGCTGAACAGCTGCATCGCATACTGGACAGCGAAAAGCACAAACCCGTTGGAAATCGTCTGTTTGCCCTGAAAGTTCCCTCCATTCAACGCCTGATGGAAAAGCTGGCCACCAATGCCAGCGACACGGAAACACGGCTGTACACCACCATGGAAAGCCTGTTCAAAGCAGAAGCAGACTTCCACGCTAACCAGAACGATGCCAACCTGAAAACGCTGCAAAAAGTGCGCTTCGATGCCCGCCGCTTACAACAGGAGCAGGCAGAATTCGAAATTCGCGCCAAACTCAAGAATCAGGATGAACAGGTGGTTCTCACCAGCGGTCACTACGACCAGGATGTCGAGACACTCAAAACCATTCACTCGATCCGCCAAAAGCTCACGCCGGTACGCCCGGTAGGCAGCCATACCGAAGGCGCTTATCGGCTGGCAAGACGGGTTTTCTGGGATAAAGAACGTGCCTTTCCCCAGATTCTGGCTGACCTTGAGCAGGCAAGAACACTACAGAAGCTGGACTACTCTGCGGAAAAAGAATTCCTGCAGTTGCTGAAAGACATCGACGGCCTGGACGGGGCCACGATAAAACAGGCAGCCAGCAACATTGCAGCTCCGGGCAGCCAGCTGTGGCAGGACTGGCAGGCCGGTAAAGCCAGCTTCCTGCAAGTCCTGCGCCTGCCCGGCCAGAGTTACAGAGCGCTGGAACAGGAGGCCCGGAACATTATTACCTCGGCTCTGCGAGTAGCCGAGCGTAACCCTGAGCAATTCCGTCGACTGTTCGGCGATGTTTCCCTGATCATGAACCAGCTGCAATCACTGCTGGGGTCTGACAGCGTGGGTCTGTTAACCCAATTGCAGAACGCCGCAAAAGCCCATTCAATGGCATCCTGTTTTGCCGGTGATGAAGCGGTTCTGGAAGAAGTTGACCCAAACTCTGACCTGGCTAAAAACATCAAACGTTTCCAACTATTGTGCGATATGGCGGCCTACACCATGCACGCCACCACGGCTTTGAATTTTGTGCGAAATGTTATGAATGGCACCGCCGCTGGCATCTGCGCAGCAACCGCCGGCTTTGTGGGAGGGCTTCTCACCTTTGGTGCTGCTGCACCTGCCTGCGCAGCCATCGGTACAGCCGTTGGAACCGCTCTGACAGCTGGCAAGGCTGCGCTTGGTGCAGGAGGGACTTATGCCATTCGTGAGGGTCTGAACAGTCTGAATGGCGAACAGGTTCGCCTGCTGGATAAGATTGTTAATTTTGGCCCGACTTTCCTCACCGCCACCAGCCCTTACGATGCCATTGCCACAGGGCTCCGCCATTTCGGCAAGGGGGACAGTCTGCCAACGGCCATGGCCCGTACCGTTCTGGGACCCATTCTGACACCATTCAAAAATATGTATAAGGCGATCAAAGGCATCTATCACGGTGAGGAAGGTGCCTGGAAGAAACTGGGCATTGAACTGGCTCTCGCCTCTTCCGCCATTGCCCTGACCGCAGTTCTTGGCGCGACTCTCTATGCCACAGGTTTTGCTGTCATTCTGGGCAGTCCGGTATTGGGTGCCACGCTTTCTGCCCTGGCCTTCAGCTACGGTTTCTTCCAGCTGGTGAACAGAATCCGCACCGTTGGCAGTTCGGTCTACAGCAGTATTCATCACTATCAGCAGGCCATGTTTAACTCTGGCAACCCCATGATTAAGCAGGTCAGGAAAGAGTGTGAGAAGGAAGCCCGGACCCTGGTTGCCCGGATGATGGATCGCGACCTGTATTACCAGCGTATTCAGGAAGAAAAAATGAAAGAGCTTTACAACACCCGCTGGAAACAGTGGAGTGAAGCGCACAGTGCGGAAGCGCTGACCCATGTTCAGGCGGTTGCCAAACAGTTGCAAGAGACAGAAACCTCTCGTAAACAACTGGCAGCACAGATTACTGAATCCGTAAGACTCGTGAGTGTTCTGGAAGAAGGGATTCAAAACGCCGCTGAGATTGTCAGATCTGATAACAAACTACAGGCCCTGAAAGCAGAGCTGACAAAGGCTGGTATCGAAGCAAACCCTGTCAACCGTGCAGCGCTGGCACTGACTCTTCAAGCGCTGAAAGAAGAACAGCTGGGTATTATTGAAAGACAGTGCGGAACCTCCACTCCAGGCGAAACGGAAGAAGCCATTCTCGACACGTTGAATGAGCATTACCGCACCATTATTCTGGGCAGCAAGCTCCCGGACCTGCTTGGACTCAGCGCAAAAGACGAACAAAAAGCCGAAAACAAAGCCCAGAAGCGGGTTCTGAAAGCGGCAGAAGCAACCGCCACCACACATTACGAAGAAAGAGCCCAACTGATGCTGACTGCGGGCTTGACCAGAGCGGCAAAAGCCCAGCTGGAAGCCGGAACTGAGTTAACGGAAGAAGCCATGAAGAATCCGGCGGTGATTAACTCAGCAGTGGCTGAGCTGGAAAGCCAGAAGCAGTTACTGAAAGACACCATAGATGACCAGGCTAACCGCTATGAAGGTTGGTTCTCCGAAGCCAGCGAGCTGTCAGGGACAACGGCAAAGGATTTGCTGGAGCGCACGAGCTGGGCTTTTGCATCGCGATGATGATGGCAAAGCCATTGGCTCTTAAGGGCTCCGCATTGAATAGTAGGAAATTTTATCTACTCTTATCCCATCAAATTACCTGTTCAGACAATTAGAAAGCTAACTATCATTCTTATTCACAACAGTCTGCGAGGAATTCAATGAAAAGCATAAGAATTCTGGTATTAATGGTGCTTGGATTGCAGGTATCTGCCATATTTGCGTCTGAATCAGAGCTAAGGCCTGAAAACGCAGCTATTACAGATTCAAAAGCTGAGACAATCCAGAAAAATGCTATAGATACCACTGCAAATGCCCTTAAGTTCTTACAAAAGGTAGGGTTAGAAGGCGAAGATCTTCTAATAACTCCAGTACCAGCACAGACCAAAGCGGGATATATCATCATTGCAACAGACTATTACGGCGGAATAATGAGAGTCTTTACACCCCTTGGAGAATTAAAAGTTCCTGCACAAGCCCATATTAATCTCGAGTCTGTTAATAGCCTGTCTGGCATAGAACTCAAACTGCTCCGTCCCACCCATTACACTCAGCTCTGGGGTATGGATGAAATCCTGTATGTATTAACGAAGCTTGATGGAAAGGCTCTCGTAAGAGATTCAGAAGTCCCTGATCCCGGGTGTGATAATAAGCACATTCGTTTCGAAGGCCAGGATGACGCTCTCATCGGTAGAGTTAACGATAGGATTAATTCATTCTTTAAGGCCCCAAATGACATGTACTCGCATGATAAGGGAAAAAAATTGTTTGGTAAGGTTCTCTGGAAGAAGAATACTTGTGAACGCCCGAAAAATCCTTTCTTCAAAGCCAGTATTATCAAAATTGGCGCACCTTTAACTGAACAAGATACTTTAAGTAAATTTCTTTATGATGAGTTAACTTATAACCTGTGTTTAGTGGCCTCCTGTGCAATCATGAAGTTCATTACCACTAAATATAAGCAGCCTTGCAGCGGGCTTACTGCTGGGAATCAAGGTCTACAGTATGCATGAACGTTCATCAAACTATGAAAATTTCATCTTTGATGTAAATTTCCATGATCACCCAATTGCAAGACGTTGGTTTAATATTTCTGTAGGCCGCTCATACCAGCCTCTACAGGAATTGCTACCAGCGCAAAGTTAGCTTACGAACAGTGGTAATGAAAATCATGAATACAGCCAACTCCCTCTGGAACAAAGTAAAGTTACCCTTGCAGAGTTCGGGTAAGACCTAGGGAACACGGGTTGGCTCATCACCATAACAGTTCCTGCCGTTCAGCCATCAGCCACTACCCGTAACGCCCCGGCCATAGCCAGTGGAGCCAGGCACAACCCTAAAACCAGCAGCGCCGCCATCCAGAGCAGATGACCGGTGTAAGGCATTCCGACCACGGCATTCCGTATGGCTCCGGTGCCAAAAATCAGAACCGGGATATAGAGCGGCAGTGACAACAGGGTTAACAGTACGCCGCCTCTCTGAACCCTGACCGTCAGTGCTGCCCCAATGCCTCCGGCAAGGCTCATCAAAGGTGTGCCCAGCAGCAGGCTCAACATGAGTGCAGGAAAGGCCTGAGCAGGCAAATGCAGCATCAGCCCCAGCAGGGGAGCCATCAGAATAAGAGCCACACCTGCCGTTAGCCAGTGTGCTGTCACTTTAGCCAGTACCAGCAACGGCAGGGGATGAGGCGACAATAACAGTTGATCCAGTGAACCGTCTTCCTGATCCCCCTTAAACAGGGAGTCCAGAGACAATAGCACGGCCAGTAGCGCACCTATCCAGACCACACCACCAGCCAGCTGAGACAACAGTTCCTCCTGCGGGGATATGCCCATGGGAAACAGGCTGGCCACCATCAGATAAAACGCCACCGGATTCAGGGTTTGACCGGGTGTGCGGAAAGCCAGAACCAGGTCACGGCGGATAAGCCCCATAAATGCCTGTCGCCCCAGCAAAGGGGCCTGTCGGGTCTCTCTGGAAGAATTCACAGGAACACCTCCTCATCCTGATCATCTCCGACACCTTCAATAGCCTCTTCAATGGCATCAGCAAAGGAATAGTCATCCAGCCTGAGTGTGCGATGACTCCCCGACAATTCCGATAAACTCTGATGACTGGTAATAATGACCATGCCACCACTGGCAACATGTCTGGCCAGCTGTGTCTCCAGCCAGGCTACCCCATGAAAATCAATGGCGGTAAAAGGCTCGTCCAGAATCCAGAGCGATGACTGACTGGCAAAGAGGTCAGCCAGCGCAACCCGCCGATGCTGACCAGCGGAGAGCTGCCCGCAAGGGGTGTCTTCATAGCCATTCAGGCTGACCTGTTGCAGTGCTGCCAACACCTGTTGCTGTGAATACTGTTCGTTTCGCAGGCTGGCACGCCATACAATGTTTTCCACCGGTGTCAGCTCTGCCTTTACAGCCGGTTTATGACCAAAGTAAAACGTAGACAGACGAAAGTCAGCGTAGACACTGGACAGTTTTTTACCCTTCCAGAATATGTTTCCCTGATAATCACCGGACAGTCCGGCCAGAACCCTCAGCAGCGTTGTCTTGCCTGAACCGTTGGCTCCTTCAATCTGTAGCAGTTCCCCGGGGGACAGCTTAACCGAGAGATTACGGAAGAGGCTTCGGTCGTCTCTTGCACATCCCAGTTTCACAAGTTCAAGCAACTCGACATCCTTTTATTTTCAAACATTATTCAGGTGCAGTTTTTATCTTTTTGACTTCGTAGCGGGGAAAACTCCCAAAAACCCCGGGCGGTCGGGAGTATATTCGTTAATACACCGATACAAATCAACAGACTACGGGTAAAAAGTCGCACCATAGCAGGGAAGAGTGGCGATAGTAAGAGAGTGCACAGGAAAGGTGTTGGCCGTTTCCCCTTCTTCCGGAAAGGCCGGTCGTTCTGTCAGTAAGAAAATCTACGGATTGGCTGGCATGGACCTGAACAGGGCAATTCTTGTTGCCAGTCAGGATATTGCCAGCGTCCTTGTCTGCGTGGGTAGCCCCTGTCCTCGGGATCACGGTAATTATGCACAATCCTGGCTGTAAACCTGTCGCTATTGTTCATCTCAGGATCTCTTAGATCTATATAGTCTTGTTCCTGGCTGTCCTGATGATAACGCAGTATTTCAACTTGCCTCAAAGTCAGGTCGAGCTGCTCGTGAAACATTTCCCAGGCGACAGTTTTATATCTGTGTTCACTGCGAGGGATAATTAAAATGCTGAGCCTGGAATCCCTACGGAGAATATACATGTTTTCTATCCCTGCATTTACCAGTCCTTCGTAACCGAAATAGTTTAAATCGATTGATTTAAATAGCCTTTGTCCGCCAGGCTCCACCCTGATAAGAGATATAATGCCTGAATCCAAGTGTGTATTTTCTTCATCGAAAAATAAGTGATAATCGGAAGCTGAGGCTTTGATACAAGAAAAAAAAGACAGGCTGATAAAACAAAGGCAAATACCAATAAGTTTCTGCATAAGAAATTCCGTTAATGAAATAAGTTATTGTCTTAAATGCCTACCGTGAAGCATTCAGGCTTAATCGTCCATAACGAGGACTGCAGGGCAGTATTAAGTCCGACAGACATCCTTGATGCAGGGATCATAGTTTATTCAATCAAACTTGCCAGCTCACCCCGCTGAATATAAACCTAATGGGGTTGGGCGGAGTGAATCGTTGCCTGGGCCAGATCCATCAATTCACGGTTCGCCACGGTGAACATAGCCATTTCTGATACGGAGGCATTGCGAATCTCTGCCAGCATACTTTGCCAGCGGACCACAAGGGCATTATGATTCATCATCCAGGCATCCAGTTGCTGAGCCAGACCATCGTCTGTATCCGAAGACCCGCTCAATAACGCGACCGTCAATGCCCGTTGCTGCCAGGTCAGTTCATCGCGAATACTATCCCGGGCCAGCGACTGCCAGTGGTTGGTGACTTCCAGACTTCCCAGCTCCTGACTGTACCAGTTCAGGTCGAGTCGCTCGCCAATGGCAAAAAACATTCTGGCAACGTTTTCAATGGGTTTGCCGGTCTGGTCGGCAGCCTGAATAATGGGCAGGGAGCTCAGCAGATAACGTTGTCCACACACCAGCTTGGCAACATTCTCAGGAATCTGGTTGCCCGCCATCTGCTCAACTCTGGCATTGAGGTTTTCCCGTTCGGTGTCACTCAAATAGTCACCGAAGGATTCAATAAACTCCTGAATCAGTGGCCCGTACTGCTCAACGGTTTCTGCGGCCACCAGATCCTGACGCTTCAGGCGGATAAACCAGCGGCTGGCCCGGCGCACCAGTTTGATCATGGAGCCCATCAACTGCTGTTGCAGACTGCTGGACAGTTGATAATCCAGGGATTCAATCAGTTGCCAGTAGTCCTGAATACCAAAGACATCGCGGCTGACCAGAAATGCTCTGGCAATTTCCGGCGCATTGGCTCCGGTTGTCTGACGTACACGATGGACATAAGTGATACCCATCATGTCGATCATGTGGTTGGCAATCTGGGTAGCAATGATTTCCCGGCGCAGCCGATGGTGGTTAATTTGCTCAGAAAACTGTTCAACCAGCATTGGCGGGAAAGTGGTGTACAGCTCTTTGGACAGGTAATCTTCATTGATGACATCGGATGCTATCAGGCCTTCTTTCAGTTCAGCCTTGCTGTAGGAGATCAGCAGTGACAGCTCGGGTCGGGTCAGCCCCTGCCCGGCTCCACTGCGCTCTGCCAGCGCCTCGTTGTCTGGCAGGTATTCAATGCTTCGGTCCAGCTTGCCCTCACTTTCAAGGTAATCCATAAAACGCTTGTATTCATCCATCCGGTACCGGGCTTCAGACTCTGCCTGAGTAATGGACTGGGTCTGACGGTAGTTATTGAGTAACACCAGTCGTGCAACATCGTCCGTCATGGATTCAAGCAGCTGGTTGCGTTGTTTCATGGTCATATCACCATTGGAAACAATATCATTCAGCAAAATCTTGATATTTACTTCATGGTCGGAGCAGTCGACACCACCAGAGTTGTCAATAAAATCCGTATTCAGAGCCCCGCCCTGCAAGGCATACTCAACGCGTCCTAGCTGGCTTAACCCGAGGTTCCCGCCCTCGCCTATGACTTTCGCCCTCAATTCGCAACCGTTGATACGCAACGGATCATTGGCCTTGTCGCCTACCTGAGCATGGCTTTCATTGATGGCTTTAACATAAGTGCCAATACCACCATTCCAGATCAGGTCAACCGGCGCACGCAATAATGATCGGATCAGTTCATTCGGGGTAAGGCGGTTGGCTTTTATCCCAAACCGGTCCTTCATGGGCTGAGAGACCACTATGGACTTGGCATTCCGGGAAAACAGCCCTCCGCCCTCAGAAATCAGCTTACTGTCATAATCCTGCCAGCTCGACCTTGGCAGATTAAACAGCCTTTGTCTCTCTTGATAACTGCGGACCGGATCAGGATTCGGGTCAATAAAGATATGCATGTGATTAAACGCCGCCACCATCTGTAACGTTTCAGACGACAGTAGGCCATTACCAAAAACGTCACCTGCCATATCCCCGATCCCGATAACAGAGACATTATCCTGCTGAACATTGATACCCCGTTCACGGAAGTGACGCTGCACGGATACCCATGCCCCTTTTGCAGTAATGCCCATTTTCTTATGGTCGTAACCGGCACTGCCACCGGAAGCAAATGCGTCCTCCAGCCAGAAGTTATATTCCTGGGCAATGCTGTTGGCGATATCGGAAAAGGTGGCCGTTCCCTTATCCGCTGCAACCACCAGATAATAATCATTGTCATCGTAATACACGACAGATTCTGGATGAATCACTTCGTTATCTACCAGGTTGTCAGTGACATCCAGCAGCGCCCGGATAAAAATCTGATAGCAGGTAACACCCTCTTCCATCATCTCTTCACGGGTCGGATTCACGGGCATATGCTTGGGCGCAAAACCACCCTTGGCACCAACAGGTACAATCAGGGCATTCTTCACCTGCTGGGCTTTCACCAGTCCCAGTACTTCAGTGCGGTAGTCCTCTACCCGGTCAGACCAGCGTAACCCGCCGCGTGCCACCTTGCCGCCACGCAAATGCACACCTTCTACCCTGGGTGAATAAACAAAAATTTCATACAACGGCATAGGTTTGGGAATATCGGGAATATCACGGGGAGAAATTTTGAACGAGATATACGACTTAGGCTTACCTTCTTCATCCAGCTGGTAAAAATTGGTTCTCAGCGTCGCGGAAATAACAGTCTGGTAGCGACGAATAATTTTGTCTTCACTAAGAACCGTTACCTGATCCAGAGCTTCCAGAATAGACTGCTGTATCTGCTGCTGACGTGCCAGCCGCTGGGTTCGGGACAACGCCAGCTCAGGGTTAAAGCGTACCTCAAACAGTTCCAGCAGCTGCCGGGTAATCTCGATATTGTTGCACAGGGTTTCGGCAATATAAGTCTGGCTGAAACCCATGCGAATCTGTTTAATATAACGGGCATAACCCCGCAGCATGGCTACCTGACGCCAGTCCATACCCGCTGCGAGGACCAGCAGGTTAAACCGGTCGTTTTCTGCCTCGCCAAACCATATTTTTTCAAACGCTTCCTTGAAGATGCTATCTACTTTCTGAATATTAGTGCTGACATTACTGTGAAAACTCAGCATAAAATCATGTATCCAGATCACCTCTTCATTGCTTTTATGAATCAGGAACGGATATTCACCAATCACCCGCAGACCAAGGTTCTCAATAATCGGAATCTGGTCCGCCAGCGGCAGGGGCTCGACAAAATGATAGAGTTTGAAGTGAATCCGGTCAGGCGCATCATTTAATGACTGATAGAAACCCATGGAGAGCGGGTTGTCTTTATCAATACACTGAAAATGTTCAACATCGACGGCTGCCGCCTCTGGTGCAAACGCCTCCCGGTAAGCCGCAGAAAAACCATTACCATAGAGAGAGATCAACTGGTTGCCTTTCACCTCGCCATGGGACTCCAGGATAGTAGCCCTGACTTCATCCTCCCAGGAGCTGGCAGCCAGAATGAGCTCATCATTAATCGCATTCGGGCTAAACTCAACCCGGTTACGCAGCTTGAAATTGAAGTGAACCCGGGCAAGAACAGATTCAGAAAAATACGTCGTAAACTCCGAATCAACGGATTGCAAATGATGGCAGAGTATTGTCTCCATCCGCCTGCGCAACTCAGTGCTGTAAACCTCCCTGGGTACAAACACCAGAGCCGAACAGAAAGGGCCATAGGGGTCCTGCCGGATAAACAGCTTGATCTGTTTGCGCTCCTGAATGCGCAAAATCTCCATAACCGTTTGAAACAGTTCGTTGCTGGGCGTCTGAAACAGTTCGTCCCGTGGAAAAACTTCCAGAATCTGCTCAAGTTCCTTGCCATGATGGCTTTTACGCCCCAGTCCGGACTGCGCAAAAATATTGGTCACTTTACTGGAAATATAAGGAATACGGAACGGACTCTGGCGATAAACAGGCGAGGTATACAGGCCAACAATTCTGGCCTCTCCAACAACAGAGCCATCTTCGGCAAACTGCCGCACAGTTATGAAGTCAGGGTAGGCCGGACGGTGAACCGTTGAACGAACGCTGGCCTTGGAGAATGATAGCGCTTCTGTCTGTTCAAAGAAGTCATGCTCAATAAAAGGTTCCAGGTCGAGCTGTCCGATGCTCCCCTGATGATTGATTTTCAGCAAGCCCAGCAACGATTCGGAAGGGCGGATGATCTGTTTTTTACCTGACTGCTCAATCACCTTCAGCTCTTCATAACCAAGAAAGGTGAACTTGTTATCCAGCAGCCAGCCCAGAAAGTTCTGAACTTCCTTTGCCCGGTCACCTGTGAGGGTGGCTGCCAGCTGCCTGATGCGGTCACAGGTAGGAATGTAATCCTCAACGACCCTGGAAACATCTGCCATAATGGCGTAGATTTGCTCCCGAATAACTTCCAGCTCTTCATCCTTTTCCTGGCGATCAATTTCTACATAGATGATGGCTTCCTTACAGGCAGCGGCTTCAGCACCCTCTTCAACACGATCGTCAAACACCATCTGATGGTGTTCATCACGGCGCGACTGCAAAACCGTATTCCTGAGATTGTGAATCACCACACCACGCTCATTCAGCTTCATCCTTAAGGAGTCGACCAGAAACGGCATATCCCGGTGGATTATACGAATGACCGTATGAGTGGAGTGCCAGCCGTGGTGGGGGTAGTCAGGATTCAGAACTTCTATTTCGGGCTGTTCCGGATCGTGATACTGCAAAAACTTCCAGAAAGACAAGGTTGAGCCGAGCAGATCCCGACGCTTATGCCCCATCAGATCCTGCCGGGTATCCATGGAGTAGTACTGGTAAACAAAAGGTTTCAGGGTGTTGTATTGTTGTGCGGGAATCTGGGGAGCTAACTCATCCAGTATTTTATTCAGGGTTTCCTTACGCTCCTGGCTGTCTCGCTGACCCATGCTAGAATCTCCGGGGGCAAAAGCGGTATCTTGATAGTGAGCAGGGTCAGAGTATCCGCTTTGTGCAAGGGAGTTGTCAGCGTTATGCCATCATCGGCTGATAAACTAGACCATTGCGGTCACTGAACCTATATTACTGAACTATAGAAAAAGACAGCCTGCTTCGCCTGATGGATCAAGCCCCTCAGCCACTTGCTATCAGTTAAAAGCGTCCGCTGGTCTGTCTGAATCATTTATTGCAGAATAATCTTCTGCAAAATAAATCCCGTGCCGGGCAGGGACGTCCCTGATCACTCCGACGCTAAAAAGTTTTATGGCAAATAAACTGGGACAGAACAATTTATGTCTGCACAAAACGTTCTGAATGAACTGAAAGAGTATCTCTGTAGTTGCATTATTGGTCAGGAACATCTGGTCAACCGTCTGCTGATTACCCTTCTGGCCGATGGTCATCTTCTGGTTGAAGGTGCACCCGGACTGGCAAAGACCCGGGCCATAAAAGTCCTGGCAGAAGGACTTGAAGCCAGCTTCCATCGTATCCAGTTCACACCGGACCTGCTACCCGCCGACGTCACCGGCACCGATATCTACACCCCCGAAGACGGTAGTTTTCGTTTCCAGCCAGGCCCGATATTCCACAACCTGGTGCTGGCCGATGAAATCAACCGGGCACCCGCCAAAGTGCAGTCAGCCCTGTTGGAAGCCATGGGAGAAAGACAGGTCAGTATTGGCCGCAAAACCTATCCCCTACCCAGAGTCTTTATGGTAATGGCCACCCAGAACCCCATTGAGCAGGAAGGCACTTACCCATTGCCGGAAGCCCAGCTTGACCGCTTCCTGATGCATGTAAAAGTGGAATACCCGGATGTTTCAGCAGAACGGCAGATTCTCAGGCTGGCACGTGGTGAAGCCATGCAACAGCAACCTGACAAACCTTCCCAGCAGCTGACCAAGGGGAATGTTCTGGAAGCCCGACAGAACGTGCTGGCCATGCACATGGAACCCGTGGTTGAAGAGTATATCGTGCAACTGGTCAACGCCTCCCGGCACCCTTCATTATACGGAGAGCGTCTTGCAGGCTGGCTGGACTACGGGGCCAGCCCTCGTGGAACCATTGCCCTGGATCGCTGCGCCCGCGCCCATGCCTGGCTGGCAGGCAGAGACTTTGTCAGCCCGGACGATGTTCAGGCTGTGGTACATGACGTATTCCGCCACCGGCTGCTCTTAACCTTTGAAGCGGAAGCTGAGGGTAAGGATGCTGACCAGATTATTGATCAATTGTTAAATTTGGTGCCGGTCGCATGAATCGGGCAAAAAATTATCGGGCAAAAAATAGTACAGCGAAGGGTAGGAGTATTAACGCATAATGAGTGGAGCCTACTCAGACCTGAAAGAGCTGGTTGGATTGCGCTTCAAGGCCAGAGACCTGGCACTGTTCAAGCATAACCGCTCACGCAGCCTGCTGGCTGGCACAGGCATTTCGCCCTTTAAAGGCCGTGGCGTCGACTTTGAAGAAGTTCGTGCCTATCAGCACGGTGATGATATCCGTTCCATCGACTGGCGGGTAACCGCCAGACGCAGCAAGCCTCATACCAAAGTGTTTCGGGAAGAACGCGAGCGGCCGGTACTGATACTGCTGGACCAAAGCCACAGTCTGTTCTTTGGCAGCCGCCTCAACTTCAAGTCAGTCACCGCAGCCGAGGCATGCAGCCTGCTGGCATGGGCAACACTGAACCATGGTGACCGGATTGGCGGTGTTGTCTTCAACGAAGAATCGCTCAGCGAAATTCGCCCAAAACGTTCCAAACAGACACTGATGCATCTGTTGAAACAAGCCAGTGAACATAATCAGTCTCTGCGGGCAAAATCCATACCTGCATCACTTTCCTCTGCCAGTGGTGGTTATCTGGCAAAAGCCCTGCGCCACGCGCGCAGAGTTTCGCACCCGGGTAGCCATATATTTGTGATCAGTGATTTTGCCCAGCACAACGAAGAAGCCCTGCGCCATTTCTCCCGCTTGTCCAGACATTGTGAAATGATGGCTGTTCACATATCGGACCCGATGGAGGCCGAACTGCCCCGACCCGGCCGTTACGACATCACCAATGGCGTCCATCGTCAGACCATCGAAACCCGGGCGGGCAAGGTCAGACAAAACTACCGGCAGCAGTATGAGCAGCACACCAGTAACCTGAAAGAGCAGTTCTCCAGCCTGAAAATACCCTTTATACAGCTACAAACAGACCTTGATACCTCGGCGCAACTACTAGAGCATTTCGGCTCGGCCAGAAGCCGGCAGGGAGCGAGAGGTTAACAGATTATGGAGATGCAAAACCCACTGGATCAACTTCGCCCTAACCACCTGCCCGACCCGGTCAGCTGGTGGCCACCGGCCCCGGGCTGGTGGCTGAGCGGTTTGCTGATTGTGCTGGTGATCACCGCTGTCGTTTACTTTACCGTGAAGGCTATTCGCAAAAGCCGCTACCGTCGACAGGCAGCAAGAGCCAGCCAGAAGCTACTGACAGAGTTTCAACAACACGGCGACGAACGTCGGTTTATTAACGCCTGCAACCGTCTGTTGAAACAAACGGCATTACTGGCTTATCCCCATGAGCCGGTGGCCCGGTTACACGGCAAAGAATGGCAACAGTTTCTTGCCGACAAAAGTGGTAACAAAGGCTTTCTTCAGGGCGCTGGCGCTGTCCTGGGCGACAGCCGCTACCGGAAAGAACAATTTTTGGAAAAAAATGCTTTGGAAGTGAATGCCCTGCATTCCATGACCTTAAGCTGGATCAAAAAACACCATGCTTGAACTGCAATGGCCGTGGGCCTTTCTCGCAATCCCACTGCCTTATCTGACATATCGCTTTATGACACCCGCAAGCCAGTCCGGAGGGACGGCTCTGCAAGTGCCTTTCTATCGCCATCTGACCAGCATTGCCGGAGATGATCAGGCTCAGTCTGTACCAAAACGTCAGTGGTCATCTATACTGCCGATTCTCATCTGGCTGCTACTTTTGCTGGCTGCTGCACGTCCTGTCTGGCTGGGTGACCCCGTCCAGCTTCAGGGCAGTGGCCGGGATGTCATGCTGGCCGTTGATCTGTCCGGCAGTATGGAAATCAATGATATGGAGCTCAATGGTGAGGCGGTTGACCGACTGGTGGTGACAAAACATGTGCTGACCGATTTTATCCAACGGCGACAGGGCGACCGGCTAGGTCTGATTCTTTTTGGAACGCAGGCTTATCTACAGGCACCGCTGACGTTCGACCTGAAAACCGTTGGCACACTGATGGACGAGTCCTCTATTGGAATGGCAGGCAATAAAACCGCTATCGGCGATGCACTGGGTCTGGCTGTCAAGCACCTGCGCAATCGCCCCCGGGAGAGCCGGGTGCTGATCCTGCTAACCGATGGTGCCAACACAGCTGGAGAAATCACTCCTTTGCAGGCCGCCAGACTGGCGGCAGAGGAAGGCATTAAAATCTATTCCATCGGTATGGGAGCTGACGAAATGATCCAGCCCGGTATCTTTGGTAGTTCTTTCGGGGCGCGCCGGATTAACCCTTCGGCTGATCTTGATGAAAAAACGCTGACCGAAATGGCAAAACTCACTGGCGGTCGCTACTTCCGGGCAAAAAACACCGAAGAACTGGAACAGATTTACAACATACTCGATGAACTGGAACCCGTACGGCAGGAAGAAGAAAGCTTCCGTCCCAGCATCGCCCTGTATTACTGGCCTTTACTGCTGGCTTTGATGTTGAGTTTTATAACCGCCCTATTGCACCAGCAGCCGCGCCCCTCTGAATGGTTCTCTAAACACCATTTTTCTAAAAAGCACCACCTTTCTAAAAAGCACCAAACGCAGGAAGGAGCCTGAGCATGACAGAGTTTTTCTCTCAGTTTCATTTCCTGCGCCCAATGTGGCTGCTTATGCTGTTACCCAGCCTGTTACTGCTGGCGCTGGTCTGGCAACAGCATAAGACATCGGGTAGCTGGAGCAAGGTGATCGCCCCCGAGTTGCTGTCCCACCTGATCCATGGCGAAACCCGGCAACAGCAACGCTGGCCCGTAGCCTTACTGGCAACCGGCTGGATTCTGGCCTGCATCGCCCTAGCCGGTCCAACCTGGCAGAAGGTGACGGCACCTGTCAGCAAAAGCCAGCACCCCCTGGTAGTCGTGGCAGACCTGTCTTACCACCAGTACGCTGCAGACCTGTCACCGGACAGGATGACACGACTACGTTATAAACTGCTTGACCTGTTTCGTCTGCGACAGGATGGACTTACGGCGATCGTCGCCTTTGCCGGCGGTGCTCACACCGTCTCCCCTTTAACAGACGACACTCACACCTTATCAAATCTGGTTCCGGCACTCAGTCCGGATATTATGCCGGAGCAGGGGCAAAATCCGCTCAGCGGCATAAAACAGGCCATCAAACTACTATCCCAGGGTGCCGGTGAGCAGGGTGACATCCTGTTGATTACCGACAGTATTCCCGGTTATCAAATCTCAGATATCGAAACGTTGATAAATCAGTCAGGCCATAAACTGTCAATCCTTGGTATTGGTTCTGAACAGGGGGCACCCATTGCAGTTCCCGGAGGAGGCTACCTGAAAGACAGTCAGGGGGCCATTCTGGTACCAAGGCTGGACAAAGCAGAGCTACAACAACTTACCGGTGCAGTCTCTGGTCAGTATCGGAATTTATCTCTCGACAACAGTGACCTTGATGCCTTGCTGCCCAAACCCGATGCCTCGGATTCAGTGGTTAAGGTTGACCGCCAGTTCGACCAGTGGCATGACGCAGGCTACTGGCTGGTACTCATTCTCTTGCCCCTGGCTCTGGTCGGCTTCCGCAAAGGCTGGCTAATGGTGCTGTTTGTGCTGTTCACCACCCTGCCTGAACAGCAGGCCATGGCTGTTGAATGGTCAGCACTCTGGAAAAACACAGACCAGCGTGGTGCCGAAGCACTTGACAACAAAAACCCGGAGTCAGCCGTACAGCTGTTTAAAGACCCGGACTGGAAAGCGGAAGCCCTCTACCGTGACCAGAAGTTTGACGACGCTGCCAGCCTTTTTGCTGAATCTGAAACCGCACAGGGTTTTTACAATCAGGGAAATGCCCTGGCGCAAGCGGGCAAGCTGGATGATGCCATTGCCGCCTATAACAGAGCCATAGAGCTGCAACCCGACATGGATGACGCCAAATTCAACAAAGCACTGCTGGAAAAGCTGAAGCAACAGCAAGAGCAGCAAAAACAGCAAGAGCAGCAGAACCAGAACAACAAAGATCAACAACAGAAGCAGGAGCAGCAGGAACAAAACCAGCAGGATCAGCAAAACTCTGAAAATCAGCAACAACAGTCGCAGGATAGCTCCCAACAAGATCAGGAAAATCGTGATTCTCAGAACCAGCAAGCTGACGATCAGCAATCTGAACAGCAACAATCTGAACAGCAGCAATCTGAGCAACAAGAAAGTCAGCAGCAGGAGCAGAAGCAGGAGCAACAAAAACAGGACGCTCAGCAACAGAATGCTCAAACCGAAGAACAGAACCAGGAACAACAGGAACAGCACCCCGCCAGCCAACAACAGGCAGAGAAGGAGCAGGATGAGCAGCAACAGCAGGCCATGATGGAACAACCTGCTGAAGAGCTTGATGCCCAGACCCCCGACCAACAGGCGGTGGAAAACTGGCTGAATACCATCCCTGATGATCCGGGTGGGTTATTAAGAAGAAAATTTATGCATCAGCAACAACTCAGGCAGGAAAACAGACAACAGGAGCGGTCATGGTGACGTCGGCACTCTATAAATTACCAACCAGATTAACGGCAAAATGGCTGATGGCTACAAAATCGCTGATGGCTACAAAATCGCTGATGGCTCTGTTTCTGTTTATATTTGCTGGCTCAGCCCTGGCTGCCACATTCACAGCAACGGTTGACCGTACCGTTATTGCCCCCTATGAAACCGTGGAACTGACACTGCGAACGGATAAAAGCACCGATCTGGACCCTGACCTGTCTGCTCTGGATCAGGATTTTGAAGTCGTTAACACACGACAGAGCCGTCAGATTCGTATTATCAACGGACAGACAGAATCCTGGCTGGACTGGGTCGTTACACTGGCACCTAAACGTGAAGGCCGCCTGGTTATTCCAGCACTGAGGCTGGGCAGCCTGTCGTCGGAGCCAATCCGGATTCGGGTTCAGAAAGACTCATCCGTCGCCGGCAACAACGTCAGTCCGGTGTTTATGCGCACGGAAGTGGATAATGAGTTTGTTTATGTCCAGCAGCAAGTGGTTCTGACACTGAGAGTGTTCTATCGGGTCAATCTTTATGACGATAGCCGTTTATCCCCACTGAACATTGACGGCGCAATTGTTCAGCAACTCGGTGATACCCGCAAGTATGAAACCGTTATTGATGGTAAGCGCTATGGCGTGTTTGAGTTAAAGTTTGCTATCCACCCGCAGAAAACCGGCCAGATAGAAATACCGGAACTGGTTTTTAACGGAACCATAGCTGAACGTAATGACCCGTTTGGAAGCATATTCTCCCTGTCCAGCGGCAAACCTGTTGTCGCCCGGTCTGCCGAAATCATGCTGAACGTGCAACCCCAGCCTGACAGCTACAATGGTCGGGCATGGCTACCGGCTTCTGACCTTTCCGTTAGTGAGTCCTGGAGTCAGGATCTGAACGATGAAGTCCATGTGGGAGATGCCATTACCCGAACCATTACCGTTGAAGCCGATGGACTGACCAGTGCGCAACTGCCCACTATTCCCAAACCAAGATTGCAGCATGCCAATATTTATCCCGATCAGTCTAAAACCGAAGACATACCGACGGACAACGGCATCATTGGCAAGCGTATGGATGCAGTGGCTATTATCCCTACCCAGGCCGGTGAGATGACTCTGCCAGCCCTGCGCTACAGCTGGTTTGATGTCACGAGTAACGAGGAAAAAGTAGCAGAGCTACCCGCCAGAACCATCAGGGTGATTCCGGCGGCTGGTGCAGCACCCGTGCCGGCACTGCCAGCAGCCTCCCCGATTGCCAATGGCAATGGTAAAAATGAAGCAAAGGGTACTGAGTGCCCACCTCCTGAGGCGTGTGAAACTACCGCTGCAAACATTGGTAATGCTTACTTCTGGCCTTCCATGACCGGACTGTTTGCACTGTTGTGGTTGATCAGCACCTCTCTCTGGCTGCTTGCCAGACGGCAGCGGATTCCTGTTGTCACTGACACTGTGCAGGAAAGTGAGCAACTTCAGCCTGAGGCTGATGCATTTACTTTACTCAGGGAAGGCTGTGAGCAGAGTAACGTTAATGAAGTGAAGTTGGCATTAATCACCTGGTGTCAGAGTCTGTTCAATGAACAGCACCTGTCTACTGTTGAACGCTGCCTGGCAAAACTTGGCTCCAGCGAACTTCGAGCCCTGTTCCAACAGATGGACGTTGCCGTCTACTCACCCGACAAAAGCAGTGTGCCTTTCTCTGAGATATTGCGTGAATGTCAAAAACTGAGAAAACAGCACCTGAAGCAGACGAGAAAAAATGACTCGCTACCGGGTCTGTACCCTACCGATTGATCCATCTTTCCTTTCATAACGAAAAGCCTTGCAATTTCGCAAGGCTTTTCAAGATTGATATACAGTCGAGCTAGATAGCAGAACCTGCCAGTTTACTCTCTCTATCACTGGCTTCCGTTTTTTTCACATACCGCTCCGGCTTGAGCAGAAACCGGGCGAGCGCAGGTAGCAGCCAGATCGCCCCAATCATGTTCCAGATAAACATAAAGGTCAGCAGAATCCCCATATCTGCCTGAAACTTTAGCGGTGAGAATATCCAGGTTCCGACACCAATAGCGAGCGTGATACCCGTGAATGTCACCGCCTTCCCCGTAGTCTGCAGGGTCTTATGATATGCCTCCTGCAAAGGCAGACCCTGTTTTAGAAAACGCTCCAGGCGACTGTATATATAAATGCCATAATCCACACCAATACCTACTCCCAGCGCGATCACCGGCAACGTAGCTACCTTGACTCCAATCCCCAAAAAAGACATCAGTCCCTGACACAGAACCGAAGTCAACCCCAGAGGAATCACAATACAAAAGACTGCGCGCATAGAACGGAAAGTCAGCAGGCACAGGATACTGACGACAAGGTACACCCACATCAGCATCTGATTCTGAGCCTGAGAAATAACTTCATTGGTGGCAGCTTCAATGCCTGAATTACCACTGGCCAGAACAAACTGCACATGTTCATTATTATTCTCATCAGCAAACGCTTTGGTTTCAGCCACTACCCCGGACAATGTATCGGCTTTATGATCATCCAGATAGAGAATCACCGGCACCATGGAACAGTCACTATTATAAAGCCCTCTAAGAGAAGACACCGAACTGTTAAGGACATACGGGTTGCGAGACAGTGTCTGCCATTTGAGACTTCCCTCGTTCAACCCTTTAACCACCTGCTTGGAAGCCGTCACCATCGACAATGCCTGTTGTACGCCTGGCAAATTTTCCATACGCCACATATAGCGGTCTATTGCTTCCATCACCGGATAGGTTGAACACTGTTCAACCCCGGTTTCCACCATAACCACAAACAAGTCGGCACTGGTCGAATAATTAGACGTCAAAAACAGATTATCCTGGTTATAGCGGGAGCCTGGATGAAATTCCGGCGCTCCGGGATCAAGATCACCTATTTTAAGGTCTTCTGCCTGATATAGCCCCCAGCCAAATCCCAATAGAGCAATGATGACAGAAACCGGCACAACCCCGGGATGGGCAAAGTTCGATAACAGGTTCCAAACTCCACCTTCATTATGCTGGCGCTCCCGGAGACGATGGATGGACTTCGAGCCAGTCCCAGCGTAAGACATAAGCACCGGCAAAAGCACCAGGTTGGTCATAATGATGGCAGCAACGCCGATACTGGCCGCCAGGGCAAGATCCTGAATAACCTGTATTTCAATAATCAATAAGGTAAGGAAACCAATGGCATCGGATGCCAGCGCCACCATACCCGGAATATAGAGACTCCGGAATGCACGACGGGCGGCAGTCGGCTTATCAGCCCCCGCTGCGGCTTCCACACCGATGCTGTTGATGATCTGAACACCGTGACTGACAGCAATGGCAAACACCAGAAACGGTACTAGCAGGGAGTACAGGTCAAGGCCAAAGCCAAATGTGGTCAGCAGCCCCATCTGCCAGACGACGGCTACCAGAGAAGTGATTAATGGAATAAATGTGCTGCGCAAACAGCGAGAATACAGAAACAGCAACAATGCCGTAATGACAATGGCGAACATAAAGAACAGTACAATAGACTGAACACCTTCAAACAGATCGCCAAAAATTTTGGCAGTACCAACAATATGGATATTGACGCCCAATTCCATATATTTACTGCGTAACTGCTCCAGCTGTTCTGACAGTGTCTTGTAATCCAGACGCTCACCGGTTTCCGGATTCGTTTCAAATAACGGCAGGCTGACAATACTCGACCTGAAGTCGTTTGCCACCAGCTGACCTACCTGACCGGAACGCAGAATATTAGTACGCAATTCATCCAGGCTGGCCTGTGAACCACCATAGCTTTGTGGAATAACCGAACCGCCAGAGAAGCCTTCTTCTGTCACCTCGATCCAGCGAACATTCGGGGACCAGAGAGATTTCAATTTGGGACGATCGACACCTTCAAGATAAAATACTTCGTCGTTTATCTGGCGCAGAATATCCATATAGTCTGCTGAGAAAATATCCCCTTCCCTGGCTGCCACAGCAATACGCACCGTGTTGCCACCACCTGTACCATCACGGTGCTTGAACATATTTTGAATATAGGGGTGCTGCATAGGCACCATTTTTTCAAAGCTGGCGTCCACCCTTAGTCCGGTGACCATTTTCCAGGTCAGGAATAAAGTGACCAGAACAAAGAATACGCATACCTTGATCCGGTTGTGGAAGATCATTCGTTCCGAGGTTAACCCAACACTATTGGTTCTTTTCATTAATTCTCTTAACGCCCCCCTGCCCAACGACAACAATGGCACCATCTGAAGCTTCAGCCAATGCCGACAGAGGCATTCGGTCTTCACGGTGGGTGATTTGCCAGCGGCCAGTCAGGCCCGAAAGAACCGTGCCGGAAGTACCCACCAGAAAGCTACTACCGTCATCCAGCAACAGAGACCCAAACAGAGAGTTTTCAGTCCCTGAAGCCAGTGCCAGCCATGATTTCCCATGATTCTGGCTGCGGAAGACATTACCTCTCAGTCCATGAATAATCACTTCATCTCCGCTGGCGCTGACACCGAACAGGGAGCCTTCATAGGGACCGGTCAATGTATTCCAGGTTTCACCCGCATCAGCGGAGTGATACAGAATGCCTGCCTCACCGGCAAGGTACAGGTTATTGAGCCCATCGCTGGCAATACCGTTGTAATGAAACTCATCTTCGTTGTTGATACTGTCGCGGATATCGGTCCATGTTTTACCACCGTCGTCGGTACTCAATATCGTGCCATAAGCGCCTACCGCAAGCCCACGCTGTTCACTCCGGAACCAGACATCCAACAGGGGTGCCTGCATTTCGATATTCCGGTAAACCCGTTGCCAGTTTTCTCCGGCATCTTCTGATTTCAGGATCAGGTTGTCATGGCCAACGGCATAGCCCACGCTTCTGGAGGGGAAAGTCACCGCTGTAAGCATCTGAATCGTTGGCACCCGGGACTGCTGCCAGGAACGCCCATCATCATCAGAAAACAATACATGTCCCCGGTCGCCTACAACAACCAACCGTTGACTATCCGGCAGGCGGGTAATATCCAGTAGCAGCGACGTGGAGGCCTTGCCGGATATAACGGCATAGCGTTCTTTAATGACCGTGTCTGAAGCCTGGCCATCGACAGGTAAACCACCACTAAACAACACGACAATGACAAGGAATAAAGCGCCAGGAAATCCTGAGAGGCATCGGGCCAGCCTCCAGACACAAAACAGTCTTAGCACCAGCAGGCTGGAGAGTCTGGTCATGTTAGTCCCCTTCTGTCTTATCAACGTCGTCCACGTCGACGCAGAGCAGAAGGTTTGAAGTCTTTCAAATCCGGTATTGGCTTGTTAAAACTGACATACTGAGGTTCTTCATTCGCCAACCCCTGGGCATGGTAACGCCGGGAACGAAGGTCATGAAAAACATCCAGTCCGGTCCATACCGTTGGCCGATCATAAAAATTGATCAGATAAGCCATGCTGATACGCCATAACTCCCCTCGCCCGTCATACTGATCCACCACTGCCGCACCCCAGCTGTCTTCATCCAGGTATAACACCCGTTTGGAATAGATGTGACGTTTGCCAGGTTTCAGGGTGCCTTCTACCACCCAGACACGGTGGAGTTCATAGCGGGTATACTCGGGATTGACATGCCCGACCATTAACAGGTCATCATACTTTACATCAGGGCTAACCAGTCGGTAATTGTGATAAGGGATATAGATTTCCTTCTTGCCCAGCAGCTTCCATTCATAACGGTCTGGTGCGCCGTTATACATATCGGTATCGTCTGCGGTGCGCAAACCCTCTGATGCCGCAATAGGGGTATCGTAAGAGAGGTTGGGTGCCCTGCGTACCCGCCGCTGTCCGGCATTGTAGCTCCACGCCTGACGCGGTTGTTTAACCTGGTCAAGGGTTTCATGAACCAGCACAGCCCCACCAGCCAACCGGGCTGGTGAGCGTGCAAATGAAAGATAATAGAAAATAACATTGTCCAGACTCTCTTCAGACCCTCCGGGCAGATTATAATTTACCAGAGCCTCCTGCTGGGAAGTCGACAAAGAATAAGCCCCATTACGCTGGACAGGCGCCTCTGAGGAACGTCGTACGACATACTCCCCACGATAGCGCACTATATGATTCCACAGAGCCTCCAGTCCGTTCTGTGGAACAGGGAATGGATAGGCATCATAAGCACCGGAAAAACCATTGCCCTCAGGTAACAACTGCGCTTTAGTCGCCGCCTTGCGGGTATTATTGTAAATCCGGACAGGCTGTCTGGCGGTACGACGGGTTTTATACACCGGTATTTTGAACGTTTCCGGATAAGTCTCCATCAGAGCCAACTGACCTGCGGTCAGTTTCTTCCTGTACTGTTCGACATTCTTCGCAGTGATGGTAAAAAGCGGCTTGTCGTCTGGAAACGGGTTCAGATAATGGCTGCCCGGTTTAAAGTCTTTTGGTATTTGTATGTCTTTAATGCCGCCGTTCCACGCCGGAATCGTACCTTCTTTGTTTCCTGCCTTCTCGGCACCAATGGGAGTAAGATCCTTGCCCAGGCGCTGTGCTTCAAACTCTGGTACTGCCGCCCTGAGCTGGCAGCTGGCAGTGATCACCAGGGCGCTGACAAAAAAGGCAATGTTTTTATTATTCATTATTGAATACCTGTAATCCGTCGCTTAAAAATAATATTTCACATTAAAAGCAACATTGTCCCTGTCGTGTAGAGAGTTGGTTCGTTCAGAGCCAAAGAAAGTGGTATAGGCAAGACCTGCTTCTATTGTATTCATGTACAGACCATTTAAAGCCATGGTTACCGCCTTGCGACCTTCCAGAAAGTTGCCGGTCAGTCTGGAATTACCGTGGACATCGTGCCTGAAGGTTATTACCGGATTCAGGTTGATACCAGCCATTACATCATTTAACTCGCCGGAAAGCACAGCGGTATAACCCCAGCTGAATTTATCGAGGCGATCACTGGCTAAGGGATTCTCGTCTTTAAATGCTTCTCCCCATGGGCCTGAAGCTGTCGATACATAGTTGTCATAATCATCCAGCCCCTGAATCAACTCAAAGGCAGGTTCGAGAATACCGTATAAGCCATCAAGTCCAACCAAGGGGCCGAAGTTACGAATGAACACCAGAGAGCCTGTCCAGAGTTTAACTTCCTCATAATTCTTATAGGGATCACTGTTCAGGCAGTACTGTTTTTTTGAATCAGCCGGGGAGATATCGTCAAAACATCCCTGCGCCGGGTTCTGAACCGAATCCAGAATACCGCGCAAATTGCCCTCAATGCCATTAATCAGATTGTTGGGGTGATCAATCCACATGGGAGTATCAGGGCGATAAGCCAGTTCCCCACTAATGGATGTACCTCCTAAAGCGGTATTGAAGCTGATGCCATACATATGGATGTCTTCCGGATAGACACGTGTAGCAATGACGCTGTTCGAAAGCACATGCAAACCTGCCAATGTACTTCCGAGAGTTGATGTAGGATCGAGCCCGGCACGCTGAACGGCAGTCAAAGCCTTCAAGCCAGCGTTTTCAGAAAGCTCAGCCTCAATAAAAGGATTATGTGAGTTATATTTAACAAAATAAAAACCAAATTCTGTATCATTCATCTCCTCAGCAAAGTACTTGAAGTTCAAGCCCCATTGACCATCGTCATCTGCATCTTTTGAAGCCGAAGTATCCGCGACAACCAGATAGTCTCCATGAGTATTTATTCCTATGGCATCACCATAAGCGTCAAGAGCAGGCTTAACAGCATCAGGAATCTGGTTATACCCCTTCGTCCCACCATCAGTGAACAGATCATTGGTACTGAAAAAAGTCCCCCGTCCCGGAGTTACCGAGCTCTCCCACTCAAACTGGTAATAGGCGGCCATGGACAGGTTATCAGTCACTCCCAGCCGGAAAGACAGGGCATGTTGCGGAATCAGCAGGTCTTTCACTTCCGACCCTGGCAAGGCAAAGGAAGCGCCATCCATTGCATTAACGGTATTAATGCCATCACGATAAAAAATCCCTTCTCCCCAGTTGATCACCTGTTTACCAAAACGTACATCCAGAGGCATATCCCCCATATCCCAGGCACCGTAAATATAGGCATCCTGAATTTTGGCATCATGTCCCTGCCCGTCCAGCACATCGTTTGACCAGTCATCAGCGTAGGGATAGGTATTGGTCTGATCGGGCGAGCGCCCCCGGTTGGCATCTGACCAGTGGTTGTGACGGTCCATCATGTGAGTGTCGTAAAAGGCGGTGCCACGGATAAACAAACCATACTGATCTTCCCAGTCCACTTCCAGGTCAGCGGAGATTCTGAACACCTGCGACACTACCCCGGTATCATAGGCCCGGTTGCCATCGTTAGTGTTGACATCATCATGGTTGGGGGTTGAGCTGCCTTTGTAATGTTTCATATCCTGTCCCTGTACCCGCCACAGGGTTCCATAGGACAAAGTGGTATCCAGAGCACCGGCCATGGAGCCAGAATCATCGGAAAATTCAAGGGAATAAGAAGGAAAGGCGAATAACAATCCAGCTAGCGAAAAGCCAGCCTGAACCGGGGCTATGCGCAAAGCCGGTGAGCGTTCGGGCATCATAATATGCTGACTCCCTGTCGTGTGTATTTGTTTTTATTATCAGGTGTTGGACAGCTATCTCTTTTGTTTACAGCTACATCACATCCCGAGTCAGGCGGTACGGAGAAAAATCCTTTAACTCCGTACCAACCACAGAGTCCAATATTTACTCAGCAAATGCAAGTAGCTGACAAACAGCCACTTACAGGCTCTTGTTCACCACCTCATACACATCAGTGGAAAGGTCATGCACCGCCTTGATCCGCTGCAGGGCTTTTTTCATTAAGCCACTGGCCACCGGTTCAAATTTCTTCCAGCGCGTCAAAGGCATCATGACACGGGAAGCCACCTGGGGATTCTGTTTATCCAGCTCTATCACCCGGTCGGCAAGAAATTCATAACCAGCGCCACCAGTCGTATGGAACCGGGCCATATTGCCAGTAAAGCCACCAATCAGCGAACGCAGCTTGTTGGGACTGGTTGGGTCAAAACTGTCATGCTGCATCAACGCCTGAACCTTTTCTACGGTTCCCAGTTCGGCACTGCCTGACTGCACCGCAAACCAGCCGTCCATGACATTGGCGTCGTCTTTATAACGGTCATAAAAATCGGTCAACACCTGTTCAACCAGGTGTTCATCACGATGACGTGCATCCACAATACAACCCAGGGCAGCCCGCCGGTCTGTCATATTAGAGGCACCGTTATACTGCGCTGCCATCCGTTGTAAGCTTTCCGCATCATCCAACGCAGCCAGATAACCGAGGCAGACATTCTTCAGAGTTCGTTCCGCAATATCAGCAGCTTCGGGGCAATAGTCCCGTTCGTGGCTCAACTGGTTATACAACGCCAGCAATGCCGCTGAGTGCGTTTCAGCAATAGCCTGCTTCACCTTTTTGCGGGCAGCGACAATCGCCAGAGGCTTAATCACCTCAGCCTGCTCTGCCAGACTGGCTTCAGTAGGCAGGCAGAGCATTTCTGCCTTCACAGCATGTTCCAGTTTCGGATCCGCAATCAAGACACCGAAGGCATCCAGCAGCTGCGAGTCAACGGCCTGCTCCGCTTGCTCATCAAACCGTTCAACCAGCTGTTCAATCGCCATAACCCCCAGGCGCTGGCAGGCATCCCACCGGTTAAAACTGTCAGTGTCGTGTTTCATCAGGAACACCAGGTCGTCTTTGCTGTAGTCATAGCGAACACGTACCGGTGCCGAGAAGTTACGCAGCAGTGACGGCAGAGGCTTACTCTTGCAACCTTTGAAAACAAAGGTTTCTTCTGACTGTTTAATGGACAGAACCTGCTCTTTGTCGCCTTCTGCATTCAGTGGCAACAGCTGACCCTGTTCATCCAGCAGTGCCAGACCCAGGGGAATATGGAACGGTTTCTTGTGTTCCTGTCCCGGCGTCGCAGGACAACTCTGGGCGATGGTCAGATGATAATCCCCCGTCTCCGCCTCATAACGGTCTGTCACGGTAACCACTGGCGTACCGGACTGGCTGTACCAGTTCCGGAACTGGGTCAGGTCAACACCGGAAGCGTCTTCCATGGCTTTAACAAAGTCTTCACAGGTAGCCGCTTCGCCATCGTGACGATCAAAGTACAGGTCGGTGCCTTTGCGGAACTTATCCGCTCCAAGCAGGGTATGAATCATCCGCACCACTTCACAGCCTTTTTCATAAACCGTCAGGGTGTAGAAGTTGGAAATCTCAATAAACGACTCTGGACGAATCGGGTGTGCCATAGGCCCGGCATCTTCCGCAAACTGGGCAGTACGCAGCACAGAAGCATCCTGAATCCGCTTTACGCCACGGGAGTTCATGTCAGCAGAGAACTCCGCGTCACGGAACACCGTAAAGCCTTCTTTCAAACTCAGCTGGAACCAGTCCCGACAGGTCACCCGGTTACCGGACCAGTTATGGAAATATTCATGGGCGACAATGGCTTCAATCTTCTGGTATGTGGCATCGGTGGCGGTTTCCGGGCTTGCCAGTACGCACGACGAATTGAAGATATTCAGCCCCTTGTTTTCCATGGCACCCATATTAAAGTGATCCACGGCCACGATCATAAAGATATCCAGATCGTATTCACGACCATAGACGTCTTCATCCCATTTCATGGACTTTTTCAGGGAGATCATGGCGTGATCGCACTTATGAATATTGTGGGACTCGGTGAAGAGTCGCAGTGTCACTTCCCTGCCATTCATGGTGGTGAAATGGTCTTCAACATACTCCAGATCACCCGCCACCAGCGCAAACAGATAGCTCGGCTTTTTAAACGGGTCTTCCCAGGTGACATAATGACGGTCGTTATCCAGCTCCCCCCGGTCAATCGCATTACCGTTTGCCAGCAGTACCGGATAACGCGCCTGACTGGCTATAACCTTGGTGGTAAACACCGACATAACATCAGGGCGATCCAGATAATAAGTAATCTTGCGGAAACCTTCGGCCTCGCACTGGGTACAGAACATACCGTTGGATTTGTACAAACCTTCCAGCGACGTATTTTCCTGAGGACGAATACGGGTCACTATCTGCAACTGAAAACGTGGCTGTTCAACAGGCAGTGTCAGGCTGCCTTTTACCAGCTGGTACCGATCGTTTTCCAGCTCCTCTCCATCCCTGTGCAGGCTGACCAGATCCAGATCTTCACCATGAAGCGTCAACGCAGGCAAAGCTTCGCCACAGTTAACAGCCTCATTCAGGCGCATCTGTAAAACCGCAGTGACCAGAGTGTGATCCTCATGCAGGTCAAAGGTCAGATGGGTGGTATCAATCCAGTAATCAGGTGCCTGATAATCTTTCAAATAAATAGTACTGGGTTGTGCGTCTTTCATCATTTACTCCTGATTTATGGTGTTTTATGCGCAATGCGTGAAACTGACCTTATACGACGTATGCTTGCGGATATTCAACACACCGGTATCCAGTATCAGGTACTGCCCTTTAATACCCTGTAACACACCTTCTATTGTGGGTGTCTTATCAAACGACAGTGAGCTGATTTTTGAGGGGTAGTGCTCAACCGGGTAGAGAATATCAATCATCGTTGGGGCTGCAACCGGCTGAATCGCCTGAATGCCAAACTGTTCCTGCAAAGCGGTGATGCGGGAACGGTTCATATCCATCAGTTCCCGGGCAGAGGTCGCCAGATCCAGAGGTTCGGCAGAGCCTTTCAACATGGTTCGCCAGTTAGTACGGTCGGCAACAAACTCCTTGAACAGACTTTCCAGCAAACCAGACTGTTGACGGGTAGCCACCCGCATAAACGCCATGGCCTGGGTGGCTCCCTGGTCAATCCAGCGGGTTGGCATCTGCGATGCCCGGGTAATGCCCACTTTCAGGCCGGAAGAGTTTGCCAGATAGACCACATGGTCAGTCATACAGAACTGCTCCCCCCACCGGGCATCCCGACAGGTTCCCTGATGATAATGGCACTTTTCCGGACTCATAATGCAGATATCGCACTGGGGCAGTTTTTTAAAACAGGGATAACAGTAACCCTGACTGAAACTCTTTTTCGTTTTGCGACCACAGTGACAGCAGTTGATCTCACCCTGATAGTCCAGAACAATTTTGCGGCCAATCAGGTCGTTCATCGTGATCAGATCATCACCAACCGGCAACTGATAAACGACAGTTCCCTGCAATTCAGACACCATTTTCCGAAGGTTTCCGGCCATTGCCTGATTTGTCTCTATTACTTTCTCTGCCACTATCGGGCTCTCTCTTAAATCCATAGAGCTGCTCAGGTATCCCTGAATCGCAGGATACTGGCAGGCTCGTCCTCTGCTTGCGCCGGTGCCTGACGGCTTTTGCAACTGACCGGCATATAACCAGTACGCTGCTCTTCGGGCAGATGCTCAAACTCCCAGGCAATCAATGCCTGAAGGCTGGCCTCGCGTTCCTGTTCGGACAGCCTTCTGCCATCAGGCCAGCATCCTAACTCAACCGACTGCTTCAATACCTGATAAAGATCAGGATTCATTATTTCAATAAAGTCCTTTAACCGCATATTGACCTCTTATTATTACCCTTGCCTTGTCAGAAAGACTGATTGATGCAAAGCTGACTCTGTAATCATGGCAACCATCAAGGGGCTCCAATGGCAACAAACCCTTCTGTTATGCAACGATCTGCTTTGCAAACTTCGTCTTTAAAAATACTGTCGCCGATTCGAAATTCAACCGAGTGCCAGGATGCACCCGAACTGGCAAAAGAACAGTTACTGCACTTTGGCATAAAGCCCGGCTCAGAGTACGGTCAGGCACTGCTGAAGGCAACCACTCATCTTTATCAAACCTTTGGTGAGCTCAATCAGGTTGAGGCGCTGAACAATACCCTCGACAGTTTGCCACAAACTGACCGCATCAGTTACTTCAACGCTAAAAAATTCCTCTGCTTCCAGCTGGCCAAGTTGATTGATACCCTGCAACCCAGCCTCAGAGCCAGCTATCAGGCTTTGAATATGGATATCAGTAGCCGGGCCGTCAAAGGTGACTACCCGCTATTTGCCAATGTCGGCGCACTGTTTTCCGCCACCCCGGCCATTGTTCGCACCGCTACTTATTTATACGCTTGTACCGAGTGGGTGGAAGACGCTTTTAAAGGCCTGGAAAGCTCTCACCCGATATACTCCCGCCTGCTGAACCCGACCTCTATTTCGCTGGCCAATACCATTGTCGCACTGGAAGCAGGGAAGTATGCCGCAGATTACATGGCGTGGAATTTCAACAGCGGCATGGCTGCCATTGATGGCCTGCTCGGCAACCAGTTGCGCCATGGCGATATTCTGCTGGCGTCCCGCAATGTCTATGGCGGCACTTTTCAGCTCATCAAGGATTTTTACGCACGAACTGACCGTCTGGATATTCAGCTGGAATGGTTTGACGGTTACACCGGTGATGAATTTGCAGAGCGCATGGAAGCCGTTCGCCGCCAGCACCAGAAAGCGCTTAACGAGGGCAAGCGCCTGTTTGTTTATCTGGAATCACCCTGCAACCCACACGGTTATGTGCTGGATGTTCCGGAAATATGCCGTATCAGCCACCAGCATAATCACCTGGTTATGCTCGATTCAACACTGGCAACACCGTTCCTGAGCCGCCCCCTGCGCCATCCGGACAAAACCTGTCGTCCGGACTGGGTCATTCACAGCTATACCAAGGACATTTCCGGCGGGGGCTCCACCACGGCTGGCGGGGTGATTGGCGAGTCTTTCCGGATGTTCCTTCCCAAAGGTCAACAGCATAATGGCATTAACTGGGATCAGACCCTGTTCTGGGATGTGTACTACATCAAAGGCGCTTTCCTGGACGCCGACAAAGCCGTTGAGGTGATCAGTGGCATTAAAACCCTGGAAAACCGGATGCTGAACAAGTGCATCAACACACTGGTGTTTTCCGAGTTCCTCTACAGTCATCCGATGATCAATGTGAACAGCCACGGCCTGAGAGATCATCCAAACCGGGAGCTGTGTGAAAAGAACCTGTATCTGGGTCTGCCCAGTGCGCTGTTCAGCATTGATATGGAACAGGCCAACCTGCCAAGAGAGGCTTTTGTTCGCTTCTTCGACGCCCTGGAGCCCGTATTCGGACATATGGTCAGTCTTGGGCAGAGCAATACGCTGGTACTCTGCCCGGCCCTGACCTCCCACTCAGAGCTGGATGAACAGGCCCAGAGTGAGGCAAAAATTCACCTGACCACCATCCGTATTGCCATGGGCGATGAAAACCCCAGAGACCTGATCAACCATTTCAGGGATTGTGCAAAGCTGCATATTGATCCAGTGTCAGCGGGTTTTTCCGATGCGTTTATGGCCGGTGAAAAGGTGGAGGAGCTGATCAGAAATGTTCACCTGTCGGTGCATGAACAACATTTGAAGCATCAGTGATCCACAGTTCATACTCCCAAAAGTTTCAGGGGGCGACGCCTTCGGCGCAGCCCCCTGAAAAAATTATGGTAGAGATGAAAGTCTCATATTGACTGTTGAATAAATTCGTATCGCTGACGCAGGTTTGACAATTGCTGGTCAGGCTGCTGAATTTATTGCAAGAAGATGACAGTCAGTATGGAACTTTAATGCAATAAAGCTTAAATGTTACAAGCATATCCAAATGAGAAGAGTTATGAAGTTTATATATAACAGTTTTCTTGTTTTTATCCTCTTGCTTTTTGTGCAATCTTCTTTCGGCGCAGGTGATGACTCATCAGAAGACAAAGGATCAATCTTTGTTGTTAACGACAACTCAATTGGTTTGACTGCAACCTACAAAGAATTTTTTAATGCTGAAAACACGAATACCCTCATTTTTTTAAGGAAGCACTATAACCAGATTCCCTGGCAGCTTTGGGATATTATTTCGACTTCTTTCAAAGCCCTCTTTGTTCTCAATCTCCCTTACCTGTATGGTTACACTGCCGGATTTATAGCTGGCAAGGTTCATTCCCACCACCCTGATTCTCATATACCTGCCAGGTTAAAGTCATCAGTCACTGTAATAAACACAATTGGTAATATAATAGCGCTCTCTGCTTTATCAATGATCGCAATTGAAGCATATAAAGACATATTTGGAGATAATCAGGCTACCATAGAAAAAAAAATGGCCTGTGATACGCATCATGAGCGAAGCGGGGTTATGCCAGTTTACCCTCAGAACCCCTGGCTGGGTCGCCACTTTTATCAAAAGATTCTGTTTTCCAGAGGTCAAGGGCCGAAACTGGAAATAAATCGCTTGATAAGCCATGGCGGTCTATCTGACAACGAAGCATTGAACGACATTTCAGAATGGAGCGATCTGTACGACACTCTTTCGTGGCATCAAATAGATAAACTTGTGATAGAGCCTGATGAAAACAGCTTGAAACTGAGTTTTGAATATAACGCCATCCCTCGAAATGCTCTGCTCGTTATTGACAGTCCAGATATGAATGTTACTGCATGGGACATAGATATAAGAAAATACTGTTCTACTTTCTCAACTGACGGTGTTTACAGTGTTTTTCATAAAAATACTCTTAAAGCGATAACCAGTGCAATTAGACAGGCTGTCAGCTTTAACAATAGTGTGGCCTATTTATCTCTCAAAAAAAGCAATGTAACAAGGAGTGGTGCGGGTGCTGCAGTTGTCCGTCTGGATGATGACGCCCGTTCATCATGGGTTGTTTATTCTGATCGTGATTTTCATATAAAAACTTCAGGCTATTTTCTCATTGCTGAACCAGAGCAGAAAGCGCAAAAATTATTTGACATGGCGCTTTATATGAAGCCGAATTCTATTTCAAAGCTAAAAACTTCTCAGACAGTCTGGCAACCGGAAGAGATCGACAAATGGATTGCATTAACAACAGTAACAATAATACTTTGCTTAAGGGATCTAGCAATTGAGAAACTCACAACTTACATACCAACTGAGTACAAGATAATTAAACGGTTTTAATTCTACCCATGAACCCCGGGGGTTATAGAGGCACAGAAAATTGATGTATCTGCCATTAAACAATAAACAAAAACCTATCTTGAAACAGATTTTAACTACCCTCACAAAATGGAAGACCCTTAAAAAAATTGTACTGTCATGGAGCATACTGCCTGTTATTTACACAGGTTTGGTTAATTCCTCGGACGGTAGTTACGGGTCTGGAGTCAGTCTGCCAGCGCCCATATGGCTATTGCCGATGGCAAGATTTTTCAGTGAATACCCAGCCATAGAACCCAGGGGGCAGGTCACAACCCGTTCTCTCTCAAGAACTTGTTACTCTGCTGACAATACTTCCTGCCAACTGCGGATTGACACCAAATCCGATGCGCTATTGGCGTTCAGTATTGAAGGTCCTGTGATACCCCCCGCCCCGCTGAATGGTGACCTTGTACTGAATAAGGAAGAGTTAGAAGATTTTTACACTTCGAGGGAGGTTAAAGAGATTATTAAAAAACTGTCTGAACAAAAACAGCGGGCAGATAATATCAAAAGGGAAGCAGGGCAACGCTGTCAGCAGCAGCGGTCGACACTCACGCCCTTGCACATCCGGTGGCAATGTAACGATAAGGATGAATCACCGGATTATTGCAGTGTCTATTTTGGAACCCACAAGGAGGCTAAAGAAGACTACGATGAAGTTGAGCTGCTACAGCCTTTTGAGGAAGATACCGCAGAAGAAGATCAAAGTCAGGTTGATGACCTGCACGATTCGCCGGAATTGAAAGTCCCGGAGGTGATATCCAACAACACTATTGTCTGTAAATTCCCCGATATGGGCTGTCATCCGATACCGGCAAATCCAAATACTCCCTGGTATAGCTCCCCATCGGAAAACTCTGATGACGATGAATCTGAGGATGATGAACCTGAGGCTGGCAAGGGTAGTCCAGACGAAGGTTCTGGCAATACACAGCAAGGTGTTAATCAGTGCCATAAACACCTACTCTGCTCTGGACAGCCCTGCAGGTTTAAGGTAGTTGTTGCCCCTGCTGAAAGCACCGAGCCAAATATGGAACCTCCTGCCAAAAGTGTAAAAATCAAACTCTCTAATGAGTCCCAAAATGAATGGTGTGATTCTACCACTTCTCAAAGTACAAACAGGCAGACAGTAAACACTGAGTTTCTCTGTAGTGAATGTAGTCCACCTCGTAACTTTCGTAACCAAAATTCCCTGTCTTCTCACACAAGTCAATGTCACACCGGAGAGAAAACCTGCCCTTATTGCCAGAAGACCCTGCCAAACGCGCAAACCCTGTACAGTCACAAAAGAAAAGAGCACACCGGAAAGCAAACCTGCCCTTATTGCCAGAAGACCCTGCCAAACGCGAAAGCCCTGTCGGATCACAAAATAAAAGAGCACACCGGAAAGCAAACCTGCCTTTATTGCGGGAAGACCCTGCCAAACACGAAAGCCCTGTCGGATCACAAAAGAATACATCGAAAGCGAAAGCCTAATGATGTAGGCCAGAGTGACTGATCTCTGTTATCACAAGTTCGCAGAAGGTAAAGAGCGATTAGCACAGCTTGCAGTGGTGGGAAAAATCAAATGAAAACTTGTCAGGTGGCGTGTTACTTGCCGGCGAGGTTGTTGACGATCTGGATCAGGAGTTCTTCAAATGTGTTAAAGCGTTTGTTGTTCTCCTTTTTTTGATCCTGAAATTTTTGATCCTGAAGTTCTTTTTCCAGTTTGCGAAACTTCTCGCATTGTTCATTCAGGATAAGGCAAACAACTCCATGAGTGGCTTCGAGAATTTTGTTATTTTCATGCAACGCATGATCTGGCTGGTCAACTTTATGTTCCAGCGCAGTTACTCTGGCCTCAAGGTTCATACTACATACTTTTCTTGTTTGTTGTAGGGAACTTGAGCACAGCAGAGAATAGGGAAAAGACACCTAACAAGGCATTAGGGGCGCAGCATTCAATAACTTACCGGGCTGTTGGCTTTTGGCTATTAGCTGCTCATACAGCCAACCGCCAACAGCCAACAGCCAACAGCCAACAGCCAACAGCGGTATATTATGTTCTGCTGCTTCCCTTATGCGGAAAACCATGCAACTTAATGAGAATCAGCATTCATTAAAGCCGCATGCAGTACTTTCCAGAAAGCCACAATCGCAGAAATCATATTAAATACAGTTGCACTTGCTATAAATTCGTCTTTTAACAGTGTGTAACTGTGGTCAATGCCTTCATTGACGTCTTTTTTTGCTACACAGATACAATCCACCTCTTTCAGAGGTTCTTCTATGCCATCGCTTTCTTTGCAATAGGGTGGCATTAATTTTTTCATTAATCCTTCTGGATCCCTGTCTGCGTGCAGTTCAATACAATTACCTGTTATATAACCCTTGCAGTCGCTACCACGCGAAAGACACAAATCCTGGCACATTTCAACCATCTTCTGAAAATTCTGATAATGTAGAATTCGCTCCTGATAATCGGTCAAAAAGAAAGCACCTTCCGGATTAGGTGCTGTACCATCAAAGTGTCCCTGAGAATTGTTTTCAGGAACTCTGACCTGATACATTGCGTAGCAGTGGTCATTGCTATATAAAACGCCAGCCTTTATAAAAAAAAGAATAAATACAATTAATCTTGCCATGTCTTTGCATAATGAAAGTAATCAGTAGATATTCTGGCTGCTTTATGAAAATTTTCCACATAAAAAATCAGCTTTCAGGCTTGCGTAAAAACACCCCCGCCAACGCACCAGTCAACAAGCCCGACACTAGCCCGCCGGAATGCGCAGCATTGGCCATGTTACCAAAACCAATAGCGCCCAGAATGCCGGTGTAGCCAATCGCCAGCCACACCAGCATAAAGCCATAAATGGCTGGAGGCACACCAAAACGACAACGCGGGTCAATCTTCTCGCGAGCCAGACAATAGCCAAGAAAGCCATAAATCACGCCAGAAAAACCACCGAATATCGCTGTGTCTCCACCAAACACAAACTGGGCAAAGTTAGACAGAAGCCCGGTAAAGATGACAAGACCAAATAGATGCAACCCACCCTGACGAAACTCAATACGTCGCCCCAGATCAAACAGCCAGAGCATATTAAACGACAGGTGAATAATGCCAAAGTGCAGGAATATCGGACTGAGCAGGCGCCAGTATTCACCGGATTCCAGTGTCTGGGCAAGGCTGGCAAAATAGGCGTATTGCCCGGTAACCTTGATTTTGACAAAAGTGAAATGGCTGACCATGCCAATATTTTCACCCAGCTGGGTGAAAACGGCTATCACCAGGCAGGCTGCCAGAAACAGCATCGTCACCGGAAAACGTCGCCAGGGAATGCTTTTAATAATACCTTCTACATTAACGCCCCTTCGGGCAGGTGCCTGTTCCAGTTGCAGCAGACCGGCTTCCCAGTCACTGTAAACCTGTTTGACAACCTCGCCCTGCTCTTCACTGGCTGTCCAGATAACCTGCTGACCAGCTTCTTCAGTGATTTTGTGAGGCACCCCCTGCCGGTATAAAAAATACGACAGCGGACTTAAATCTTTATGTCCTGGTATCACCAGAGCCCTGTACATAATCTTCTCTTGCCTGTTAATAAAAAAGCCCACTGAAGACAATGGGCTGTAACTGACTCTTTACTCTTCATCAACCGTTATTTCATGGGGATGCCAGCGCAGCTTGGAACGGCAGCCTTCATAAAAGTCATGGTTAACCGGGTGCAGCAGTTTCAGAGGCTCCGGTTTTTTCCTGATGGAAATAATGTCGCCCGGCTGCAGATTAATCTCCACCTGCCCATCACAACTGACCACTGGATGAATCGTATTATCGGGGTGAACCACCAACTGCATCTCACTGTTACCGTCCACCACCAGTGGGCGGTTGGTCAGCATGTGTGGGTACATAGGTACCAGTACGATAGCATCAAGCTTGGGGTGCATGATGGGACCACCACCAGATAACGCATAAGCTGTTGACCCGGTGGGAGTGGCAATAATCAGCCCGTCTGAACGCTGTCGGTAGACAAACTGGTTATCAATAGACAACTCAAACTCAATAATCCGGGTTGATTGCCCCGGATGCAGCACCACATCGTTCAAAGCATCAGCCTTACCAATGGTCTTGCCATTACGGATAACACAGGCATCCAGAAGAAAACGTTCAACCAGACGGTGTTTTCCCTGCAATACCTCGTCAAGCTGAGACTCCAGCTCGTCGGGCAGAATGTCCGTCAGAAAACCCAGTCGCCCAAGGTTTACCCCAAGCAGTGGCACACCGTGAGGGACCATGTCCCTGGCAGCACCCAGCAGGCTGCCATCGCCACCGACCACAATCACCAGATCACAACGCGGCCCCATTTCAGCCCGGACGCATGTCTGGCAGGTATGTCCGGGTAACAGATAGGCGATAGACTCGTCCAGCAGGACTTCAATGCCACGTTGCTGCAAAAAGTCGGTCAGGCGTTGCAGGGTCTTTTCTATATGAGATCGTCCCTGACGGCCGGTTACCCCGATACGCTTGAATGGTTCCATAGGTGTTACTTACCGTTCAGAGCCTTGCGGCTGATAGTCGTTCCAGACGGGAATAATAACCAATTTTTACCGCTTATGCCTTAACGCCACCGCAATAACAAATGCTACTGTTTACTCATGCCCCCATTTACCTATGATGCCATTTACCCATGACGCTAGCAGCTGACTTATCAGGTACACAACTATCGAGAGATTTACGCTGGATTCAAAACAGCCCTGTGCTGTTTAACGACTCCTGTCATAGCTGTTTTGTACCCGGTGTACTGCCTCAATGCCGTTCGCCCTTATTCCAACCCGGCTATACATTAACTCCGGAAGCCGTTGCTACCATTCACAGCACTCTGGAACAAAAACGCTGGCATCTGCTGGGCATTTACTATGAAACGCTTTGGCACTATCTTCTGGATCAACATCCCGCCACTCACATTCTGGCAAGAAATCGGCAGGTACAAAAAGCCGATCATTCAACACTGGGTGAGTTCGACCTTATTTATAACCACCTGAACACCGGCATCACTACCCACCTGGAGCTGGCCGTTAAGTTCTATCTGGGCATCCCCAGCCCCTCGCAACATCAACAAACAAGTCACTGGCACCAGTGGGTCGGTCCGGGTCTGAAGGACCGGATGGATCGAAAACTCCACCGGCTGCTAAATCACCAGATCAGGCTTGGCCATACTCCGGAAGGCGCCGCTGTCATTGCATCACTGGGTATTACCCAACTTTCCCGATCCATTTGCCTTCAGGGCTACCTCTTTTATCCCGTTCACGGATGCTGCCCGCCCCCGGAAAACTGTAATCCGGATCATTTAAAAGGTTATTGGGTTGCCGAATCGATGCTGAGCCACTGGCTGGAACAGCAGTCTTCCAGACTCTGCTATTTCAAACCAGCAAAACTGAGGTGGCTGGCTTCTCTGCATGAAAGTAAAAATCAGAGGAAAAACAACAAAAGTAGCCTTTTACAAAGCCTGGCGGGGCTCAGGGAGCCTCAGTTAATCATTGCCTGCACAGAAGAACCAGACGGTTATAACGAACACTATCGTTTTTTTGTCGTTCCCGATGGGTGGCAGCAACTGGCTGAATCTTATTATTGATCCGCAGGTCAGTTCTTTTTAATTGACCCAAATCCATACAATTTAACCCAACTACTGATAGCGAAAATAAATAAGCACTCTCACCTAACCAAAACGTTAAATAAACTTGGGAAAATTACACAGAATACTGACCTGACACCTTCTATCTCATTATTTGCATGCTACAATGCCAACTCGTTTAACCTGTAACGCCTCGACTGATGCCGCAAAACACAAAGTCCCAGATGACGATTGATGCTTTGAAGGTAGACAGAGAAGCATACAAACGTCCTAGGAGATGCATTAACAATGCAACAGAAAAACAAACTGTTCATCGGTAACCTGGCTTTTTCAGCAACCGAGCAAGAGCTGGAAGAAGCCTTTGGGGCATTCGGTGAAATCCAGGAAGCTAAAATCATCCTGGATCGTGAAACCGGTCGTTCACGTGGTTTTGCTTTTGTCACCTTCGCTTCTGACGCCGACGCTAACGAAGCTCTGGCTCTGGACGGTCAAAACCTGTCTGGCCGTGACATGCGTGTAAGCGTTGCTACTGAGCGCCCACGCCGTCAGGGTGGTGGCAACCGCGAAGGTGGTCGTCGTTTCTAAGCCTGGCGTTTGATTCGATGATTCTTTGAAAAAGCCGGTACATGACTGTTCCGGCTTTTTCTTTATGTCTTTCCTGCTAAACAGATACGATCAATTCAGCGTTTCCTCCAGAGCACGCAGACATAGGGCAACATTCTCTGCTCGCGCACCGTAGCCCATCAGACCAATCCGCCAGACTTCGCCAGTAAATGCCCCCAGGCCTGAGCCAATTTCCAGATTATAATGGTCCAGCAAACGGGATCGCACGGTTTCATCATCCACACCATCCGGTATAGCCACCGTATTCAACTGCGGCAGTCGGCAGGCTTCATCAACGATGAAAGAAATCCCCAGTTTTTCCAGGCCAAGTCGCAAGGTCTCATGCTGCTCTGCATGACGCTGCCAGGCGTTGCTTAGCCCTTCCTCCCGCAGGTTAAGCAGCGATTCATGCACTGCATAAAGCGCATTGACCGGTGCGGTATGATGATAGCTACGCTTCTGCTTCCCTCCCCAGTAACTCATGACCAGACTTTGATCAAGAAACCAGCTTTGTACGGGTGTTTTCCGACCCTTGATCTTAGCAACCGCGGCATCACTGAAGCTGACAGGGGAAATACCCGGAACACTGGACAGACATTTCTGCGTGCCTGAATAAATGGCATCAATCCCCCAGTCGTCCACGAACAACGGCACGCCACCCAGGGACGTTACCGCATCCACAATGCTCAGACAGTTATGTTGTTTTGCCAGTGAGCAGAGTTTTTTAGCATCAGACAACACCCCGGTTGAGGTTTCCGCATGCACAAACGCAACGATTCTGGCATCCGGGTGTGCTTTGAGAGCCTCCTCAAGCTTATCCGGGCTGACCGGTCTGCCCCAGTCATCTTCAACCTTCACCAGTTGCCCGCCCGAACGTACAACGTTTTCGGCCATCCGATTGCCAAATACCCCGTTAATGCAGACCACCACCTTGTCACCAGGCTCTATCAGGTTAACGAAGCAGGCTTCCATACCAGCAGAACCCGGCGCGGACACCGCCATGGTGCAGCCGTTCTCGGTTTGAAACGCATATTGTAATAATGTCCTGACTTCATCCATCATACCAATGAATGCCGGGTCCAGGTGCCCAATAGTCGGGCGACTCAACGCCTGCAAAACTTTCGGATGTACGTCTGTTGGGCCAGGACCCATCAGTATCCGTTGCGGCGGATAAAAGGATGAAATGCTCACTTGCCTTCCTTCTCTAATTGCTGATACCACTGCCCAAGAAACTGTCGTTCTTCAACGGTCATGCCTGAGCGATTAGCCAGTGGCATGATCTGTGTCTGCACAGACTGAGCGTAGATCTGGTCTGCTTTTTTGACAATGGATGGATAATCCAGAAATACCAGGCCCCCCGGAGGCGACTGAAACAAGACGTCACTGGGCTCATTACTGTGGCAGGTAGCACAGCGCGCGTTAACCACCTCAACCACCTTACCCTCATCAAAAGCAGGTTGTTCCGCAACGGGCACCTGAGCCACAGCCTGAGGCTTGATGACAAAAGCCAGGGTCAGCATCATGACGGCGGCTGACGGCCAGAGCCAGGGTAACACCGCACCCTGATTCCTGCGGTTAAAGAAGTGACGCACCAGTACAGAAGCGGCTGCCAGAGTCGCCAGGATAAGCCAGTTCCACTCATTGCCATAAGTCATGGCGTAGTGGCCACTGATCATAATAAACAGCAATGGCAGGGTCAGATAGTTGTTGTGTCTTGAGCGCAGCAGGGCGTGTCGGGCAATGTCAGGATCAAAGGACTCATCGCCGTTCTCAGCCGCAGTCACCAGTTTGCGCTGGGACGGTATAATCACCCGGAATACGTTGCCCACCATCATTGTCCCCATCAGCGCACCCACATGGATATACGACGCACGACCACTGAATATCTGGCTGTAGGCCCAGGCTGCAAAGGTGATTAAAGCGAACAGAATCAGGCTGAATGCCACTTCCTGATCAAACAGCGGCGAGCGACAGAGCAGATCATAAATCAGCCAGCCAGCCAGCAGACTGACAATACTGATCGTCACTGCCTGCAAGGGAGAAAGAGAAGACTCTGGTGCCAGCAGATAGCTCTCTGCACCCCAGTAATAAATAATGGAGAGCAGCCCCATACCACTGAGCCAGGTGATATACGCTTCCCACTTAAACCAGTGCAGGGTTTTCGGCAGGGTTTTCGGAGCCAGATGATACTTGTTTATTTCGTAAAATCCCCCCCCATGAACCGCCCAGAGCTCTCCTTTAATACCTTCCTTCTTTTTATTGGGAGAGGCTGTCTCCAGCCGCCCTTCAAGCCAGTTGAAATAAAAGGAAGCACCAATCCAGGCGATCCCTGTCGTAATATGCAGCCAGCGAACCAGCAGATTCAGCCACTCTTGTATATAAAACTCCATAATCAATCTCTCCTGAAAGCTTCCTGGCCCATAATGACGGTGGACTCAATAACGCGGTCATCGCCGATCACCATCAGTACGCCCAGTAGTTCTTCTAATGTTTTTGTCTTTTCTGTCCGGAAACGTAGCATTGGCGTTGCCTCAGGATTAAGCACAATAAAATCAGCTTCGTTGCCCCTGCGAAAACTACCAATCCGATCCGATAAATGCAGAGCCCTGGCCCCGCCCAGAGTTGCCAGGTAGAAGGCTTGAAGCGGAGAGATGGTTTCCTCGCGCAACTGAGATACCTGATAAGCGCTTTTCATTGAGTTGAGCAGGCACAGGTCGGTGCCACCACCGACATCGCTACCCAGTCCGGTGGGAATGCCACAACGCCTGGCCTTCCCGAGATTAAACAGACCACTGCCCAGAAACAGATTGGACCCCGGGCAGAAAGCTATGGATGAACCGGATGCTCCCATCCGTTCCCAACTGTGATCGCACAGATGAATGGAGTGAGCAAAAACCGACCTTGGCCCCAACAGCCCATATTGGTCATAAACGTCCAGATAGTTCTTGCTGTCGGGAAACAACTCACTGACCCACTCAATCTCTTTCGGATTTTCTGACAAGTGTGTGTGCAGATAGAGGCCTTCATGTTCCTGCAGCAGTCGGCCTGCCACCTCTAACTGTTGCGGGGTTGAAGTCGGAGCAAAGCGTGGGGTCACCGCATAGGCCAGCCGGTCTTTGCCATGCCAGCGGTGGATAAGAGCTTTACAGTCGTCGTAACTACTTTCGGCGGTATCCAGAAGATAGTCGGGCGCATTACGATCCATCATCACCTTACCGGCAATCATGCGGAGATTACGCGCCTGTGCGGCCGTAAAGAAAGCATCAACCGACGTTGGGCTGACGGTACCAAACACCAGCGACGTCGTGGTGCCATGACTGAGGCTCTGGTCAAGAAAAAAACCAGCCACTTCATCCGCATAGTCACGGTCAGAAAAACGTCTTTCAGCCGGAAAGGTATACTGGTTCAGCCAGTCAAGCAGTTGCACACCGCAACCGGCGAGCACTTCCAGCTGCGGATAATGAACATGGGTATCAATAAAACCCGGAACGATTAGCCTTCCCGTCAGGTCCTGCACCTCACAGCCTGGCGGCAAGTCTTTCATGACATCCTTTGCCGCCCCGCACATGAGTACATGACCGTCAACCACCAGAAGCGCACCGTCTTCAAAGTACTCGCAGGCATCGTTTACCGATGCAGAGTCAGGATCTTCAAGGAAATGAAGAACAGAAGCCTTCCATACGACAGCGTTACTCATAATCCCTGACCTCCACGGTGTAATGAGCACCCTCAGGCATGGGAACCTCATCACAATTATGGCCCGGTCCGCCGCGATCCAGCACCAGAAAATCTGACGGAATATCCAGTGACAGTAGCGGGTGGTGCCAGACCCCGGCCCGGTAAGTTACCCCCTGGGAACCATTGGTTAGAAAACAGCGGAGGGTGCTCAGATCAGGTTCATCACTGTCAGAACTCTCAGCCACGACCACCAGAAAACGCTGTTTTTCCAGGGGCATAAACGTTTGACTACCCAACGGGTGACGTTCAAAAAGATCAAGCTTGCAGGGTTGGCGGATAGCAGAGGTTTTAAAAATATGAACTGAGGAGTGACCGTCCCTGTCAGTGCTGACCGATGTCAGGTCACAGTACTTGTAACAGCGCCCCTGGTTAATCACCAGAGGTATCCCCCTGGCTTCAACAACATCCCCGAAAGGCGCAAAAGCGGCTTGCGTCAAAGGCTCGGCCGCCAGAGCCTGAGCCGTTAAAACTGTATCCATATAGGCCTTATTCTCTTTTTTATTATCAGGCAATGTTAATAAGCACAACAGCAAATACCGGTTCAGCTACCCCGATAGGTCGAGTAACCATAAGTCGATAACAACAGAGGAATGTGGTGATGCCGATCATCACTGACTTTAAAAACAACCGTCACTTCCGGGTAAAAACAGTTCACCTCCTGTTTCTGAAAATAGCTTTCAATCGCAAATTGCAAACGGTAAACGCCCGCTTCCAGGTTCTCCTGTTCAGAGGCCAGACTGGTGATTCGTCCATCGTCGTTCGTTATTCCTTCACCAACCGGACTCCATCCATCCGCGTTTTGTCGTTCAAGGGAAACAGGAACACCTGTAGCCGGGTAGCCTGTTCCTGTATCTAAAATATGGGTGCTGATACCTGTCATATATCCAACGTTCTATTGTTATTGTGATTAACAAGCTATTAAGGGGTTAAAACAGCTTCGCCAATCAGTTTATTCAGTCGAATCCGGGTTATTTTCTGCTGCTCCGCAGCAGCGATAATAAGCTCATTATCAGGCGAATTATTCAGCCGTTCCTTTAGTAAGGCCAGCATTTCAGCGGCTGACTTCCCAGTGGCGCAGACAATAAACAGGTAACCAAAACGCTCTTCATAACGTTGATTACCTTCAGCCAGTGCCGTCAGAACCTTCTCATCAGCACCTACAGTGCCAGACTGTTCATGGCCGGCTATCTTCGAGGTGTTCGCATACTTTGCTTTCAGACTATTTATGTCGCCTATTTTCGGATGCCCCTCAAACGCCTGAAGTATGTCGTTTCTGTCACAGGGCTGCCAACAGTCATCCGCTTTAGCCAACAGCTCCTCATGACTGGCAAAAGGACGCGACGACACCATACCCTGAGCCCAGCGCAGACTGGTACAGCAATGGGTAAAAAAATCCCGTGCTTCCGAGTCAGCCAGTGCATTAAGCTGCTCAAGAGTCATAGGGGGCCTGGTCATAGCTGGCCTGCCTCATAACCAATCACACGGAACCTTGATACACCACCGTCAGGAAAAATATTAAGCCGGACATGAGTGTACAGCTGTCCGGTGTTTTCCAGCTCCTTTAAAAAGGTATGGTTGCGATGGGCGTGAAGTTTTTGTTCCGGAAGGATAGTAACCCATTGCGTATTGTCATCCGGTTGCTCATCGGCTGACCGACAGGCCTCAATCGTGCAATGATCCGGGTAGTTACCCTTAAAGTGCAGGGTATCCACTTCAACCCGCTTGATCTGTGTTAGCACTGACAACCTGACAACCATCCAGTCATGCCCACCCTGACGGCGACGTCTGGTTTCCCAGCCATCGTGCATATCAACGCCCCGCCCTGGCAGCAGCAAGTTCTGCATGGAGCTGAAAAAAGAATCACTGCAGTCGACAGAACGACCACCATTCATAATGGCTGCGGTATCGACAGGCTCTCCCGGCAGGCGGTTCTGGCTCTCCAGCTCAATGGAGCCATAGACCCTCAACCGGGCAATACCACCGTCAGGAATCATGGTGAGTCGAATATGGCTGGCCCGAGCCGGTCGGGCGAGAGTAATCAGGTTTCTGGTGTCGGGATTGACCTCCGTTCTTTCTGCCAGAAGCTGCCACAGGGTCTTCTCATCAGGGTCGGTATCACTGGCAATATATTCCAGCTGTACGGCCCCCGGCGCATTGCCTTTAAAGTGTCGTGTATCAACCTCTATGGTTTCGACACTCCCTGTTACTGCCAGGCGAATGATAACCCAGTCATTCTTGCCATCACGACGGCGGCGGGACTCCCAACCATCCATCCACTTGCCATAAGCGGTAAATTTCTCTGGAAGAAAAACCGGGTCGCTGGCCAGTAACAGGTTGTCTTTCTCAGCGAAAAAATCATCGCTGCAAGAGAGCACGTCACCCCCCAGGGCGCGGGCTGCAAGATTAATTCGGGTTTGAGCAAGGTGTTCTGCCTGACTCTCAGGCGTTTGTTCAAGATCCACTTTCATTAAGAATCCATTGTTATTTTTATTATTAAAATATTGCTAAGATGGAATCGATATTCTGACCACTTGGTCAATAATTGACTGTCAATTTATGCCACAAACAGCGGGGGATATGCAACATCCATCCAAGAGGATTTTTTCATCCCCGGTGACAAAAAACACTAACAACAATAAAAAAACAGGAACTCGTTATGGAATTTAGTCACGCCAGCTATCCCAGAAATTTAGTCGGCTACGGAGCCACCCCGCCGCACCCGGAATGGCCAGACAACAGTAAAATTGCCGTACAATTTGTGCTCAATTACGAAGAAGGTGGAGAGAATAATATTCTTCACGGCGACTCAGCTTCTGAGGCTTTTCTGTCAGAAATCATCGGTGCGCCCGCCCATCAGGGCATGCGCCATATCAGTATGGAGTCCATTTATGAGTATGGCTCCAGGGCGGGCTTCTGGCGGTTGCACCGGCTGTTTACGCAACGGAATATTCCGATCACTGTGTATGCGGTGGCAATGGCGATTGCCCGCCATCCAGAGGCCGTTAAAGCCATGCAGGAAGCTGGCTGGGAAATGGCGTGCCATGGCTTTCGATGGATCGATTATCAATTCCACGATATAGAACAGGAACGTGAGCACATGCACGAAGCTATTCGTCTGCATACCCGGATAACCGGTCAGCGTCCTACCGGCTGGTATACGGGTCGGTGCAGCCCGAATACCGAACAACTGGTGGTGGAGGAAGGTGGCTTTTTATACCACGCGGACAGCTACGCTGATGACCTGCCTTACTGGGATGACCGCTTCGGCAGACCGCAACTGGTGATACCTTATACACTGGATTGTAACGACATGCGCTTTGCCACCGCCCAGGGCTTTAATAGCGGTGAGCAATTCTTCCAGTATCTGAAAGATGCTTTCGATACCTTGTACGAAGAAGGTGAAACGACACCCAAAATGATGTCAATAGGGCTTCATTGTCGTCTGGCAGGACGTCCGGGACGGACAGCGGCCCTGGCACGTTTTCTGGACTATGTGCAATCGAAGGAACGGGTGTGGCTCTGTACCAGAGAACAGATTGCCCGTCACTGGTACGAGAAACACCCTTACAAAATACCTCAGGTTTGAGCCCGCGAGACTTTAAAACTGAGCCTGGTCACTCAGGCTCTCTCAACCTCGGCTTCTGTCTTGTCCGTCGTCAGCAGGCTTTTCAGGTTCTGCCATGGAATACCTTCCCGCTTGCGTTTCTGCGTACTTCTGGAACCATTACGGACCGACAATATTTCCCCTGCTATGGCAATGGCTATTTCCGCAGGCTTGCGACCACCAACAGCATCAATGCCTACCGGACAACGCATGTGCTGAACCTGCTCATCGGTGAAAAGCCCCCGATGTTCCAGACGTTGCTGAAAACGCCGGGCCTTTGTCTCCGAGCCAATCACACCTAACCAGTGACTTTTATTATGTCTCAGGGTCGCCTCAACAATGGCGTAGTCCAGCTGATGGTTATGGGTAACCACCAGGCTGTACACGTCATCAGGCAAGTCTTCAACTTCCTGTTCCGGCTGTTCACTGACGCACAGGGTGACATTGTCGGGTACCGTTTCCGGAAACAGCTCCGGCCGGTTATCAATCCAGGTAATCTGACAATCCAGTGGTGCCAGCACATCGATCAGGCATTTGCCGATATGACCCGCGCCAAAGAGCGCAATATGAAAATCACAACCAGATAAAGGTTCCAGCAGTACGCTGACACTACCACCACAACACTGACCCAGTTTTGACCCCAGGGGAAAGTGTTCCAGCACAGGTTCCCGGCTGCCACTGGCTAACAGCTCATGGGCTTTCTGGATGATCAGGTATTCCAGGTGTCCGCCACCAATAGTGTCGAAGCTCTGTTCCGCCGTCACCAGCATCTTGCTCCCTGTTTTTCTCGGAGCCGAGCCTGCCGTACCGAGTATAGTCACCAGTACGCTGGGCTCCCCCTTGCGTTGCTGTTCAGAAACCGCGTCAATCCACATTCGCCATGACCTCCTGCCCTTCATGCTCAGGCTTTGTGACCCCATGATATTTCAGCTCGTTAATGGCTTTCAAAACACGCTCGGTAGTAGCGGGCACATTAATATTGGGGTTGACCTGATAGCCCGACAGGCTGGAGACAGCGTCCCGAATAGCCGCCCAGACCGACATTCCCAGCATAAAAGGCGGCTCACCCACCGCTTTTGAGTGGTAAATGGTGTGTTCCGGGTTAGCCTGTTCAAACAACTCAACATTAAATACCGGCGGCATATCTTCAATGCTTGGGATTTTATAGGTCGCCGGATTGTTACTGAGCAAACGACCATTGTCGTCCCACACCAGTTCTTCCGTGGTCATCCAGCCCATCCCCTGAATAAAGCCCCCCTCAATCTGTCCCCGGTCGATGGCTGGATTCAGTGAACGACCGACATCATGAAGAATATCTACCCGCTCGACTTTGTATTCTCCCGTCAGGGTATCGACCGTCACTTCGGACACCGAGGCACCACAGGCGAAGTAGTAAAATGGACGGCCACTGGCCGTTTCACGGTCATAGTGAATTTCAGGCGTGCTGTAAAAGCCATTACTGGACATCGAGATGCGATTCAAATAGGCGATTTGAACAAACTCTGAAAACGGCATTGGCTTACCGTCAATGACGACGGAGTTGTTATCAAAAACCACCTTATCTTCTGGCACCTGGTAATGTTCAGCCGCAAAGCGTGTCAACCGGTTCCGGATTTTCCGGCAGGCATCCTGCGCAGCCTTACCATTAAGGTCAGCGCCACTGGATGCGGCAGTCGGGGAAGTGTTGGGGACTTTATCGGTACGGGTAGAGGTCACCTGTACCTGGTCCAGCGATACTCCGAATTCGTTAGCGACAATCTGCGCCACCTTGGTGTAAAGCCCCTGCCCCATTTCTGTACCGCCATGGTTGATCTGAATGCTACCATCGGTGTAAACATGGGCCAGCGCGCCAGCCTGATTAAGATGCCTGGCAGTAAATGAAATACCAAATTTTACCGGAGTCAGTGCCAGCCCCTTTTTCAATACCGGGCTACTGTCGTTAAAGGCGGTAATGGCTTTCCGTCGTTCCCGGTAGTCAGAACTCTTTTCAAGTCTGCCAATCAGTTCATGCAGAACATTGTGTTCAACCTTCTGATGGTAGTGGGTGGTATTTCTGTCACCAATGCCATAAAGATTTTTCAGTCGCACATCCAGTGGGTCTTGCCCTGTGGCCCGTGCCACATCGTCCATAATGCGCTCAATAACCAGCATACCCTGTGGGCCACCAAAACCACGGAAAGCGGTATTAGAGGCGGTGTTAGTACGACACCGATAGCCTTTCACTCTGGCATTGTTGAGATAATAAGCGTTATCACTGTGGAACATCGCCCGGTCAACAATCGCATCGGTCAGGTCCGGTGAATGACCCGCGTCACCCGCCACTTCGATATCAACCCCGGCCAGCAGTCCGTCCTGCTCAAAACCTACCTGATAACGATGGCGGAACGGGTGACGTTTGCCAGTGGAGATCATGTCCTGCTGACGTTCTACACGAAACTTAACCGGCTTACCGGTTTTTACTGCCAGTACAGCGGCAATACAGGCGGGCGCTGCCGCCTGGGTTTCCTTACCGCCAAAACCACCGCCCATACGGCGGACGTCTGCTACCACCTTACTCAGCGGCACATTGATCACTTCCGCAACCAATTTCTGAACCTCAGAGGGGTGCTGGCTGGAGGTATAAACATGGAGCTGGCCGTCCTCCAGAGGAATAACACTAGCAATCTGGCCTTCGAGATAGAAGTGTTCCTGACCGCCATTAGTCATCTCCCCACTGACCTGTCCCGGTGCCCGGGCAATCGCCGTATCAGCGTCCCCTTTCTTCATAGTGTGGTCAGGGCGAACAAAAGAGCTCTGCTCCATGGCCCTATCAACACCCAGAATTTTGTCCAGCGGGCGATACTCGATACGGGCCTTGGTGGCTGCTTCTCTGGCTAGTCTGTGAGAGATAGCAGCCACGGCAAAAACAGGCTGTCCAACGTAGTCTACTTTCCCATCCGCCAGTAGCATATCTCCGGGGAAAACGGGGCCAATATCTTTATGGCCGGGAATATCATCAATGGTGATCACAGCCACGACACCGGGGCTGTCTCTGACCTCATCAAGGTCGATACTGACAATTTCAGCCGATGCCTGGGTGGACAGGCCGAAACCGGCATGAAGCTGGTCTGCCATTTCCGGACGGTCATCAATATAGGTCGCCTTGCCGGTAACATGCAGGTGAGCGCTGTCGTGTCTGGCAGAGCGATGCCCCTTTAGTTGATTGATGCCGCTGTTTGCACCGGCATCCGGATTACCGGCCAGAGGTATACTGGCAACGTCGGGTAATTTACGCATGGTAGATAATCCTCATGTTCTGGCCAGCGGACTCTCTGAAGTAACGCTCAAGCAAATTACAGGCCGCCTGTATCCGGTATTCGCTGCTGGCCCTGACATCTGTCATTGGTTGGAACTCCTCTTCCAATGCTGCCTGCGCCCTGGCCAGGGTCGCTTCATCCAGAGTCTGTCCCTGCAATATCTGTTCACAACGTAACGCCCTTCTGGGTATTGCTGCCATACCACCAAAAGCAATCCTTGCCGAAACCACAATACCATCGTCGTCAGTCACCAGATTGATGGCTGCCAGTACGGTTGAAATATCGTCGCCATAGCGTTTACTGAGTTTGTAGACTTTCAGGTCGTGGGGTTTCAGCGGAATACGTATCCGGCTGATATACTCGCCCTCCTGCAAGTCGGTTTTTTTATAGTCCAGAAAGAATTTATTCAGCGGCAGGTTACGAATCCTTTTGCCCTTTCGACAGTCAATGGACGCATCCAGAGCCAGTAACACCGGTGGTGTATCACCAATCGGCGAAGCGTTACCGATATTCCCGCCAAGCGTTCCCTGGTTACGCACCTGCTGGGAACCCAGACGTTTCAGCATTTGAGCAAATTCCGGGAAATGTCCCTGAAGAACGGGTTCGATATTCCGGTAGGTAGCGCCCGCGCCAAGCACCAGTTCATTGTCGTGCTGTTCAATAGTTTGCAGGTCATTTACCTGACCCACCACAACCAGTTTTTTAAGGCGTTTCAGCTGTTGAGTGATCTCCAGCCCCAGGTCGGTCCCCCCAGCTAACAATCGTGCATCGGGATTAGCTTCCAGATATTCAGCCAGTTCATCTTCACTGTCAGGAATAAAGCTGCCATTAGCTAAGAAACCCTCATCAACTTTCATGGCGTTCAGCTGATTGGCAATCGTCGTTCGGTTTTGATGATAAACATCGCTGGGTTTCTTCTCAGCCAGTTCACGGGCAGCATCAACCAGTGGCCGATAGCCTGTACAGCGGCACAGGTTGCCTCCCAGCGCTTCAAGGACATCGGGTTTGCTTTCGGGGTTTTCATGGTGCAGAGCAAACAGTGACATGACGATGCCGGGGGTGCAAAAGCCGCACTGTGAAGCATGGTGATCGACCAGTGCCTGCTGCACCGGGTGTAACTGCTCGCCCTCGGCGAGGTCTTCAACAGTCAACAATTGCTTGCCGTGCAGTGATGGCATCAGCGCAATACAGGCGTTCATGGTTCGATAACGAACCTGATCGCCTTCGGGCTCTCCGACAGCGACGGTGCAGGCTCCGCAATCACCTGAACAACAACCTTCTTTGGTGCCAGTCTTTCGCTGCTGACTGCCGCTGGCATTACCCCTGAGATAGTCCAGAACCGTAGTATCAGAAGCTGTTTCGTTGACTTCGACAGGCTTGTCGTTAAGAAGAAAATTGATCACGATGGCATGATTCCTTATTGTTATTATTCTGCTGTTCTTCTTTTTTTAGAATTTGACTACTTGGTCAAGAAATAGCAAGCTTTGATTATCCCGAATTTTTCAGCGAACGCAATCCATCAAATCAGGTTGATGCTAAAGACGACGTTCGCTGATTTCTCATGGATGAACAATAACAACAATAAAACCAGAGGTTTGTATGAACATAACCGGACTGAGATCATCTGCTGACGATCAGGAAAATTCGCTTTTGGACAGGGTGTTCAAACTGAAACAGCACAACACTACTGTCAAAACAGAATTGGTGGCCGGGTTCACCACATTCATCACCATGTGCTATGTCGTCTTTGTCATCCCTTCCATGCTGTCCGACGCCGGCATGGATAAAGGTGCACTGTTCACGGCAACCTGTCTGGTTGCTGGTTTAAGCAGCATTGCCATTGGTTTGTACGCCAACTGGCCTGTAGGGCTGGCACCCGGTATGGGATTGAACGCATTCTTTGCCTATGCCGTCGTACTGGGTATGGGGTACTCCTGGGAACAGGCCATGGGGGCTGTGTTCTGGGGCGGGATCGGCTTTATGCTGTTGAGCCTGCTCAAAGTTCGTGAGTGGATTATTAACAGCATTCCCAAGGGGTTACGAGCGGGCATCACTGCCGGCATTGGCCTCTTTCTCGCCCTGATCGGCCTGAAAAATGCCGGTATTGTGGTAACAAGTCCCGGCACCATCATTACCCTCGGTGATATTACACAGTTCAGCCCGCTGATGGCGTGTGTCAGTCTGGTACTGATACTGGGTCTGGCATTTCGCGGTATTAAAGCATCGGTATTGATTGCTATTGCCGCGGTTTCACTGATTGCCCTGGTGGCCGGAGAGGTATCCTTTACTGGCGTGTCGTCTATGCCCCCAAGCATTATGCCGGTGGTTGGGCAGCTTGACATTATGGGAGCCTTAAAGCCGGATATGATCGGTGTGCTGGTTGCTTTCTTGTTTGTAAATCTGTTTGATACCACCGGTACACTGATTGCAGTAGGCGACAAGGCCGGACTGGCAGACGACAAGGGCAATATGCATAACCTGAACCGGGCAATGGTTACAGATGGTACCGCATCCTGGGTGGGTGCCTTGCTGGGTACACCAACAGTGACGTCTTATGTAGAGAGCGCCTCTGGCGTTGCAGCAGGCGGACGTACCGGGCTGACTGCGGTCACGATTGGCATTCTGTTTCTTCTGTGCATGTTCCTGTCTCCACTGGCAGGGATGGTTCCAGCCTATGCCACCGCTGGCGCACTGATTTATGTGGCAATATTGATGGCGGGCAGTCTGGCCCAGATTGACTGGAGTGACCTGACCGAAGCCGGGCCAGTGCTGATTACGGCCATCATGATGCCCCTCAGCTTTTCCATTGCTAACGGTATAGCCCTGGGCTTTATCGCTTATCCGGTCATTAAGGTACTGGCAGGTCGGGCAAAAGATGTCAGTATCAGCGTTTGGGTACTGGCTGCTATGTTTGCCCTGAAGTTTGCTGTTTTTGGAGTGTAATACCGGTCAACGGAGTCCGCACCCTCTCAATATGACCTTGCATAGCGTATCGGCGGCAAGGTCATAGTCTTTTTTCCTCAAACGTTTTCTTTTCATAATCGAACACACTTGCGACTCATAGTCTGCGTAGTGCTGGGTGGCACCCCAGATAAGGAACAGCAGGTGAGTGGGATCAATATCGCTGGCAATTTTTTTGTTGTGAATCCAGTACTGAAAGACAGCTGTCTTCTCTTCAACCCAGTCCATGGTCGCCTGCTTCATCGTTCCGGACAGCATGAACCCGCCGTGAATGATTTCACTGGAAAACAACCGGCTGGCTATCGGGTATTTACGCGACACTTCTACTTTTGACCGGATATAGCGCTCAAGGGATTCTGCCGGATCATCGTCGGGGTGAATATCGTCCAGCTCAAGGTTCCATAGATCAATGATATCGGACAGAACAGCATTATAAATAGCTTCCTTACTGGCGAAATAATAGAGAACATTGGGCTTCGGAAGCTTAGCCTGGTCTGCTATATCCTGTACTGTAGTACCACGAAAGCCATTCAATGCAAACTGTATTTCAGCCGCTTCCAGAATAATGCGAACTTTTTTCTGTCCTTTACCGGTTGCCTTTGTCGTACGCTCTGAACGAGCCATAGGATTACCTGCCTGAATGTGCTTTTTCCACATAGCCTGACATGGCTGACAGCTGTTTCCCCGTAGCAACCAGATCGTCAACCCACTCATCTTTTCTGCGCATGATCGGAGCTGATACCGACAGACCGGCAATCACTTCACCGTACTGACCATAGATCAGAACACCAATACATCCCACGCCGGTTTCAGCTTCTTCATTGTCATAGGCGAAACCCTGCTCAATACAGCTCAGGCATTCTTGCTCCAGAGTTTCCAGTGTTGAAAAAGTTTTGCGGGTATAGCTGGGCAGGTTGGTCCGTTGCGCATAGCCGGCAATGCCTTTTTGTCCTTCCCGGCCTAACATCAGCTTCCCTACGCCGGTAACGTGCAAAGGCGCACGACTACCGATAATCTGCTGAACATTCATCATCCGGTTCGGAATCACTTTTTCAATATAAATCACCACATCGCCTTCCCGGCTGGTGAGATTGATGGTCTCCCCGAAGCGGTCTCGCAGTTTTTCCATATAGGGAACCGCTATGGTGCGAATTTCATCAAGACTGGAACGGTCATGGCAGGAGACTATAAACCGGCCACTTAGCCGGTATTTGCCTGCCCCGTCCTGCTCGACAAAGCGATTATCAATCAATGAACGCAATATACGACAAGCGGTAGAAGGTGCCAGATTGGTATCCGCACTAAGAGCTTTCAATGTGACCGGCATAGAGTAGCGTGATATTGCCTCAAGCAATGCCGCAGCCCGGTCTATCACCTGAATCCGGGCGCCTGGTTTTGGGTTTTTCATTATTTTTATCGGTGTCCGTCACTGCTTTAGCCATGAAGGCTTTGATCGGGAAATGCTGCTTGCCCCTACCGTCATGGGGAGAACGGAGTTTCACAGCAGAATATACCTTAGGGGAGTGGTAATCAACAATTTAGCGGTTCCGGTACAATTGTCACACCCCATTTCTTTAACTCAGGGTGGCGAATGATGTGAGGCTGTATTTCGGCTAATTCTTGTTTACTCAGTTCACCCCTTTTTGATCCGTGTTTCTGTCGCACAAGAGCCAGAACCTCAGAAAACACCGGAAACAGGCATCACCCTTGTCAGCCCCGGCGGGCTTCGTGTTGAGCTGGCCGCCGGATTTGACGCAACGGTTTTAAAGCAGGTTCTCAATCTTCTGGAGCTGGCGTGGTATGAAGAACAGTTCGGGACTTCCAGTGAACGCTTGCAATAACACGACGATTAGTCGCTGCCGCAATGTGCGAGACAGCACAGAAAACACTATAATTTACCGTGTATTTCCCGTTTTCAATGATTTCCAGAAACAGGCTTATGATTTGAACCCGGAACATTAATGGCAGCAAAAGAGGTTCTGGTATGCCAGGTTTTATATGTTCAGAATGTGGCAAGAAGTGTCGGAACCACACGACACTCATCAGCCATATGCGAGTCCATTCAGGCGAACAGCCATATAGATGCAATGTCTGTGAAAAAGTTTTTTCCCAGTCCGGTGGTTTAACCAGACACATGCTAACCCATACAGGCCAAAAGCCATATAGCTGTAATTCCTGTGGAAGAAGTTTTGCCGATCCGTCTAATTTAAACAGGCACGTGCGATCCCATGCAGACGTGAGGCCACATGTTTGTGAAACCTGTGGAATGGCATTTAAACGGAAGGAGCATCTCAGTGACCACGAGCGAACCCATACAGGACAAATGTTCCTTTGCCCAGTCTGTGGATATGGTTCTATACTAAAACGTAGACTCAAAAAGCACATACGACAGGAACACACAGCCCCGAATACGCCTGATATAACCGTATCCACTCAAGAGTCCACCGGAACCATCACAACAACACACTCTTTTAACTCTGGCCCAGGCTCCTCCGCAACAACCAGCGTAAGCTGTATCAGCTCACCTGATAAAGAAAGGCCACCGGTTCAAGTGTTTACTCATTTAACTAAGTCAACAGAGACAATCATGGTCAGACAACATGATGGAAAAGTTATTGTAACTACTCAGCCCCGGGCAGAGACTGCCCCCCCGTAATTCTTCATCGCAATAAGGGAAGTGGCACAGAAAAACACCCCATATTCCCCCCTGCGAAGGTTGAATTAGACCCGGCTTCAGCCTCAGCAGTAGTACTCTGAATGTCGGCATATATTATGTAGGGTCGATTATGACTATCCAGTAAAGCCACCACCATCGCATGTGGAGTACGTCTGTTACCGGTAAAATAAAAATACCAGACTCTGTACAGGTCGTAAGGAGAAGAAAAGTACCACTGGCCGTTCAGGTAAAAAATTTTTGCAGGGACGTGATCCAGTACTTCAGGCCTGGTATCAAAAAAAACCAAATTGTATTGGTAAGACTTTGCCAGGGGACAAATAGACAGGAGACACAGCAATACCAGTTTCTTTGCCATCTTTAGTTGCCCTCTTGTTATTAACCTTTTCAGGGTAGACAGGTTTCTGATCACCCCTTTGTTAATTGCCTCTTTATTAAACCCCTGTCGTTTTCACATTATGAAAGCCATTCTGTTTGCCCTGCTTCCCGGTTATTCATACAGTGACCTTGTTATCAAAAAGCTTCAGCAGAACCTGAATCCGCTCATGTCCTGTTACTGCAATAGCAAAAATAACCAAAGGAAACTCTCCAGAGGAAACTATGGGAGCGATAACCCCACCATCAAATATTCCGGGTTATGACAGTGTGCTCATCGCCCGGGAAAGAATTAAACCTTACATACATGAAACACCGGTATTAACTTCCCGTTTTTTGAACGAACTGACCGGTGCCGAACTGTTTTTTAAATGTGAAAACCTGCAAAAAGCAGCGGCCTTTAAAGTTCGTGGTGCCTGCAATGCTGTGTTTGGCTTATCGGAGGAAAAAGCACAAATAGGGGTGGCCACTCACTCGTCAGGCAACCACGCTTTGTCACTGTCCTACGCTGCCGGCCAGCGGGGTGTTCCTGTCACCGTAGTCATGCCCCGAACGGCTCCCCAGGCAAAGAAAAATGCCGTGCTTGGTTACGGCGGCAGCATTATTGAATGCGAACCGTCTACCAGTTCCAGGGAAGCGGTTTTTGCTGAAGTAGTCGCAGAGACCGGCGCCGACTTTGTTCACCCTTATAACGACCCACGGGTTATTGCCGGACAAGCGACGTGTAGCATGGAGCTGAACCGACAGGTAGAACAGCTGGACGCTGTCGTTGCACCCATTGGCGGGGGCGGCATGATCTCAGGCACCTGTCTGACACTGTCCAATATTGCCCCGGATATAAAAATTTATGCGGCTGAACCTCTTAATGCCAATGATGCGGCACGCTCGTTTAAGGCGGGTCATATCATTGCGGATGATGCACCGAATACAGTTGCTGACGGCCTTAAAGTTCCCCTGAAAGATCTGACCTGGCACTTTGTCAAAAACCACGTAACCGATATTTTAACGGCCACAGAAGAAGAAATAGTCGCCGCTATGAAGCTTATCTGGATGCGTATGAAAATCGTTGTAGAACCCAGCAGCGCCGTTCCTCTTGCCGTTATTCTCAAAAACCCGGAGGTCTTTAAGGGAATGCGAATCGGCGTCATCCTGACCGGTGGTAATGTCGATCTGGACAAGCTTCCCTGGATGAATCGATAAAACTGAATAGCAAAAACAACACTTTTAAAGACCCGTTTTTGGAGGGAACTATGACAACAACAAACGATCTGGAAGTAGGCTACGATGTTCCGGCACTCCCCGGCATGGCTGAAGCCGATATCCAGACCCCCTGCCTGGTGCTGGATCTGGATGCACTGGAACGCAATATCACCACCATGGGGCAGTTCGCTAAAAAGATGGGAGTCCGCCATCGGGTGCATGGGAAAATGCATAAATCGGTTGATATCGCGCTATTGCAGAAACAACTGGGGGACAGCTGCGGTGTCTGTTGCCAGAAAGTCTCAGAAGCCGAAGTATTCGCCCGTGGTGGTATAAAAGACATTCTGGTCTCCAACCAGGTGCGGGACCCGGCCAGGATTGATCGTTTAGCACGCTTACCAAAATTGGGTGCCCGCACAATCGTTTGTGTGGATGATATTGACAATATCTCCCAGCTGGCCGCCGCCGTTAATAAATACGACACTCAACTGGAGTGCCTGGTTGAAATTGATTGTGGCGCAGGTCGGTGCGGTGTCAGCGAAGGGCAACCCGTTGTAGACATTGCCAAAGCCATTGACGCTACCCCCGGTTTAACCTTCTCAGGCATTCAGGCTTACCAGGGCGCCATGCAACACCTTGAAAGTTATAACGAGCGCAAAGAAAAAATCGACATTGCCGTTGGTATGGTCGCCCGAACCATTGAACGACTAAAAGCTGAAGGGCTGGAATGCGATATTGTTGGCGGTGGCGGTACTGGCTCTTACTATTTTGAAGGGAATTCAGGCGTATTCAACGAGTTGCAGTGTGGCTCTTACGCCTTTATGGACGCTGACTATCAGCGCATCCATGATGAGAAAGGCGAAAAGATTTCCGAGTTTGAAAACTCACTGTTCATACTGACCTCAGTCATGAGCCATACCAAGGCAGATAAAGCGATTTGCGATGCCGGACTGAAAGCGCAGTCCGTAGACAGTGGCCTGCCCTATGTCTTTGGTCGTGATGATGTGGAGTATATCAAGTGCTCTGATGAGCACGGCATTATTTCAGACCCGGAAGGCGTATTAAAAGTGAATGACAAACTGAAGCTTGTGCCAGGCCACTGTGATCCCACCTGCAATGTCCACGACTATTATGTGGGGGTTCGAAACGGCGTCGTAGAAACCCTTTGGCCAGTCTCGGCCCGGGGCAAAGGTTACTGATTTTTTAACCCTCCCTCTCCCCGACACTGTCGGGGAGGCTTTCCCTGACTCACAGGGCTTCCAAAAAAATAGATTAGAGTTTCAGGAGAAACCTCATGCCTGTTTCCCACCAGGGCAACGCTGTCACTAACGCTGTCACTATTGTATCTGAATCTGTCTGCGAGCAAGTAATGGGGCGTCAGGATGCCTTTACCGCTATCGAAAACGTGTTCGCTGCCATGGCTAAAAAAGACGCCTGTAATTTCCCGGTAGTACGCGAAGCCATTGGTCATGCTGATGCGATCTATGGCTTTAAATCTGGTTTTGACCGGGAAGGCAAGGTATTAGGCCTGAAGTCAGGCGGCTACTGGCCAGGCAATACCCGACTGAATTTAACCAACCATCAGTCAACGATCGTGTTATTTGACCCGGACACCGGCAGGCTGAAGTCCCTTGTCGGTGGTAACTATCTGACGGCCCTGCGAACCGCTGCGTCATCGGCAGTATCCATTGCCCATTTAGCCCGTAAAGACTCCAAAGTGCTGGGCATGGTGGGAGCCGGTCATCAGTCCACTTTTCAACTAAGAGCTGCACTGGAACAACGCAACTTCGAAAAAGTCGTTGCCTGGAACCTTCACCCGGAGTCACTTCCTGTGCTGGCAGCTGTGTGTGAGGCGTTGTCCGTACCTTTCGAAGCAGTGAACCGCAAAGCGTTATGTGCCCAGTCTGACGTGATTATCACCATTACTTCTGCCTTTGAAGCACTGCTTGACAGCGACTGGGTGAAACCCGGTACACACATTGCCTGTATGGGAACGGACACCCCAGGTAAACAGGAGGTCGATCCCAGGTTATTTGCCAGGGCAAAAGTGTTTACCGATGAAGTCGTTCAATCGATTACCCTGGGTGAAGCACAGCACGCAATGGCCGGCGGAATAATCAAGGAGACTGATATCGTACCGATTGGCGATGTGATCAATAACGCCAGACCCGGACGCACAAACGACGAAGATATTACCTTATTCGACGGTACAGGCGTTGGCTTACAAGATTTGGCTGTCGCTTCGGTAGCCGCTGAGCTGGCGGTTTCTGAAAATCTGGCGCTTGTTTTGGATTTAGATTAAAAAAGTCCTTTAGTCGTTCCGAGTATCTGGCAGATGAAAGCACTCGAACCACTAGTGCACCCTGCGGTAAAATAATGAACTAAAGTACTGATTTTAAAACGGAAGCCAAAGTACAGGAGTCAAAGCGCATTGTGATCTTGCATGTTTGCCAGAAAAAACTCAGAAAACACCTAAAAAAGAATTAGAGCTCGGATACCAGCGATTAAAGGAGGTTCAAAATGGCAAACTTAAGCTATAAAGCGTTTCGCAAAAAAGCACTTGAGCGTGAAGATGTTCAGGCAATTATGGCCGAAAAAGCAGAGTTTTTTACTCTCCGCCGTGAGCTGATTCGTATGCGTCAGGAAGCAGGAATGACTCAGGAAGACATTGCTCAGGCCATTGGCACACAAAAAACCAGTATCTGTCGCCTTGAAAGCGCTAACAGCAAAACGTTACCCAGTCTGGGCATGTTAAAAAAATACGCCGAGGCCACCGGCCACAAGCTGAACATCACCTTTTCGCCTGCCTGAAACGGTTACCGGTAACCAGCATTACCGGTAGTAATAATCCAGCTTCCTTTCATCTCCAACAGAAAGTGTCTCGCTACAACTACAAATAGATAGCAATAAAAGACTACAAACAGCTAAAATTCACCTTTTCAAATTCCCGACCAATATTCATGTCTGAACTCAATATCGACTTCAATCAAATTTTTGGCGCCAAAGCCTATGGCAGAGGAAAAAAATACTTCCAGTCCTGCCATGTACTGGGTATGGAGCTTGACAAAAGCAAATATTATTTAAAAGGTGAGGTTCTTGGCTCAGGTGCTCACCGCTACACAGTAAATATCACCATCTGGCCAGATGCTCCTGAAGAAGAACTGATCGGAGGGTACTGCTCCTGCCCTATGGAATACAACTGCAAGCACGTTTGTGCAGTGCTACTCGGTGCCGAGAAAAAGTACGGTGCAGACACTATCAACGCCCTGATTGACGGATATTCCGGTGATGTCATTGAAGGCACCGTTGAAAGCTTTTCAGATTTTGAAGATAACCTGCACAATGAGTTGAGTGCCATTAAAGCGGCTTTAAACCACGAAGATTCACCAAGAGCAGAAGCACTCAAAGAAATCATCAGTTCAATGGAGCGCCTGGGAGTTTCTCTTGAAGACATGGGCTGGATAGAGCCTTCATCAGAAATCAAACCGGCATCAGGCATTTCCGACCCGGAAAAAGCCAGGCTAAAAAAACAAAGAGCCCAGTGGCTCAAAAACCTTAACAAGGTCACCAGCACAAGCACTAAAGCCAAAACAGCCACCAAAAAACAGCCGGGCTGTCTTGTCTACATTCTGAACTTTGACAGGGATGGCAACACATCCGTCAGTATGCACCTCTCCCGGTACCTTAAAAAAGGTGGCCTGGGCAAGTTCACATCGTTCTACGGTGCGCAGTCAGGCATTCAGAACTACAACTGGCCCGCCAGTGTAAACGATCAGGACAAACATATTATCAAAATGGCGTATGTCCACAACGAGCTGACGCCTTATGGCAACAGAATGCAGATTCGCGAATCCCAGGGTGCAGAGTTATTGCGGAAGATTATTGCTACCGGTCGCTGTACATTCGATGAGCATTCAAAACAACTGATCAGTAAAGGCGACCCGATCAAAGGTGAACTACGCTGGCTGGTTGACGAGCAGGGATTGCAACAGCCTGCGCTATTCAGTCAGAGTAATGACCGGCTGAACCTGATACCCACAACACCGCCCCATTACCTGAGAGTCAGTGAAAGCATTGCCAAGTGCGGGGAACTGACTCAACTACCGGATGGTGAAGTGCTGCAAACCCTGTTACAGGCACCACCACTGGACAGTGACGGCATCAACGAAACCCAGAATGCTCTCTCCAGCCTGTTTAACGACGACGCCAGTATTTCTTTCAGCAAATCCGTACAGCTCCCCAGGAAAATCAAAACACAGTTTATTGCACCTAAGCCTGTTCTTAACCTGAGCAGCCACCCCCTCAAGCCCGACAGTGAAGTCGCGCGTGCCAACCTGTTATTCGCTTACGATGAACATCGTATCGAATTCGAAAGCCCGTCCGACTCCGTCACCCTGCCCGATAACGACGAAGTGATTGTTCCACGACAAACCCAACAGGAAATGCAATACGCCCGGGAGCTGATGCCCTACCTCGTTCCAGCTGGCCCTGAACATCCTGCGGGGCTCAGAGAGTATGATTTAATCATCGAGCCACCTGCCGATCGCTACCAGCAAGGCTGGTTGCAGTTTATCTCCCGCGTTGTCCCCGAACTGGAAGATAATGGCTGGACGGTGGAAACGGACGACAGTTTCCCATTCCAGTTTGAACCCATTTCTGATGATGACTGGTACGCAGAACTCGACGAGTCCCAGATGGACTGGTTTACCCTGAAGCTGGGTATCAGTATTGACGGTAAATCCATAGACCTGCTGCCCCTGCTGGCCCGACAACTTCACCGGTTACCTTCTCCGGACGAACTCCGAAAAATGCCTAAAGACGCCATGGTTCCAGTGGCTCTCCCCGGAGGGCGGTTTATTAACCTGCCCGCTGAACGCCTGCAGCTGATTGTCGGAACCCTGCTGGAGCTTTATGGTGACCGCCCGCTCGAAGAGTATCGTCTGCAAAATCATCATGCCGATATCTGGCAGGAACTGCACGACAAACTGGGTCTACCCTGGGCTGGCGGTAATAAACTGCTGGAACTGGCCCGTAAGTTAAAACGCTTCAAACGGATGAAGAAAGTGGCAGCCCCCAAAGCTCTTCAGGCCGAGCTGAGACCTTACCAGCAGGATGGTCTCTCCTGGCTGCAATTCCTCCGTGAATACGGTTTGAACGGGATACTGGCCGACGACATGGGACTGGGCAAAACCATTCAGACCCTGTCCCACCTGCAACTGGAAAAACAACGACTGGGCAACAAACTGCCCCCAAGCCTCGTGGTTTGCCCCACCAGCCTGCTGCATAACTGGAAGAACGAAGCCCATCGCTTCACCCCGGAATTAAAGGTTCACGTTCATCACGGTGCACAGCGGGACAGCAACATCATTAACAACGCCGACCTGGTTCTGACCAGCTATGGTGTGATTCAGCGAGACTTTGAACAACTCAGTCAAACTAACTTTCACCTGCTCGCACTGGATGAAGCCCAGGCAGTGAAAAACCCCAACGCAAAAAGCGCCCAGGCCGTTCGCTGCCTGAACGCCGCTCATAAACTGTGCATCACCGGCACACCCATGGAAAACCATCTTGGTGAACTGTGGTCTTTATACGACTTTCTTATGCCCGGTTTCCTGGGTGCCAGGGACCAGTTCACCCGTTTCTACCGCACACCGATTGAAAAGCACAACAACAAAAAACAATCCAAAAAGCTACAAAAACGGGTAGCACCGTTTATGCTGCGCCGAAACAAAGACCTGGTGGCGAAAGAACTGCCACCCAAAACAGAAATCATCCGCACCACGGAGCTGGATGGTAAACAACGGGATTTATACGAAACCATTCGTGCCAGCATGGAATCCAGAGTCAAAGACGAAATTGAAAAAAAAGGACTGGCCCGTTCCCAGATTGTCATTCTTGACGCCCTGCTGAAAATGCGACAGGCCTGTTGCGACCCGTCACTGGTCAAACTGGAACAAGCCAAAAAAGTACCGGAATCCGCCAAGCTCGACCTGTTAATGAGCCTGGTCACTCCCATTGTTGAAGAAGGCAGGAAAATCCTGATCTTTTCCCAGTTCACCACGATGCTCAGACTGATAGAAGCACGACTGAAAGCTGCGAATATTGAGTGGGTGAAATTAACCGGTCAGACCAGAGATCGAAACCGCCCCATCAAGGCGTTTCAGGAAGGTGACATTCCGGTCTTCCTTATCAGCCTGAAAGCCGGTGGCACAGGCTTAAACCTGACTGCCGCCGACACCGTCATCCACTACGACCCCTGGTGGAATCCAGCCGTAGAAGATCAGGCCAGTGACCGGTCACACCGGATCGGTCAGGACAAACCCGTTTTTGTCTACAAACTCGTCACAGAAGGCACCGTGGAAGAAAAAATTCAGGAACTCAAGGAGAAAAAGAAAAGTATTGCCGCGTCACTCTATGGAGAAGCCAGTCGCAAGAAAAAGCAGTCCATTACCGCCGAGGATCTGAATGTTCTGTTTGAACCCTTAAAATCAGCGGAAGATTAAGGGGATCTGAACTCGTCATCCCCGCGAAGCTGGGGACGGGGGTGACGGTGTGAGAGGTGCATTAAAGAACTGTTGTCTATTTCGTATAAGCCAGCTTCTTAGCAAAGAGCACTTTCCAACCGCCAGATAAACAAAAAAACCCGAAGCCTTGAGACTTCGGGTTTCAGGAATAATGGCGGACCGGACGGGACTCGAACCCGCGACCTCCGGCGTGACAGGCCGGCATTCTAACCAACTGAACTACCGGTCCGCATATTCTTTACACTGTTTGGTGGGTGATGACGGGATCGAACCGCCGACCCTCTGCTTGTAAGGCAGATGCTCTCCCAGCTGAGCTAATCACCCTTGTTCTAACAAGTCGTTACGACGCCTGTCGTGTCATAACGTATTCTCTGTTCGAGAGTAACTCTATACAGAAAAATAATGGCGGACCGGACGGGACTCGAACCCGCGACCTCCGGCGTGACAGGCCGGCATTCTAACCAACTGAACTACCGGTCCGCATATTCTTTACATTGTTTGGTGGGTGATGACGGGATCGAACCGCCGACCCTCTGCTTGTAAGGCAGATGCTCTCCCAGCTGAGCTAATCACCCTTGTTCTAACAAGTCGTTACGACGCCTGTCGTGTCATAACGTATTCTCTGTTCGAGAGTAACTCTATACAGAAAAATAATGGCGGACCGGACGGGACTCGAACCCGCGACCTCCGGCGTGACAGGCCGGCATTCTAACCAACTGAACTACCGGTCCGCATATTCTTTACACTGTTTGGTGGGTGATGACGGGATCGAACCGCCGACCCTCTGCTTGTAAGGCAGATGCTCTCCCAGCTGAGCTAATCACCCTTGTTCGCTATAAAGAGTCTATAAAGAGTCTTTAACAAGTCGTTACAGCGCCTGTCGTGCTGCAACTGAGATGGCGGACCGGACGGGACTCGAACCCGCGACCTCCGGCGTGACAGGCCGGCATTCTAACCAACTGAACTACCGGTCCGCATATTCTTTACACTGTTTGGTGGGTGATGACGGGATCGAACCGCCGACCCTCTGCTTGTAAGGCAGATGCTCTCCCAGCTGAGCTAATCACCCTTGTTCGCTATAAAGAGTCTATAAAGAGTCTTTAACAAGTCGTTACAGCGCCTGTCGTGCTGCAACTGAGATGGCGGACCGGACGGGACTCGAACCCGCGACCTCCGGCGTGACAGGCCGGCATTCTAACCAACTGAACTACCGGTCCGCATATTCTTTACACTGTTTGGTGGGTGATGACGGGATCGAACCGCCGACCCTCTGCTTGTAAGGCAGATGCTCTCCCAGCTGAGCTAATCACCCTGATGAAATGCGATTTTATCGCAAGACACTCGTCGTTCAAGTGCGTAGTTAACGCAGCAGCATATTACTGCTAAAAATTCGTTTTGCAATTCATTTATTTGCAAACGAATAAATGAGGCAAGAGTAAATGGCGGACCGGACGGGACTCGAACCCGCGACCTCCGGCGTGACAGGCCGGCATTCTAACCAACTGAACTACCGGTCCACTGAACTCTGCGACACATCATTTGCGACACACTATACAGATGCTTAATCAAAATAAAAGTCTGTATATCTCTCTAATACTTTAAAGAGTGGTGGGTGATGACGGGATCGAACCGCCGACCCTCTGCTTGTAAGGCAGATGCTCTCCCAGCTGAGCTAATCACCCTGTGCGTCGTGTTTCACAAAAGCGTCTCTCTCAACGACGCGGCGCATTATAAGCAGCCAAACGTTCGTTACGCAACACTCTATAGACATTTTTTTTATAAGTATCAGAAACATGGCGATCATTTTCCCTGTCACCGAAATAACAAAGACAGGCGGAAAAGCCCCACTCTGTTAATATGTTGCCCCAGTATTAAAGGATGGAATGCATCATGTGGTTTAAGAACCTGATTATTTATCGTTTCAGCAAGCCGTTCGAACTGAGCGCCGAAGAACTGGAAGAAAAGCTGAGTGAAAAACGCTTTCGCAGCTGCGGCAGTCAGGACATGAGTACTTATGGCTGGGTTCCCCCCCTGGGTCGCCATGGCGACATGCTGACCCACGCAGCCAACGGCTTTGTTATGGTGTGCGCACGCAAAGAAGAAAAGATTCTTCCTGCCAGTGTTATTAATGACGTTTTAAATGAACGTATTGAAACGATTGAACAGGAGCAGGACCGGCAGGTATTCAGCAAAGAAAAGAAGACTCTGAAAGACGATGTCATTATGGAGTTACTGCCAAAGGCTTTTACCAAAAGTCAGAACACCTTTGCCTATATCGATGCAGAGACAGGCTGGATGGTTGTTGACGCCTCCTCCTTTAAAAAGGCAGAAGAACTGACCAGCTGCCTGCGAGAGTGCGTTGGCAGCCTGCCCATCATTAACCCTGCCCTGAAAAATGCCCCTTCCGCCATTATGACCCAGTGGCTGCAACAGAACCCATCGGTCCCCGCCCCGCTGTCACTCGGCTTCGATTGTGAATTACGGGAACCAGGCGATGAAGGCGGGCAGATCAGCATAAAGAAGCAGGAACTGATTACCGACGAAATACTGGCCCATCTCGACGCTGGCATGCAGGTCAGCAAGCTGGCCTTAAACTGGGACGATGCACAAACCTTTGTTCTGGGTGACGATATGATTATCCGGAAACTGAAGTTCACGGAAGTTATTGAAGAAAAACTGGATGCCATTAATGCAGAAACCGCTGCCGAGCAGTTTGATGCAGACTTTTCGGTGATGAGCCTGTCGTTGCGACAGCTGATTAAAGACCTGATTGAAGCGCTAGGTGGTGAGTCGGAGCAATAGTGCAGTAAACCGGGCAGGCAAACTGCCCGGCTATACCCCTTTAATGCATCAGGCCAAACAACTTGCCCCGGTAGCGTTTGGCAACAGCGTTGCCCGCCCCCAGCTGTTCAAACACTTTCAGCATTAAAAGTCGTGCGCCGTCTTCACGGAAAGCGCGATCACGACGAACAATCACCAGCAGGTTGTCCAGCGCCGATTCAATGTCATCTGCAATCACCAATCGTATAGCCAGCTGATAGCGTGCCTCATGGTCATTCTCGTCTTCCTGCAGCCGGGCTTCCAGCGCATCACGCTGAGGGGCCTCAGCCACCATCTCATAGAAAGCCAGCTTGGCTTTCGGCTGGGCAATACCCGGCGCATCAGCAGGCAACGCAGCTAATAACTGACGAGCGTCGTCCATCCGCCCAAGCTCCAGCAACAAATTCACCTGGAGTACCTGCAAACCATGATTGTCCGGTTCTTCCTGCAGGATTTTCTGCAACAGCTCCAGCGCCTGCTCAATCATGCCTGCTTCAATCAGGGCATCTACCTGCAATTTAATCTGCTCTGCCGGACTCATGGTTAATGGGTCAATCACTCCACGCAGCGCCTGCTCGGTCTGAGGGCCATTCAGAACCTGCACCGGACGCCCTTCATGCAGAAAGGCATGAACCGGAATGGCATTGGCACGCAACTGGCTAATCAGTTGCTGGGCAACCATCTGCTGCCGTTCAGCGTCCAGTTTGGCCAACACCATTTTACCGTCGTAGCCGTTGGCCAGCTGCTCTACCAATCGCAACTGTTGGTTACTGGCCTCATCACTGCCCATACCAATGAACAACAGCACCAGCTTTTCCGTGGAAAGCTGTAACACCTCCTGCAGGTTGCTTTCGGTGACATCCATGATGTTCCCTACTGCACTGGACTCATTCATAAAAGCTCCTAGTCGTTAAATGTGCGAAAACTTTAATACAAAGTCAGAATAAACGGCACCCTGAAAGAAGGTTATTTCACACAGAATTCAGGCAAAACAAACGTTACCCACAAATTCTGTGGATAACTTTGTGGATTAAGTCATCATACTGACCAGAAAGACCCATGAACACTGAGCATTGACCAGATTGATCATTTTTTGATCAATTATTTTTTTATATTTTTCAATGACTTAAATTACATACCCATAAAATCAAGCACTTGCAAATACTGCCTGAATTAAACGTCAAGGGCTTGACAATTGTGCATAAGACTTGGGGAATCAATGCGGCCTCAGGCGTTTCTGGTGGAAAATGACGGGAACAGGCCGCCATTTTTCACCATCCTGCTAATAACTATTTGTTATTAACATTCAACAGACTTTCCGGAAGACTCAATCAATCAGACTGTACTCGCTTTTGAGCACTTCAATAATCTCTGCTTTTGGATTATCAGACAGCGGCAATCGTTCACCTGTGATTTTCTCGGCGATGTCGATATAGGTTCTGGACACCTCCATCATCAGCGATTCAGGCAGTTCATTATCACTTGCCAGCGCCAGACGCTCGTCCATGCGAGCTTTGTTCAGCAGAATATCGGCATCTGGAAAGTGCTTCAGCAATTTCTGACGGAAACCTTCTTTGGAGTTCTCAACCACTTTACCCTGACGATACATGGGTCCATCCCAGATGCGTGAAGAGTCAGGCGTACCCACTTCATCCATGTAAATCAGCTTTTCCTGCCCGGACGCATCGGTGACATAACCAAATTCAAATTTGGTATCCACAAACACCTGATCGAGTTTGGACAATGCCTCGCTGATAACGCCAAAGCCCTCTTTCAACAGTACTTCATAACGGTCAATATCTTCCCTGCTGCGGAAACTGAAGGCTTCGTAGTTATCCTCAATGTTTTTACGGGTTATGTTGACGTCATCCACCGCAGGAACCCCGGGAATACCTTCCAGAACACCTTTGGTAGAGGGAGTAATCAGCAGCTCCGGCAGTTTCTGATTCTTTTCCAGACCTTCAGGCAGTTCGATACCGCAGAAATCACGCTCACCTTTGCTGTAGGCCCGCCACATGGAGCCTGTAATATACTGACGACAGATTGCTTCTATCATGACGGGGCGGGCTTTTTGCACAATCCACACCAGGGGGTGAGGAATATCCAGAATATGACTGTCTGCCAGCCCCCGTTCACGGAACAGGCGGAACCAGTGATTGGAAATAGCATTCAGTGCCGCGCCTTTACCCGGCACTCCCTTCATGCCACCTTCACCAGACCAGACGCAATCAAAGGCGCTGAGGCGGTCGGAAATCACCATAATAGCCAGCGGCGCGTTTTGAGCAACATCATAGCCTCGCTCTTTAATAAGACGACGACTATCTTCTTCTGTCAGCCAGTAAACAGAGCGAACTTTACCTGAATGAACAGGCAACTCGGTGCGGATGGGTAAATCGTTGTTAACAGCCAATACTTTATCAGCAAGACTCATTGCTAATATCCTGTTTAATTAAATGTTGTGGATGATCAATTATCTGAATTCTGCTTGCCTGTCATCACAACCACGGGAACCTGTTTGCCTGTCAGGTACAGTGGGTAAAACAAACGGATGACAATACGACTTACAAACATAAACACAGACAAAGCAGAAACAGCAAGGGTTCGTTTCTGGTAGTTAAAACAGATAAAGGCTGGTCAAACCAGCCTTTATTTATCCGTTAATTCATATTTTCTTTAATCAGGTTCAGCACCTTCTGACTGAATTCAGCCGGGGCAAACGCATTGATATTTTCTTCCACCGTTACCTGAATAACGCCTGTTAATTCGCTAACCCGAATCAGGTAAGTGGACTGAGTAGACTCTTCCTCGTCTTTCTTGCCTTTGCCAAACAGTCTGGCAAAAAAGCCCGGCTCCTTCTCAGGCTCTCCCTTGACGACATCGCCCTGTTCATCGGCAAGAATATAGAACAGGCCACCAGAACGGTTTTTATCCGTCACTTCCAGACCAGCCTTAACCAGAGCCTGATCAATAGCAGCCCAGGCGCGAGCAAACGACAGTCGTTCAATGGTCATGGTCGGATTACCGCTGATATCAACAATCTCAACCTGATCGCCTAAATCCAGATTCTGCGCTAGCAGAGAAACACTGTTATCTTCATCGTCCCGAACCAGGAACAACATCAACTCGCTCAGCGTACCATTGTCCAAACGCTGGCTGCGCTGCTCCATGTTATTCCAGTCTGCTGGTTCAGGTGTCGGCTCGTCTCCTTCGGCAGCTTTCAGACGGCCTTTGTGTTGCAGATGAACTTCAGTGGTGCCTGCGGTTACGCCCTGCCTGACCTCAATACGGAAACGATCCTCCACTGGGTCAGCGTCTTCAACACCGACCCAGCGCCCGACAGTGCGATAAATAAAACCACGTTCTTTATCCAGCCCCAGATCAACCCAGTCGGTTTCCAGATAGCCCTGTTTCGCATTTTTGGATAACACGGGAATGTCATTCTCTTCCAGGAAACTCAGGATACGCGACCAGATCTCGCTGGGACTTTTGGCAGCCAGCAACCACTGGTCACGACCATCACGCTGAATGCTGTAGGTATCGCCTTTGCTATGTTGCAGGCGCTGATCCGGACGGGGAGCCTGAAATCGTTGTTCCAGGTGACTATGCTCTGCCGTAATCGGAGGAATCACCAGAGAGTCACCCATTGGGCGGGGATCGGTTATATCCTCTGGCAATTGCAGGGGCTCGGTGACCCGAGCCTGAGTATAGTCACCGGACTTATCCCGGAAATACCCTTCCTTGCCAAATGGATTTGCGCATCCTGCCAGCATCAAAGCCACAGCCATCACCGGCAAGGTTTTCATTGAGCACGACCTCATTGTGCGCAACATAATGTCTCCATTAATCATCTATCCATACATTCAGCCTGTTTCGAGAAGCTGGCTGAATAATTTATTCTGTCCGGCTTATGCCAGCTCAGCCTGCTCCGTCGCCTGCTTCAGGGCGGAACGAAGTTCAGAATGAAACGTCTCACTCAGTGGCGTCAGTGGCAGACGAATGCCATCCTGAATCAGCCCCTGCTCCTTTAACAGCCATTTAACCGGTATCGGGTTGGATTCAACAAACAGCTTGCAATGCAGCGCTTTTAACCGGTTATTAATGGCGGTAGCGGTTTCACGGTCCCCAGCCATTGCTGCCATACACAGGTCATGCATCTGTCGCGGCACAACGTTGTTAGTGACTGAAATGACACCGTTGGCTCCCTGCAACATCAGCTCCATACCGGTTGCGTCATCACCGGAATAGATGGCAAACGACTCCCCACACAGCTCACGGATCTGACGGCCACGCTCAAGAATGCCTGTAGCTTCCTTGATACCGGCTATATTTCGGTGCCCGGCCAGACGGGCAACCGTCTCCGGCAACATGTCCACAGCAGTACGCCCCGGAACATTGTAGAGGATCTGGGGAATATCGACAGCATCAGCAATGGCTTTGAAGTGTCGGTACAGACCTTCCTGAGTCGGCTTGTTGTAGTAAGGAGTCACCAGCAGGCAGGCGTCCGCACCCAGGCTTTTCGCCTCTGCCGTCAGCAGGATCGCTTCCTGGGTGGAATTACCACCGGTCCCGGCAAGAACAGGAATACGGCCATTAACCTGCCCGACTATCCGTTTAATGACTTCACAATGTTCAGGCACAGTGAGGGTAGCAGACTCACCAGTGGTGCCAACTGCCACAATGCCATCGGTTCCTTCCTGAATGTGGAACTCAACGAGATCATGCAAACGCTGCCAGTCAATATCCCCATCTTCAGTCATAGGGGTGACAAGCGCTACGAGACTACCGGTAATCATTGATGCACTCCACTGTGGAACGGTCTTGATTATTAAAAAAACAAGCGTAATGTTACTGATGCACACAGGTCTTAACAAGAGCGAGTTGACATTCTGGCCGACAGAGTCCAAGTTTTACTATCGTTGGCGTCACTAGATAATAAGCAAAGGACAAAGAATGAGTTTCACCTTAGGTCAACCTGTTCCAGATTTCACTGCGCTGGCTACAAATAGTACTACTGTCTCACTTGAAAAATTGAAAGGCAAAAAGTTCGTTCTGTACTTCTACCCCAAAGACAACACGCCCGGCTGCATCAGTGAAGGCGAAGCCTTCCGGGATCTTCATGCTGAGTTTCAGTCTGCAAACACCCTGATATTCGGTGTATCCAGAGAAAGCCTTGAGTCCCATGAAAAATTCAAGACCAAATACGAGTTCCCTTTTGAACTGATCTCTGACCCTGAAGAGACACTATGCCAACTGTTTGATGTCATCAAACTCAAGAAAATGTACGGCAAAGAGTTTATGGGCATTGAACGCAGTACTTTCCTGGTCGACAGCACCGGCATTTTGCAGCATGAATGGCGCAAGGTGCGCATTAAAGGCCATGTTGAAGATGTCTTGCAGGCAGCCCAGGCTTTGACTTAAATCCTCGGGTTTAAAAGGTTCAAAAGGTTTAAGGTTCAAAGTATTACGACCGTGCAGGCTAGGAGCTATTATTCCAACCTGCACCCAACAGCCAACAGCCAACAGCCAACAGCCAACAGCCGCATATTTTAAGCTTCAGCTCCCATTAGCACCAACATCCTGAACTCTGGGCCAGGCATTCATCACTGCTTTCAGCAAGGTCGCCAGCGGGATGGCAAAGAACACCCCCCAGAATCCCCAGAAGCCACCAAACACCAGAACCGCAATGATAATGGCAACCGGATGCAGGTTGACCGCTTCCGAAAACAGCAGAGGAACCAGCACATTACCGTCCAGGGCCTGTATAAATAAGTAGGCAATCATCAAAATGGTAAACTGCTGACCAAACCCCCACTGAAACAGCCCGATCAGCGCAATAGGAATAGTCACGACCGTCGCCCCTATGTAGGGAATTACGACAGAAAAACCCACCAGGGTAGCCAGCAGCACAGCGTAGTTCAGCCCCATCAGGGCAAACAGTACAAAACTGACACCACCGACGATCACTATTTCAATCGCTTTGCCGCGAATGTAGTTAGCAATCTGACGGTTCATTTCATCCGCTACCTGATTAATCACACGACGACGCGTTGGTAGTTGCTGACCAATCCAATCCAGCAACAGGTCTTTGTCTTTTAAAAAGAACAACACCAGAATAGGTACCAGAATCAGGTAGACCAGCAATACCATCACATTGGTCAGGTTAGCGAGTGAGAATGACAAGGCCCACTGCCCAAGCCCGGCAATCATCCCGTTAATACTTTCAGTAATGGCAGCCGTTTCGGCCTCAGACACAAACGCCGGAAAATGTTCAGGCAGCTCTCTGACCCAGGCCTGACCATGACTCACCATTTTAGGAAGCTCATTCAATAGTGCGCTGACCTGCTGCCACACCAACGGCACCAACAGCAGCAGGGAGACAACCAGAACCGAAACAAACAGCACAAACACCAGCGTCACCGACCAGCTGTGACGGATACCCCAACCCTGTAACCAGTTCACTACGCCCTGCATCAAAAATGCCAGCACCAGGGCCGCAAACACGGGAGCCAGCATATTGCCCATCGTGAGAATAATGGCGAAACCTGCCACCAGCAAGAGCAGCAGCACCAGAGCCTCAGAGTCTGATAAATAGCGGTGCAACCACCCTTTTATAGTATTCAGCATTCGTACTATCCCTTATTTGTGTCGCAACGTGTGAATAAATACGCTCGACACCTGTTCCGATGAAATTAACTCATGACCGCTGATTCGGGCAAAGCTTGCAAAGTCCCGAACCGAACCAGGGTCCGTCGCCTGAACCCTGAGTACCTGACCGCTACGTAACTGTTTTAAAGCCTGTTTGGCTTTGAGTAATGGCAAGGGGCAGTTCATTCCCTTGAGATCCAGTTCCAGATCAACTTCAACCATGACCAGCTACTCTCTCCCGTGGTACAACAGGGACTCCATTAAAAATAAGCACTGTTGCAAACTCATGATAACAGCGTATTGTACGCAATTTGCCAACATCATGCTCCGTTGTCCGGAGACAACCGGGCGTAAAAAGTTCATTACATTTTCTGTCAGCTGTACCTAATAGATTACCCTCATCCGTCGATGATGTGTAAAATCATAGAAATCTGTTTTGCATTGCCTGACGTAAGCGGTACATTACACCCGACACTATACGAGTATGGACATTCTATGAAGCGACCGGGTTTCCTCATGGCAGCCCTGCTTGGCACCTGGCTTGGACTTTCCTCAGCAGTTGTGAGCGCGGCCCCTATCGAACTCCCTAGCCTGGGTGATAGCACATCAGGCATTATCTCTCCGCAACAGGAGTACGAGCTGGGTCAGACTTATCTGAAATACTTACGTAGTCGTACATCCACCGTCAGCGACGCGGAAACCAAAGACTACCTGGAACGCCTGATCTATCGGCTGGCAGAACACAGCGACCTGCGCGACCACCGGCTATCGACCATGATTATCGACAGCCCGAACCTCAATGCTTTTGCAGCACCCGGTGGCATCATTGGTGTCAACACGGGCCTGTTTTTCAATGCCAGCAATGAAGCTCAGTTTGCAGCGGTTATGGCGCACGAACTGGCCCACCTGAGCCAGCGCCACTACGCCCGGAATGTTGAAGAAGCTAAACGCAAAAGCATTCCAACCGCTGCCGCCATCATTGCCTCGGTGGTCCTTATGGCAACAGCGGGAAGCGACGCAGGTGTTGCGGCACTATCCTCAACCATTGCCGGCGTCCAGAGCAGCAACCTGCGCTTCAGCCGTCATTTCGAACGTGAAGCAGACAACCTTGGCATTATCATTTTGTCCAAAGCGGGTTTTGACCCCAACGCCATGCCGGAAATCTTTGAAGAAATGAACCGGTCCAGTCGTTTCCAAAGCCGACCACCTGAGTTTCTGCTGACTCACCCGGTCACCGACAGCCGGATTGCCGACTCCCGGGCCAGGGCTGTACAGATGCCCGCCAAGGGAACCAAAGGCAGTGTCGATTATCAACTGGTGCGTATACGACTGTTTGCCCTTAGTGCAGAAAACCCGGCAGCCTTTGCCAAACAACTGCAAAACGAACTTTCGGATGGCTATACCAGCGCTCCGGATGTCACCCGCTATGGTCTGGCACTGGCCAGCTATCTCAGCAAAGATTACGCCACAGCAGAAAAAGCGCTGAATACGCTACTGGAAAAACACCCGAACAATCTTTACATCATCATGGCTAAAGCCCGTCTGGAATCAGCCCAGGGCAAACACAAAGAAGCGTTGGCCCGTATCGACCGGGCATTAAAGGTTTATCTGGATAACTACCCTCTGATGTTTACCAAGGCGGAACTGCAAACAGAGAGCAAAGACTTTGCCGGGGCCAGAGATACACTGCAAAGCCTTAGCCGCAGCCGACCCGATGATCCTGATATCTGGTATTACCTGGCAGAGGCACAGGGGCAGGCGGACGACATTCTCGGCCTGCATCAGTCAAGAGCAGAGTTTTTCTTTCTCAGCGGCAACCTCGATGATGCCATCAAGCACCTTCAGTACGCTAAAAAGCTGGCTGGCAATAATTATGCGCTGACGGCACGAATCGAGAAAAAGCTCAATGACGTCTATGCCTATCGGAATAAGTTGAAAAACGAATAAAGGCTTGTCTCGCGCATTGAAATGCGTAGAGACGACAGAGCAGGCATTAACTCCCGATCAGTCCGTCACCTGCTCACTGTATTCCTCCACAACTGTTCTCAGGACTTTCATCAAGCCCAGCGCGCCCTCCGTTTGCGTTTCAAAAACTTTGTGGTGGTTAATCGCTTCGATAACCACTGGATTGTTAGAGAGAGAAAAAACCTTTTTGTCGGGAACAATACTGGCCAGCCAGTTGGGGGAAAGATTGCTGGAATCGGTGTCGATACCCAGGCTCTGTAAGCGTTTATTTTTTACTTCCATACTTCCCTCTAAGACCAGGTTCAGGGCATTTCCTTCCTTGTCTGGCCTCAAGGCGGGTAAGTCGGTCATGCCATCGCCAAAAATAACGACCTTGGGCTCAGGCTCATCAGAGTCTCTGGACAGGGACATAATGTTCAGCAAAATCCTCAACGTTGATCCTTTGTTGAGACTGTTGTTATGCAGAAAAATTTTTTTGTGTTTCGCTGACTCGTATGTGGTAGTGATCACCTGGGTCTTGCCATTGCCAGCCAGGCTCATTTCTATGCGCTGCTCAGCTACATCCGGCACTGCCTTATCGTTTCCTATCGCTAAAATATAGGTTCCCTGTAGATTCCACCTGAATTTCTCAAAGTTATTTTCCTTACGCCTAAGAAAGGTTTCAGCCGTTTCCGTATCTTTAAAGTCTTCAGCTCTCCACTGGGCTAACGCACCGTTCAAACGTTGAATGATATCTCCTGGTGTTTTGCCGCCATTATTCGATATTTTGCTGCCCCACCCTTCATTCACTTCCACATAGCTACCAGCCCCCGTAATTAATGCGTCAGGCAGAGGAAGCAGGAGGTGTTGTGAGGGGGCGTTGTTTAGCGGCACCTTTAAGAAAGCCGAAGAACCCTCTCGTTCTGCTGTCTTATCCAGACTAATGGCTATTTTGTTCGATAGCTCAATGCCTTTTCTATAGCAACCCCCTTTTGTGTCACCCGGCTCAACAGGACGGCTACGGGCAGTGTTATAAACAAGAATAATCTGGTTCCGGTTGGCCCGATAAAACTCATCGAACTGCACTAACCAGTTCTGTTGCAGTTTCATCAGTTGCTGTATTTCTTCCTCTGTACGAGAACGACTAACGGGATACCAGACAAGCGTCTTATCGATATCCATGGCTAATACCAGACGCAGTTTGTTCTTCTGCCTTAACAGGGTACTTATTGCTTGCAGCTCAGCGGCCATGGCTTTTTCCAGGTTTTCATAATAAGATGCGGCTTCTTTATCCACTTCATCATCAGGTGGATACCCTCCGCCACCGCCTCTTTCATCGTTTCCCTTATCGTTGCCTCCGCCATTACTGTCTTTTGAGCCGGACGGTGTATTGCCATAAGGTGTGCCACTGTATTCTGAGCTTGCCCACGATCTTTTACCCGCTCTCTTACCTTTTTTCTGATCGTCCATGCCTCCTGCCCCATGCCCAATAACTGTTGAATATAATGGCAGCTTGCTGTTTTTTACCATCACTGCAGCCACAAAGCCCAGTACAGGAAAAGACAACATTTCACTGAACATTGCTACTCTGGACGATGCACCAACCATTCCAGATAACAAAAAACTGGTGATAAATACAAAAACAATGCCGTTCATTTTTTTCATAGCATTCCTGCACCTTAGGGGAGCGGCGTTGAAGAATATACCGCCTCAAAATGTACAACCAGCACCTCACGACATGCTCAGGATGAACGGAGTGCATGGTATGTATTTAATTGATGTCAGATACTCCACAGAAACTTAAAATCTGTAAGTTTATCGCATCACTTATAAATGAAGCAGGCAGTGAGCCTGCCTGCGGATCATTAACATAGCAGTCTTTCAGACTGCTTGCTTCACATTCTCAAACTTGCGAAAACAGCTTCCTTTGCGGGGATGACGGTGGGATATTTTTCTCTGCTGCTTCCTTAAGCCTGTTCTTTTTCTGACCGCACCAGATACCTCTCAAAACTTTCAAGCGGTTTCTCGTCCTGACGTCCGTGGCGAGGCTGATTATCATCACTGTTCCAGTAGCACTGACCATTCTCCCCAACCAGCAACACATGCTGATACGAAAAAGGATTCGCTTGCCCCGGATTGTCCGGGGACGGCACCGCAAAGCTATCTGGCATCGACTTTTTCATCAGGTTATGCGCCACTGTCTCTGTAATCTCTCTCATGTGATCACTCAAGTTACTCGCGTGAGTTTTCTCGGGAAGCAATTCCTGAAGCTTGTCAGCATCCCTGACGTTCGCTATTGTCCGCATTACCGCCTGCTGGTTTGCCCCATAACAACTGCGTAAATACTGAAGAAGAAAAAGACTCTGGTGCAATTTATCACTGCTATCAAATAGCACCTTTTTAGTACCAGGAGTGAAAGCAATACCTTGCTCATTACAATACTGCTGAACAGTCTCAGCAGCCGTTGGAGTGACAATATCCATTGAGTTAATCGATTTATTCAAAGACTCAATGTAGTCCGGGGTCATTTTTTCGATTGGCAGATCCGGAATAACATCAGACAATTTTTTATCACTCATATCATAGCCCGTAGAAGCCAGTGCCTCCTGAGCAATACCTTCAAGGTAAGCGCGGCAAAACAGATAACAGTTTCGGGCTTCATGTGCATTTTTTACCGGCTGATTGCGCAGATTATTCACCAGAAGTGTCCCAAACTCCTTATTCCGGTAAAATTCTGCCGGTTTCATAGTCAAATAAGTTCCCAGTTTCTGAATCTGCCCGGACTTGATTGACGGTGCTATGCGCCGCTGCTGGACTAATGCCTGCCCCTGAAGAAGTGAACCCAGGCCACTCAGTGCCATTGCGCTTTTGAGTCGGTATTGAAACTGCTCATCAGATTCATCCGGCCACTGGCCTGCCTTTGCTTGAGTCAGGTCACTCAATAGTGATTTCAGGTTCTTATTATTCGCACGAAAACCCACGTATTTATCACATAACGTATCCAGCCAGCCCTCTTTATCGCTGGAAGGAAGAGGGCTAACCTTACGATCAGTCAACTCTTTTCCCTGATATGGAGAGCTGGATTCACGAGACATTAATAAAGGAGTATTTGGGGGATAAGGCTTTACTGTGCGCAGGCCCATAAAACGAATAATGCGCCTGGCCTTATCCAGCACTTTATGAATAACGCCATAAAAGCCGGAATAAGGGCGACGGGCTGAAGGTTCCGTTTTCATTGCCTGAGTCCTTTCGTCAGTTGTCGAACCATGAAAGAAGCATCGGCTGGTCACTTATAACATCAAGAAAAAGCGGAAGGCGGGAAACGGATTTTATGGGTTAGTCATAACAAACAAGCCGGAAGGCCTGTGACCTTCCGGCTTGTTTATTGATTGAAGCTTCCGGCTTTACTTTGCCATGGAAGCGGTAAAGTCGAGCATCTTCTGCAGCGGCTCCAGGGAACGGACACGAAGGCTCTCACCCACCTCAACCAAATTCATCGGACCCGGATTTTCCAGGCACTGAATCAAGGCATCCAGCGTATTCATCGCCATCCACGGACAGTGCGCACAACTCTTACAAGTTGCACTTTCACCCGCTGTCGGCGCTTCGACAAACGACTTATCCGGAGAGGCCTGCAGCATTTTGTAGAAAATCCCCCGGTCGGTGGCCACGATAAAGGTATTGTTTGTCAGCTCCCGGGACGCTTTGAGCAGCTGACTGGTTGAGCCGACCACATCGGCGACTTCAATCACTGATTCAGGCGACTCTGGATGAACCAGGACAGCGGCATCAGGATAAACCTTTTTCAGGTCGGTGATGCCTTTGGCCTTGAACTCCTCATGGACAATACAGCTACTGTTCCACAGCAGCATGTCGGCCCCTGTCTGTTTCTGAATGTAACTGCCCAGGTATTTGTCCGGCCCCCAGATGATCTTTTTGTCCTGATCCATCAGATGTTCAACAATATCCAGCGCACAGCTGGAAGTGACCACCCAGTCAGCTCTCGCTTTCACAGCAGCGGAGGTATTGGCATAGACGACAACGGATCGATCCGGGTGCTGGTCACAAAATGCAGAAAACTCATCCACCGGACAACCCAGGTCCAGTGAACATTCAGCTTCGAGTGTTGGCATCAACACGCGCTTTTCCGGACTCAGAATCTTGGAGGTTTCCCCCATAAAACGAACACCGGCCACCACCAATGTAGACGCCGGGTGACGACTACCAAAACGGGCCATCTCAAGCGAGTCGGCAATAAAACCGCCGGTTTCCTCAGCCAGCGCCTGCACAACCGGATCGGTGTAATAGTGAGCCACCAGAACCGCATTTTCGCGATCAAGAAGTTGCCGAACCCGCTCTTTCAGGGCTTCTTCCCGCTCAGCATCCAGAGTTTCAATGGACTGCCCCTGAAGGTGACTCTTAACAAAGTCTCTGCTACTCACTACGCTCATAAATCTTGTACTAATACCGTGAAATCGCGGGCATTCTAACACACGTTTGCGCGGTAGGCAGCCCGTCAGGTGGAAGCAGAAATTAAGGCTGATAACGGGTCGGGTCAGACAAACCAGCTTCTTCAAAGCCTTTTTTACGGTAACGACAACTGTCGCACACTCCGCAGGCGCGCCCTTCGTCATCAGCCTGATAGCAGGATACGGTCAAGCCATAATCAACGCCCAGACGATCGCCTTCCTGAACAATCTCAGCCTTGGTCAGTTTCAACAGGGGCGCACGAATATGAAAATGGTCACCCTCGACACCGGCTTTGGTGGCAAGATTAGCCATTTTTTCAAAGGCATCCAGATATTCTGGCCGACAGTCCGGATAGCCAGAGTAATCCACATCATTGGCGCCAATAAAGATATCCCTGGCCCCCAGCACTTCTGCCCAACCCAGAGCCAGAGACAGAAATACCGTATTGCGTGCCGGAACATAAGTCACAGGGATGCCTTCATCCAGATCCTCCGGTACATCAATCGCATCATCGGTCAGGGCAGAACCACCAATATCCCGAAAATCCATCTTCAGGGTCTTGTGACTTTTAGCACCCAGTACTTCAGACACTGTTTTTGATGCGTTCAGCTCAGCACGATGACGCTGACCATAGTCAAAGCTCATGGTATAGCACTCATAACCCTGATCTTTCGCCATCGCCAGTACTGTCGTGGAATCCAGACCTCCAGACAGAAGCACAACTGCTTTCTTAGACATTTTAATCTCCTTAGACACCCGTTTTGTCACCCCAGATTACCCGGTGCAACTGAATCTGAAACCGCACCGGCAAGCGATCAGCCAGAATCCACTCAGCCAGTTCCGCTGGCTCTACTCCGGTACTGACCGGAGAAAACAGCACATCCGATACTTTTTCGGCCAGGTCATACTCAATCAGCTTACTGGCAGACCAGTCATAATCCGCGCGGTCAGCAATAACAAACTTCACCTGATCCTTGCGGTCCAGATGCTGGATATTCTGGTAACGATTTTTTTCAACCTCTCCGGAACCGGGAGCCTTCAAGTCCATGACCTTAACAATGCGCGCATCAACCTCAGCCAGATCCAGCGCCCCACTGGTTTCGAGAGAAACCTCATAACCCGCATCAGCCAGACGTTCCAGCAGTAGCAGACAACCCGGTTGCGCCAGTGGCTCACCGCCGGTGACACAAACATATTTTGCGCCATAGCCAGCAACCTGCTGCAGAATGCTGTCGAGGGTTCTGCGCTCACCCCCGGAGAAGGCATATTCGGTATCGCACCAGCTACAACGCAGGGGGCAGCCTGTAAGGCGCACAAATACTGTCGGCAGCCCAGAGGTTCTGGACTCTCCCTGAAGAGAGTAAAAAATTTCAGAAATACGAAGGGATTCAGAATGCATGAGAGACACTATTTTTTAATCAGCAAAGAAGGGTAGCCAACTGCCATTGAGATAGCAAAATTATCCAACACGAACAAAAACACCATGCAAGCATGGTGTTAAGAGATAGCCTGACAAATTCCGAAATCAACTATCTGACATACTCTGCAAATAAGTATCAGACAACCTTGCAGCCGAGCTATCGGGATACTTACTGACGACCAGTTCAAGATACTTCCGTGCTTTAGCCTTGTCACCCAGCAAGTCATACAATCGACCCAACTTGTAAGACGCATCAGGCACTTTGGCACTTTGCGGGTATTGTTCAATGACAGCTCTGAACTCATCACGGGCTGGCTCAAACTTCCCCTGAGCCATCAGCACCTCGCCCAGCCAGTATTGAGCATTATCAGACAGTTTGCCATCAGGATAATCCTCCAGCAGCTTGCGCAGAGCGACCAGGGCCTGATCAAACTCACGCTCACGGATAAACCCGAAAGCCGCCTTATAGTCGGCCTGCTCACGCTGCTTAACCAGCAATTCTTCAGGGGTTTTACTGTCAGGCAGCTGAGCCGGTACATTAACCGGTTCAACAGCCTGAGTGGTTTTGGCAGAATGATCCTTGTTCAGATCAGAGGCGGGCTGTTCGCCTATCGCCTTGGTGATACGGGCATCAAGGTCGAGATAACGATCCCGAAACTCCGCCTCGTTCTGCCTGAGTTGAAACTCCAGCTCTTCAACACGTCCTTCCAGAGTCATGTTTCTTTTGCGCAGTTCTTCGATCTGATTAAGAAAATAAGCCGTGCTGTTTGCTGGCTGCTGAGCCTGCGCACTCTGAATGACACTTTCAACATTTTCCGGGGCAACATTTTCCAGGGCAACACTTTCTGGTGCTGACACCGGTGTGACATCCTGAGTCGTTTCGCTGACGATCTCTGCCGTTGGCAAAGACTCAACAACGGGTACTTCGGCCAGTACCGGAACAGCCAGCAGGCTGGCCATAATCAGGGAAGAGCTGGATAAAGGTTTCAAACTCATTAGCTATCTCTGTTATTAGTTAATCACTATCTGCGCGCGACGGTTCTTAGCCCAGGCTGTTTCATTATGGGCTGGATCAACCGGCTTCTCGAAACCGAAACTAATCACGTCAATACGACTGCTGGCGACGCCTTTTGCTTCCAGGTAATCTTTTACCGCATTAGCACGGCGCTCACCCAGGGCCAGGTTGTAAGTACGGGTGCCACGCTCATCCGTGTGTCCCTGCACAATAATCTTCTTGCCCTTACCCTGATCAGAATTCAGGTAAGCTGCCTGCACGTCGAGAGCCTTATAGTCACTGTCGCTTAGCTTGGAACTGTCGAAAGCAAAGTTAAATGTGTCGCGATCCAAAAGCATCTCGACCTCTTCAGCACTCGCCTCAACTTCACCGCTGTCGATAACAGCCTGTACCGCCGGATCCAGTACTGGCATAGTTTCAATGATTACATTGTCAGTCACAACCGTTTCTTCAGGTGTTATCGAGGTTTCTACGCCCGAAGTACTTTCACCGCCGGTAGAGGCACAACCTGCCAGCCACAGGGCAGAAGCCGCCAGGGTAGCTGCCTTAATATAATTGGCAATTCGCATTACAGACTCCAATTGTTTAATGTTGGTTAGTTGGATATTCGTAAGATCGTTGCAGTACAGTATCAGAACCCTTAACACGGGACTAGCCCACACCGCTACAAACCCGAAACACGCAACTAATTCTCTGCGGCATTTACCTGACCGCAGGCCCCCAGACAGGTTCCCGGACATCACCAGTCGCTGACGGCAGACGATATTTTACCCTACCATCCGCAGTGACAATACCCAGTTCACCATGCTTTCCCCCCTGAACAGAATAAATCAGCCGCCGACCACCCGGAGAAACGCTGGGCGAATCTTCAAGCTGTGCTGATGTCAGCAACCTCAGGCGATTGGTGTCCAGATCAAGAATGGCGATGTTGAATTCAGCGGCCCCCTGTCCCTTGTGAACCAGAGCCAGAGATTTACCATCCGGGAAGACTTTTGCCCGGGCATTGAAACGCCCTTTGAACGTCAGGCGACGGGGTTTGCCTACCGGCTCCACAGAACCATCAGACCGATGTTTAACATCCAGTTGATAAATCTGCGCGCTGCCTCCGCGATTTGAGGTAAACACAATGCTGTTGCCATCAGGCATCCAGTCCGGTTCAGTATCAATGGAAAAATGCCGGGTCAGCTGACTCAGCTTGCCGGAAGCCAGGTCCTTGACATAGATATTCGGATTACCGTCTTTAGACAGCACCAGGGCCACTTGCTTACCATCCGGAGAGAATACCGGCGAACTGTTCAGGCCCTTGTAGTCAGTCAGTTTCTGTCGTTTGCCGGTGGCCAGCTGCTGCAGGAAAATAGCAGGCTTGCCCGTTTCAAAAGACACGTAAGCAATACGACGACCGTCTGGTGACCAGGCGGGCGACAAAATAGGCTCTTTGGAACGAACAATAACCCGGGCCCGCTTACCATCGGCATCGGCATAGTTTAACTGGTAATCGGTGTTGTTAACGCTGTGCCTCTGGGCCGTCACATACATTAAGCGGGTTGAAAAGTCGGCCGGAATACCGGTAATTTTTTCGTAGACGGCATCACTGATCTTATGTGCCAGAGTTCGCAGCTGGCTTTCAACGCCCCGAACCTGCCCTTTCAGAACAGAGCGCTGGCGCAGTACATCAAACAGCTGATAGTTAACCGTATACTGCCCACTGCTCTGGCTAACCTGCCCGATGACCAGGTAAGAAGCCCCAAGCACCTTCCAGTCGCGATAGAACACATTAGACTCTTTGCTGGGAAAACTGAGCATATCGTCCCGTTTCAGCGGATCAAACAGACCACTGAGCCGCAAGTCATCACTGATGGTTCCTGCCATATCTTCCGGCAGAATCGTCTTACCATCAAAACTGAACGGTGCCACCGCCAGGCGCACCGCACGATCGTTACCCTGGGTAATCTCAATGGTCAGCTCAGCCCTTGCAGGCATCACCAGAGCCAGCTGAGCCAGAAGCAAGAGGGCAAAAGCCATAAACCATCTGACCATGATCAAATAGCGGCTTCCTCCTGAATCAAAGTGGTTCGGTGCTGTATTTATCGTACTCATCATTGAGCGAGTCATTGAGCGAGTCATCAAACGAGTCATCGAACTAGATCCTCTGGCCTGAACCTGAAATTAAAGCGTCGGAAGTTGGCGTCAAAAATTCTGCGCTCCAGCTTTTTTAACTCTGGAAAGGGCGCTGCACGCTGCACAGCCTGTACCGCAGAACGGTCAAAAGAGTCATTGCCACTGCCTTCCAGCAGCTTAACTTCCAGCAAGTCACCAAAAGGTGACAGGGTGACCTGCAGTAATGCTGTCATATTATTGCGGGCGCTGGGCGGACGATTCCAGTTATTCACAATGAGATTATTCAGCAACTCACTGTAATAACGAACCTCTGCCGCATCTTTCTCGGCCTGTTCTTCAGCCTGTTGGGCTGCCGCTTCCTGCTGCTCTCTCTGAATTCGTTCCTGTTCCAGCTGACGCAGTGTTTCTTCCCGCTGTTTGCGTTGACGCTCAACTTCCTGTTGACGTTTCCTTTCTGCTTCCAGTTTGCGCTGGCGCTCCCGTTCTTTGCGCGCATCCTCTGCTTTCTTCGCTTTTTCCTGAGCTTCCCGCTCTTTTCGCAGGGCTATTTCCCGCTGGCGCTTTTCTTCTGCCTGAAGACGTTGCCTTTCTTCCCGAATGGCTTTCTGCCGTTTACGTTCAGCCGCTTCACGGGCTTTACGGGCAGAGTCGTCTACCTGCGGGCGAGGCTGAGGCTTCGGGGCTGGCACTTCAACCAGACTCGCTTTGATACTGCGAGGCGGAACAATATTCAACTGCCGATCAACCGACCAGCTGGTGCTTAACACCAGTAACAGTGAAGCGTGTAACAAAAGCGACACAAGCACTGGAAAGCCGTAGCCACGAAACACTGCCTTACGAAAAGCTGCCTTACAAAAAGAGCTGCCCGGTATCCGGTTTAATACTTTCTTCATCAGCAGCAGCCGTCAGTTATCCTGCCGGTCCAGTTCAGCCGGATCAGTAATCAGCCCGACATTTTCCACACCGGCCGCTTGCAACCCTGCCATTAACTCAATCACAGAGCCATAAGCCACTTTACGATCTCCCTTGATCAACACCTGGGTACGAGGGCTGGCAGACAACACCTTGCCGACCTTTTCGGCGATCACATCCAGCCCTGTTGCAGTTTCCCGCTCTTCACCCAGGTCAATGAAGTACTCACCATCCGCTTTGACTGAGATAATCAACGCTTCAATATCATCTTCCAGGGGTATCACCTGACTGGTTGTTTTTGGCAGGTCAACCTTCAACCCCTGGGTCAGCATGGGAGCACTGACCATAAAGGCAACCAGCAATACCATCATGATGTCGATAAACGGAACCATATTGATTTCCGACATCACCTTGCGACCTGCTCTGGAGCGCGCCATAGACAATCGTCTCCTCAGCCCGCTTCTGGTCGGTTGGAACGGCTGTGAACCTTACGATGCAGAATACTGTGGAACTCATCGGCAAAGGTTTCATAGCTGGCCAGCAGGGCATCAACCCGCGACGCATAACGGTTATAAGCGACAACGGCCGGAATGGCAGCCACCAGACCGACGGCCGTGGTCATCAGGGCCTCAGCAATACCCGGAGCAACCGAAGCCAGTGTCGCCTGTTGCACCTGGGCCAGTCCACGGAACGAGTTCATAATCCCGACAACGGTTCCGAACAGGCCAACATAAGGACAGGTTGAACCGACACTGGCCAGAAACGGCAGATGGGTTTCCAGCTTTTCCTGTTCCCTGGAAATGGCAACCCGCATGGCTCGATGGGTACCCTCCATAATGGCATCTGCCTCCGAGGTTCCCTGACTGCGCAGGCGACTGAACTCCCGGAAACCGGCCTTAAAAATATTTTCCAGCCCACCGTCCGGACTGGCGTTATCCTGCAACTCCCGAAACAGCTGGGAAAGGTCCATACCCGACCAGAACCGATCCTCAAATTCGAGCATGCTTTGCTGAGCGTTACGAATCAACAAACCACGCTGAACAATCATCACCCAGGAAGCGACAGAAGCCGCCACCAGCATCAGCAGTACTAACAGCACAATCCAGCTGGAATTACTGATCAGCGACCACATGGACATGCTATCAGCCACCGATTACCTCGCTTGCGTTCAGTTTAAAAATGGGATGTATCATATCATCAAATCTGTGACGTGTTGGTGACATTCAGACATAGATTCCGTAAGTCTTTTGTAATACCGGCAGGCTTCATTGCAGCACTGTCGAGACAGGCGACAACAAATTCCCCGGTACACAACACCTGCTCATTGGGTAGCCCCTGATTGAGCAGAACAGACTGACGGAAAATCAGACTGGCTCGTTTGACTTCCGCAAGCTCCGCAGTCACAGCAATTTCATCATCCAGCCTGGCCGGATAGCGAAAACGTACATCGGCACGAGTAACCACAAACACTCTGCCCTGCTCACTCATAAGCTGATGCCCCATTCCTATATGGCGCAAGAAGTCAGTACGGGCCCGCTCCATAAATTTGAGGTAGTTGGCGTGGTAAACAATGCCTGCTGCATCAGTGTCTTCGTAATAAACCCGCTGAAGGATTGAAAAGGGGGCGTCAGAACTCACGACAGTGTACTCATATAATCGATAAGGCCATTAAACCAGATCGATGAAAACCATGGAAGACTGGGCAGCAATACTTATGTAGCGCCAGCGGCTAGTAACACCAGCGGCACCATCGGCGGTGATAATAGTCATTGTGCCAGCGAATGGCATCAATGTGTTCCCGTTCAAGTTTGTGCCGGTTTTCACTGCGCCGGTCCTGCTGTAATTTTTGCTCCATACTCTGCTGGCGCTGCAACATATCAGCCTCCGGCACTGGCTGACCATACCGTCTCAGGGCTTCCTGGGCTTCAGGAATACCCCAGCGGGCAGCCATGGTGAAAGACTTAAAGGCCTGTTCCATAGAGACAGGCACTCCGACACCCTGCTCATAACACAGTCCGGCATGGTACTGGTCAATCGGCAGTTCAGCGGTTCCTCCCGTCACTCTGTGACAGGCTGCTTCAGATAGTGTAAAACCGTCGCCAAAAACACCCCGCGCGGTTGGCTGGGCATCTACCCGAACATTATTACTGCAACCACTGGTCAGCATCGTCAGTATCAATAAGACACCGTACAGTCCACACCAGCGTTCAGGTCTCTCCGTGTAATTCATCATTATTGACCTCTCTTGAACAATCAGCAGATCGTAGCCGAGCCAGTAACTCTACCCTGATTCTTTCCAAACCAGCCAGGTCCAGCGCCCCACAGCTCTGCATTATCTGGTCCGGATAATGACCCAGACCTTTATCTGTTGACCACTGTTTCGCCAGATCGTTCAAGGAACTGACATCACCAATATCAAGACAGGTCGATAGTTTCGACAGCATCATCTCAGCACCTGCCAGGGACACATCAGTATAATCGGTGCCACAGGTTTTGCTGCTCTGCACAGCAACACCCTCCCCTATCCACCGGTACACTTTGCTGAACAGTTCGCTGAAACGAACAGGCTTGCTGATAAAATCGCACATTCCCACCCCGTCAATGCTCTCACGGGTCGCACCCGATACGCTGGCAGAAACCGCGATAATACTGAGCGTTTTATTCTCTGACTGCTCATGAATCAGCCGGGCTGCCGTCACCCCGTCCATGGCCGGCATTTTCAGATCCATTAATACCAGGTCATAGTGCCGCTGCCTGCACTGCTCAACCGCTTCAGCGCCATCCGCAGCCTCTTCTACCGTAAAGCTTGCGCTGCGCAGGGCATTACTCAGCATATCCCGATTGGTTTCGCTGTCATCAACCACCAGAATGCGTCGATCATGATAGTCCTCTGTGAATTCGGGTCGTTCAGACTCATGCTCTACCGCTAATTCGCTATCAACGCTTACCGGCAGATAAGGAATAGTGAAATGGAACTTACTGCCACGCTGCAACTGGCTGGACACTTTCAATTCCCCGCCCATTGCCTTGACCAGGCGGTAGCTGATCGCCAGCCCCAGACCCGTTCCTCCCTGCCTGCGCCCGGATTTGAGCTGACTAAAGGGTTTAAACAGCCGCCCCTGGTCCGTTGTACTGATACCCGACCCCGTATCTATCACAGCAAAGCTGAGTTGCCGCTCTTCTCTGCTTACCCGCAGCAAAACACTGCCATGGTGGGTAAATTTAACGGCATTCCCCATAAGATTGATCAATACCTGTCGCAGTTTCACACTGTCGCCGACAATTTCCGGACTGATGTTCGGGTCAATAGCCACGTCCAGAACCAGCCCTTTTGAACGAGCGGTTCCCTTAACGTTTGCCATTACGGTGCTCAGCATACTCTTGAGTATGTAAGGCTGAGGATCCAGCTCTATACCACTGCTTTCAATTTTGGTCATATCCAGAATATCGCTGATCAGCGTCATCAGGTGCAGTCCGCATTCTTCCAACAAAGACAGAGTATCCCGATAACGTTCTGGCACCTGGGCATCGGCCAACAACAGCTGCGCATAACCCAGTACACCGTTGAGAGGGGTACGTAATTCGTGGCTGATATTGGACAGAAACAGCGACTTGGCCTGACTGGCCTGCTCCGCGCGATTTCTGGCCTGAACCAGCTCGCCTTCGATACGTTTGCGATCAGTGATATCCCTCAGAATAATGGAAATCTGCTTCCCTTCTGCCGTCTCCAGAACATTGCTGGATACCTCCATGGGAAAACAATGTCCCGATTTTGCAATCCCTTCGGTAAGATACTCCTCAACACAGTGAAACTCAGGCCGGGCAGGATCAACCGGGGCCAACAGCGGTTCTTCATACCGTCGCTCAGGTGCCACCAGCAAAGCCAGCGGCATATTCACCAGCTCTGATTCAAGAAACCCACACAGCTCCGTGACCTTTCGGTTAACCAGTGAAATAATGCCGTCCTGATTACAAATTACGGTTGCGTCCGGAGCCGACGCAATCAACTGCCTGAACTTCTCGGTATCGTTAGTACGCTCTGTAATATCGTTGGCCATACCTTCAATAACAACCGGCATCTGCCCGGATCCCGCTATATCTTCACCAGCCACCGTTACCGGCTTCTCATGAGTGGTACAAAATAGTTCTACCCGGCGGACAGTGCCGTCCTTATGCACCATTTCTACTTCAAAAGCTTCTTCCCACTGACCCGATATCAGCGCAGAGAGCTTATGGGAAAATTCCCGGTTCAACCCGGAAGCAGACAGAAACTGATGCATCGTGCCGGTGAACTCCTGCTCACCATACCCCAGGATGGCTTTGATAGAAGGGCTGACGTAAGTGACGACCCCACTCGAATCAAGATTAAAATAAAAGTACTGGCCTTTAAGCTGTTGAACCAGATGACCGATATTGTTTGCCCTGGCTTTTTGCAGCGAGCGCTCACGATCCCTCAGCCTCTGCAACAACATCTTAAAGCTGTAGTCCAGACTGGCCGCCTCATCACGATTACTATCGTCCGAACTCAGGCTATAAGGTGTGGCAAACTCGTTCATCTGCGATTTCAGCCGGTTCAGTGGGCGTGTAATCAGCCCGGATACCGTCCACAAACAGAACATGGTCAGAATCAACACCAACGCAATCAAACCGGCACTGATCACTGCCTGACGAACAATGGGCCGCAAAATACGTTTTTCAAGAATGCTGATACTGAAATACCAGCCAGTAGCAGGAATAGGGGTAGCGGTGACCCATCTCTTTATGCCCCGTGACTCCATCCTGAAATTAATAGACTGCCTGTTATCCGTCACCCTCCGGAACGCCTCATCGAATACGGCGCAGGGCGGTTTACCTGAATGGGTTTTAATGGGGCGGGTAATAAAATCAACCAGTTCACCGGTATCTTCACGGGTGACGTTGATCTGACTGTAGCCATTACAGGGACCACTGTTAATGTAATTACGCAGCTCTCTATTCTTGCTCAGAGCAATGCTGTTGGTGTAAACCGCAATCCCTTCCCTGTCGAGAATAACCAGCCGGGTCCCAGTGTCGTGCCAGATCAATGGAGCCATTAAAAAAGAGCCATCAATATCAATCTGCAATACAGCAAAAGCACCGTCACGAAACCATACGGGTACCATATAAGTGGAGCGAAACACCTCCGGCTGACTGGAAATACGATTGACATGCCAGCCCGGCCTGGCGCGTCGACCACTAAGATATTCCTGCAAAAGCGCTTCAGGCAAGCCGGGGGCGAAATAATGATCAGTTACTCTGGAAAACTGGTCTGCACGCTTATTCCAATAATATTTTTTTTCCGGCTGTGCAGGAAAGTCCAGCCCAATCCCTAACACCAGTCGTGTACTTCCCAGCAATTCTGTCGCATCCATTGGCAGCGAACTCAGTTCCGACGAAGATCGCTGATCCAGCAACAGCCCCAGACTCTTACCCGCCAGGTGTATTTGCTGCAAATGCCCGTCAATGATACTGGCATACTGAACGACCTGCTCCACATGACTACGACTGATTTCCACAGAAGCGGCATGAAAAGTGAAATAAAGATACACAGCCGTTACAAGGCTGTAGAAAATTACAGCAGGCACAAGGGTAAATAACGTAATCTTTTGCCTGATTGAAATAGACATAAATCGTTTGATACGTTTTGCATCTCCGGATTTTGACGCAGCCTTAACACATCAATCTACCAAAGTAGAAACTGCCTGCAATGATCCGAAGAAATAATGGCAGCCAAAACTTTCATTTGGCTGCTGGTTGAGAAGAACGAAGTGTTTATGCCTCTGGGGAGCTCGCATGAGGCTAAGTCTTAACATAGACAGTTAACGGGACTCCAGCCACTTGAATTTAATCAGACCCGCAAAAAAAGGTGGTTTCAACGGTTAGCCTTCACCGCTCAGCCCAAAGTGGGTGTAAGCATGTTTGGTGACCATCCTGCCACGGGGGGTGCGCATGATGAAGCCCTGCTGGATCAAATAAGGTTCCAGTACATCTTCAATGGTGTCACGCTCTTCGCTGATGGCGGCGGCCAGACTGTCTACCCCGACAGGGCCGCCGTCGAATTTCTCAATCATAGCCAGCAGCAGGCGTCGGTCCATATGGTCAAAACCACTGGCATCAACATCCAGCATATTCAATGCGGCATCAGCTGAAGACTGGTCAATCAGGCCACTGCCTTTCACCTGTGCAAAGTCACGCACCCGACGCAACAACCGGTTTGCGATACGGGGCGTACCACGGGAACGTCTGGCAATTTCTCTGGCACCTACCTCTTCAATATCTACCCCCAGTATTCCGGCAGAACGCGCCACAATATGGGTCAGGTCATCGATGTTGTAAAACTCAAGTCGCTGGACAATACCAAACCGATCCCTCAGGGGTGATGTCAGCAAACCGGCCCGGGTGGTCGCTCCCACCAGCGTGAACGGCGGCAAGTCCAGTTTAATCGAACGGGCAGCTGGCCCTTCACCGATCATAATATCCAGCTGGTAATCTTCCATGGCTGGATACAACACTTCTTCAACCACAGGGCTGAGCCGGTGAATTTCGTCAATAAAAAGAATGTCATTGGGTTCCAGATTGGTCAGAAGCGCTGCCAGATCCCCTGCTTTTTCCAGTACCGGCCCTGACGTGGAACGAATATTACTGCCCATCTCATTCGCGAGAATATGCGACAACGTGGTTTTACCCAGTCCGGGCGGGCCAAAAATAAGCGTATGATCCAGAGCGTCCTGACGCAGGCGTGCGGCCTGGATAAAAATTTCCATCTGTTCACGAACTTTTGGCTGACCTACGTAGTCTGCCAGTTTAACCGGGCGGATCGCCCGATCCTGCGCTTCTTCAACCGGGCGTGGCGCTGCTGATATCAATCGATCTGCTTCAATCATTTCAAAGCCTGCTAAATGAATTCCCTGAGCCTATCATTTCATCACGAGAAAACGAATCAATGCTGAAAATATTCGCTATTCTTGGTATCCCATCAATTTCAGGTTTAGCCAGTTAATAATGAACCAGACACCCAGTCCGCCTCAATACCAATACGGCTGTGGACTCACCTGCTCGGTGACTGCATCCGTCCTGTTTGGCATTACCCCCTGGCTGGTACAACAGCTTTATATCAATGGTAACGAGTTGTTCTGGGTACGAATGGTGACAGGAAGCCTGTACCTGATAATTATTATTACCATGAGCGCCCAATGGCAGGACGTGAAACAAATGATCCGTCATGGTCGCAATCTGCTGTTTCTGATTCCCGGCACCGCTTTGATTGGCATACAGTGGTGGCTGTTTGTCTGGGCTCCAGTCAACCAGCAAACAAAAGAGCTGGCCCTGGGCTACTTCCTTCTGCCTCTGACACTGGCCCTGACCGGCTGGTTCTTTCATGATGAAAAACTGAACCTTGCCCAGAAGCTGGCTATAACCCTGGCAGCATCAGGCATAGCCATCGAGCTTTGGCAACATGGGCAACTGCCCTGGGTAGCCCTGGTTGTTGCCGGGCTTTACCCGGTTTACTTTATGGTGCGGCAAAACGTAAAAGCCAGTGCGGCGAGCATTAAATTTTTTGAAGTTTCAATATTCCTGCCCTTTGCCCTCTACTTTTTGTCACAAAGCAGCGAGTTCATCCTGTGTATTCAAAGCACACCCTCGCTCTGGCTCCTGCTGCCACTGTTTGGCATCATCTGTGCCAGTTCAATGCTGCTGTATGTCAGTGCATCCAAAAAACTACCCTTCAGCCTTTTTGGCTTGCTGTCTTATCTGGAGCCAGCCCTCATCTTTGTGATCGCAGTCGCCGTATTGCAGGAGCCGTTTGAAGCGACACAGTGTGTCACTTATGGTTTAATCTGGGCTGCCACCCTGATCGTGGTCATAGACCTGATCAGACTGTTGCTGCACCAGATTAACCAACAGAAAAAAGGCTAAAAACTTCGCACCGGGGAGCGTTGACAAGGACAGGGGGCTGAGGCTTAGAATATGCCGCTGTTGGCTGTTGGCTGTTGGCTGTTGGCTGCTGGCTGCTGGCTGTATGAGCAGCTAATAGCCAACAGCCAATAGCCAGAGGCCAGAGGCCAGAAGCCAAAAACCCGGTAGTTAGATCATACTTTTCAGGGACTGGCGGATGATCTCTTCCGCTTCCATGCCTTCCATAAACACTTTACCGACCACTTTACTGGCGTCCTGAGGCTTGTAACCCAGGGCCACCAGCGCACTGACCGCCTCCTGCTCGGTATCCCTGGCCGCTTCTGCCATAGCACTGCCAACAATCATTGGCTTACCATCCAGAAGCGGTGAAGACTGCCAGCGATCCAGCTTATCCTTCATTTCAACAATCAGACGTTCAGCGGTTTTCTTGCCAACACCCGGTAGTTTCACCAGGGTGGCACTGTCATTTTCATGAACACAGCGCACAAAAGTCTGTGCATCAATCCCCGACAGCAGGGTCAGCCCCAGCTTTGGCCCGACACCATTTACTTTAATCAGGGTTCGAAACAGTTCCCGTTCTTCGCGACTGCTGAAACCGTAAAGTAGCTGGGCATCTTCACGCACCACAAAATGCGTGAACAGCACCACTTCCGCCCCGGCCTCCGGAAGCTGATAAAACACCGACATCGGCGCTTCGACTTCATAGCCTACCCCACCAGCATCCACCAGCAGATGAGGGGGCTGTTTCTCGACCAGAGTTCCACGGATTCTTCCTATCATTTTCAACCTCTTGGCATTGAGCAGGCTGACCAGAGCGTAAGAATGTCTAACAATGACCGGCCTGCTACGAACTTTGTATTTTCCGCCCGCTCTAAAACAACTAGCGCATCAACATCACACACCCCGGAATACGTTTATGGAAAGACTCAAGACCTTCTTCAGCACCCTGTGGCAATTACTTCCCAGCGCTGGTTTAGCCAGCGAATATCACCCGTCTATCGACGGTGGCGCCGTACCGATTCCCTTTATCGTGTCTCAACGTATCCTGCTGAACGATATAATCCATAAACAGGAAGGTACTCCCAGTCTGCAACCACCCTCCCTCAGTTTCACCGGCTATATGCAGGGTTATACCAGCCTGCCGGTAAGAGAACGGTCTTTAATCGCCCTGCGCAGCGCGCACCTTGCTGGCGCTCGTCATCTGATACCGGATATTGCCCGTTGCGCCCTGGATGCCGGATTGCAGGCCAGCGATCTGGAACGGGTGGCGGAAGGCCATCTATCCAGTGGCTGGGCAAAACAAGAAGCGCTGGTTTTGCGTGTTGCAGAAGCACTTTACAGTGGGCAGACCATTAGCGAACAGCAGTGGAAACAGTTGAAACAGACCTATAAACCCCAGCAGATTCTTGATCTGTTGTTCTGTTGTGCCGCCTTCCATTTATGTGTTCACCCGAATTAGGCTGGGCTATCTTCCAGTCAGGCGGCGATTTCTTGTCCCACTCACTCCCGCCATTCGCACCAGGCTGGCACGGGTATGGTACCATAATCTGGTAAGGTCACTCGGTGTCCATTTCAAAGTCATTACCAGGGCCATCATCAGGGTCATATGGGATAACCTTAGGGGCGCAGCATTCAATAACTTACCGGGCTGTTGGCTTTTGGCTATTAGCTGCTCATACAGCCAACAGCCAACAGCCAACAGCCAACAGCCAACAGCCAACAGCCAACAGCCAACAGCCAACAGCGGTATATTATGTTCTGCTGCTTCCCTTAGTCACAAAAGTCAGTATTCAATGGCTCGGCAGCTATAAAGGAATCGTAATTGGAGTCACCTATCAAAGTTATGCTTTTGTCTAAAGCGCACACGAGTAATTTCCTGGCAGCTTCTTTATCTTTCTTGTATAGAAGGCTAAGGTATTCCTTTTTTTTACTATTAGCCTTAAGCTCGGCTATAAAACTTTTTATTTGCTCATCGGTCAGATTGTTAATGAGTGACTCCCAATCCGGAGCCAGCAACAGGCTGCCTGTCGTCGTACGGTCATATCTATGACCGTCAATAGGCTCATGTCGCATTTGCATGAACCCCACGGCCGCAACATGATCGTATTCTGAGCTGATGTTGCTTTTTGCGAGAATAAACAGAGCAATGTGCGAAGGATATACAACGTGCCGTTCCATGGATACAACACGGTAAGCCTCTTCTTCATGGGGTGGCTGAAACTGGAATTGTTCCGAATTATCTATAGGCACGCCTCGAATATCTATTTGAGACCTATCCGTACTCCAAAGAAATTCTTTAATCCTTGAGTAATAGCCTTCTCTCGAATACATAAGGTTCAGATTTTCCCTGTAGTCGCTGGGAGTTGGCTCTCTTCTCAAACCATCTGTGATTCTATTTAAGCTATTAATTAATATTTTTAAACCATTTTCTTTATCTTCACGAAAATATTTTTGTAAATTCTTTAACAGCTCCTTGTTGCTAGCATTTAAATGCTTACAGAGTGTTATTATTATTTGTCTGAAGTTCGCCAGCACCCCTATTAACATTTCCCAGTTACTGGCAAGAAATAAATAACCTTCTTTGCGAGTGGGATCATATGGGTAACCATACCCCGAGTGATCTTGTGAAGGATATAGATACCCTACAGCCTTGACTGCGTCGGCTCCCCCTGACTCAGCTTCAAGCTCGCTTTCGCTTTGATTGTTTTTGGTGATAATAATAAAAATGTGATAACCTTCATAATTGGTCCATACCTCAGTTCCACCGTCAGAGTATCCGACCCTCTTTCCTTCGAAGATGGATACAATATGGTAGGTTTGCTGGTTGTTAAGGGGGCATTTAAATTCTTTAGGTAGGCCATAACTGATTATTTGATCCGGATCATAATACAAAAGATCAATACCTGTATGCCCTTTAAGCTTTGATAGGTCGTAAGCTTCTACAGGAAGCACTTGTTTCTCCAGGCATCTGAAAAATTCGGGTAAATAACTATCCAGGGAGGGGGGGGCATCAGACTGGCTGGATGTGCCTGCTCCCTGATTTCCTTGCAATGAGGCAAGACTACCAAATTCTCCAGATGTGCTGGCTTCTTCAGGTGTGGTATCGGACATTGTTTCAGGAGGCATCGCTCCTGATTCCTTCTCTTTGCATGGTCCGTGATTACAAAGCGGGCATGGGTTGCCGCGGGTGTGTATTTTTTGCCGTTTTTCAGGAGGTTTTTCTCCCTCGTCATCCTTCCTGGCTGAACGGGTCTCCGCCTGACGAGAGTCTGTTTGTGAAGAGGTTGCGCCGCTCTGTGGACTCTCCTGGAATAGGGAGGAAGACCCTTTGGATTCTTTCTTTGAAGCTCCGTTCGGTACCTGTCTGATGTCGTATTGACTTGTTTCAAGACTGGTTGTCAGGGAGAGGAGGCGCTCTTTTAAGGCAGTTTCCGAGGCCGGCTGTAAAGGAAAGATAAGCCCCGGTTCATGGATTCTGGTAAGGCCGGTTTGTAACGCTTTGGAAAATAGTAACGGAATTTGTGACAATAAAGAATTAGCTTCTGTTCTGGTTTTAGATTTTAAAAGGGCTTCAATGCTAGCCTCGGAGACTTGAGGGAAGATAAAAAAAAGGAGACCAAAAAAACTCATAAATACGACAATGTTCAGAAACATCTTATGTATTCGCATATTCTTGCCTCTATGGGTTACAATCGGTTCACCAAGCTCTCAGGTTAGGTATTAAGCTCAAAGAATGGTATGACGAAGCAGCAAAAACCAGCCTGAGCAATCAAAATATACCTGTAGAACAAAATGGCTATCGCAAATAGTAGATCAGTTGGAAAAAGCCGCTGATTTTTTTCACAGAACCCAAATTAAAAAGATTTTTTTACTCTTCCGGTCAGGCGACGATTTCTTGCCCCACTCACTCCCGCCATTCACGCAGGCTGCCACGGGTATGGCGGTACCACAATCAAGTAAAGTCACTCGGTGTCCATTTCAAAGTCATTTACCAGGGCCATCATCATAGTCGCCATCAGAGCCATATGAATAATGCGGGTAGTCAAAGTCAGTATTCAATGGCTCGGCAGCTATAAAGGAATCGTAATTGCTGTCATTTATCAAAGTTATGCTTTCGTTTAAAGCGGACACGAGTAATTTCCTGCTAGCTTCTTTATCTTTCTTGCATAGAAGGCTAAGATATTTCTTTTTTTTACTGTTAGCATTAAGCTCGGTTATAAAATTTTGTATTTGCTCATCGGTCAGATTGTTAATGAGTGACTCCCAATCCGGAGCCAGCAACAGGCTGCCTGTCGTTGTATAGTCATAGTTATGAGGGTCAATAGGCTCATGTCGCATTTGCATGAACCCCACGGCCGCAACACGATCGTATGCTGAGCTGATGTTGCTTTTTGCGAGAATAAACAGAGCAATGTGCGAAGGATACTTAACGAACCAATCCATGGATACAACACGGTAAGCCTCTTCTTCATGGGGTGGCTGAAACTGGAATTGTTCCGAATTACCTATAGGCACGCCTCGAATATCTATTTGAGACCTATCCGTACTCCAGAGAAATTCTTTAATCCTTGGGTAATAGCCTTCTCTCGAATACATAAGGTTCAGATTTTCCCTGTAGTCGCTGGGAGTTGGCTCTCTTCTCAAACCATCTGCGATTCTGTTTAAGCTATTAATTAATATTTTTAAGCCATTTTCTTTATCTTCGAGAATATAGTTTTGAAAATGCTTTAACAGTGCCTTGTTGCTAGCATTTAAATGCTTACAGAGTGTTTCTATTTGGCTGAAGGTCTCCAGACTCCTTATTAAGGTTTCCCAGTTACTGGCAAGATATAAACAACCTTCTTTAAGATCGGGGTTATATGGGTAGTCATAGCCGCCGTGATTTTCTGAAGGATATAGACACCCTACAGCCTTGACTGCGTCGGCTCCCCCTGACTCAGCTTCAAGCTCGCTTTCGTTTTGATTGTTTTCGGTGATAATAAAAAAAATTGCATAACCTTCATGAAGGGTCCAGGTCTCATGTCCACCATCAAAGTATCCGACCCTTCTTCCTTTGGAGATGGATACAATATGGTAGGTTTGCTGATTGGTAAGGGGGCAATTAAATTCTTCATTCTCAGCAGACAGGCAATGACTGATTATTTGATCCGGATCATAATACAAAAGATCAATACCTGTATGCCCTTTAAGCTTTGATAGGTCGTAAGCTTCTATAGGAAGTACTCGCTTCTCCAGACATCTGTGAAATTCGGTTAAATAACTATCCAGGGAAGGGGTGTCATCAGACTGGCTGGATGTGCCTGCTCCCTGATTTCCTTGCAATGAGGCAAGACTACCAAATTCTCCAGATATGCTGGCTTCTTCAGGTCTGGTATCGGACATTGTTTCAGGAGGCATCGCTCCTGATTCTTTCTCTTTGCATGGTCCGTGATTACAAAGCGGGCATGGGTTGCCGCGGGTGTGTATTTTTTGCCGTTTTTCAGGAGGTTTTTCTCCCTCGTCATCCTTCCTGGCTGAACGGGTCTCCGCCTGACGAGAGTCTGTTTGTGAAGAGGTTGCGCCGCTCTGTGGACTCTCGTGGAATAGGGAGGAAGACCCTTTTGATTCTTTTTGTGAAGCTCCGTTTGGTATCTGCCTGATGTCGTATTGACTTGTTTCAAGACTGGTTGTCAGGGAGAGGAGGCGCTCTTTTAAGGCAGTTTCCGGGGCCGACTGTAAAGGAAAGATAAGCCCCGGTTCATGGATTCTGGTAAGGCTGGTTTGTAACGCTTTGGAAAATAGTAACGGAATCTGTGACAATAAAGAATTAGCTTCTGTTCTGGTTTTAGATTGCAAAAGAGCTTCAATGCCAGCCTCGGAGACTTGCGGGAAGATAAAAAAAAGAAGACCAAAAAAACTCATAAATACGACAATGTTCAAAAACATCTTATGTATTCGCATATTTTTGCCTCTATGGGTCATACCCGGTTCACCCAGTTCTCAGGGTAGGTATTAAGCCCAGAGAATGGTATGAGGAAGCAGCAAAAACCACCTTGAGCAATCAAAATATACCTGTAGAACAAAATGGCTATCGCAAATAGTAGATCAGTTGAAAAAAACCGCTGATTTTTTCACAGAACCCGAGTTAAAAAGATGTTTTTCCTCTTCCGGCCAGGCGACGTTTTCTTGTCCTACTCACTCCCGCCATTCACGCAGGCTGCCACGGGTACGGCGGTATCACAATCAGGTAAAGTCACTCGGTGTCTATTTCAAAGTCATTTACCAGAGCCATCATCATAATAGTCGCCATCAGAGTCATATGAATAATGCGGGTAGCCAAAGCCAGTATTCAATGGCTCGGCAGCCATAAAGGAATCGTAATTGTCGTTATCTATCAAAGTTATGCTTCTGTCTAAAGCGGACACGAATAACTTTCTGGCAGCTTCTTTATCTTTCTTATATAGAAGGCTAAGGTATTCCTTTTTTTTACTGTTAGCCTGAAGCTCGATTATAAAACTTTCTATTTGCTCATCGGTCAGATTGTTAATGAGTGACTCCCAATCCGGAGCCAGCAACAGGCTGCCTGTCGTCTTATGCTTATATCTATGAGGGGCAATACGCTCATGTCGCATTTGCATGAACCCCACGGCCGCAACATGATCGTATTCTGAGCTGATGTTGCTTTTTGCGAGAATAAACAGAGCAATGTGCGAAGGATACGTAGCGAGCCGCTCCATGGATACAACACGGTAAGCCTCTTCTTCATGGGGTGGCTGAAACTGGAATTGTTCCGAATTACCTATAGGCACGCCTCGAATATCTATTTGAGACCTATCCGTACTCCAGAGAAATTCTTTAATCCTTGGGCGATAGCCTTCTCTCGTATACACAAGGTTCAGATTTTCCCTGTAGTCGCTGGGAGTTGGCTCTCTTCTCAAACCATCTGTGATTCTGTTTAAGCTATTAATTAATATTTTTAAGCCATTTTCTTTATCTTCGAGAATATAGTTTTGAAAATGCTTTAACAGTGCCTTGTTGCTAGCATTTAAATGCTTACAGAGTGTTTCTATTTGGCTGAAGGTCTCCAGACTCCTTATTAAGGTTTCCCAGTTACTGGCAAGATATAAACAACCTTCTTTAATATCGCGGTTATATGCGCAGTCATAGCCGCAGAAATTTTTTGGAGGATATAGACACCCTACAGCCTTGACTGCGTCGGCTCCCCCTGACTCAGCTTCAAGCTCGCTTTCGTTTTGATTGTTTTCGGTGATAATAAAAAAAATTGCATAAACGTCATGAAGGGTCCAGGTCTCATGTCCACCATCAAAGTATCCGACCCTTCTTCCTTTGGAGATGGATACAATATGGTAGGTTTGCTGATTGGTAAGGGGGCAATTAAATTCTTCATTCTCAGCAGACAGGCAATGACTGATTATTTGATCCGGATCATAATACAAAAGATCAATACCTGTATGCCCTTTAAGCTTTGATAGGTCGTAAGCTTCTATAGGAAGTACTCGCTTCTCCAGACATCTGTGAAATTCGGTTAAATAACTATCCAGGGAAGGGGTGTCATCAGACTGGCTGGATGTGCCTGCTCCCTGATTTCCTTGCAATGAGGCAAGACTACCAAATTCTCCAGATGTGCTGGCTTCTTCAGGTCTGGTATCGGACATTGTTTCAGGAGGTATCGCTCCTGATTCTTTCTCTTTGCATGGTCCGTGATTACAAAGCGGGCATGGGTTGCCGCGGGTGTGTATTTTTTGCCGTTTTTCAGGAGGTTTTTCTCCCTCGTCATCCTTCCTGGCTGAACGGGTCTCCGCCTGACGAGAGTCTGTTTGTGAAGAGGTTGCGCCGCTCTGTGGACTCTCCTGGAATAGGGAGGAAGACCCTTTTGATTCTTTTTGTGAAGCTCCGTTTGGTATCTGCCTGATGTCGTATTGACTTGTTTCAAGACTGGTTGTCAGGGAGAGGAGGCGCTCTTTTAAGGCAGTTTCCGAGGCCGGCTGTAAAGGAAAGATAAGCCCCGGTTCATGGATTCTGGTAAGGCCGGTTTGTAACGCTTTAGAAAATAGTAACGGAATCTGTGACAATAAAGAATTAGCTTCTGTTCTGGTTTTAGATTGCAAAAGAGCTTCAATGCCAGCCTCGGAGACTTGCGGGAAGATAAAAAAAAGGAGACCAAAAAAACTCATAAATACGACAATGTTCAGAAACATCTTATGTATTCGCATATTCTTGCCTCTATGGGTTACAATCGGTTCACCAAGCTCTCAGGGTAGGTATTAAGCCCAGAGAATGGTATGAGGAAGCAGCAAAAACCACCTTGAGCAATCAAAATATACCTGTAGAACAAAATGGCTATAGCAAATAGTAGATCAGTTGAAAAAAACCGCTGATTTTTTTCACAGAACCCGAGTTAAAAAGATGTTTTTACTCTTCCGGCCAGGTGACGTTTTCTTGTCCTACTCACTCCCGCCATTCACGCAGGCTGCTACGGGTATGGTGGTACCACAATCAGGTAAAGTCACTCGGTGTCCATTTCAAAGTCATTTACCAGGGCCATCATCAAAGTCGCCATCAGAGTCATATGAATAATGCGAGTAGTCAAAGTCAGTATTCAATGGCTCGGCAGCTATAAAGGAATCGTAATTGCTGTCATTTATCAAAGCTATGCTGTCATTTATCAAAGTTATGCTTTCGTTTAAAGCGGACACGAGTAATTTCCTGGTAGCTTCTTTATCTTTCTTGCATAGAAGGCTAAGATATTTCTTTTTTTTACTGTTAGCATTAAGCTCGGTTATAAAAATTTGTATTTGCTCATCGGTCAGATTGTTAATGAGTGACTCCCAATCCGGAGCCAGCAACAGGCTGCCTGTCGTTGCATAGTCATAGTTATGAGGGTCAATAGGCTCATGTCGCATTTGCATGAACCCCACGGCCGCAACATGATCGTATGCTGAGCTGATGTTGCTTTTTGCGAGAATAAACAGAGCAATGTGCAAAGGATATATAGCGAACCGCTCCATGGATACAACACGGTAAGCCTCTTCTTCATGGGGTGGCTGAAACTGGAATTGTTCCGAATTACCTATAGGCACGCCTCGAATATCTATTTGAGACTTATCCGTGTTCCAAAGAAATCTTTTAATCCTTGAGTAATAGTCTCCCGAATACCTAAGGTTCAGATTTTCCCTGTAGCCGCTGGAAGTTGGCTCTCTTCTCAAACCATCTGTGATTCTGTTTAAGCTATTAATTAATATTTTTAAGCCATTTTCTTTATCTTCGAGAATATAGCTTTGAAAATTATTTAACAGTTTCTTGTTAACATTTAAGTACTTACAGAGTTTTTTTATTTTTCTGTTGTCCATTTTCCTTATTAATATTTCCCAGTTGCTGGCCAGATGCAAATAGCCCTTTTTGAGAGCGGGATCATATTGGCTGAAAAAAAAGCCACCGCGATTTTGTGAAGGATATAGATGCCCTACAGCCTTGACTGCGTCGGCTCCCTCTGACTCAGCTTCAAGCTCGCTTTCGCTTTGATTGTTTTCGGTGATAATAAAAAAAATGTCATAACCTTCATAATCATAATCACAATCGATCCGAGACTCATTTTCAGCGTCAACGTATACGCCCCTCCTTCCTTTGGAGATGGATACAATATGGTAGGTTTGCTTGTTGGTAAGGGGGCAATTAAATTCTTCATTCTCAGCAGACAGGCAATGAATGATTACTGCATCTGGGACATAATACAAAAGATCAATACCTGTATGCCCTTTAAACTTTGATGTGTCGTAAACTTCTACAGGAAGTACTTCTTTCTCCAGACATCTGTAAAATTCGGTTAAATAACTATTCAGGGAAGGGGTGTCATCACACTGGCTGGATGCGCCTGCTCCCTGATTTCCTCGCAATGAGGCAAGACTACCAAATTCTCCAGATGTGCTGTCTTCTTCAGGTCTGGTATCGGACATTGTTTCAGGAGGCATCGCTCCTGATTCTTTCTCTTTGCATGGTCCGTGATTACAAAGCGGGCATGGGTTGCCGCGGGTGTGTATTTTTTGCCGTTTTTCAGGAGGTTTTTCTCCCTCGTCATCCTTCCTGGCTGAACGGGTCTCCGCCTGACGAGAGTCTGTTTGTGAAGTGGTTGCGTCGCTCTGTGGACTCTCCTGGAATAGGGAGGAAGACCCTTTGGATTCTTTCTTTGAAGCTCCGTTCGGTACCTGCCTGATGTCGTATTGACTTGTTTCAAGACTGGTTGTCAGGGAGAGGAGGCGCTCTTTTAAGGCAGTTTCCGGGGCCGGCTGTAAAGGAAAGATAAGCCCCGGTTCATGGATTCTGGTAAGGCCGATTTGTAACGCTTTGGAAAATAGTAACGGAATCTGTGACCAGAAAGAATTAGCTTCTGTTCTGGTTTTAGATTGTAAAAGAGCTTCAATGCCAGCCTCGGAGACTTGCGGGAAGATAAAAAAAAGAAGACCGAAAAAACTCAGAAATACGACAATGTTCAGAAATATCTTATGTATTCGCATATTCTTGCCTCTATGGATCATACCCGGCTCACCCAGTTCTCAGGGCAGGTATTAAGCTCAAAGCGTGGTATAAGGAAGCAGCAAAAACCAGCTTGAGCAATCAAAATATACCTGTAGAACAAAATGGCTATCGCAAATAGTAGATCAGTTGAAAAAAACCGCTGATTTTTTCACAGAAACCGAGTTACAAAGATGTTTTTTCCGGACGATTTTCAACAGTAAGTCCCACAGCTGTGGAACTACATACGACAATGGATCATCTCTGCAACAACCTGGCTCGTATGCGCTGAACCAGATATCACCTTCCAGTCAGGCGACGATTTCTTGTCCCACTCACTCCCGCCATTCGCACCAGGCTGGCACGGGTATGGGCATGACACAGAGCAATTGCCAACGCATCGGCAGCGTCGGCCTGTGGTGTTGCACTGAGTTTCAGAATCGAAGTCACCATGTGCTGAACCTGATGCTTATCCGCCGAACCCTTGCCTACCACCGCCTGCTTGACCTGCCGGGCAGAGTACTCCGCCACTTCCAGCTTGTGATTCACAGCCGCAACAATGGCCGCCGCCCGCGCCTGCCCAAGCTTTAATGCCGAGTCGGCATTGCGTGACATAAACACCTGTTCTATTCCCACGCTTTGCGGACAGTATTGCTCCACCAGGGCCGAAACACTGTCGTAAATCTGTTGCAGTTTTTCCGGCAGTGAAGCATCCCGAACACGGATACAGCCTGAAGCCACATAATGACACTGGTTACCGACCTCCTCGATAACGCCATAGCCGGTGATACGGGAGCCGGGATCAATACCCAGGAGTATGGCCATGTAGAACTCTTCTCAGACACGCTATTAAAAAAACAGCTTACTGTACATTTATACAAGTTTCTATACGGTACAGTCGTGCAAATCACACTTACAATTCAAAACACGGGAATTACCAAACTCTCCTACGACAATCAGCCCGCCTTGAATAAGCTAGTGACCATTGACTGTTCGGTGATGATTATGCGAGACACTCTAAAAACTCTAATGACCCTGACCGGCGTGGTGGTGATACTGTTTATTATTGTGGTGGGGATTAATCTTTGGCTTTAGCAAAATCGTTGTAAACCCTCGCCCAATGCGGGCGGGGATATAAGACGGGAAGGCGCAGAGCCTTCCGCCATCAATCTGGTGTACTCTGGCTATTAACGTAGTCCTTCAGAGTCTCGATAGTTGCACCGCCAGCACTGCAAGCAAAGTAAGACCTTGACCACATTAAGCCTGCTTTGCTCTGAGCAGTAAGGTGGGTATTCAGCATTCGCAACCGTCTTGATGATGTTGATTTGAGATTATTTACCATGACACTGATAGCCAGTTTTGGTGGGTAGGCCACCAACAGGTGTACGTGATCTTTTTCGCCATCCATTTCAAGTAACTGGCATTCCAGTTTTTCACATGCACTCTCGAACGACTCCCGTAACTGCTTGATCATATAGCCATCAAAAAGCTTTCGCCTGTACTTTGTCGTGAACACCAAATGAACAACCAGCTTGGTAACGCTATGTCGTTTGCGAAGATACCCTTTAAGCAAATCTTTATTGTGTGCGCTCACTTGAAAACCTCTTTCAAATACCTGTAATATAAAGTTTATATTAATGAGCACTGAAATAACGTTCCATGCTGAGAGCCACCAAAGTACGAATCTATCCAACATCAGAGCAGGCGGAATTTCTCGACCGTCAGTTTGATGCTGTGCGGTTCGTATGGAACAAGGCCCTGGCTATTAAGGTTCATTATTACAAGGTTCGTGGGCAGAGCCTTTCTCCCAAAAAACACCTGAAGCCCTTGCTGGCAAAAGCCAAGAAAAGCCGAAAGTACTCATGGCTGAAAAACGCTGACTCTATTGCACTGCAACAGGCCACTATCAATCTGGATACGGCCTTTCAAAACTTTTTCAATCCCAAATTGCAGGCAAGATTTCCTCGCTTCAAGAAAAAGCATGGCAAGCAAAGTAGCTACCATTGTACGTCTGTCTCTGTGGGCGATAACTGGATAAAAATCCCCAAGTGCAAGCCCATAAGGGCTAAAGTGCATCGTGAAATAGTGGGTAAGGTGAAGTCTATCACCCTGAGCAGAACGCTAACCGGCAAGTATTTTGCCTCCATATTGGCTGATGATACCCAGGAACAACCAAAACAGATTGATAATCTTGAAGCTAATCAGGTTGTCGGTGTTGATATGGGGATTGCTGATCTGGCTATCACCAGTACCGGCCATAAGACTGGCAATCCTCGCTTTCTGAAAAAAGCACAACGTAACCTGAAAAGAAAACAACAGGCTCTATCTCGCTGCAAGAAAGGCTCAAAAGGTAGGCACAAAGCCCGTTTATTGGTGGCAAAGGCGCATGAGCGTGTAGCCTTTGCCCGTAATGATTTTCAGCATAAGCTATCAAAACAACTCATCGACGAAAACCAAGCGGTGATTGTGGAGACACTGAAAGTTAAAAACATGCTCAAGAACAAGCGTCTTGCTCGTTCTATTGCTGATGCTGGCTAGCACTCACTGATAACCAAACTCGAATACAAGGCAAAGCAGGAAGGTAAACATCTGGTGAAGATAGACCAGTGGTTTGCATCCTCTAAAACTTGCTCAGTCTGCGATTTGAAACAGGAAAAAATGCCATTGAGAATCCGATCATGGGAGTGTAGCTGTGGTGCTATCCATGACCGGGATATTAATGCAGCTCGCAATATCAAGAAGCAAGGCATATTGAAATTAAAGGCGGAAGGACTGTCCGTTTCTGCTGATGGAGGCTTGCGTAAATCCGGCAGACTGTCGGTTGCTGCCTAAGAAATCAGAAGCCTCACCCGATAGGGTGGGGAGCAGTCACTCAATGATGATGGCGGGGCATGATCAGGAACGCTGATTCCTGATCATGCCGACGATCCATGTTTTGATCAGCGCCTGCCGACTGATGCTTTATGGTTGAGTGCGCAGAATCAGGCAATCTTCAGGATTACAGACCTTCCTAGCCTTTGTAGCATTACCACTAATGCATCAATAGTAAATTTGCTGGCTTTTCCTGTCATCACATCAGAGACTCTGGGTCTGTTTACATTCATCAGCAGGGCCGCCTCCTCCTGTTTCAGGTGGCGCTCCTGAATGGTCTTCGTAATTTCTGTCATCAGCTGAATTTTTAGATCTGCTTTGATTTTCAGATCTGAGTCTGCTTTTAATTTCTCAGCTTCCTCAGGGGAGAATCCCAAGTCAGAAAATACATTGCCACCTGTAGGGGTCGTATGACCAATAATCCGTTTACTCATCCGCCTTTCCTCTTCTTACTACGCTCAGCAACAACTTGTTTATAACGTCGGCTGGCGATCTGTTTATCCTGCTTGCTGGTCTGCTGGGTTTTCTTCTGAAAACTGTGCAGTACGTATACCGCTTCTTCAAATTTGGCGACATACATTACACGAAAAGCATCACCATCCTCAGAAATGATGATTCCCTTCGCCCCTGCGCCAACCATTTTAAAGTCCTTCCAGTGCTCCGGCTCCAGGTCATTCTGTATACGGCTTAACTGGTAACCCGCTTCTCGTTTAGCCGGATCAGGAAACTGGAGCAGGTCATCCAGAGCACTTCCCATCCACTTTATCGGCTTTTCGTTACTCAATAGTCTAGCACTGCGTATAAAATTTTGTACATTCTAGCTCAGAATAGTTCCCTGCGAATAAGAAAAGTCTTCTCAAATATGAAAGTTCCGACCCGGCTGGGTGTAACGATCCAGTCCTTTGTCGTCTATATTGCGTCCACGTATGTTCTGCCACTGATGCTGCTTTTTGTCAGAAATACAGGAGGGTGATTTACTAAAAGTTGGTTTTCAGGTCAAAAAAAACGCCCGAAGGCGTTTGTTATTCAATTATCTGGCTTTTAACCAGTTTTTAACATCTGAACTTTGATGGATCACTGCAATAATATCCGGCTGTTCGTCAATAACATCGTAAAGGATCAGGTGTATTCCCACTGGTGTCCCATAAATGTCAGGATCAATATCTTTTCTACGCTGTCCTGCCCTGGGGTTGTCTGCCAGCCACTCAAATTTATCCCTGATTTTCTTCAGATACCGGTCGGCCTGTTCTTCTCCCCACTGTCCTGCCGTATAAAGCCAGATACTTGCTACATCCTCCTGTGCTTTCTGGCGAACCGTGTAGTTAGCCGACATTACGCTTCCCATGCAACTGATCCAGAAGGTGATCCATATCAAAGTTTTCAACAATCGGGCTGTTACGACCTTCTTCTACCTTATGCCTTAAAGCCTGCAGTTTGGCCTGATGTTCTTCGTAATCTCTTTCCAGTAATGCCAGCCCGGCTCTTACGGCCTCGCTAACGGTTTGGAAACGACCTTGCCGGATTAACTCGGCAATCAGCTCATCGAAGTGCTGACCTAATGTAACGGATGTGGTTCTGCTCATAACGGCTCACCTTTTGTGTTATTTGATAACACATATTAGTACATTCTGGCGAATCATCCATTATTCGGACAAATCATTAGGGTAAGGCAAGGTTGGGGAAGGGGTTCCCCGCCTGCGCGGGGATGATGGTGCAGAGTTTGTTTCACACTTGTACAGCCTTTTGCGACTGCTGCACAAGCGTGAATGGTGGCAGGGTGATCAGATATCCCACTTGACGCTGACGGAGAAGTTACGACCCGGCTGGGTGTAACGATCCAGTCCTTTGTCGTCGGTGTTACGACCCCGGATGTTCTGCCACTGGTGATACTTCTTATCAGTGATGTTGAACAGACCGGCTCTCAGGGTCAGGTTATCCATTGGGTGGTAGTAAGCGGTCAGATCAACGATGCCGTAACCGGCAGGGTTGAACTGTTTTTTAGTAATATCTATGACATCACTTTCGTCAATATCAGAATTCGACTTGCCTTTCACCAGGGTCCAGGCAAGCTCACCACCCCAGTCACCGGAAACATCGTCATAGCCCAGACCAAATACAGCAGTCAGAGGGGCTACCGAGTTCAGCGCTTTACCATTTTCCTTGTTTTTACCCCGGGCGTAGGCAATGGAGGTTCTCAAGCTTGTTCCTGTTGGCGCATTCAGGGCATCATCCAGCCAGAGCTGTCCACGGAACTCGACCCCTTTGATTTCGGCTTTGGCGATATTCTGATACTGGGAAATTCCAAAGGGATACCAGATACCACCGTCTTTTTTCACCTCATCAATGAAGTTTTTGTAGCGGCTGAAGAAGCCAGTCAGCTCAAAGCTGACAAAATTGTGATCCCCACGCAGACCAAACTCAATGGAACTACTCTCTTCCGGCTTCAGATCCAGGTTAGCCAGATGTTTGTTTTTCCCCTTAGTGTCCATGTTGAAATATGTTTCATATAAGCCCGGAGCCTTGAAACCCTGGCTGAGCTGACCAAATACCGACACGTTGTCATTCAGATCATAAATGGCACCCAACCTACCGGTCAGTTTGCTGCCTTTTTTATCATTCGCTGTCGTTCCGTCCTTCAGCTTACCCTTAGGTTTGTAATGGTAACTGTCATAACGCAAGCCCGGGCTCAGTTTAAATCGCTTGGTGATCTGCATATCATTCTGGGCAAACAAACCATAAGTCTGGTTATCTACTCCGGGAATATAAGTATCGTCGGTAGGCTTACCAGTCTTCAAATCATGGGTAGTGTTTTCATTAATTGTCTTTACTTGTCGGACATCCGCACCATAAATGAGATGATGACTGATATCTCCAGTAGTAAATGTTTTTTCAAACTGGGTGGCCAGTTTCAGGGATTTTTCCTGATAGAGATAGTCCTTGTTACGGGCATTGAACTTTGTGGGATCAAATGGAGGTGGTAAAATTTGCTTTTCGTAGGCTGGAATATGAGTATTTTGTCGTGTTTGAGAGTCCTGCCAGTCCAGTTGCCATTTCATGCTGTCAAAGGCCACCAGCGAGGCATCCCATTCATGGGAGAAACTAACCCGCTTACGCTGACGTTTGTCATCTCCGGTCATAACCACTGGAATCAGACCAACACCAGACTTCAACTCCACATCGCTTTTGGTTTCCTGATACTCAGCGTCCAGACCAATACGATGGTTGTCGTTTAACTGATAACGCAACTTACCCAACAGGTTGCCACCACCAAACTTCATGGGGTCGGCCTTACCTCTGGTTTCACCGTTGACATCCAGACCACTATGAGTCGAAGTTTCGTTATAATTCCTGCGGGTATAAATCAGCAGGCTCTCCAGATCACCGGTACGGTTCGCCAGGGTAAAAGTGGTTGCCAAGCCTTTATCCGCACTGGTGTAAGCCCCTTTGATGGAAGCTGCGGTATCATCACCTTCTGCCTTCAGATAATCTTCAGGGTCTTTAGTCTGGAAGGCCACGATACCGCCAATAGCGTCACTACCATACAGACTGGACGATGGCCCTTTTACAATTTCTACCGCTTTCAGGGAATCCACATCAATAAAGTTTCTTTGCCCACGCTGGTAGGGACCAGCTGGCTTGAACTGCTGAGGCTGATCGACCCCATCCACCATGATCTTAACCCGGTTGCCGTCCATGCCCCGGATATTGAAGCCTTCGGAACCATTGCGGCCATCAGAGCCAACCGTCACCCCCGGCTCATAACGCACCAGATGCTTGATATCGGTCGCCATGTTCTTTTCAATTTGTTCTTCATCCACCACAACGACAGAGCCAGCGATATCTTTCAACTGCTTTTCAGTACGAGCAGCCGACACCGTCACCTGATTCAGCAGGGTTGGCTGATAGTGTTTACCGGAGTGATCATCAGAAGAGGTTTCTGCCTGTGCGTGGGCAACAGAAACCGAGGCCGCCATAATAGCCAGAGCCAGGGAATGCTTGGAAAATTTCATGTGTGCGTTATCAGTATTGGCGTCCGTGCGGGAGCCGGTTGTCGACTTCTGTGGTACTGACTAACCTCTGTCAGCCCACAATGACAAAAGGTACCTGACCAGGCGAATCCTTTTTTTACGATTCACTGTTCAGACACCTGAACGTGGCTAAAATAGCCAACAAATAGCAATGTAACAGGAGATAGCTTTGAACATCCCTGCTCCACAGCGCGGAATATACTAGCCAATCAGTAAGACCAATGCAAATCATTATCATTATGCTTGAAATTAGCCGCCGCCTGATATCACTCCACTCTTACCTTGTACTGAACCTTCCCTGTTCGACCAGGTAAGAGGCTGCCAGAAAAGCGCCAGATCAGCTTACCGGTATACCCAACACTGTTTTCAGACTTTCCGGGCAACACGTCTTCGCAACCGGTGAGACCATCCGGTAATACTTGCGGACAATGAATACGCTCGGCCAGCGTCGTAAAAGCCGGTGTGCTGTCAATGATATCGAGCTGTGTCAGTGGCGTTGCACCCGCATTGGTAAATTCAACGGTGTATTGCAGAATATCTCCGGAACCGGCCTTGTTCGAGGTGGTTTTACCCTCTTTAAGGCTTATATTCTCGACCCATTTTTTTAATGCCAGCTGATCGCTTTTCTGATCGGAAACCGTCAGGTGATTCTGCACTCTGGCGACCAATGGTGGCTCATCCGACACCTGACCACTTTTTCGGAATTCAGCGGTAATATTCATTAATGCCTGTAAACCGTAGGGCGCATTGGCCGGTACAAAACTATTGGCCTGAATGCAAACAGGCAGCCCTTTTTTCAGGTCAAGGGGGGCTGATATCGGAGAACCGCCGTCAGACTCCCCATTACAGTTCACCTGTTTTAACCCAATGGGCCAGTCAACGCTTTGCTGGTCGGACTCACTGATCCATTCAGGCTTCAGAACCACGTTGCCGTCAAAGGAACTGACAAGCCGGTGTTGAAAACTGACGGCTGTGCCGGGAATAACAACACGACGATGGTTAATCGTAAAGTCTAATTCAGGAGTACCTTCAATATAACTGAAACCAACTCTGGATAACTGACCCGCCTGAACCTTAACCGGTGCCGGGTTTTTGCCTCCGGGTGACAGCTGGTAACCAGACAGCGCTGGCTGTCCGGGAATTACATTTAGCTGGTATTCCCCCGCCGGAACGCCATCAACGTTAAACGTTCCATCCCTGTCTGTTTCGAGCACCTCTACCACAGAGAGCGTTGATAATTTTTTATCAAAATAAGATAGCTCTACTTTAACCCCGGCAATTCCCGGCTCCCCCGGATCCCGCTTACCATTGCCGTTCAGGTCATGCCATAACGAGGTACGAACCTTTCCCGCCCTGACAACGGTTGTTACAGGGCCAAATTCAGAGGTATTTCTCTGACTGTCAACCAGGGTAGCGGTTATCTGATCACCGTCTTTTACCTTTGCGTCAGGCAGTGGAAGTTCTATATGAAACCGTTTTTTCTCCAGCATTTTGCCATCGTTGCCACGATAGCGGGCTCCGTAACTGGACTGGTTTTCAGCATCATTTCCGGTGCGCATGTCGTTTTCTGAACGTATAAACAAGGGCCAATATTCCCCCCCTGTCTTCTTATAAAACTCAACGGTTACCGGGGAAATCGCCTCATTCATCACGCCTCCCTCAAGCACCAGTTTATCGTCATACATGTAAGCATGATGAATAACCGGCGTATCAATACCCCGGTTGGGCCAGCCGTCTTCGTAACTGCCGGTGTTTTCAGTAGGGCCATCGCCGGTCACGGTTGTCACCGAGAGATCAATGGGCATATCCACGCCATTGACGCGGTTGTTCCTGAACTGGTTACCAATAATCCAGTTGCCTCTGGCAGAGCGGCTCGATGCATTATCCATATTCGAGATCACAACCCCCGGCCCGTTATTATTCTCAATCAGATTACCGGACACCTTGACCCTGTCGCCGCCATCGGACCGTGCCTGCAAACGCAGACCAGCACCTTCACCACGTGATGACTGATGAGCGCGCCCACCACCAGACAGAGTGTTGTCAGTAATATACAACCGCTCAGGCTTAATAAAGCGCCAGCTTTCAAGGGCAACGCCGTTAGCACCGTTAATATGATTTTTAGTGACAAAGACATTCCTGCCCGTTTCAGTGGGAGATGAACTTTGCAGTGAAATGCCATCGCTGGTCAGACTGCTGGTGCCATTATCCAGAATCAGGTTGTATTCAATACGACCGGAGCCTTTGAAATTCATACTGGTAAGGCGGGCTCCCATAATCAGGTTGTGGGTAATGGTTGCGCTGCTGCGGGAACCCGTTTCAATGCCATCATAGAGCGTATGATTTTTTTCAGGCTGGCCGCTGTAATTCACACCAATAAAGTTGTCCTTGACCTGAATGCCTGAAACGCCTTCCTTTACCTTAACTCCGATACTCTGGCCTACTGATACCGGACTGGTTATGGCTGTGTTTTTCAGCGTTTGACCGTTAGCCTCCAGCAGAATAATGTACCCGCTTCCGGAGCTTGCGATCTCAAGATCAGGGCTACGGAAAGCACTCAACGGGTAGTGATTTATTCCAGCGCTGTACCCGGTTCGGACGTTTTTTGCCGTTAACGCTTCCCGTTCCGGTTGCGCAAAATTCCGGGCTCTGCCATCAATGATCGTGTTGGGGATACGTAACGCCGTTAACGGTCTGGCCAGTGTGATTTTCCAGCCACGTTCATTATTTTGAGGAACCGCTGGCACAAACAGCATGTTCAGCGCTTTTCTGAAGTTTGCGTTAGCTATAAACTGGCGCAGGCTACCCTGGCCGGTATCGCCTGCATGAGTCACCACCTCGTAGCTAAAGCCAAAATCAAGATGGTTGCCGTCAGCGTTTCCAGCTGGTATATGGATAATATGCTGGGCTTTATCCCGATTAGGACTAGCTCCTATACGGTCAGTTTCTCCCGCGTTTTTTCCGCCATAACAATAACCGGCCTGCTTCAACGTTCGGGTGCCACCATGACCATCTGCGCAAACAGCGCCGACGCCTGCCCAGGTTTGTTCCGGCAGGATATCAGCACGAGGCCCAACAGTGGCAGCATCTACCGCCACCGTGTAAGCACCTGCATCATTAACAAAAAAGGCATATTCGCCAGCTTTTGTGGTGTTTGTTGTTTGAACTACCTGACCCTTGTCGTTAAACAGGTGGATCCTGGCGTTGGCAAAGGGTGTTATTTTGTTTCTGTCGACGACTCCGGTTCTGTGATCAAACACGGTGCCGCTGAATTTGCGCTGGCTTCTGAAGGCTTCGATAAACACGCTGCTATCAAATTTGCTGTCTGTGCCGTTAGCAATAGCAATTTTAACTTGGTAGGTTTTACCGGATTCAACAGGGAGGCGACTGCGGACTTTTTTTGTCCAGCCAAACAATTTTATCCGGTCTGTTTTTCTCGGCGTTTCACTTTTTCCAACTTTCTGAACATTGCCTTGATAGTAATGGGTATTGAAAAAATTATGGTTAATCTTTTTGCAATTCTCGTTATTTTTCTCGTGCTTACAAAATACCCCCCAGTCCCCATGGTTAACGAAGTTGGTTGACACTCTGTCACCGTTGGGGAGCGTCGCAATATTAACCGCGCCATTGGTAAACTCCCCGTTGATACCCTCACCGCTGATGAAAAAACCATAGGCATCGACGTATTGTGACCCCACAAACTTTTCATACTCATCGGAGCCAAACTGAAAATCGACGGTAATATTGTCCCGCTGTGGTTTCAGGTCAAAGTTCAGCACCAGCAGGTCATACTGCCTGATGTCAGAGCCCATGATTTTTCTCAGGTCTGCGTCCTGATACTTAGACGAAAAAGTCTCACTGTCGGATTCACCACCACGCTCCTCATCAACCTGCCTTTCATTAAACTGTTTTTTGGCACTGCCCTTCAGTTTTTTCACGCTGTCGGTTGACAACACCAGTCCTTTTTCAATATCAAAGTCAGGAACACTGCCGCCATTTGAGAACAGTCCTACCCGGCTTTTACTGTATCTGACCAGCTTAACATTGCTGATTTCTACCCCCGGTCCCAGCAGACTCTGCCTGATGGTGTCTGCAATCTTTTTTTCACTGCTCCCGGCAGAATCAATCCTGATATTGGCCCAACCCTGAAGAGCAAACAACATAAGCAGCGTTAACACCATCAGCTGCCACAGATAACGCCACTGAGAACGACGGAATAATTGACTGGAACAAAAACTGACTGCCATGAAATTTACTCCCTGTATACCAACGAAGCTATTGAATGCGAACCCCAAAAAACAGGGCAACGGATTCGCCCGGCATTAACCCATCTGACCAACTGGCACTGATTCCCTGTCCGCTGGAATAAATCTGCCCCGGAACCCGACCCTGGGTTTTTGGCAGCCCTGACTGCTCACAAAAAGTCGTAAAGTTCGGAGCTGCATCATGAATCACCACTTGCTGAATGCGTTGAGAGCCAAGGTTGCTGGCAGTCAGTCGATAAACGACACAGGTTCCCGGCCTGGCCGGAAAGTGATCCTTTGAAAAGTGGGTCGGCAGTACGCTCTTACAATCCCAGGGCGCCTGCTCTTTAACAATGGTCACATGGGTATTGTCCACCGTGGCGATATCAAGCACAGCCAGAGTTTGATCCTGCCCCTCCCGGTTACGCCAGCAAGCCTTCAGGCTAATGGTTTCCCGGGTACCCTGGGGAGCGTTGGCAGGCGCAAACACTTTGACAGCCAGATGCATAACCTGACCAGCGGCAACCTCCACAGGATCGGTAATGACTGACTCACCGTCAGCTATCTGACCATCGCCGTTTTTATCCTGATAAACCAGTGGTTTCCAGCTCTGGTCATCGCTGACGACCAGCCTGATACCCTTAATATCTCCATGACCAGTGTTGACCAGTCGGTGGGAAAACGTCACAAAGCTACCGGGAGCCACCGTGCTTTCACCATTGGGCTCCAGCACCAGTCCTTCGGACGCTACGATATTCACGCCCAGGTGCAGCTTATCCTGCTTACCAGTGACGGGCGACCTGACTTCAATATACATTGAGTATTGCCCTGGTTTTACCTTGCCGGGCAGATCAAACGCTATTTTTAGCGGTGTCTCCCCATTCCTTTTGATCACACCAGTATTCGAGATGGGGCGATTGTAACGATTAAGGAACTGTATTTTCAGCCCCTCTGGTAATGAGCTTCCCGGTGCAGCCATCAGACGGAGGTTATAACTGTCGGGCATTTTGCCGGTATTGTTGACAAAAACCGTTTCGAGCAGAGCGCGGCTACCCGGTTTTGCTGTAATGGTTTTAAGAGGGCTGGATTCTGGCCCGGGCCCCTTGCCGGGGGCGTTGACATTATCCTTTAACGGCTGCCCAAAGGTCAGGTCCACCGCCAGAGTGCCATCGTTAATATGCCCAAGAAGGTTCAGGACATCATCATGGACTGCTTTATTGCCAACATCTTCCGCTTTTAGCCGGATGTTATAACCATCCTTGCGGATATGTTCAGGTTTAATATCAACCGGTAACTTTACCCGCAGCCTGACAGTCTGATGTTTTCCGGGTGTCAGTTCACGGACAGAAACCTCCGGATAGTCTTTGAAAGTCGTACAACTACTGTCGTCATTGCTTTTACACAATGAATAGAGGCTGCCCGGTGGAAAAGTGTTACTTCCTCCGTCTATGTCGGGATACACCCGATAGTCAGCTGACTGGCTACCGGTATTCCAGACATAGTTAATAAATTCAACCACACCTCCGAATTCTGCTGAGGGTACGATAACAACCCCACCCGAATCCTTTAACGAACGGTAACGGCTTCCATTTACAGTCACTCCTGCCCCTTTTATATGTACAGGCACCCGGTTAGAAACCTGCTTTTCGTCTTCATTAAGGGAGTAATACTCCGCCCTGTTAAAAAATGTCTGTCCAGCAAAGCCATAGTTAATGGTGGTTGAAAATTTGATGATGCCCTTTTTATTCGATTGATGCCCGGTCAGCTGGATTTTCACTTCCTGCCGGTTAACACCATCAACAGTCACCGGTTTCACTTCAAAGCCATCGTCGCCTGTTGCTATGGGGGATTTTAACGCTCTGCAGTTTAAACCCTGGCTATCACAACTCCACACCTTTCTCGCGGGATCCAGTGTCATCACTTCAGGCAGTACATCAATGGCTATCAGCCGACTGCTATCAACCTTCTTGTCCAGACGCTCATAGTTGAGTTCGACCTGAACAGTCTCTTCAGGTGACGCCATTGTCGGGGTCATTTGTTTATTCAGGTTGTAGACAGCCTGCTGTCCGACCACCAGAGTATCTTTGTTTTCATCAAGGCAACGGTATTGTTCATGGCTGTCGGGCTGGCAACGGTCATTTTCTTTGACTACAGCCCTCAGGGTCAGGGATGTATTGGCTGAAGCCGCTGTACCACTGACCAGAATATGCAGGGATTCCTCCGGTGCTAATGACACCAGCCCCGTGATTTCCGGATGGTTGCCAACCTGTCCCGTATTGCTCTGGTCGTTGAATAACCGGATATCATTGATACCGCCCGTATCGGGAACCTCAAGCTGATAGCGGGTGCTTACATTACCGGTATTGGTAAGGACGTGGGGAAATACAAAAGCTTTGCCACTGACCACCAGACGACTCTGGTTCTGTTCCAGTCTGACGCCGGGTGCTTCCTGAACCAGGGTAGCCACTTCGTTGGATGTGGCTGAACGCTGTACGCCAAACTCGTCAACAAAGCTGGCTTGCGCCTGACTTCTGATAATAAAACCCACCGGTGCCGCCGCTTTTGCCCCGGCAGAGAGGAGCAGAAGCAGGCACAGGCAATATCTAATCGTCATCGGATTCAGGCTCCCTGCTATCCAAAGGCTGTTCCAGCGCGACGATCTTGCCTTCTGCGTCGAGTAACAGCATCTCTACCCGCCGGTTGACGTCTTCATCCTGACCTTCTGCCGGAGCAATCAACAGCAGATCTTTACCCAGGCCCACCTGTTGAATTCTTACTGCCGCCACACCATTATCCATTAACCAGTCTGCAACAAACTTCGAGCGTCGTTCAGACAGAGGCAGGTTATAACGCTGGGTAGCCACACTGTCCGCAAAGCCCCGAAGCACCACCCGGTAATCAGAATACTCAGTTAACAGCTCAAGGTTATCCTGCAGCTTCAGGGACTCTTCTTCGGTCACTGCAGTTTTGTTGTAGGGGAAATACACCGCACTGTGCCACCTCAGATTGAAAACAGGTGCAGGTGACTGCATTAATGGCTCCACCACCGGACACATATGAAGGTCGTATTCAGCATACAGCTCTTCTGTACTGACACAGCCGGTAAGCAGTGCTGATAAAAGCAGTAAGGCAAGCAGTTGCAGTCGATTGCATCGAGTAAGGAGCTCGTGTGTTATTAACTCTTGTTTTATAAAGAAAGGCGTCATGAGGTAAACCAGCCAAACAGGGATTCATCAAACTTGAACAGCATACTGAGGTGAACGCCTTCGGCATTGTATTTCTCGCTATCAAGGTCTTTATCAGAAAAACCAACAACGTTGTAGTAAGCACCAACACGGAGGTTGCGCACCACCAGGTAGTAAATACCTGCGCCAGCGGACCAGCGCAGACTGTCTGTACCATCAACACCCAGTACACCGGCACGCAGGTCAAGATCCCAGCGGCGATTAAGGTTCCAGGTTAACCGGGCATCACTGACCCAGCTCTGACTGTTGTACTGGTAATCTTCCAGAGTCGTACATACCCATTTACTGCCGATACGACCGGACATGGTCAGGTCTTTATCGATCTGCCGGTTCTGGTGAGTAGACACTAAATGGACGGTACGGTTATCCGCCGCATTCATACCCCGTTCCTTTTTCCATTCATACAGGTACAGACCATGCTGGGTGTTGTCCTGTTTAGGGCGGCGGGCCAGCCCCAGGGTCAGGGCATGTTTTTCCCGACAACTGGCGTCTTCTGCCTTGGGTTGTTCCAGCCGGAACCGGGTTCTGACCAGTCCGCTCCAGTCAAGGTTCAGGCGTCGGGCAACGGCGGCATCAAGGCCATAATAGTTCTGGGACTTACCGTTGCGGTATTCAATTCGCCCCGTGGCCCGCTGGTTGGCATGGCGCTTGTCCTGAACGCCCATAGACACGGCAACACCGTCGTTATTACCTTTGCCGCTGACAGTATTGATCACCTCAAGGCTTGGGGTGATGGTCAACCCTTTGGTCAGGGTGACAGAAGTATCGGCACCGTTTACCCACTCCATGGCTTTGCCATCCGTCGCCCCACGCATACGGTACTCAGAATAGGTTTTGGTTTTCGGCAGCCATTCGCTTTTAACACCCACAGAGAACTGGTTACGGTCACTGCCCGAAGCCACCGGACTCAGGTTTTCATCGCGCTCAACACGACCGTAGGCGCTTACTTTCTCATGAACTTTCCAGTTAGTTTCCAGGGCGAAACGCTTGCGGGAATTGGTCAGAGCCTGCTCATACTCAGCCTTGACCGATGCGTCCTTCTCCAACAGCTTGAAGCTTTTTTCCGCCCCCACCTGTCCGGTGCCGTAACGGTCGTTATCGTTTTCATTGCGCTGGCGAATATAACGACTACCCACTGACAGCTTCCAGCCATCACCCACCTTATGATCCAGATAAGCCCCCAGGCTATCGCCCTGGGAAGAACCATTGTTATCCAGTGACTGACTGACTTCCGCTTCAGCCCGCAGGCTGGTGTTATCGGTCAGTTGTTGTCTGTGCTTCAGACGGGTCTCTTCCCGGCCTGATGAAATGCCGCTGGCGCTATTCTTATAGCCTTCGTCTGCCCTGGCCCAGGTCAGCTCTGTCTCGGATGCGCTGTTCCATTTATGCTTCAGTTTGACCCGGGCTGCATCTCCGCTAACGTTTTCTACTGCACTTTTGTCACTACTGCCGTTAACCGGTGATTTGCCGGTCATATGCGCCGCTGAAACGGCAATGGTTGTTTTCTCTGACGGTTTATATTCCACCCAGGCACCGCTGAGGTCACTGCCTTCCGTCGTATGTTCGTTGCGGGTATAGCTGGCTCCCACTTTCATTTGTTCATTAATGGTCTGTTCTGCCCGTACACCGGCTACGGTATAGGCTTCGCCTCCGTCCCTGAGGTCATAGGAGACCCGGATTCGCTGAACATTGCCTTTATCATCCCGACTGTGAATCGGTTTGCTGAATTTCAGATAGCCGCTGAACTCATCAAGGGTATAGTCGCTTCCCCGGCTCATGGTTTCGCTGTTTATAACCAGACCCGGATTGTCAGGATGGAAGGCTTCAAGAACAACCGTTTCACTGTGTCGCTCAATGGGCGCACCCTGCAACCGGTAGTTCATGGCTGTACCATCGGGCTGAAGGGTTTCGGTACGGTGGCTGTTTTCCGGACGGGCGGCAAAACCGTGAATACGGGTGTCGCCGTTATCGTAAATGGCATTAACACCATTCAGGTTGCGCTGAATTTTAGCGAGATTGTGCTCAGAACTGTGGGCGTCTGTCTGGTAATCGCCCCACATAATGCTGCTGCGGTCTTTTTCAACTTTGGCATAGAGCTTACTGCGGCTTTGTGCCTCGTAGCCTTTCTGGCTGGCGTCCCCGGTAATAGGATAATAATCGTCCGGATTGGTGTCCCGGAACAATTCTGTATCTTTAGCCTTTTTGCTGTCATAAGACAGGGTCAGCTGAGTGTCTTTAGCAATTTCCCCTTTCATAAACAGAGCAGCCCTGGCATCGGTGCTGGAGCCGTTTTTAATGGAATCCAGTTCTGATAAAGCACCGTTGACACGACCGTGTCCGGCATTCAGTTCTACCAGGCCCGCCGCAATCAGGGGTCGAGGAGCAGCGACCTGGGTAATCTGAGCATCCGATTTCAGCTCTCCGGTAGACGCACGCAGCGTCACAGGGCCGGAAGTATTGCCGGAGCGCAGATTCACCGTCAGCTCCCCTTGGTCAACCCGCACCTGGTGTCCCGGTTCCTGATCCTGGATATCTGTTTCATGCCAGCGTCCGGCAGAGGCTTCGAGGGTGACAAAGTATACGCCCCTGGCTGGCAGACCATTTTTATCCAACAGCTTTATAGTGACCGGAAGCAAACTGCGACCGTCGTCGGCTGCCAGAGTCTCTGCTGCCGGTTTAATTGCGATGCTGTCAGCAGCGGCTGACTGGGTAAAGATCCCGCTGGCAAGAATGCGCTCATTGCCAAACATATCCGTCGTCTTGACCTCTACCTGATTTTCACCGTCTTCCAGGACAACGCCGTACCAGGCCATTAACTGTGCCTGTTCCCGGCTGTTCAGCATCTGTTCGCCCAGCCGGTCATGGCTGACTGGCTCGCCATTGACGTACAACAATGGCTCAACACCGGCACGAACCACGGCCATAAAACGACCATCGGCCTGTGCGTTTTCAGGCCATAGCCAGTCACCGTTTACTGCCTGCTCCCTGGTAATCTGTTTCACCGCCTCGTCGGGGACTGGAATGGAGGCTGGTTTTATGCTTGATTGAACGTTGGTCTGCTCAGAGCCTGTATTACTGGAACGGGCGTTAATGGATGCTGTGTTAGCGTCAGTTGTCTTCTGATTATCGTTGTTATTAGTGGGCGCACGAACCACACCGTGAGACAGGTCGCCAGTGTTATCCGCTTTATCGGAGCGCTGTGAACGACTGTATTTTGCCGCGTCATCCAGCAACCACTCACCGCTGATGCTTTCGTTACGGGCTTTGATCTGGTCGAACACTGTCTGGTAATCACCAGTGGGGCACTGTGCCGCAAAATCCGCCCGGTGCATTTCGCCGGGGGCAATATCCACAAACCGGCTGTCTCCCGCGGCAGCGTTACGGTTGTCGATGGGTTTCAGGGTCAGCCCATCCGGCATAGTCACCGGATCCACCTTGAGTACATGCTGACCGGGACGAATCCCCATCAAACTGTACTGGCCGTTTTCATCGGTAATGACCCAGGTTCCGTCTTCCATATACAGACGAACACCACCAATGGGCCACTCCCCCGGTGTTTGCAGGCTATTGCAGTCCTTGTCCACATAAAGCTTGCCAAAGATAATGCCTTTGTCCGACAGCACGCCGGTCATGGCCACGTTGACCTGGGCTTTGGCTTCGTTGGAGCTGACTGTCTGGCCAGTAACATCTCGCCTGGCCGTGGCCGTTGCCCGATTGATGCCATCACCGTCAATGCCTCCGGCACCTGCCTTCAGGGCATAAGTGATGGTGACTTCACCGTTGGTATCAAGGGCAGGGTTAGTTCTGATCCTGAAGGTCAGTTCCGGGCCAGCCCCCCCTTCCGGGTCGTCTGCCTGCTTGCCGTTTATACGAGCACTGCCTTTCATATATTTAAAACCAAGGGGCAGCCTGTCGTTTATTTGCAGGTTATAGAGTTTGACATCAAGGTTGTTTTTAACTTTCAGCTCGTAAGCCACCAGCTCACCGGGCGCTACTTCTTTTTGTTTTGCTTCTTTCTCCAGGGTCAGGCCACTGGCCGCAGCCACCGGGTCCAGAGGTACGTCAAAATGAGCTAGCCTTCTGTGCTTATCCACAACAAAAGAGCCTTCAATGCCGGTGATGGGTTTCTTGTCACCATTCATCCCTCCATAGCCATAGGATGCCTCATTGATAACCATGCCGGGCATTTTCTCAGGTGCGACTTTTGACGGGAACTTGTAGGGCGGTTCTGCGGTAAACGTCTCTGGTGCTGAAGCGGTGATAAAGTAACGACCCGGCTCCAGGCGAGGATAATCGAACTGACCATCTTCACCTGTCACCATCCCCTGCCAGGGCTGTCCTGTTTCCAGATCAATGGCGGGCTCACCATGCAGGTCAGTGAGGTTGATATAAACGCCATCTACCATTGAAAGGTTGCTTGAGTCGAATACCCGTCCCTGGGGGCTGACATCAACGGTATGCTGGTAACGCTTGTCGGTTAGCGGATCAACGACGGTTGCCGTAAGAGTGTCATTCTGCTCCGACTGCAAAATACACTGACTGCCGGGCAAGCTATAGTCAGGCTGCTGACTGTCAGACTGACACAGCTGACCACCACCCTGCTTATTCCTGAACAGTCGCAGAGGAGACTGACTACGAAACAGCCCGGTATCAGAGCCTGTCTCCTGCAGCAGCACACGAATGTTGTCGTTCAGGCCTGAGCGAACACTGACTTCAACGGTATCTACGACTTCTTTGGAAACCCTGAAATTGCCGCCTTCCAGCTCCAGATAGACATCGAACTGAGGCCTGCCGCTGTCTTCCTTCAGGTAATACTGACCGGCACGATAAAAGTTACCGGTAAATTTCGGTGTTTTGGTAAAATCAGCCGGCTCGATAAAACGAATAATAATATCGTCTTCAGGCTCATTGCCATCGGCAATCACTGTCGTCCGAACCAGATTACTGTAGACTTTTGCAGCGCTGGTGCCATCCAGGGAGATAAAGGCTTGTTGCTTAATCAGCGTATCTTTTCGGGTATCTTTCGCTATCCTGACAGAAAAGGTCAGATGACGTTTATCGTCAATGACCAGCTGGTCGGGATGAACAATCGCACCGACTCGCGTGACCGGTGTCGTTTTATCCCAACGGTCAAAACTCACCCACTCCCGGTTTTCAGTAAAAACAATAACCTTCGCCTGAACCGGCGAGATCACAGGTGTGAAATCAGGATTAAGTTCGGTATAAACCGGCAGAATACTTTCAATAGCGATACCGTAAACTTCCTGACCGTCCACGATCAGGGTGCGACCGGGAACCTGCATGTTCCCCACATTCTGGGTGTGAATGGTGTAGGTCAGCAGCTCGTCCGCTTTGGCCCGGGATTTATCAACCTCTGCATGTAACCGAACGACACCTTTGCCAACGGTGACTGTATCGACGTTTTCACTGCTGGTAAGTCCATCGAGTCTGGAAAGTGCCGACACAGTCAGCGCAAACTGATCGTCAATGGATGCGGCTACCGGAACCGTTGCCATAACAATCAGCTCAATAAACTCGTCATGCCGGAGTGTACGGGTTTCTGTTAAGGGGGGCGTGTCAGGGGCTGGCAGTGCGCCCTTGTATTCGTACACGGCAAGGTTTTCCAGAACCGGCTCCTTACCCTCAACCATTGCTGCATCGACTTTAAACCGATCCGGGGTATTACCGTGATTAACCAGTCTGTGAATGAAATAGACCTGCTGACCCGGAGAGGCGATCTGGTTCTGGTTCTGCTCCAGTACCGGGGCTGCCACCGGGGCTACGGCCAGGGATGACTGATTGGAGAGCAAGGTTACAGGCTGGCCATTTTTGACATCAAAAAAAACCACCTCAGCCTGAGCCATAATGACGGTGCCAGCAGGAGTGAGGGCTTGCGCCAGGGTAGCCAACAGCATCAGCCACAGGGCAAGCATTATTTTCATACTGTGATTGAAGGCTGGCGTCATACCACGGGTACTGCTTTGGGATATGGGCAAAGGAAGCCCCCCGCTGCCTTCTGTTTCTTAGTCACAGAGGCAGCGAAAGGAATACTTTGGATCAGGGGTTAATCAAGTTTGACGGTAAAGCGAACCTCGACGGATTCGCCGGGCTTCAGGATACCACCTTTAGTCTCATCAGCACCTTTACCCACATTGAACTGGATGTTGGCTCCGGTTGAACTGCTGGCCAGCTTGCCTGTGCCTTTAGCCACATAATCCGATCCAACGACATACGTCGTGAAGTTTGGAGCGGCATCTTTGATAACCACATTTTCAGCATCATTTGAGCCTTTATTGGTCACAACTATCTGCCATACGGCGTAGTCTTCACCTGGCCTGGCGTTTTCTGCGGCGTTGGTCTGGAAGTCAGTCGTCGTCAGATATTTGCTTTCTGCAATGATGGCTGCATCGTCTTTACCCTTGCCTGTCAGCACTTTTACCTGCTTAACTGCATCCAGCTGGCTGCTGATAACGGTGGTTGAGTCGACCAGAGTTGCTTTAACTCTCATCGTTTTATCCTCAGCTGTCAGCTCAAGGTTGAAAGTCTGACCAGCGGCAGCGTTGGCCGGGGCGCTGATTTCAACAGTGACTTCCACCTTGCTCCCCGGTTTCAGGGCCATAACAATGTTGTCGATTGGGGTTTGGGTACTTTTTTCCAGAAGTCTGTAGTTCCAGCTATCCATACCCTGACCTTTCTTACCATTGATGGTGATATTCAGATCAACGTTACCCTTGTTCTCCAGAATGTGTTGATGGTGAGCAACACCGCCCGCTTCAATGGTTTGAACGCCGGGAGGGGAGAAGATCAGAACTGGGCTTTTCTTCACCGTGATCTGGTTGGTAGTGAAGTTCCCCATCACGCTACGAGTAGTAGAATTGGCGTCAAACTCAATTTCATAATCACCGGCTTTCGCAGACTCAGGCACTTCGACCCTTGCCAGCACTTTCATCACCGTGTTTTTCGGTAACAGCGGCGTAGTGCTGATCTGCTGGCCTGTGGCTGGCTCCAGCTGTTTATTATCGCTATCAACAATGCCCTGATGGTGGAAGGTCACTTTCCAGCCTGTGGTATCAGCGCCTGATGATGTCAGGGCAAAGCTGTCAGAGACGCTGGATTTGTTAGCAACAAACAGACCAAACTCCGCTATCTGCCCTGATTTGCGGTTAATGATGGAGGTGATTTGACCACCGGGGTGGTAATCGTCTTTCGCGTCAGACTTAAAGAAGTCTTTTACATCGATTTTTTCACCCTTAAAATCAACATCCTTATCCGCCTCGTCGAACTGATAGTTCGCCACATCAATTTTCTTTTCTAGTTCGGCAATCTCCTGCAACACTTCGGTAACTGTGCCTTGAGCAGTAACATCCACCACAGAAGTTGCCGTCAGCTCCGCCCTAAAGTCTTGGTCACGTTTATTCTTTCCAGGCAGTTTGGCTTTTACCATTATCCGAATAACATTACTGCCTTCGCCGTTTTTGGCTGCCAATACACTTTTCAGCTCGCCGGTATCAATTATGCCGTCGTTATTGGTATCGGTAAGCAATACGGTACCCTTTTCATTCCACAAGGAGAAAATGGTGCCTTCAGGGAAAGCTCTGTCTGGGACATTTTTAACCGTCAGGTTAAAGGTATCAGTACCATTACCGAGGTTGGTGATGGTGTTAATAAATTGAACCACTTCACCTTGAGCGGCACTTTTGACGGTTTCAGTGTCGCCGGAATCATCTTTGTTTCTGGCAACAACTTTGGCAACCTGGGGCAGTCTTGCTGTAACAGTATTGGTTTCTACATGCTGTTTCCAACGTTCGCCATCCTTACCGCCAAATCCAACAAATGCCTTGTTTTTCAGCACTGTTCCTGCTTCAAAGCTATAGCCTGCCTGACCGTTCTCGTCTTTGTCTTTTTCATATTTCACTGTGAACTCAAAAGCTACGGTATGGCCTTTTTTCAGTTCTTTAATGCGAACTCTCATACCGTCATCATGGTTATTATCCTTGATGTACTTTGCACCAGTGGGCAGTTCAGCTATCAAGTCATTACTTTTAGTAATTTCGATATTTTCAAGACGGCTGTCGCTTGTTTCTTTTTGATTAAGCCCGGCCAATTTCAGGTACTTCGGGAAGAAGTCATAGATTGCACCGCCGTTCTTCAGGTCAGCACCATTGTTGATGACCTGGACTCGGTATTTGACCTCACCGGTTTCCTGATCGTGGGAAATCACCTCTTTGGAAGAAACCAGAATCGTACCGTTGGATATTTTAATGGTATCTGTGTTCGCCGCAGTTTTCTGACCACCAAACGAGTTATGATCACCTTCAGCTGTTGCCTGTAAGGTCAATTCGTAACTGGGATTGGCTACATTCGCAGGCGCTCTGGCTGCCACAACAAGGTTGACGGTTTCTCCACGAGCGACTTTGACCTTCATGTCATCTCTAACCTCAGGCTCACCAGAATCAGGCTGACCATTGCCATTGGCATCGTGGTAGATCTTCAGGCTGTCCTTATCCAGTGCCGAATCCGGATTGACAATCTTCAGGGTAAACTCATCCCCGGTATTACCTTTATTGATCAGCTGATGAGCAAAATACACCAGTTGCCCCGGCGCACCGTCTTTGGTCTGGTTGTCTTTCAGTTCCGCAGAATAAACCTCAGCAACCGTAACCACCGATTCATTGGAGTGGACGGTCTTTTCGTTACCCAGGGCATCCTGATACGTAACCGTTGCCAGGTTTTTAATCTGTGTCCCTGCCGGGGTGGTGGCGGCCTGAACGGTGGCCGCCCCTAATATTCCCATTAACAGCAGGGCCCACGCCCATACCGGGAATAATTGTTTTTGTAGCCCTTTAAACATTGACGTTTTAATCCTCAATCAGTGTGAGCGTGTGTTGAAAAAATGAACGGTTTATTAATCGCTATTGATTAATCAAAAAAAGATTGCTGAGGCGTAATTAAGCGAAAGGATTCCCCCAAAAAATCACTCAATATCCATTGCCGTCCAGACAAAATCAGGCAAGCACTCGCCTCCAAGCACTTACAGGTCTAAACAAAGAAGTAGTTAAACTGTTAACCGATAGCTGAGTTACAGAACCTTCACCCGGTAGTGATACTGTTTAACAGCACCGGGAGCAATATCACTTTTTTCATGCCAGCGCAGGTTGGTGTATTCTGATTCAGGCACTACTACTTCCTGAAGCTTGCCCCCTTTATCTTTTATCTGTCGTTTAACAGGCTCACTGCTCCAGGTTTTGCCACCATCCAGGCTGACCTGGAATTCACTGGTTGCGGAAACGCTGGCAGAGCCCCTGAGATAGACGGTATTTGGGGAAATGGGAACAGAGATGTACTGCATGGCCAGAGGCTTTGTCGCCCTGCTGGTGTAGGTAAGCTGGTATTCCAGTACATTGCCGGGCTCGGCCACCGAGGCTGCGTGAAGAGATTCCCTGCCCTCATGGTTTTCAACCAGGAAGGCTTCCATTCTGGAATCCAACAACTCTTCTGCCTGAACATTACCAATGCTTAATAAAGCGACAACAGTTAAAACAGCGCTATTAAAAAAACTCAACTGCATAGCCATTTTTACGCTCCAGAAGACTTATATAATTAATAAAGTGTCAGAGTTATGCAAAATGTATGAATAAATAAACAATCCGTTTCTTATGCTGGCTGTTTTTCATTCATACATACGACAACATTTAATTAATTAAAAACAATTATGTAATTTAAGGTTATATTTCATGTTAGGAAGGGATAGTAAAAATTTTGTAATAATCTTTATATAAGCAAATACCGCAAACACACATACAAAAGAACTCAGGCTTTACAGGTTGAATAACTACTATTGGCCAATTAAACGACGAGTTGTTTAAATCACCACCACCTGACAACTTGCTGACAATCTGCATATACAATAAAAATATGTACTTAATAAGCATCAGGCTGGCTTGCGGGAATATTCACCAGCGCTGACACTTCGCTCAATCAGAAAATCAGCCCAGCTGCTCCATGATTTCAGCAGGGATATCAGCATTGGTGTAAACGTTTTGCACGTCGTCCAGATCTTCCAGACGATCCACCAGCTTCATAATTTTCTCTGCGCCGTCCTTGTCCAGCTCGGTCTGAACGTCGGCCACCATGGCAACTTCCGCTGCAGCCGCAGTAAAACCTGCTGCTTCCAGCGCATCTTTGACCGCCATGAACTCGGTCCAGTCGGTTACTACTTCGAAGGAACCATCGTCGTTAGTCACGATGTCTTCAGCTCCTGCTTCCAAGGCCGCGTCCATCAGAGCTTCTTCTTCAATGCTGTCGTCGAAGAAAATCTGACCCCGACGTTCGAACATATAAGCAACAGAGCCGTCAGTGCCCAGGTTGCCACCGTGCTTATTGAAAGCATGACGTACTTCTGCAACGGTACGATTACGGTTATCGGTCAGGGTTTCAACCAGTACCGCGATACCACCCGCACCGTAACCTTCGTAGGTCACTTCTTCCATGTTGGAATCGTCATCACCACCGGCACCACGAGCAATGGCGCGGTTGATGGTGTCACGGGTCATGTTCGCACCCAGTGCTTTATCAACCACCTGACGCAGCTTCGGGTTATCTTCGATGTTGCCACCGCCCTGCTTCGCCGCGACCACCAGCTCACGGATAATCTTGGTAAAGATCTTGCCACGCTTGGCGTCCTGAGCCGCCTTACGGTGCTTGATATTGGCCCATTTACTATGACCTGCCATAGGAAATACCCTTTATCTCAATTTTTGCGTACCGGACTTTATTCACATTGTTGACAAAATCAGCGAATGAATAAAGTCCGGTCGTTCATTTAATGACTGGTCGCAGACGCCGGATCGCGACGGATACGAATGTTCAGATCGCGCAGCTGAGTGCCATCTACTTCGCCGGGAGCCTGGGTCATCACACAGGCCGCAGACTGAGTTTTCGGGAAGGCAATCACTTCACGAATGTTGTCAGTACCACAGATCAGCATCACCAGACGATCCAGACCGAAGGCCAGACCAGCGTGGGGTGGCGCACCGTATTTCAGGGCGTCCAGCAGGAAGCCGAACTTCTCGCGCTGTTCTTCTTCCTGAATATCCAGAACGTTGAACACCGCCTGCTGCATCTCTTCACGGTGGATACGAACGGAACCACCGCCCACTTCATAACCGTTGATGACCATATCGTAAGCACGGGACAGGGCCGTAGCCGGATTAGCAGCCAGCGCTTCCGCGGAACAGGTGGGTGCCGTGAACGGATGGTGCAGAGCCGTCAGCTTGCCATCGTCGGTCTCCTCAAACATCGGGAAGTCAATAACCCACAGAGGTGCCCACTCTCTGGTGTAGAGGTTCAGGTCTTCACCCAGCTTGCAGCGCAGTGCACCCAGAGCTTCGTTGACCACCTTCTCTTTGTCCGCACCGAAGAAAACGATATCACCGTTCTTCGCTTCCAGACGTTCCATGATCTTCATGGTCACGTCGTCACCCAGGAATTTGATGATAGGAGACTGCAGGCCATTGGCACCGTTTTCAATCTCGTTCACCTTGATCCACGCCAGACCTTTGGCACCGTAGATGCCGACAAACTTGGTGTAGTCGTCGATCTGTTTACGGGACAGTTCTGCACCACCCGGTACTTTCAGGGCAGCAACACGGCCTTTTGGATCTTCAGCAGGGCCTTTAAAGACCTTGAATTCAACACCAGCCATCAGGTCCGCTACGTCCACCAGTTCCAGCGGGATACGCAGGTCTGGCTTATCAGAACCATAGCGGCTCATGGCTTCAGCGTATGTCATGTGCGGGAATTCGCCCAGCTCGATATCACGAACCTGCTTGAATACCTTTTTCACCATGTTTTCAGTAATGCCCATCACACCCGCTTCATCCATAAAAGATGTTTCGATATCGATCTGGGTAAATTCTGGCTGGCGATCAGCACGCAGGTCTTCGTCACGGAAGCACTTGACGATCTGGTAGTAACGGTCAAAACCGGACACCATCAGCAACTGTTTGAACAACTGAGGAGACTGCGGCAATGCAAAGAACTTGCCTTCATGGGTGCGGCTTGGCACCAGGTAGTCACGGGCACCTTCCGGAGTCGCACGGGTCAGAACCGGTGTTTCAACATCCAGGAAGCCTTCACCGTCCATAAAGTTACGAACCGCGCTGGTGACCTTGCTGCGCAGGATCAGTTTTTCCTGCATTTCCGGACGACGAAGGTCGATGAAGCGGTGCTTCAGACGAACGTCTTCACCAACGTCGGTGTAACCTTCAATCTGGAATGGCGGTGTCTGAGCTTCATTCAGGACTTCAACCTGCCTGCCCAGCACTTCGATCTCACCAGTACTCATATTTGGGTTGACGGTACCTTCCGGACGCGGACGTACCAGACCAGTGATTTTCAGAACGTATTCGCTGCGGGCTTTGTCAGCCAGCGCGAATGCTTCTTCAGTGTCAGGGTCGATAACGACCTGGGTGGTGCCTTCACGGTCACGCATATCCAGGAAGATAACACCACCATGGTCGCGGCGGCGGTGTACCCATCCACACAGGGTCACTTCCTGCCCGTTATGGGAGAGATTCAGTTCGCCGCAATAATGGCTGCGCATAACATACCTCGAAACAGGGGGGGTTAATTCGGATTCAACAGGGCTTGAGGGAGGCACAACCCCTGAGACTATCAAAACCGACGCATTATACCTGAAACGCGGGTTTTCTCCAGACTGACGACGGTGACCAGAACAACCTTTCAGCGCTCCAGCAACATGAGAGTGGCAGGAAACGCCTTATGGGGTCCCAGGATTTGACGATGCAGCACCTTCCAGCCAGAAGACCGGGTGATATCCAGCCAGGTCTCTGCGGTTTCCGGGTAATCGTATTGACGGATATGAGCCATGATATGAGGTAGCCAGTCAGAACGGACGCCCTGTTTTGTAAAATACTGCTCCAGCTTATGGGTGTAATCATCAAACTTCTGATTCGGGAGGATCATAATATCTGCCAGAATAAAGGCGCACTGGTCAGGTGCCTGTTGATAGAGTTTTGAAAAAAACTGACGCTTTTTCTGTTCATTACCATGATGGATGGCAAAGGCACTGTAGATAAGATTGGGCGTTGAAGTGGTCTCTGGTATGCCAAGAAACAAATCCTGATAGAATTGCTGACTCCTGATATGGCTGCGTTCCAGCAACTCAGCGGCCATCGCCAGTGCATTATCAGCCAGATCAATACCAAAATAGTATTCCAGTTGCACCGACCGGGTCATCTCGGGAATGAGCAGACTATTGCCACAGCCAAAGTCGACCATGGTCACTGATGAATTTTTGTAGCGATCCTGAATAAATGCCTGTGCGGCGGCAAGCAACTCATGATGCCCCATGAGGTTGTTATCAACCGCCCACTGGTAGGCATTCCACTGATCTTTAAAAACCGAAGTGACCTCATCTCTTGACATCACAGACACCTGTTAACCCAGATAGTGCATTTAATGTAGCAAAAACTCAGGGTTAACAGGTCAACGCTTAGGGCAGAGGCTTGCAGGAGTCGCCTCAGACTGGACTTCTCCGGCTTATGTCCGCCTCAGCCTGTTGGCCTTCATCCAGTGATCTGGCTGTTTCTTCAGGGATAGTGGCAAAGTCCTGCAGGGCATCAGCAAAGGTCTGCTTCTGGAGCTGCTCAGTCTGAACGACCGCTTCCTTCCCGTCTTCAAGATGTCCTTCTTTGGCAGCCTGAGTGGCCTCGCCCTGCTCCATCTGTGCCTGCAACCAGAGCCCGGCGAAAATCAGGGGATTTTTTGCCCCCTCAAATGACAGATTGTCGCCTCCGAAGGTCGACGCCGCCGGGTTTATCTCTTCCTCTTCAGACAGCTTTTTCTGTGCAGTCTCTGAGGATTCATCAACAGCGCTTTGCAGAACAATGGCCAAACCTTCATCGAAAGGTGGGCGCTCAGGTTGTATTGAAGCGGCTTTAGTTTTATCAACCTCTGTCTCCGCCAGCTTATCTGAAGTGGCTTTAGTTTCATCAAGCTCTGTCTCCGCCAGCTTATCTGAAGCGGCTTTAGTTTTATCAACCTTTTTATCCCTCAGCTCATCTAAAGCTGCTGGCGTTTCACCCAGGGCTGCCTGAAGTTTATCGAAGTCAATACTTCCGAATACCGCCTTCAGTACAGCGGCCTCTGAGGGAGGCAAAAAGGACAGTTGAGAGCCATACAGTTTAGCTTCCAACGCATCGTCGGCTCTCTTTATCTCCTGCCTGCGGGCTGACTTATCAAGATCTCTGGAAAGGTCTTTTTGCACTTTCAGGCGCGTCTCTTCACGACGTGCATCCAAGCTGACTTCTTTGGCAGCTTCCTTAACTTCCTCAACATTCTCTTCACCGGTATGCAGCGCTTCATTATCAAAACGCTGCCTCGCCTGAGTGACCAGACTGCCAACATTGACCAGTTCTTCCCGAACAACATTCAGTGCCCTCTGGTAAGAACTAATGCTGGCCTGGTCAGTTGTATTCAAGCCCTTTAGCTCTTTTACATCCTGTTGCAACTCAGAAATACCCTCTTCAGCATTGGCAATTTTGTGTTCCAGCAGCGACAACTCCTTGTTGAGTGTTGCAATATCACCACTGCGATCACCCCCTGAAGCCTGCTCCTCTTTAGCATTGGCAAGCTGATGCTCTTTCAGGCTCCTGGTCAGGCGTTGTTTAGCCAGACTACTGGAATAATCATTGAGCTGATTATTTTTTTCCTGGATATTTCCCTGACGCTCCTGTATACGAGCCTGAAGAGCCAGCGTTTTTTTGGCTTTGCCCGCCCTGGTCGATTGTGCCTGCTGATGAGTACCGAATGCCTGACTAATAGATTGCATGGATGCCACGGCTACCAACTCATCAACAAACCCCTTAATCATTAAAAACAGGGTATCGGTGTCGCCCAGATAGACATCCGACGCATCGATTTTCAGGTTGTTGCGAATATTACTCAGACGCGCGTCAATCTGCGCATTCAGCGACTGACTGACAAATTCTCCAACAGCCACTTTAACGACTTCAGGCTTAGGCAGGTTGGCAGATATACTCGCTGGCCCTGATGAGCCTCCGGTACTGGAGACTGAATTTGTACCGCTATAACCCTGGGAAACCTGATTGGATGAAGGAGTCCCGCTCGTTTGACCGCTTGCCGGAGTTTGACCGTTGTTGCCAACCCCACTCCCTGAGTTTACTGGATTCATGATGTCTGACTCCTTCCTGACTGATTCACCAGATAATGTTTTAGTTGTTTTGCCTGTTTCTTTTCTTCGTCCCAGTCTTTGCTGACTTTCAGCCTTTTAATGGCTTCTGCAAGGGCTTTTTTCGCCAGCTTTCGATTTTTGAGGCTTATGAAGCACTCTGTCATGCAGAGTGATGGTCTTGGGTCCTGTTTATCAAGCCGCTCTGCATAGGACAGAGCCGGGATTGCGTCAGCATAATGCTTTAGCTGATAAAGACAGTAACCAATGGCAAGAAAGTAGCGGGCATTCCAGTGATCAAGCATTGCCAGATATCGAAATACCCTGAGGGCATCGGCATAATGGCCTATGTCAAAATGCCCATAACCCAGCGTATACATAGCTTCCATCTGGTCGGAATTTACCTGCCTGAGCTTCCCCAGGGTCCCCCCCTGTTTTAAATAAGAAAGCCATTCCTCCGGGCTGGCTTCAGATTTTATTGGCTTATTATCAGAAACCGGCCTGTCCATGCCTTATCCCTACCTTTTACGTTTATCACCATTATTCAACTCATTATAAACATTCGCAATTTATAGAGGTTTAGCCATTAGTCCGAAGAATAAAAATAATAAGAAACAAAAATTTATTTTTTTATTCTTTATCGTAATTTGCAAAAAAGCAGATCACTGTTTTACTGAATGACTCAAAAGCCAAAATCACTAACACACGGGCCGCTATAACTTTAACCAAAAATAAAGAAAAGCCCGCTCTATCTCAGGAGCACCTCTCAATGAAACTTGCCGTTTCATCTGCGACAAGTACCGTAGTTCTTTTAACTGCTTTGAGTTCATTATCTGTACTTCCTTCCCAGGCTGCAGACGACCTCTATGACCCTGACAACAATGACCATCATCTATCCCTGAAACTGCGTAATTATTATCAGGATCGTCAGCTTAGAGATTTCAGCAGATATTACTACGAAGAATCATCTGACCACACACTTCGGAAAGTCAAAACCCATAATAAGCAACTGGGCTGGGGTCAGGGGCTGGAAATCAATTTCGAATCGGCCTGGCTGGGAAGCAGTACCGCCGCAATTGGCGTAGATGCCTCGCTTTATGGCGGTTTAAAGCTAATAGGTAATAACGATGAATATGGCACAACCATATTAAAAGAGGATCCACCTGTTTTTAATCAATATAAAGGGCTCTATACCGCCAAACAGAACAGCTATGCCAAACCGGGGCAGATTTACCTTAAAGGCATAGCTGGCCAGAACAGCATGAACATTAAAGGAAAAGCCGGTTGGATACCCATTGAAAAACCTCTTTTAAATACCTTCTACCGCTTAACCCCAACCCGCTTTCAGGGAGCAATAGCTGAAGCAGAAGTGGGCGACTTCGAATTTTACGGTGTATGGACTGACAGGGTTTCCATCCATAATCATGACAGAATGGAAAAATTCACAGCGTTAAAGCCAGGCCGGGAAGGGCGGGATAAAAAATTCGAAGCCATCGACCATATCTACACCCTGGGCGGGTCTTATAACCATGAATCCGGACTGGGATCTGATCTGGCCTATGCCGAAAGTGAGTCGTACCTGAAGCTGTATCACGCCAACTTAAATTACACATTTTTGCTCGATGAGCAGACCTCCCTGCTTCTGGAAGGGCAGTACTACAAAGGTGAAGAAAACGGCAACAAGTGGAAATCCGATGGTAAAACCTTTGGTGGTTTTGACAAAGATGCCAACCTTTATAACTTAAACGCCAGGCTTACCTTCGACACACTGTCATTTATGGCCTCCTACAGTCAGGTAGAGGCGAAAAAAAATGGTGCTCTCGGCGAGTTCGATTACCATCTGGCCTATGACTCTGGTCGTGATTATGACGACATAGGCTTTCGCACTAAACGTCAGATTTCCTCCTTTAACTACAATGGCGAATCTGTCTGGCAGGCAGGAGTCTCTTATGCCTTTGACAACCTCGGTTTACCCGGCCTGTCCATGGGCTACACCTACACAGCCGGTAACGACATAGAAGCCACCAACAAACCTGACTACACGGATAAATACAAAGAAAAAGAACACAACGTAAAACTGGGCTATGCCTTCCAGCAAAAAGCCCTGAAAGGCCTGAGTGTAACCGTGCTTTATGCACAGCATGAAGGAGATAAAGAGCTGAGCGAGATGAAAAATGAAGATAAAAAAGACTATCGATATGAAGGTAAAACGGATTTAAGAGTATTCGTAGACTACACTCTCAGTGTCTTCTAATACTGCTCCCGGGCATAAACGCCTGACAACCTTACAGATTTAACCTGGGTCACGACCCTGTTATTAAACGTCCCTGATATTTTTTACATCTGCCGGTTGCAATTTGAACTGCGGTTGTAGAAAATCTTCGATGACCCTATGGGGAGATTCGATGTACTTCATCCAAGAGCTGTATAAAAGGATGATGGAATCAGGGTCACACATAAAATAAACACAGCAAGGAAAAATCTAATGAAACTCACACAACTGAGCGCACTCAGTGCCGCCATCATGCTGGCTACAACTGCCCAGGCCAACTCTTTTGTTGACGATTCCAGTCTGAATATCGAATTACGCACTCATTTCCATGATCGTGCCAAAGAAGGTCATGATAATGATGCTAATGCCAATTATGACGAAAGAAGCTCACAATGGGCTCAGGCTATCAGGGCTGACTTTTCATCTGGCTACTTCGAAAATATTGTTGGTATCGACATCAATGCCTACTACGCTCTTAAACTCGGTGCATCCAACGTAGATAGCTACACAAACCCCGGCGTTCTTCCTTATGACTCAGAAGGCGACTCCAGCAGTTACGGCAAAACCGGTTATGCCATCAAGTTCAACCTGATGGATATGGGCGTACTAAAGTACGGTCGCATGCAACTGGACACTCCTCTGATTAACGATTCAGACAGCCGCGCATTGCCGAGCATGAGTGAAGCTTTCTATGGTGACTTTGCCTATGAAGGCCTCAAGACACATGTGGTATGGGCGACCAAGGCTAACGCAAAAACAAAATCTGGCTTTGTTGATTACATGACCGAGGACGAAAAGAAAGCGGACAATAAAGAGCCTGTGAAAGCGATCGGAGCCTCTTACGACTTTGGCAATGGTTTAGGCTTGAGTGCCGACTACGCAACCCAGGATGATTTTGCCAAAAAATACCTGACTGAAGTAACCTATGCCACGGACATTAGCGGTATGGGATTAGGGTTCGCTGCTCAGTATGCCAAATACTCAAACATTGGATACGCCAAGGATAAGCATGTAAGTAATGGCAACAGTGACGACAGCATTAACGCCTGGGGCATTAAAGTAGATGCCAGTATCCAACAAGCAACATTTGGTTTAGCTTATACCCAAGTTGAAGATTCCGACCTTGGAAAATTCAACAATAACTGGGGAGGCGACGCCATGGATGATAGTGATGATACCGGCTATTTTGGCTACAACTCCATCCAGTACAGCGACTTTAACGCAAGAGCTCAGAAAGCAATCGGCTTAAGTGCGGGCTATGATTTTGCAGGTATAGTCGACGGTCTAAGTGCAGATGCCATCTACGTCACCTCCGACTTCAAAAACAGCGCAGGCAATAAGCAGGACGAAAAAGAATATAACTTCAGACTGAAATATGCGTTCCCGCAAGTTGAAGGTCTCAGCGCCCAACTCCGCTACGCTAAAAACACCAAAGAAAATGCTGGTCAGAAAGACACTATCACACAAGACACCCGTGTCATCCTGAAATACAACGTCGCCGTTTTCTAAATCCCTTGTCGTCATTGCTAAAATGACAACCGGCACCTTCGGGTGCCACCTTATGAAGTAAAAATGACCATGAAGTAAAACACACCAAAAAAGAAGGGAGGCTAAATGCCTCCCTTTTGTTTTTTGTTTACCTGAGCAGACAAACTAAGCCAGGGCGTACTCCTTTAGCTTCTTCAATGGCCGAACCTTAACCTGCGTGGAGGCTGGTTTAGCTGGCACATCCATAAGCTCACCCGGTCGGAAAGGATTAGGTACACCTTTGCGGGCTTTCTGGGCGGGTTTTTTCTTGGTAACAATTTTCAACAGACCGGGAAGAGTAAACTCTCCACACCCCCGTTTTTTAACATGACGCTCAACGAGGTCACTGAGTTCATCAAAAACGGCTCCGACTTCTTTTCTGGTCAGCCCCGTATTGTCAGCAATTTCAGCGATAATCTGGGTTTTGCTGTATCGATCCTTGATAGCTGAGGCTTTTTTACCTGCCATGCTGCTAATCTCCTGATGGTTATCCCTGTACAAATGCCGCAGCATTTCGCTGCAGTTAATTATCTGCCACTACACCAGGCTGATGCGATGCCTGAGGAGAACCAAAAACAGCTGCGAACTGCACTTCAGATCACTCCTCGTTCCTCTGAAAGCCTTAAATACCAGTGCTTTTACCGCTTTCAGGACATCTAAATCCACTATACCAACAGTATTTTTCATCTGCGAGCATTTTTTCAACAATTATTTATGACATGAAAGTCAGGCGCGCCAAGGCGTACAAAGCCGTTGAGGTCAAAAACGTATCAGGTTACATTAACGAAAAAAGGTGTAATAATCAGTTGGTTGCTTTTCAGGCTGATTAAAAAAATAAATACGTTGTTTAGCTGCATGGATTGCCTTCTATCAGGAATCAGCCAGTCACTCATTCCTGATAGTTTCCAGAGGTTCAGTCCACTATTTTCGGTCTTTAACTATAACAACCTGCCGGCGGATTCATGGTTTATGCTACCCGCCTGATATAAAAAGGGAACTGCCTTGAAACATCTAAAATTTATCCACGCCCTGACCGGACTTCTCGGACTCATTGTTCTGGTTATTGATGGTCGACTCGTTGCTGCTGCCATCCATCAGACGTTGCCGGCTTCCACACCGGTTTTCCTGTTATTGATTGTGACTTTGGTTCACTTTTGCCTGGGAAGCTATCTGAACGTTTGCCGTTGCAAACTGAAATACGCCCAGCTGCTATCAGCACTCGTGCTTATTGCAGCCTCTGTTCTGCCTGCCCTGGCGATTTTTGGACAAACACAGGTCACTATGCCTTTAATCGTTATGCTGATCTGTTTCGGGGTCGCACTGCATGTACTGATCAACCTGAAGTCTTTTAACCCGGTCAGTCCGATGGAATACACTGACACCGACCGGGAAACGGGTACCGTAAAATGGTTTAATGTCACCAAAGGGTTTGGTTTTATTACCCGCGATCAAGGCGACGATGTTTTTGTTCACTATCGTGCCATTCGAGGGGAAGGTCATCGCATATTGTCTGAAGGCCAGCGAGTGGAATTTGTGGTGGTAGAAAAAGACAAGGGCCTGCAGGCTGAAGATGTGATTGCTGCCCGTCAAGGTCGTTAATCCCAGCCTCACTAAAGCCGCTAAAAAACACCGGAGATTAATCCGGTGTTTTTTAACGGTCATTTTAAACATTAATAATGCGGGGGCGGCGCTTCGTCCGAATCACCTTCCACATCACCTGCAACAACTTCCTGCATCTGCTTCTTCAACTGCTCAACCTGCAGCTTCAGCTGATCAATTTCCTGTTGCTGCCGAGTCACTACATCATTCAGCTGAGCGACAGTATCTTCCTGAAAGCTCATCTGCGTCTGCAGTTCAATTAACTCATCTTTCATGACTAGCTCCCGGTTCAGGCGAACACTTAACCAAATCGGGCGAACAGTGGCTGAAACTTCTCACGCATCTCAGCCAGTTCATTGTCGGAATACGGTTGGGCTGGCACTTTGCCCCATACCGGCTCAGGCCAGGCCGCATCATTCTGTTTGCGAACCACGTGGTGTATGTGCAGCTGTCGCACCTTGTTACCCAGTGCCGCAACATTCATCTTGTCCGCTTCGAACAGGTCGTTCATATAGCGGGACAGGATTCCAGACTCAAGAGCCACCTGAACCTGCAATTCATCCACCAATTGAAACAGCTCCTCGATGTCCGTGACGCGAGGCACCAGAATACACCATGGATAGGTAGTGTCATTCATCAGCAAAACCCGGCACAACGGCAGATCACCCAGTACTACGCAGTCTTTTTCCAGTTGAGGGTTCAACGGAAATTCTTCCATTACAGGCTCCGAAGTCAGTACAAACCGGCACACTATATCTGACCTGTTGCAGCCTGAAAACCGTATTCATGCAGGTAAAGATGAAAAAAACATGAGCAGAACGTAAAATACCGCTTTTTGAATCTCGATTGCTCTGCCAGTTATTGTAAAAGTTCGCTGGCAGGGAGCCTTCCGGAAATCACAAGTCCGTCAGGCTCCCGGCTTCGTTAAAGAGGATATTCGCACACATGCGCACAAGTCAGTCCTTGATGTCTACCCTCAAGGAAACCCCGTCTGATGCCGTCGTTATCAGCCATCAGCTGATGCTGCGAGCTGGCATGATCCGCAAACTGGCATCCGGCCTGTACACCTGGATGCCCATGGGTCTGAAAGTACTTCGTAAGGTCGAGCGGATCGTTCGTGAAGAAATGGATCGCTCCGGCGCCCAGGAAGTACTGATGCCAGCGGTTCAGCCCGCCGAACTGTGGCAGGAAACCGGTCGCTGGGAACAATACGGTCCGGAACTGCTGCGTATGAAAGACCGTCATCAGCGTGACTTCGTGATTGGCCCGACCCACGAAGAAGTCATTACCGACATGGTTCGTAATGAAATCAGCAGTTACAAGCAGCTGCCTGCCAACCTGTACCAGATTCAGACCAAGTTCCGTGACGAAATGCGCCCACGCTTTGGCCTGATGCGTGGTCGTGAGTTCATTATGAAAGACGCATACTCCTTCCATAAGGATCAGGAGTGCCTGAGCGCCGAATACCAGAACATGCACGACACCTATTTCCGCATTTTCGAACGCCTGGGCCTGAACTTCCGGGCAGTAGAAGCGGACACCGGCTCCATTGGCGGTAACGCTTCCCACGAAATCCATGTAATGGCAGACTCCGGTGAAGACGCCATCGTTTTCTGTGCGGAAAGCGATTACGCCGCTAACATTGAAAAGGCTGAAGCGGTCGCTCCGGCTCATGACCGTGCAGCCCCCACAGCCGATATGGAGCTGGTCGATACCCCAGACACCAAAACCATCGCTGCCCTGGTTGAACAGTTCAATCTGCCCGTTGAAAAAACCGTTAAAACGCTGATCGTTGCCGCCAGTGAAGAAGCTGAGTCAGACTTTATTGCCCTGCTGGTTCGTGGCGACCACGAGCTGAATGAAATCAAGGCCGAGCATCTGCCAAACGTTGCCGAGCCACTGCGTTTTGCCACTGACGAAGAGATCACAGATATCATGGGCGCTGGTCCTGGCTCACTCGGTCCGGTGGGTATCGATATTCCATGCATTGTTGACCGCAGCGTTGCGGTTATGTCTGATTTTGGCGCGGGTGCCAACATTGAAGGCAAGCATTACTTCAACATCAACTGGGAGCGTGACGCTCGCTTTGACCGTGTTGAAGACCTGCGCAACGTGGTTGAAGGCGACCCAAGCCCCTGTGGCAAAGGCAAGCTGATCATGAAGCGTGGTATCGAAGTAGGACACATTTTCCAGCTCGGCACTAAATACTCCGAAGCCATGGGCGCAAAAGTTCTGGACGAAAACGGCAAGGCTGTGACCATGCTGATGGGCTGTTACGGTCTGGGCGTTTCCCGTGTAGTGGCTGCCGCCATCGAGCAGAACCACGACGACCGTGGCATTATCTGGCCGGAAAGCATCGCTCCTTACCAGATTGCTATCGTCGGTCTGAAGATGGAGAAATCTGAAGCCGTTCGCGAAGCCGCCGAAAAGCTCTACAAGGAACTGACAGAAGCAGGTTATGACGTTCTGCTGGATGATCGCAAAGCCAGCCCTGGCGTTAAATTTGCCGATATGGAACTGATTGGCATTCCACACCGGGTAGTACTGAGCGACCGCGGGCTGTCCAATGGTCAGGTAGAATATAAATACCGCAGCGCTGCTGACCGGGAAGACGTGGCTCTCAGTGATATTGCCCAAATGCTTAAGGACAGACTGAGTTAAGCAACCCCCTTACTGAAAGTCTGCTCATCTTTGCCCTGCTGCACCCGGCTTCTGCCGCGTTGCAGCCAGGGCATAACCCTTTGAAAATAACTAAAGCAAGTCAGAATAACAAAATGATAAGAAAAACGATTTGTATAACGGGATATAAAGGGAATATAGGGCAAGTTCTAACAGCAGGGTTGAAGCATGAATACGAGTTATTACTTTTAGACCTGCCTGACACCAACCTGCTGGATTACCAGATGGTAAAGAATCAGTTAAAAGATAAACACATCAGCGTAATCATTCACCTGGCCTGGAATTGCAAAACAGAAAACTACGCAAGCAAAGCATCAGACCCCAACAACCTAACCATGGCAAATCATGTTTACCAGGTAGCATTAGAGTTAAAAATCCCAAAAGTTATTATGGCCAGTTCGGTTCACACTCACGACGTGTATAAAATAATCAATGAAGAGTTAAATGTAATCATTGACTTAAATACAAAGCCTGATCCTGTTTCCCCCTATGGTGAAAGTAAGATAAAAATAGAAGAAACAGGAAAACAATTCTCAAAAAAAGGTATTCAGGTTATCTGTATCCGATTTGGGGGCGTCTGCACACAAGCAAGCCCCTGGTCAGACACCCCCTATTTAGGACTGTCTCACCCAGACTGTGTTGACCTGCTGGAGCAATGTATAGAATCAAACATCAAAAATAATTACTTAATCATTTATGGAGTCTCAGACAACGACAAGGCCATTCACAACCTGAAAAATCCAATCAACTGGACGCCAAAAATTAAAGCGACAGACTTTTACCACATCAACAGTTAACAGCAGACAAATCTGAAGCCGCCCAAAAAATCGCCGAAAACTCTAGAGACAGGCAACTGACAGAAGCAACGCTCTGCCTGTTGATGTAACACCAAACCGGGAATACGAGACTCTTAGTGACATCACTCAGCCATCTCACCAGATACCTGCTTATTACTGCCCTGTTACTCCCGGCCTTTGCCGGAGCGCAGCAGCGGCATGATCCTCTGCTGACCCAGTCATTGCAGGCTAACCTGCCTCACGCCGACGGTTTTTCCGACCATTTTGAAACGGAAGTCTGGTTGCTGGATATGTCCCAGCGTATGCGCCCCTTTATTGAAGACCCCCGACAACGAATCCAACTGTTACGAATGGTACACAAGGAAGCCACTCGCTCCAATCTGTCACCAGAGCTGTTTCTGGCACTTATCCATACTGAATCGTCCTTTGACCGCTTTGCTGTTTCTTCCGCAGGCGCCCAGGGATTAATGCAGGTTATGCCATTCTGGAAAAGTGTCATTGGTCACCCGGAGGACAACCTGACGGATATCGAAACCAACCTCCGTTATGGCAGTGCCATTTTGAGTCACTACCTGCAACGGGAATCCGGTAACCTGACCAGGGCTCTGGCACGTTACAATGGCAGCCTTGGCCAAAGCTGGTACCCGGAAAGAGTTTACGAAAACTGGGACAGGCACTGGAGAAACGATTAAGTGCCATGCCCTATTATCAGGGCACGCTCTCAGGAATCGGATTGCAGACCTCTGATGACTGAAACTTTTTATCCCCTTTTTCAGCAGGCTTAATCCTGTAATTGTCTTTTTTATCGGAATAGATGATAACCTCAGTACCCGGCGGCATGAGAGCAGCACTGTTCTGTTCCAGAGAAATGACCTCTGAGGAGCCGAAACAAGGCAAAACAGAATATCGGTAAAGCCCCGCACCCTGGCTGTAAGTGCCGTAGCCGAAACCAAGAGCGGCACCTGACGCAACGCCGATAGCACCGCCAGCAGCAGCGCCTGATGCAACCGTTGCCGGAATAGCCGGAGCGCAGGCACCAAAAGTGACCGCAGCGCAACCAGCCCCTGCTGCCGCACCGGCTATAGCACCAATAACAGAACCCAGGCTGACACCAGCAAGAGCACCGGTTTTAGTTTCGTCCGTTCTGTCAGTAGGAGTAATCAGTTCTTCTTTAAGAACGACACCGGTTCCCAGGGGTTGATGGGAAGAACAACCTGCAAGCATCAGGCAAATAGCAATAAGCAGATAGTTGAAACCAGCAAAGCGCTGGATGATTTCCCTTTTTTTATTACTACACCTCAACATTCCGGTCTCCATAAATTACTTCAATAGATATAGAGACCTTTCCCATGCGGAAAAGTTGCCGATGCCAGAAAAGGTTTTAGCCTGTTATAAAGTCTTCAAATGTCTGCCAGGGTTCATCCGATACCGTGACTGACTCAACCTGAGCCGCCGGAGGCCCTTCGTGAAGCCAGTTTTCCAGTTCTGCCAAAGCGGATAACTCGCCGCACATCAGAACTTCTACCCGCCCGTCAGCAAGGTTTTTTGCCCAACCAGAAATTCCAAGTTCCAGAGCCTTTTTCTGGGTTGAGCCACGATACCAGACGCCCTGAACCCTGCCCTTGATCAGGGCACGCTTACAAACTTTAGCCACCGGCTGCCACCTTTGTTTGCTGTTTTCGAATTGCCTGCCCAATAGTATTTTGTGTCTGGGGGCCATACAAGGTTTCAACCAGATCACCCTGAGGACTAACAATAAGAGTGGCGGGTAAAACCTGTGGCGTTCGAGTTTTCAGACGTTCAAGCGGATTATTGGTTAACACAGGAAAAGCAATAGCGAGACTAGCAATTTTACTCTCCAGCTCAGCCCCCTGACTGTTATCAAAGTCATACCCCAGAACCCGAATGGCATCTGACTGATAAAGAGCGTTCAGCTCTGGAATTTCTTCCCGACAAGGGTCACACCACTCTGCCCAGATGTTCAGTGCCAGCCAGCGACCCTGACTATCACTGAGGCTGACGCCTTTTCCGGTACTGTCCGTAAATTCAGGTTGACTGCAGGACGACAGAAGTGCCATCAGAAATAGCAGCAGGAGCCTCTTGAGCGGAGGAAAACATCTGGGCATTTGCAGTCACCTGAACATTAGAAAAGTTTCCAGTTTAGCAGGAGTGCCCAGACAGCTGGAACACTGCTTTTTGGCTCAACTGAAGCAAGTTTCAAATGACCATAGCGCAGAAAATGCCCATAGTGGAAAGACTATTCGATGCTCACTTTAACACTGGCAGCGACTTTACTGGCTTTTCGACAGGCTTCCTCAGTATTCTCCCCAAGCGCCAGAGCGACCCCCATACGACGAGCGCCATTTATTTCCGGCTTACCAAACAAACGCAAATCGGTTTCCGGCTCAGACAATGCAGCCGCTAAATTACTGAACACAATGCTGGATGAACGACCAGACGGTTTAATGACTACCGATGCGGCTGCTTTAGGCTGATGTATAGGATTCACAGGTAACCCGAGAATAGCCCGGGCATGGAGTGCAAATTCACTGTAATTCTGCGAAATCAGGGTCACCATCCCCGTATCATGTGGGCGCGGAGACACTTCGTTAAACAGGACTTCGTCGCCTTTCACAAAGAGTTCAACGCCAAATACACCATATCCGCCCAGCGCACCGGTAATCGCACCGGCTACGGACTCAGCCTGCTGTAAAGCCGGCTCCGACATGGCCTGCGGCTGCCAGGATGCCACATAATCCCCCCCTTCCTGACGATGACCGATTGGCGCACAAAAGTAAGTGCCTTGACGGGAGCGAACCGTCAGCAGGGTAATTTCATAATCGAAATCCACAAAGCCTTCAACAATAACCCGGGTCTTACCTGCACGCCCACCTTCCACGGCGTAGCCCCAGGCAGAAGCAATATCGCCCTCCGATTTCAGTACACTCTGACCTTTGCCAGAAGAACTCATCACCGGTTTCACCACACAGGGAAAGCCAATTTGCTCAGCTGCATCACGCAGTTCCTGTTTCGATTCGGCAAAGGCAAAGGGTGAAGTGGGCAGTTGCAGCTCTTCTGCTGCCAACCTGCGAATCCCTTCCCGATCCATCGTAAGCTGAGTCGCACGGGCACAAGGCACGACGGTCGCCATGCCTTCACGTTCAATATCCACTAGCACATCGGTCGCAATGGCTTCTACTTCCGGCACAATATAGTCCGGGCGCTCTTCAGCGATCAGCGCCCTGAGCGCATCAGCATCCAGCATATTGATAACATAGCGACGATGAGCCACCTGCATGGCGGGAGCATAGTCATAGCGATCAACAGCAATCACTTCCACACCCAGTCGTTGTAACTCAATCACAAGCTCTTTTCCAAGTTCACCTGAACCCAGCAACAACACCTTTGTTGCAGAAACAGAACCGGGGGTACCAATGGCTACCATAAAAAAGCGCTCCGTAGAGGACGATAGTGAGAACAATAGTCGAGTCACGATCATACCGACGAATGCCTGAACTTACAGCAGTCAAATCTACTGATTGCACATTCTTTTAATTTACGCACAAGGTGACAGCTCAGGGTGGCAGCAATCAGACATATACCGGGCTTTTAGCTTCTGGCTTTTAGCTGTCCGTCCGCTGTCGGTTGATAGCTATATGAACAGCCAAAAGCCAAAAGCCAAAAGCCAAAAGCCAAAAGCGAAAGAAACCGGCATAAAGCCGGTTTCTCCTCTCACAACGAGCCACACAACTCGTCACACACTTTGCCACACACTACTTACACACACTCTATATTAAGCGGTTACCGCTTCACCCTGCACCTGTACCTCCTCCTGAGATTCCAGAGACTTGGCATAGACTCTCAGGAATGGCAGATAAGCAACCGTTGAGAAAGCAACCAGACCCAGGCTCAGAGCCAGAGCGCTGACACTGAAGTTAGTACCCAGGAAGGCAGCCAGAGGTCCGGGTGTCGTCCAGGGCACCAGGGCAACCACACGACCAACCAGATCCATAGAGGTTGCTAGGTAGGCAACGGTTACGTTGATCAGCGGCACCACAATGAATGGAATACCAAGAATCGGGTTCATCACAACAGGCGCACCAAACAGCACCGGTTCGTTGATATTAAACAGACCCGGTACAACAGACAGTCGACCGATGGAACGCAGGTGAGCACTCTTGCTGATCGACATGGCAATCGCCAAACCCAGAGTTGCACCGGCACCACCCAGGTAAACAAAGCTATCCAGGAAACCACCGGCAAAAATAGCTGGCAGCGCCTGCCCTGCTTCCAGAGCCGCCTGGTTAGCAGACAGGTTGGTCAGCATAATCGCGCCAATCACACCGGTCACAATGTTGGCACCGTGCAGACCACAGAACCACAACACATGCACCAGCAAAACGATTAACAGCAAGCCGGGCAGAGAGTCAGCAGCACTGACCAGAGGCTTGAAGATTTCCATCATCAACTGAGGCACCAGCATGCCACCTTCACCAACAGAAGCCACCAGCAGGTTCAGAGGCTGAAGAATAAGAATCAGTGCAATCACCGGAGTCAGGGACTCAAACGAACGGGCAATGGCTGGCGGAACCTGTTCTGGCAGGCGAATCGTCATCTTGCGAGCCTGCATAAAGCGATACACTTCGATAGCCAGGAAAGAGAATACAATCGCAGTAAACATGCCCTTGCTATCAAGATAGCTAGCATTAATGGCTGGCGGCCATCCAGTCACCGGAGCGGCAACCATCAGGAATGCAAACAGGGAAAGGAAACCACTGGTGACTTCAGGCAGACCATACTGCTTACCCAGGCTGGAACCAATACCAAAGGAAATAAACAGACATGACATACCCAGTGTCGCATAAAACGGCTGTAGCCAGTTGCCTTTGTGCTCAGCCATCAGGTTGGCGTACCACTCCGAGTACATGAAGTTGTTCGGGTCAGTCAGTGGCAGGTTTAGCAACAGCAGAATGATCGAACCAACAATAAAGAATGGCATGGCGTAGACCATGCCGTCTCGCAGAGCGATCAGATACTTGATATTAGCTAGCCGGCTCGCCACCGGCATAAGCGCTTGCTCCAGTTTATTCGCAAAATTTTCCATCGTTACCCCCGGGATACCACTTCCTATTCATCTGTTTTTACTGGAAAAAAGCTCAGTTCTGGCTCAGTGAGTTTCTTTCCGCTACCTTCTGCCATTAACTGGTTTTGCGGTCAGCACCAGTTTTTTTCTTATTGCGGTTATTACGATAACAATCCTGAACAGAAAATGTAACCGGTTTCAGCAACCGGTTACAGCAAATAGTATTTTTTTTGACGAAAGTCAGTTTTTACCAATTATTGACAATGGGGAGCAACAGACTCCAGGGTAGGCTGGGGCTTATAGTGCTTTATTATCTATGTTGCCAGATGGCAGTATGAACAGCGGAAAATTGATGTAATCGACCCTCTCAAAGAGATGACTCATAAAGCTCATCAAGATTAACATCCAACGCAGCAGCCTTGATTTCATTCACATGCAAAAGCCGGTCAAGCAGCTCTGAAAACCACTGTGGACGCCCCTCCCGGCTAATACTCGTCAAAGACTGCGCATCAGGCATGGGCCAGGGCAGTTGCTGACAGAACAAAGCAAGCTGCATCTGTCGTAAATCTTGCACCAGTACCAACTCCCCCTGATGACTTTTACAGATCAACCCCTGATTCTGTAACAGGCCGACATAGCGCTCCCAGTCTTCCAGAGAGAGAGGCCAGTCATTCTGATACATTTTATAGTTGACCGTTTTTCCATGACAAAACTGTTGACGAAACATGGACAACACCACCAGAAGCCCCAGTAAGGGTGGCCAGTGTTCATCCTTTTGCTGCCCTACGGACATGGTAAGGTTGCGTACCATAACCGCCCCAAACAGAACGAGGTTCCAGCTAAGGTAAATCCAGACCAGAAAAACAGGCACCGCAGCAAAGGCACCATACACCAGTTCATAAGTCGGAGCCTGGGCAATAAACTGGGCAAACACGCCCTTGGCTACTTCAAGCACCGTGGCGATGACCACCGCACCAGTCAGAGCATACCGAAAAGGCACCTTGCGGTTTGGTACTGCGGCATAGAGCAGCGTCAACACCATAGCGCTAAGCAACACAGGCATCAGTCGCAACAAGGCAGACTCTGCGCCAAAAAACGCCGTTGTATCTGAAATAAATTTCAATGAAGCCAGGTAAGACGTCAGAACAAAACCCAGCCCAATCAAAAACGGGCCCAGGCTCAAAATAGCCCAGTACAGCAAGAAGCCGGAAACACCACGACGCACCTTATCCACCTGCCAGACTTTATTGATGGCTTTGTCCACGGTTTTCAGCATCATGAAAGCGGTCACCATCAGAAACACCACACCGACCGCCGTTAGCTTGCGAGCCTGTTGAGAAAAACTGACCAAATACGTTTTGACGGTTTCACCCGCTGTTGGTACAAAGTTATGGAAGATAAAAGACTGTACCGTTTCGCCAATGCCCTGAAAGCTGGGAATAGCCGAGAGCAGGCTGTAAGTCACGGTCATCAAAGGCACCACGGCAAACAGCGTGGTATAAGTAAGGGCAGCTGCACTGTCCATGCAGCCATTCTGAACAAACCGTTCCACCGTCGACTTGATAAACAACAGCAGTTGTTTGATGGAACGTGGGGAAAAATCGGGCCTGACCATGAGCTGCTCCTCAGCACATAAGGAGCAAAGGCCGTTCCCTTTACTCCCGGAAGCCTGCCGGACTTAAGTCCGGCAGGCTTCTGGTCAGGATATCAGCTACCAGCGGCTGGCGGAAAGCCTTTAAGAATGGCATCGACTGCATTATTGATCTGCTGTATACGTTTTTCCGGAGTCGAACGGTCAGGAATACGCGACTGGGAACGTCCACGCCAGACCAGCTCTTTACTGGCAGGGTCAATAAAATCGACCATCAAAGAACCTTCCTCGTAATCCCTCACACGGGTTTCTGACTGCACCCCCAGTCCCCAGCTGTTAATGCCATATCCCAGCGAGGTAGAAACGTGATTCTCTTCCCGGCGGGTTTTGGTTTTAGTGAGATAATTGACCAGAAAATCCGCTTGAGACTCGTCCACCATCCGGAACCCCTTGCCTTGCAGGTCACGGTTCACCGCAGCACGCACCCTGCGATCCTGCAGGCCGTCCAGGTGATAATCCAAGGATTGATCCTTATCAACGGTCAGCCAGGCATAGGTTTTCCAGCTGCTCATCTGCTGCTGAACCCTGGCCGACGTATCATAATCCCAGTCAACTCTCTGGCTGGCACAGCCCGCCAGTAATAAGACAAAACACCCTAATAACCAATGCCTGCTGCTTAACATAGTGATTTCCTATTCTGTTTGCGACCAAAGCAGAAGCATATTCCGTCTTATAAGTACTCTCCAGTTCAAGGGTGACAAATTACATAATATTTGCTCAATAAAGAGCGCATTAAACGGTTGTACAGAACCACAATCGGGTTTAGCATCTTCGCCTGAACAAGAAAAAGAGCATAAACGAGGAAACTTGCATGGCTGTCACCCTCTATCACAATCCACGCTGTTCCAAATCCCGTCAGACACTGGCGCTGCTGGAAGAACAGGGCGTCAGCCCGGACATCGTTCTGTATCTGGAAACGCCTCCTGACGAAGCTACCCTGAAAATCCTGTTAGAACAACTGGGTCTGACAGCCAGAGAACTGCTGCGGAAAGGGGAGCAGGAGTACAAGGATAATAATCTGAAGAACCCACAGCTGGATGATCAAGCGCTAATTCAGGCAATGCTGAAATACCCCAAATTGATTGAACGCCCCATTGTCGTCAATAAAGGGCAGGCCCGTATTGGCAGACCACCGGAATCGGTTCTGGAAATCCTTTAGATGCTAGATCAAATGAAAATCAAGAAACTTCACCCAGACACCTCCAGGAAGGGCTGTCGATGACGCATCGATAAAAGGTCCACGGCATAACCGTTTGCGCGTCAACAGGCAGCAGCTTGGCACTGTGGGCAACACCAAAAGCAGCCTGATAACAGGAAACCACAAACATACTACAATACGTTCCACCTTTGCCGCTCAGTTCCGGAGGGATGATGTTTCGCACCTTATACCATTCAAGTTTGCTGACGTACTCTATGGCTTTTTTTCCAAAAAAAACGGACCTGAATATTGCGGTATGAGACTTAAAATAACTGAATGTGCCAGGCACGGAGGCGACTGGGAGGGAGTAGTCAGTAGAAGCGACGTTACTGCGTGATTTTCTTTCTATCAGCTTTACGTCATTGTTTGCAATGCACCACATTCTTGCCAGGTGAGACGCCTCCGTAGCAAAAGTATTTTGCTGGTCAGGGTTCAAGCGGTAAGCGAGGAAGCGGAAGCCTTTGTTTAGTCCAAAGGCACTAAACACCAGGCCATTGCGTGTTATATGGGATATCCACGGATGAGTCCCCACGTGACTGACAATAGAGGTGTGTGTCGCTGCATAATGAGGAATGCTCCAAAGAGGAATAGTCGATGCCCCCATGTGGAAATAAAAAAGAATATCACCCAGCTCCAAGTCATGCACATTCATGATATGACCTTGCACGCATTCATTTATAATTGCTCAGCTGCAATCATTTTAGTTAACGGTATGTCAGATTGGTGGATGGAGTCTGCCAAATCAAACTTATCAGAATGAAAACACCAAACAGTATGAGCAAAAATGTGAAGAACCAGACAATGATAAAAAAAGTCGCCTTCGTTTACCCGTTGACCATGGGCTTGTACGCCTGCCTGATGCTGACATTACTCGCAGAAACCTGGTGGCTGAATCCACCACCGGGTTCGAGACTGGCCATTACGGCTATTCAGCTTATTCCTCTGACTCTGCCCCTGCAAGGGCTATTAAAGCGCAATCCAAGATCAGCCGCATGGCTGTGTTTTATCCTGTGTTTCTACTTTATCAGCGGAGTTTTATCGGTTTCCGCCCAGCCTGAGTCACCACACGGCTGGTTAACAGCAGGCGTCAGCTGTCTTCTTTTTACTGTGTCATTGTTGTTTATTCGCTGGCAGAGTCGATTAATGAAAGCCAGCTAACATACCCGGCTTTTAGCTTCTGGCTTCTGCCTTCTGGCTATTAGCAGTTCATACAGCCACCAACTAACAGCCAACAGCCAACAGCCAACAGCCAACAGCCAACAGCCATATATTCTAATAGATAAATTCAAAACGCATCCGGGCCTGCCCGTCCACCACCTGTGCAGGTTCGATATGTAAACGCTTGCTATCGACTCCCGCCTCCAGCAGACAGTTCCTTATCGTTTGCTCACGCCCTTCAGCCAGCTTCTGAAAACTTTCCGGCTTGACCGGCCAGTGACTCACCAGCCAGTTTTCCGCCCTGACAACCCGCTGTTGCTGTGACAACTCGCCTACCTCCGGAAGTCGGCGATTGTGAATACGCAGATACATCTGCTCAATTAGCTGTTCACGGGTTTCTAAAGGAATGCCGGCAACATTTTCAGGCTTTTCCTTAAGCAAGGTAGAGTAAAGTTCCAGCAGGTCTACATCCAGCTCTGCCCTGGCAAGACCTGCCCTGTCAGCCGTTCTGGAAGCAAATCCCTGAAACGACAAAGCAAGCGCAGGCCTGCGATTTAATACACTTGTCCATTGACGAACCGTTTGTTCAGACTCATTACACAACAGTGCCTTTCCGGGCTGGTAATCAATCTTTTCAACCAGAGGTGTCTGGCTGCCTGACAGCTGACCCAGATAGAGTAAAGGCTTATCCGTCACACGCTTGAGACTTACCTTTACGCTGTTCTGCAACAGGTTAATCAGCGCAGAAGACAGGTTTTTTTCAGGCAGTTTATGTGCCGCAACCGGCACAACGATTCGCCCTTTATTGTCCGTCATAACAGCCCGAATTAAAGGCAAGTTCCAGTCTGTTGCTGAACCGTTATCGGGTCGCGCGGTAAAACGAGTAAACGTCAGTCGCCCTTTGGCATGTCGTTCACCTGCCCCCCAGGACAACTGCATGACTGTACCCATCTTACTGCCTGCCAGGTCGTAACCTGCCACGACCCGCTTCTGTTTTGATACGGTTCCAAGGTCAACTTCTCTCAGATTGATCCGGGCTTTACCCTGACCATCACTATGAAGCTCTGCATCCACGACAACAGGCAATGTCTGCAAAGCGTAAGCAGCCCCCTTTAAAGTCAGCGCCTGCTCACTAATGCGAACAAGCTGCCCGTTCAGGTTGCTAAGCTCAGCTTTGCCGTGGTCGCTTTGCCATTGAGCTGGTTGGGAAAATAGATTCAGCCGCCTGAGTTCCAGCTCTGAAAAAGCCTTCAGTTGTTCTGGCAACAATGCCAGCGCCTGTTCACTCAAGAGTGCATCTGCATCATTCAGAGAGCCTTTAACTACCGATACGCTGCCATCAGACAAAGAGAACCCCAGCAGCTCAAGCTCGTCCCAGCGGATTTTCTGATCTTCAGCAAAGCTCATAAGCCCCTGCCGAAGTATCAGCGTCCCTTCCATACTGACACTCTGCCTGGGCGACCAGAAAACGCTCTGATTAGCACTGACTGTCGCCTGCTCCCAGTGTTCAAAAGAACTGTCAGGAAACGCTCCCTGAATCGTATCCAGCGGTACATTCCGAACATCAAGCTCACCATTAAGCTCACGAGCGCCCAGATCGAACTGTCCCTGAAATGCCCAATCACCCTTCTCAGATAAACCATCAATCGACAGTTTTAATTCACCACTGTTGCTGGTCTGTATCTGTATTGACTGATAGGCCAGAGAGGCCGCCAATGGTTGCGTCCCAGTGCGAGACAGAAACAAACCGCCCTTGCCCAGTTCAAAAGACTTTACGACGGTTGTCATATATTTCTGAAGCGGTGAAGACGCAGTCGACACTGAACTGCCCAGGCGATCCAGATCAACATTAATAAATGGGCTTTGAAAATAAAGGCCGGATAGTTGCAGGGCATCAGAAGAACTGAGAGTTGACAGGGGAATACGCATGCGAACTTCATCTGCACTGATCTGTAACCCTGGTACCAGATACAGGTCGGAATCTTTAAGAATCAGCTCCCCGCTCAGCAGGGAGTAATCCACTCGCACGGGTAGAATTTCAATACCCGATTCCTGCGACAGCCTTTCCAGAAAGTGACGAGCCAGTCGTTCAGGCAAAAGAAAATAACCTGACAAAAGAGTCAGGAAAATAAGCAATCCAGCTAAGGCACTGACAAACCAACGAGACTGCGATTGGTTTTGCATAGATACTCTCTGGTTACGCAGGTTAAAAGAGCAAACCGATATTTCGTATGATTAAGGGGCGCAGCATTCAATAACTTACCGGGCGTTTGGCGGTTGGCTATTAGCTGCTCATACAGCCAACCGCCAATAGCCAATAGCCAATAGCCAATAGCCAATAGCCAATAGCCAATAGCCAATAGCGGTATATGCTAACCTTCAGCTCCTCAGTACTCAGCTACCAGCTCATAACCTGTTTCACAAAAGGGATGGTCAGCTTTCTTTTAGCCCTCAATGAGGCGCTGTCGAGCTTCTGAAGAATCCTGAATAAATGCCCCATATCGCGGTTACTGCGATAGATAATGAAGCGGGCAACATCTTCATTCATGTCCAGTCCCCGCAGATGAGCACGCAACTGCAAGGCCGCGACTTTTTCTTTATCGACCAGCGGATGAACCTGAAACACTACCCCCCAGCTGAGCCGGGAAACCAGGTCTGGCAACTCAATCTTCAGAGCTTTGGGAGAACTGTCAGCCGCTACCAGCAAGCGGGTGTTTGCATCGCGCAGACGGTTGAAAAGATCGAACAGGGCTTCTTCCCATTCCGGAATACCTGCCGCCGCATTGATATCATCAATACAGACCAGTTGCAGACTTTCCATCCCTTCCAGAAGCTTTGAAGGATAGTGCACCAGTTCATTCATAGGCAGATAAATACTGCGCCCCTGGCGACTATCGACTTGATGGCAGGCAGCCTGCAGTAAATGACTGCACCCCACACCACTGGAGCCATACAGATAGATAAATTGCTCAGTTTCTATGCCGGGAACCTGTCGATCGATATCCAGCATATTAACCAATGCAGCATTCTGTCCGCTGAAAAAGTTAGCGAATGTAGCATCGTCCCTTAACTGGACGCTGAGTGGCAATTGCACAGGCAGACTCATATACGACATCAGGCAATGGATTGATAATATTTCACAGGCACTGCCCCACGTATAAAAACGCTACAGCCCCTGACTTTTCTGGCACCGGTGTTAGGTATTCTGTTACACCTTGCATGGTTCACTCCTCAGGCTGCTTTCCAGGCTACTCTTTACAAGCTACTCGCCAGGCTCGCCCGCATGATAAAGGTCACTTGCCTTGTAATTCCGATGCAGATGACGCAAGAGTACCATAATAATTGCAGCAAGTGGCAGTGCAATCAGCATGCCAATGAAACCAAACAACTGTCCACCTGCCATTAATGCAAAAATAACAGCCACCGGGTGCAAACCAATTTTATCCCCAACCAGCCATGGGGTAAGGACATAGCCTTCCAGCATCTGCCCAACGGTAAATACCGCTGTCACGGCCAGTAAAGCCCAGTATTGGTCAAACTGGAAAAGTGCGACAATGATCGCCGTGGCAAAACCAACAAAAAATCCCATGTAGGGAATGATGCTCGCCAGCCCTGCCAACAGACCAATCAGCATAGCGAACTGCAACCCGATCAGCCATAAGCCAGCGCTATAAATTACACCGAGCGCCAGCATAACCATTAATTGCCCTTTTAGAAAGGCTCCCAGCACTTCATCGCACTCTTTCGACAAGGTAACGACTTCTGCTTCCATATTCAGAGGCATGGTCAGACGCAAATGCAGCATCATTTTGTCCCAGTCCCTGAGCAGATAAAACGTTACCACCGGAACCAGAAAAAGATTAACCACAAACCCGGCGATTGCCAGTCCTGAAGACGTCACCTTACGACTCAGGTCTGCAATAATACCCCCGGTTTGCTGCCACTCGGCGGCCAGTTGCTTAACCACTACGCTCAGATCAAACCACTCTGGATCAACCTCAATATACGTGAGTAGCTCTGGTACCACATTGTTGCGAATCCAGGCTTCCCAGACCGGCAGCAGTTGTATCAGGGTTTTAATCTGGTGGAACAGTGCAGGAATCAGCACCAGCAACAACACCAGACCAACGATAAACAGGGCAAGAAACACCAACGTCACCGACAGGGAGCGACTCATACCCATTTTTTCCAACCGGTCAGCTAGAGGATCACCCAGATAAGCCAGGACCAGGCTGAGTACAAAAGGCGCAAGGATAGGGCTTAAAAAATGAATGACTAATCCAGTAGCCAGAGCCACGCCTGCCAGCATCCAACGTTGTCTTATGGTCATACCCGCTCCTGCAGCATGATTATTTTTTTCTATCGCCCGCGCCAACGATAGTGCAGATAACTTTCACCACCCACCGGCTGTCTATTCGGTTCAACCTTTTGCAGCTGACGCTCCAGCGCAATGGAGTCCGACAGTTGTGCCACGGTACCATCAATAGTAAGTTCCAGCTCCAGCTGATCCCCTGACACCCGTTTCACCATAACGTTTCGTACTGCGGTCAGACCTTCTACATAAGCAATGGCCCCCGCGTAGGCTTTGGTGGTGCCGGTGCCATCAATACGCATAATGGGGTTCTCACTGCTGCCAGCCGTCACAGCGTAATGTCTGGACAGAGTGTTACCCACCAGATCCGCCATAGCGAGCGCAACACCTCTGGCACTCAACGCTTCAATGCTGGCATCGTATCGCTGGTTTCGGAACAGAAGAACCAGTCGACCATTGTAGCGCTCACCCTTCTCCGTTTTGCTGACCGAGAGGCGGCCACCAAGAATTGATTCAGAGCCGTAGCGCACAGACGCTTCCGTCAACTTGCTGGAAAACAGTCCCCAGACATCCACAGCACTGATGGTCAGGTTATCGTCAAAATCCATCACCGGAAAGATCAACGGCAAAGCTCTGTGATCGAACACCTGACCAATGTTTTCTGACAACTCTGTTGATTTGCCACTGCTTTGAATCTGCCGTCGCCCGCCATCATCAACGGCCAGCCACATCAGGGTGGTGGACCGGTTTTCTCCCCAGATGCCCAGACCGTTGTCCCGAAGCAGTCGGGTTATTGCTTTATCATTAAACTGGGTGACCAGCATTAACTGTCGCTGCCCATCCACTTCATCCCGGTGGTAGCTGTATCCCTGCAGATAATTCGTGGCCTTCTGCAGCGCACGCTTTACGGCCGGATTGGACAGGGTCTGCCGTTGCCCTGTCACCCTGACCAGCACTTCCGACATTGCCCTGAACGTTGCCTGCCTGCGGTCATCACTGTCCTGCCCGGACACCGGCACCTCGACCTGATAAAGGTCATTGACCTGAGAAGCCATTGATAGCTGAGGCAACAGAAACAGTAATGAGCAGGCTAATAACAGCAAACCCTGGCGTGGCAGCCATAACGTCGTTTTTTCTGAAAACTTCAAACTTTTCGCCTTCGCCACATTACTTTTTGCTTTCGCCACACAACAAGCCATGACAGCTAACGACATGCCTGGAACCTTGAAAACTAATAAAAAATAGATTTTGCCATAACTCCCCCGCGCACAACAGGTAAAAACTCGCATCAGTACCTGCCTTTACGCTAGAATGCGCGCTCTGATCATTGACCCTCGACATAGTTCGACTTAAATACTTAGGTGCGGAACCACCTCCTATGAGTAAAATCGACAGCGATTCCTCCAAAGACTCTCTTAGCTACAAGGATGCAGGCGTAGACATCAGTGCAGGCAACACACTGGTTGAACGTATCAAGCATGTAGCAAAAGCCACTAAACGCCCGGAAGTAATGGGCGGACTGGGTGGCTTCGGAGCACTGTGCCAGATCCCGACAGGTTATAAGGAGCCTGTCCTTGTTTCCGGAACCGACGGCGTAGGCACTAAACTGAAACTGGCCATGGAGCTGAACAGGCATGACACCATCGGCATTGACCTGGTGGCTATGTGTGTCAATGACCTGCTGGTGTGTGGCGCCGAACCACTGTTTT